>CAVKSZ010000074.1:0-2268 GCA_963659135.1 Bulleidia sp. | reverse complement strand
GGAGCAGCCCGTACAGGTAGATGGGCCGGGCGCTTGGTACAACTACAGAACCTACCACAAAACCACCTCAACGACTTAGACGAGGCACGGCAGCTACTTAAACAAGGCGATTTAGAAGAGTTTGAGATGAACTACGGCAACGTGACACAGACCCTTAGCGAGTTGATACGTACCGCATTCATAGCAAAGCGCGGATGCACTTTTCACGTTTGCGACTTTTCAGCTATTGAGGCGCGCGTTATTGCTTGGATAGCCGGCGAAACGTGGGTACTTGATGCTTTCAGACAAGGACACGACATATATTGCGAGACTGCAAGCCGTATGTTTGGCGTACCCGTACAAAAACACGGTGTAAATGGCGAGCTAAGGCAAAAAGGAAAAGTCGCCGTTTTGGGTTTAGGCTATGGCGGTGGCCCTGCTGCACTGGAGGCAATGGGCGGCAAGAAGATGGGACTAACCGAAAGCGAGGAGAAAGAGATAGTAACGAAATGGCGCAATAGCAACAAGAACATTGTAAAGCTATGGAACACTGTAGAGAAAGCAACGCTTACCGCTATCAAGACCGGAAGAAACATAACCATACAGCAAGGCATCGTAATTGGCTACCGCTGGGGAATGCTTCTAATTACCCTACCGAGCGGCCGTACTATCTGTTACCCACGGGCACAGGTAGGAATTGAAGCTAACGACAGCTGGCGCGGAGACCACGAGATAATAGAATACGAGGGCGTTAACCAAACAACCAAGAAATGGGGCAAGGTTAGAACCTATGGCGGCAAGCTTACCGAAAACATAGTACAAGCAACCGCACGCGATATTCTGGGAATGGTCATACTACGGGCGGAGCAGCGGGGATTAAACGTTGTTTTCCACATTCACGATGAGATAATAGTAGAAGCCACACAAGACCAGACATTACAGATGGTAGAAGCCTTATTCAGCGAGCCGATACCGTGGTGCAAGGACTTGCCATTAAAGGGCGCTGGCTATACCACGCCATATTACCTAAAAGACTAAACATTAAACAATATGAAACAAATCACATTCGCAACAGACGCAACCACAGCCGAGGCGTTTCGCTATATCGCCATTTACCTGTGGGTAATCATCCGCAACACAGCACGGTATATCAACTCCCTTGTATATCGCTATCCGTGGATATTTATTCTCGGTGTAACACTCGTTTCCGTTATCCTTAGTTTCATCTTCATAGGTGAAGCGAGGGCAGAGCGAGACTCGTATAACCAACAGCTATCACACGTAATGATGCAACTAAAGAGCGCACAAAATGCCATTACAGGCGAGTAACGGCATGGCGGTCAGGTTGTGAAACCTTGCCAATAAGGGACGGTCGCGTATCTTTTCATTTGCTCTTTTTTACTCATAATAATGTTTTTAGTTGGATTTATTCTATTGACCGTCCCTATATACCCCGTTACCCTGTTACAGGGCAGTAAGCGTTAACATCGGAACACGCACGGGGACGATAGATGATTTTCATTGTATTTTAATTATTCTCTACGAGAGCAGCGGCTCTCAACAAAGGAGTAACCCGTGAGGGCTCGCTCTCCATTTGGTTTATTGTTATTAATAAATTGTATTCGAGGCGGTGCGCTTTCAGCGTAGATGCGCCCTCTATCGGAGAGGACACGATAATTACAGCATCTGTGGGTTCGACTCCCACACCGCTACCAAGATAAACTAATATAAAATTAAACAATATGAACCAAATTAAAACAAAAGTAAACGAGTTGGCGCAAATCATAGACAACTGCACCAACGATTACGGCGAGGTAATTGCCAATAGTGTTCAAACAATGGCACTCCACCAGCTCGTAAATGCCCTACAGTCAGAAATCTGCGAGGCCGAGAAACGACAGAAACTTAACGCCGCCTATGCCAAGCCAAGTGCCGAAATGGTTAGCCACCCCGACCACTACCAAGGCGCAAGTTACGAATGTATAGACGTAATGCTCGATGTCTACGGCAAAGAGAAAACACTTGCTTTCTGTGAGCTTAACGCCTTTAAATACTTGTGGCGGTCAGACTCCAAGGGAACAGATATACAAGACAAGAGCAAGGCCATTTGGTATCTTGACAAGTACAATGAATTAAAACAAGAAGAAGAACTTAAAAAGACAAGCAAATGAAAAAAGAAGATTTCTACGAGCTAATAGCCCAAATAGATATGGATGCTAAGGAATTTGCAAAAGACCTCAAATTAGCAGACTTTTAATTTTATATAAAAGCAAGCCATTGGACAACAAT
>CAVKSZ010000073.1:0-3189 GCA_963659135.1 Bulleidia sp. | reverse complement strand
ACATTTATATAATATATAGAGAGACCCTCTGTTGATGAATATGAAGATTACTCTTACCATATCATGGTAACGCTTATGTTTTTACAACTTGCTTATCACACCGTCGAGACAAAACCCGATGTCTTGTTGACGGCCGTCGTACAAGTTGCCGATGGCCGCAGACCAAGCCCCTGATGGCCGTAGGCAACATTGCTGACGGCCGTGAGCATACCAAGAAACCATGTCTATTACAACGTAAAAGATAAAGAAAAAAGGTCTTCGTTAAATGCGTAGATAGGTAAAAAAGAAAGGTACGGTGAAACACAGCACCCACTACCATGTTGACAATTGTTCTATCTACGCATTTAAGGATGGTTCTAAAAGCAACTCGCGTTGATTACATTTTTGCTTGAAAGCTAAAAAATATTGACAGAAAACTGTAATTTTGCAATTGAAAAAAATAACCCAACAGAAATTAGAAAGTTGATGAATATAAAAAGCATGAGAAAAGTATCAAGAGCTATGGATAGCCAATGGGCACTGGAGCAGATGCACAAAGCACCTTTTATCACCGTAAGTTTTGTGGATACAGATGGCCTACCCTATTGTCTCCCGCTGTCGCTTGCTTCTGAAGACGATATAAACTGGTATTTTCATTGTGCTATGGATGGTAAAAAACTTGAAGCTATCAAAAAGTATCCCGAGGTATGCCTTTCTGCTGTAACCCGATGTCTGCCAACGATAGGTCCGAAAGATAAAAGCTTTACAGTACAATACAAATCGGCCATTGCTTTGGGCAAAGCTGCAATTGTTGCCGACGACAAAGAGAAGATACATGGATTACGACTGATTTGTGAACGTTTTCTACCCCAAAACATGGACGTTTTTGACGAAAATATAGCCCATTCATTAGCTCGTACCGCAGTAGTACGGATAACGCTCACAGAACCTCCCACTGGCAAACGCAAACAATATGACAAAGATGGAAACGAAATGAAATATGGCAGAATGGAATGAACATTTTGGCGTTCATCTTTTCTATGTGTAGCTTTATCACTTGGTGCCATAATACAATAGAAGAAATATATGACTATAAAAGAACAAAACGGAATAGACACTCCGGAACTCGGCAGACTACGTTCTAAGATAGATGCTATTGATAATCAGCTTATACAATTATTGGCAGATAGAATGAAAGCAAGTAGTGCCATTGGAGAATACAAGAAGCAGCGTCAAATACAGATTATCCAAAGCAATCGTTATAAAGAATTACTTAACCGCGTATGCGAACAGGGAATTAAAGCAGGACTAAGAAAACAATTTGTAACTGAAATCATGGAAGCTATCCACAACGAATCTGTTAGACAACAGGAAGTGCTCATTGATAACAAGCAATAAGTGAGAATAAAGAGATATATCTGTCGCTTCTCGGCATTATTGCAGTATTTCTACCCAACACACTGAAAAAGCAAAAGAACGTATAACCCCAATGATTGACACCGAGAAACGAACCGTATACATACAGTATTACGATTCGCCTTGTGGTGAATTGGTATTGGCTTCGATAGAAGATAAGTTGTGCCTGTGCGACTGGACAAACATGCCGAAGACCAGTAGCAACAAGCTACGAATAGAGCGTAGGCTCAATGCTGTATTTGAAGAAAAAGCATCAGATGTGATCACAAGAGCAAGAATACAACTCAATGAATACTTTTGTGGCAAACGCACAAAGTTTGATATACCTCTACATCTTGCGGGTACTGCATTTCAAGAGCGTGTTTGGCTTGCTTTACAAGAAATACCATACGGCCAAACTTGTACATACAAGGATATTGCGCTAAAAGTAGGCTGCACAAAGGGAGTAAGAGCCGTAGCACAAGCCATAGGTGCCAATGGCATAAGCATTATCCTACCCTGTCATAGAGTAATTGGTGCAGACCATTCACTAACTGGTTACGCCGGTGGACTGGCAGCAAAACAAAAGCTACTTAGATTAGAAGTTAGAAACAGCGAGGGATATCTGTAATTTCGCTGGTATTAAGAGGAATACATATATCAGGCTGAGTAGTATCAGCGCCACCATCATCAGATGAACCGCCAAAGATAGAAGACGTTATAACGGTCTTAGTATCCATAATGACCTGTATATCGGAGTGCTGGATAGATTTTACTACAGATTTATCTTCGGATAAAGCCCTAATGGTAAGTTTAAGCGTACTATTATCTTGATGCGGAATGGTATATATATCAAATGCAGTAGCCTGCCCCACCATATTGGTAGTAACATCTCGATATTCAGTTTGCCGAGAGTTAACCGAGCCATAACCTGAAAGACAACTATAAGTAGAACTCCCACCAGTATAATAAAATTCCATCTGCTTTACATTTTCAGGCATAGGTCCAGGGATTACCACATGAACACAGGCTACAATACGGCTAAGCGAAACATCAAGACTACTATCACCAGTTACATCAATATCAGCAGAGTAAGAGAATGTATCGGTAATCTTATTGTCCTTAAATTTTATTTTATCTTCTGATTCAATGCTAATATTCCCTGCTCCACTATGTGCAATAACTACTAAACGATAATTGCCATCAGCCATGTAAAGAGTTTTACAACCAAAATCATTATCGGATGAAGTTTGGTGTTTTACCGTATACAAATCACCATTAGCAGTAAATACGCAATAACTAATACGGGTGCATAGCTGCCGAATATCAGTAGCACCCTCTGCATTATTGATGGTTAACTTAACTTTTCTACCACTGGTTATTTCTTGCTCTGTATCATCATCCTTTTCCGTGGGTTGGTAAGGCTTTTCACATCCAACAAATAGCCAAATACATACGATAAAAATGAAAGCAAAGAAAGCACGAATTATAGTATTTGGCATTTTTGAAGCCATGGGCAGAAACAACATTGTGTAAGGGGAGAAATAAAAAAACCGCTTAGAACTTAGTTCCAAGCGGCAATTTCTTCAGTTCATGTAAATTACTCAGCAACTGTAGAATCAGCAGCAACTGTAGAGTCAGCAACAACTGAATCAACTACTGCAGTATCAGAATCAGCGTTAGCAACTGGCTCAGCTGTTTTGTTACCACAAGATGCGAAAGAGATAGCAGCGATAGCTGCGAACATCAAAACTAATTTCTTCATTTTCTTTGCTTTTTAAATCTGTAAAACAATCATTTGTTTATTAAAACGAT
>CAVKSZ010000072.1:0-3364 GCA_963659135.1 Bulleidia sp. | reverse complement strand
TGCCCCCTTTCCCCCATCGGGGACTATATGCAAAAAGCCTCAAGAATTTCGGGTGAACCACCTTTCTTCAATATCGTGTGGTAAGTAGTATTCTAGTGAAATTTTACAACGAATACTTTTACTTTATCATAGCCAACCATTCATCGAGGTTGGCGTTACTTTCTACCTTATTTTCTACTTCATCAGGAAGAGAGGCAAAAAAGTCGATGCCTGTGATGCGCTCTACTTGGTCTATCGTATTTACATACTGAGTCTGCGGATGGCGTCCAGCTTCGTTACGATAGATAAAGCCTATGCCACGAGGCTCACCACGGGTACAGAGTATTACCTTAAAGAAGGCTTCGGGTACGGTAACTCGGTTTTTGCCTATCTGCTTATGTTTCTTGTTCATAAGCACCGGGCCACAAACTATATATATGTCGCCCAGTTGCTCTGCCCAATCGCGACACTGCTCCTCTAGTATGCGCCAATCGCCATCGTTAAGGGCATGCAGTTGCGGACAGATATTGGTCATCATAAAGCAATGGGCCTGAGCCAAAGCACTCCACCTATTATCGGCCGAAGGACACATGTGGCCACGGTCGTATCCAGACCGCTGATAGTCGTAGGTGTTAGCGCGACGCCCTTCTACCTCATCGTCTTCTGTAAACGAATGCCCCTTGCGCTTATATGGACCATTGGTATGTTCGGCCGTTAGATGCCATGCCACCCAGTTGGGCAATAGCAGTTCGTTATTGTACGATGTAATATATCCTTCGCGGCGCAATATCTGTTCGGGCCTATCGGTAAGTGGCGCCGGTAGCATATCGCCAAAATCATTGCTATATATATCGTCAATACTGGTAGGTGGCTGCTCTTTTTCTACAAGAGTCTCTGCCAGTACTCTGTTCTTGGGCAGACGGTTACAACTGGCTACAACCAGAAGTAGCAAGGCTAACAACGGGGTAGATAGACGTTTCATAGGTTGGATTTTATTTTATCGTAAGCGTCGAATGAATAACGATGGGCTAGAAAGAGAGTAAGTGCCAACATGGCAGTAGAAGCCGAAGTCAAAAGCCCTACCAGTAATATCTGTACTATGGCTGCCTGACTAATGCAAAAGCCACAGAATATCATAACCCACAGGGTAACGGGTGCCGTACCTATACTCATTACTCCCATACGTTGTAGCAATGGCAGCAGCGACCGCTTCATGGCTCTACGAGTAAAATAATATGCGGCTTCTCTACGGGTAGCGCCATTACCTATAAGATAATAGTATAAACGGCCATGATAGCGCAAACCGTCGTAATAAGCGCCCATAGCCTTAACATTGCCGCCAGCCACAGCTCCCGATACAAGGGCTACAATGGGTATTAGATATTGTGGGGCAAGCGGTGATAGGCCCAACACTAGCCACACAAAGAGTATAGATAGGGGCAATACCGCAAGGATCATGCCCAGCAGAGTGGGTATAAGATAATTACGCAAGGCAATCCTGGATTTTATTACCGTATATACTGCCGCTGTAGCCGCAAATACCAGCGCACACAGCAGGGTAACAACTACATTAGATGCCCATAAGGCCACGCTGGTAAGCAGAGCTGCGCCCACCACACCGGCAAGCATTAATAGGAGCGACTTTAGGGCTTTTTTACATATATCTACCTTACATACATAAAGTACATATATGGGTATAACAAACAGCAGTGCTCCCAGTACCAGGCTGCCAAATGTAAGATGAAGGGTATTTGTTATCATTATTTATCAAGATTGATATTGTTATCAAAATATTCTGCCAGTATATTATCTTCGGCCGTAGCTATAACCAGAGTACCCGTTGTAGCCATTTCTCTTAGTATCTGTGCCGTTTTAGGGCTGGCTATATCGTCTACTATCACTACCTTCTTATTCAGCCATCGCGCTATGCATAGCATTCCGGTCTGCAGTTCTTCTGCAGAGAGAGTAGCACACGCTGCATCTGCTATGGTGGCGGTTATTCCTGCCGTCTGCCATAATTGGGTTAGCCCGTTAAGTTCTTTACGAAAACGCCGAAACGCACCCAGTTGTACAAATCTATCGGCCATCTGCCGCAACGAAACTTGTGGTTCGGGCGCACGGGCGGGCACATATCCAATACTGCTGCGCAGATATCGTGCAGCAGCCGTGGTAAACACCTCGCCATCGTAGGTAAGGTAGCCTTCTGCTACAGGCCTAATGCCAAGCAACGCTTCTGTCAAGCACTGCCGCTGTATGGCACTGCCACCATAGACTAATAGCGAACAGCCGTCGTCTACCCAAACCGATAGATTGCTTATCAGGCTATCTCCATCGCAGTGTATGTATACATCTTTTAGTTCTATCATGTCAGCAGCATGTTTATGTGGGTTGCTCTATAATGTTATTTTACCTCTGTAAGCTTGCCAGTTACCGAATCGATAATATATCCATGCAGATTTACATCATGAGGCATAAGCGGATGCTGTCGTATAGTGTTTATGGTGTTTCTAACAGAGTCTTCAGTATCATGAAAGCCCTCGAGCCAGTGGTCAAGGTTTATACCACAAAGGGCAATGGTATCTATTACATCTTGCCTAATGCCACGCTTCAACATAAGTTGTTTCATCTCGGCACCATTCATGTGGCATGCACCGCAGTTAGAATGGGCCACTACCATTATCTCTTCTACGCCCAATTCGTATACTGCCACCAGCAGACTGCGCATAGCCGAGTCGAAAGGACTGATAACCAGTCCGCCGGCGTTTTTTATAATTTTAGCATCACCGTTTTTCAATCCCAGTGCTGCCGGCAACAGTTCGGTAAGCCTGGTATCCATACATGAGAGTATGGCCAAGCGCTTATCTGGATATTTACTGGTGATATACTGTTTGTAACCCTGCTGAGCCACAAACTCTTCGTTGTATTTTACTATTTCTTCGATTATCATAGGTCTGATACAAATTATATTTATGGCATGTCGTTTTATAGGGGCGAGGTGCCATACAATCCTGTTTGTTGATAGGGCAAAGATAGCCATAAACCATTGAACAGCCAATCATTTTCTACAATATTTATATAACCATTCACGGCTCTTTCATTTAAAAGTGTTTTGAAATTTCATTTTTTGTGCCTTCTAGGCATTTAGCAGCAGCCCCACGTTACTATTGACACAACATGACCTAAATGCCACGTGCCTTTGTTGGGGTAAATCTACACAATCTGTGATTATCAGCTAGTTCTGAGTTTTTATGTAACATAAGTTTGTATTTATCGTGGATGACTACTTAGTATTCTTTCGATATCTTTCTGTTAAAGTTTAATTTATGTTTTCTATACTGCCCACGGCCGTAAGCCGGTTGGTTGATGGCCGTGGCCCAATTGGCTG
>CAVKSZ010000071.1:0-3727 GCA_963659135.1 Bulleidia sp. | reverse complement strand
ACGCAGGGGTGTAGTATGTATCCTTGGGTGTTTACTACAAAGGCTATTACCGCCCTGCTGCCGCTGGGCAGTTGTTGTATAGTGTTGGCATCGAGGCGCAGATTGCGAATAAGATAGTTCATCAGACTTTCACCATTGAAGTTGAACTCGGGAGCTTGATCGGCCTTGCTATATATCGTGTCGCCGTCGATGTAGGCGGGTAGGTTATACAGCTCGGCAAAGGTATTGTTGTCAGTATCAGTTAAGAGCTTACGCACGGCTTTGGTGGTGATGCCCTTTATGTGTTCGGGGGCTACCTTTGATGTGATGGGCGTTATCTGCTCGCCATCGTAGCTACTCATTTCTATCATCAGTGCATCATCGGATAGGCAGGCATCGTTAATTTGCAGCGTATAGATATCCTTTGGCAGTGGCGTTTGTGCTCCTGCCAGCAATTGGTATATTGCGTCGTCGGTATAATATCCCTGCTGCAATCGGTTTGTGCGCAGTAGATCTGCCAGACGCAGTATCTGGGCGTTGCGCAGGTCGTATGTGAGCAGCATTGATACGGTATCGCCTTTTTGTGTAGAGTTTTTCTCGGGCTGACATATGTAGTTGGCTCTCATAGATATGTACTTGCCGTCTTGATGACCTATGAGCTTTAGGTTGCAGGTAACGTAGCAGAACCGGCTATCATCGGGCGTAACGTCGAACTGGCGAGTTACGGGGCTGCCGAAACGAGATAGAAACTGCGTGTAGGCACTGTCTAGTGTGCAGCGTTCGTTGCCCAACAGTGTGCGTGTGAGCATGCGTTGCAGGGGTATGGCTGGCGTTCTGTCTACAAATTCGGGCCACTCCAGGTCTATGTCTATCACGTTGGTTTCTTGGCCTGCTTGATAGAGCAGATGCTGCTTGATGTAGCGGGCGCAGTAGCGTGGGTTGGCATGTATGCTAAGTATGCTCAGTAGTACTACCATCATACTAAGTATGCGTGTCGTGGGCTGTATATTCTTGTTCATAGTGGTATGTGCTTTTGTTGTAAATAAGGTTCAAAGATACTTACATTTGTTGTATCGGCAAAGTATTGGCACAAAAAAAAGCGTGGCCAAACCCGTTGCGGGTATGACCACGAATGATATGTAATTAGAGAGAGGTTTACTTCTTGCTTCCGCCGGCTTTTACATCGTCGTTTTCTATACTGCGGTCGGCTTTCTTTACACTTTCTTTTAGTTTACCTATGCTCCAGCTGGCTCTTATGCCTACGTTCCAATTCTGCATGTGCATGTAGTTGTACGAATAGAAGCGTTCGCCTACGGTAGTATTTCTGTAACCATATTGCCGTTTAAACGGATTATACGCAAATATGGCTATGTTTAGCCGCTTGTCCATAAACGATTTGCTCAGAGAAAAACTGTGTTGTGAGTATTGGCTTCCTTTGCCCTGTATACTTATCTGTGGTGCACTTACGTAATATTGTAGTGTGGCGGTCCATGTCTTGGCAATTGTCTGCTGAAGGTATAGACTGGCCGAACCGCTAAAACCGTGGTTGCGCAGCAATTGTCCGTCGCTCATGTGGGCATACGAACCTTCTCCATTAAGGGTAAAGCGTGTACCGCTCCATGGGTTGTAGTTGGCGTATAGGTTTATAGCTCCATACTGTATCTTGCCTATATTGGCATAGGTGTCATAGAATACTTCTCTGCCGGTAGGATTCTTTAGTCCTTCTATATCTTGGTCGTTAACCAGTGTAGATACGCTCTCTATGCTGTTGCCAGTATAACGGTATTTTAATGTTACGTTGAAGTTTAGTTTCTTACCATAATTGCTGAACTGCAGGTTTACCCGATGGCTTTTCTCTGATACTAGATTGGGGTTTCCCTGTTCTATGATTGTTACTTCACGGTCGTTGAGATAGGGGTCCAGATACCATACGCTGGGGCGATAGATGCGGGTATTGTAACTCAGCGTGATGTTCGAAGCATCGCTTATTTGGTATCCCAGTCGGACGGTGGGCACCAGGTCGTCAAAGTTTTTGTGAAAGTTGCTGCCTCTGCCCAGTAGATATTTTACCTTTTGCAGCGTATGTTCGTAGCGTACGCCCGCCTTTACAGTCCATTTTCCCTGTGTATAGGCATAGTCTGTATAGGCAGCCATAATATCGTTGCGGTGGCGGTAGTGCGAACTGTTTTCGGTGTCGAATGTCTCCTCTCCGTTGGCCAGGTCTATGTTGTAGCGGTCGCTGTTGGCTTTAGAGCGCCGCAGAATGTATTTGGCACCCACATCCCATGTATGGTGTTTGGCAAATGGGGTAGTATAGTCTAATTGGAATGTGTGCTCTACTGTGTTCTGATGACTGGGGAAATACTGGTTGTTCAGATGGTTTGCAAAGTCGGCCCAGTTGTCGCTGGTATAGATATCGCTATATGTCTGCTTGTTCTGTACGAGTGTAGGCTCGGTGTTTATACGATACGATAGGGTAAGCAACCGGTCTTTAACGCCACTGAACGACCGCTGGTAGTCTATATTGGCAAATACACCATTGGCGTTGTACCTATTTTGTAGCATACTCATGTAGCTATACAGGCGGGTGCCGGTGGTGGGCTCTATGGCTTCCGTTATTGTGGACAGTGTGTTGTTGGCGTGGTATTGGTCTAACGATATAGACCCTGATAGCAACCTAAGTGTGTCTATCTCATAGCTTACGTCTATGCTTCCGCCATGCCATATACCTCTATTTTTCTGTTCACCGTTTTCGGTGGTGCGGCGTGTAGGGTTACCATTCTCGTCGGTAATATCAGCCTGGTAGTATTGGTGGTAAATGGGCATGTATTGCGGATAGTTGTCGTAGTTCATGCTAAGGGTTAGCTTGCCCTGTTTTACGGTGGCGTATACGCCTACTTGGGCATTAGTTTTGTTTACTGCAGCCGTGAAAGTGGCGTTGTAACCATCAGAACCACTATTGTTGGTAATGATATTCAGTATACCGCCTACGCCTTCGGCATCGTATTTGGCTCCAGGGTCGCTAATTACTTCTATCTTCTTGATGCTCGATGCTGGCATTCCCTTGAGAACCTCGGTTGGGTTCTTGGTCATCATGTTGTTAGGTTTGCCGTTTACATATATCTTAAACGAGCTGCTGCCGTTAACCTGTATCTTGTCTTGCCCGTCTACGGTAACCATTGGCACTTTTTTGAGCATTTCTATTACCGTATTGGTTTTGGCGTCGGGGTCGTCTTCCATGCTATAGGTTATCTTGTCTATATCTGTTTTTACCAGCGGCTTGTAGGCTACTACCTGCACTTCGTCCAGTTCGTTTTTACTGTCTTGTAGGGGTAGTGTGCCCAGATCTATGGTGCGTGTCTTGTCGTCTACGGTGAATGCGCGCTGTAGTGGTTGTCGCCCTACGGCCCGTACCAATAGCAGGTAGTTGCCCTTGCCTGTGGCAGTAATGCTAAACTTGCCGTTAATATCGGTTATGGCTTGTTTCAGAGGCTTGTCTACCGAGTCTGGCTGCACTATAGTCAGTGTGGCGTAAGGCTCGCCGGCGTGGGTAGTAGAGTCGGCCACTGCGCCTTTGATGGTGTAGTTGTACAATTGCTTCTGAGCGTTGGCACATAGCGTAGCTGTTAGGGCTAATGCTATGCAAATTAGGAATCTCTTCATCTTTTTATATCCTGTTTATTAATGTTTTATCAGTGTTGGTGCATGTTTTTGCCATGCGTTACTGTACAATAGACGATGCAAGGCG
>CAVKSZ010000070.1:0-3869 GCA_963659135.1 Bulleidia sp. | reverse complement strand
GGATAATGTATGTGGTAATGTGCTGCATAGACTATTTAATATGATTAAACGTCTTAGCCAATCCACCTTCGCTGGTTTCCTTGTAAAGCGATGGTAAGTCGTGTCCCGTTTGCTTCATGGCCTGCACCACACGGTCGAAACTTACGCGGTGCTTGCCATCAGAGAAGGCTGAGTATAGGTTGGCATCCAGCGCACGGGTTGCGGCAAAGGCATTACGCTCGATGCAGGGTATCTGTACTAGTCCACATACGGGGTCGCAGGTCATACCAAGGTGATGTTCAAGTCCCATCTCGGCTGCATATTCTATCTGCGAAGGACTACCACCGAATAGCTGGCATGCAGCGGCGCTGGCCATGGCGCAAGCTACGCCTACTTCGCCCTGGCAACCTACATCGGCACCAGATATAGAGGCATTCTGTTTTACTATATTTCCTATCAGTCCGGCTGTGGCCAGTGCGTGCAGGATTCGCAAGTCGCGAAACTGATGACCTTTGGCCAAATGGTAGAGTACGGCAGGCACTACGCCACAGGCTCCACAAGTAGGCGCAGTAACGATAGTGCCTCCAGAAGCATTCTCTTCGCTGGCGGCAAGTGCGTAGGCGTATACCAGTCCGCGCGATTGTAGTGACTGCTTGTATCCGGTAGCCTTGACATAGTAGGTAGGTGCTTTGCGGGCCAGATTGAGCGGACCGGGCAGTACGCCCTCGTGGTTGATACCGCGCTCTACACACTGCTGCATGGTTTCCCATACGGTTTGCAGATATGTCCATATCTCTTTACCTTCACACAGTTCTACATACTCCCAAAACGAGCGTCCGTTGTGGTCGCACCAGGCAAGTATCTCGCTTAGTGAGTTCATCGAGTATACCTCTTTGGTATCGAATAGGTCGTCGGCCTTTCCCTCAGACAGGGCACCTCCACCTACGCTATATACTACCCACTCGTCGGCACCATCGGCACAGAACTTCATGCCATTAGGGTGGAAGGGAAGAAAGATTTGCGATTCCCACTGTATTTTAACGGGGGCAATGGGCGAGAGTATCTCAAGAATGGCAACATCGGTCATGTGACCTTTACCGGTGGCAGCCAAACTGCCGTAGAGGGTTACGCTAAATGAGTGAGCCTCGGGATGGCGCTCAGCGTATATCTTGGCAGCCTTCTGTGGCCCCATGGTATGACTGGATGAGGGACCTTTGCCAATCTTGTATAATTCGGTAAGTGATTTCATTATGTGTATGATTATTAGAGTTTATACAAACAGTGAGCCTATCTGATAGACCAAGGCAGAGACTACCCATGCCAATAGGGTAGTGTATCCGGCGGCGAAGAGTGCCCAACGCCATGAGCCCGTTTCGCTCTTGATGGCGGCAATGGTAGCCATACAAGGGAAGTAGAGCAGCACGAAGAGCAGGAAACAATAGGCTGCGAGCGGGGTAATACCCTCGGCACTCATCATGCGGTGCAGTAACTGGTATCTGCCGTTGTTTCCATCGTCTTCGGTAACCTCGTCGCTATTGGCGTAGAGCACGCCGATGGTTGAGGCCACAATCTCTTTAGCACCCACACCCGATACCAGACCTACGTCAAGTTTCCAGTTGAAACCTTGGGCACGGAATACGGGTTCAATAGTTTTGCCTATGCGCCCTATATAACTCTGCTCTTGCTGCTGTTGTGGGGTAAGACTTTCGTTATGTGGGAAGTATCCCAACGCCCATACAACGATAGATGCTACCATGATAATACCACCCATCTTGCGAAGGTACTGCTTGCCTTTCTCCCATGTGTGGCGGCCTATGGCTTTCCATGTAGGGAATCGGTATGGAGGTAGCTCCATTACAAAAGGGGTATCTTCGCCTTTGACGATGTGTCGGGTGAATATTCGGCTCAGTATTATAGACATAAGGATGCCTACAAGGTAGAGTGAGAGCATAATAAGCGGTTGCCAGTGTATGGGGAAGAATATGCCGGTAATCATGATGTAGATAGGCAGGCGTGCCGAACAACTCATCATGGGAAGAATGAGCATGGTGACCAGTCTACTGCGGCGGCTCTCTATCGTTCGGGTGGCCATTACTGCCGGAACGTTGCAACCAAAGCCCATGATAAGTGGGATAAACGATTTGCCGTGGAGTCCCATCTTGTGCATCAATCGGTCCATGATAAAAGCTGCGCGTGACATATAGCCGCAGTCTTCCATATAGGAAATAAAGAAGTATAGAATAAGTATCTGGGGCAGGAAAACGATAACTGCTCCTACACCGCCAATGATACCGTCGGTTATCATATCTCTAAGCGGACCTTCGGGCATATATGTGCCTACGGTTTCGCCTAACCATGCCACGCCGCTCTCTATCCAGTCCATGGGTATCTGTCCCAGTAGGAATGTAGCTGAGAACATGATGAAGAGCAATAGAACAAAAATGGGGAAACCTATAAAGCGATTGGTGATAACCCGGTCGATAAGGTGGGTTACTTGATAGGTATCTTTCTTATGGCCAGTGGCGTATTCTGCCTCTTGCAAAGCTCCGTTTATGAAACCGTATTTGGCATCCATGATGGCGGTTTCGCTATCGTCGCCGGTTTCTTCTTTCACGCGGCGTGCGGCTTCGTTGCGATGGTTGAGTATTTCTTCGGCATCGGGCAGAGTACGAATATAGTTTTCGGCATCTTGGTCGTTCTCAAGCAGTTTGATAGCAAGATAGCGGGTAGAGTAACGGTCGCGCAGTCCGCCAGACTTTTTCAAGTGCTCTTGTATCTCTTCAATACCATGCTCTATCTCGTGTCCGTGGTTGATGTGTACGTGGCGGTAATGCAGGTCGTCGCCCTCGTTGCTTTCGTATATTTTAATAATGGTGTGGAAAAGTTCTTTTACACCGCGCCCCGTGGTGAATACCGTGGGAATCATGGGTACTCCGAAGAGCTGACTTATGCGGTCGATGTCAACTAAATCGCCCCTCGATTCGCTCTCGTCGAACATGTTAAGGGCGCAAACCATGCGCACGTGCATGTCTATCAGCTGAGTGGTGAGATACAGGTTGCGCTCCAGATTGCTACTGTCTATTACATTAATTATAATATCGGGGGTTTTGTCTATTATCTGTCGGCGTACGTAGAGCTCTTCAGGCGAATAGGCAGAAAGTGAGTATGTTCCGGGTAAATCTACTATGTGAAAGGTGTAACCTTCGTATTGGGCCACGCCCTCTTTGGCATCTACTGTTACTCCGCTGTAATTGCCTACGCGCTCGTGGGCTCCAGATACAAAATTGAAGAGCGAGGTTTTGCCACAATTGGGGTTTCCTACCAGTGCCACATTGATTACATGTCGCTTACGGTCGGCTGCGTCTTCCATTTGTTGATCGGCGGCTTCAGGTGTGTCTGCGCAAGGTGTACTTTCTTTTACTGTAGTTCCAAGCTTGATGTCGGTCTGTGTCTGTGATACCTCGTCGGCTGATACCACTTCTATCAGGTCGGCTTCGCTATGCCGTAGTGATACCTCGTATCCCATTATGCGGTACTTCACTGGGTCTTGTAGAGGCGCATTGAGTAGTACCTCTACCTTCTTTCCCTTGATGAAGCCCATTTCTACGATTCGTTTGCGGAAACCGCCGTGTCCCATTACTTTTACTATGACACCTTTGTCGCCTGTCTTCAGTTCAGAAAGTTTCATTCACTTGAGTTGATTTATCCTTTTTGCAAAGTTACTTAAAACCTAAACCAATCCAAAGTAAATCACTTAGTTTTTTAGTCTACATTTACGGCTCTTTCATTTAAAAAATGCTTTGAAATTTCAATTTTTGTGACTGATAGGAATTTACAAGCAGCCCAACGTCACTATTGCCACAACATGACCTAACTGCTACGTGTTTTGT
>CAVKSZ010000069.1:0-4100 GCA_963659135.1 Bulleidia sp. | reverse complement strand
AGCAATATAGTTTACGGGCGTCAGCCAATTGGGCTACGGCCATCAACCATCTTGCTTACGACCGTGGGCAGTATATAAAAACCAAAATATATCGAAAGAAGACTAAGTAGTCATCCCGCGATAAATACAAACTTATGCCACAGCCCACCGCCTAAGGCAATAAAAAGGCAAAGAGAACGTTATCTCTGAAAAGACCACACATGAAACACCTTATATATATAATATCCGCAGTAACCATGCTGCTGGTTCTTGACGGCTGTAGTACCGACCGCACCATACGCAAAGGCGACCGCCATTTGGCCTTGGGCGAATATTACGATGCTGCCATACAATACCGCAAGGCTTACCGGCAACTGTCGCCCAAGCAGAAAGAGCAACGCGGTAAGGTATCGCTAAAAATGGCGCAGAGCTATGCCCGTATCAACCAGTCGCAACGCGCTGTGGCAGCCTATGCCAATGCACGCAGATACGGACAAACCCACACCGAAGACCTAATAGGCTATGCCCAGCAACTACTGAAAAACGGTTCGTATAAAGAGGCTGCCGACATGTATCGCACCGTACTCGACTCGCTGCCCGGCAATACGCTGGCGCAGAACGGCCTGTCTTCGGCTCAAAATGCGCCTACCATCAAGCAGGCGGGGTCAAGGTATAAGGTGAAGAAGATGGATGTATTCAATTCGCGCCGTGCCGACTATAGCCCCGTATTGGCTGGCGACGATATGGACCGCCTATACTTTACCTCTACACGCAACGAGGCCGAGGGCGACGAAATAAGCGGGATAACCGGAACTAAAAACGGCGACATATTCATATCTACAAAAGACGACAAAGGCAAATGGTCGAAGCCCGAAGCTATAAGCGGCGGACTGAATACGGCCTACGACGAGGGCGCTTGCTGTTTTTCTGCCGATGGTAGGGAGATGTATCTTACCCAGTGTGTAACCGACCCTTCGTCGCCACGCTTTGCCGAGATAGTAAAATCATCGCGCAGCGATGCCGCATGGGGCAAAGCCTCCAAAGTAGAAATAACCCGAGACACGCTATCGAGCTATGCCCACCCTGCTATATCGCCCGACGGCGAGTGGCTATACTTTGTATCTGATATGCCTGGTGGCAAGGGCGGTATGGATATATGGCGCGTACGCATAACCGCTGCCGGACTGGGGGGAATAGAGAACTTAGGCGAGCCCATCAATACCCCCGGCGACGAGATGTTTCCCACATTCAGACCCAATGGCGACTTATACTTCTCAAGTAACGGCCACCCCGGACTTGGCGGACTCGACATATTTATAGCCAAACCCAACAAGCAGGGCCGTTATCAACTTATCCACCCAGGATATCCGCTAAACTCGCAAGGCGACGACTTCGGTATGACCTTCGAAGGTCCACACAACCGGGGTTACTTCTCATCAAACCGGGGCGATGGCCGTGGTTGGGACCACATCTATCAGTTTGAAAATCCAGAGATAGTAAATACCATAAAGGGATGGGTATACGAGACCGAGGGGTACGAGCTGCCCCAGGCAGAGGTATACATGGTAGGCAACGATGGTACCAACCTGCGCCTTCCTCTGAAAAGCGACGGTTCGTTTACCCAAGTGGTAACACCCGGAGTAAGCTACGTAATGCTGGCCACCTGCAAGGGATTTCTTAACCATAAAGAAGAACTTACCATACAAAAAACCGAGGAGTCTGAAGAAACCGTATTGCAATTCCCGCTGGTATCTATAAGCGCCCCAGTGCTGATAGACAATATATTCTACGACTTTGACAAAGCCACCCTACGTCCCGAATCGACCAAAGCACTCGACGATCTGGTTACGCTGCTCAATGAGAACGGCAATGTAACCATCGAACTGAGTGCCCACTGCGACTACAAGGGAAGTGCCGAATACAACAAACGACTATCGCAACGCCGTGCCGAAGCCGTGGCAGAATACTTGGTAGCAAAGGGCATTGCCCCAGACCGTCTTACCACCGTAGGCTACGGCAAGGAAAGACCCAAGACCATACGCAAGAAACTTACCGAGCGACTAACATGGCTCAAAGAAGGCGATGTGCTTACCGAAGAGTTTATCGGCAAGTTAGATGCCGATAAACAAGAAATAGCCAACCAGCTTAACCGTCGTACCGAGTTTATCGTGCTGCGCACCACCTACGGCATGTTCGACGAGCAGGGTAAACTGAAAAAACAGAACAAGACTACCGATACCGAGCCAACACGCAATGGCGAAGGTCTGAATATTATTATCGAGTAGGGTTAGCATTGGTAAATCGAATAAAGGCTGGCAGAGAACATCACGCTCTTTGCCAGCCTTCTTAGTATATACAGTAATTGTAAATTATGGTGGTTAGCTATAACATCTACTTACTTTTTTATTATTACTTTAGGAGTACTTACAACCATTACGCCCACTACTATCATTATGGCAAGCGAAGCAATTATGGCGAGAGAGTTAATGGTGCCCGTAGTAGCTATAGCCCCTATCATATCGCCCCATACCCCCGACACAATATTAACCATAATGCCTATAGAGTTAGTGGTTACTATCATAACCACACCCACTATGGTGCAGAAGAGCGTCCACCTACGGTTACTACGGCTGGTACGCCGTGGCAGATGGCGCATAACACGATGAGTGAACCCCATATCTTCTACTACGGGCATATGCTCGGTTATAAACTGCTGAATCAGTATATCGTCTTTATCTTTCATATCCGTTATTTCTTAAATAGTCGGCCATTTTTTTCTTTCCACGCGATAGGTGACTCTTAATAGTACCCTGGGGCATGCCGGTAACGGCAGCAATGGTATCTAGAGGTTGCCCCTCAATAAGTTGCAATACTATGCAGGTGCGCTCGTTTTCGGTAAGTAGTGCCAGCGCTTTATGCAGGTCTATCTGTAAGCCACGGTCAGTGCCACGGGCGGCTTGCCCCATTACGGCATAGGTATCAATAGAATCGGTATTGTGCAGTGTCTTTACATAATCGTAATACACATTGTAGGCAATGCGGTACAGCCAAGTAGAGAACGAGGCTTCGCCCCGGAAGCGAGTGATATTGACATAAGCCTTGACAAACGTGTCTTGTGCCAGATCGTCGCTTAACTGCGTATCGCCCAACGTCTGACTAAGAAAAAACCGACGCACCTGGGCTTGATATTTCTCTACCAGACGCCCGAAGGCGGTTCTGCTGTGAAATACTACCGCCTGGGCTATCCATGCTTTTTCTTCTATATTCTTCACGATGAGTAACTTTTAGCCGTGATTACTCTTCGGTATTGTCAGTATCTTTTTCTGCTTCAGTATTACTGGCTTCTTTTTCTTCTTTACTTTCACGACTAGCCGTAGTGTGCACCATCACCAGTTGACCTATGCCGTAGCATGCCACCAGAGCGCCCACGCCCATAAGCACTGCCGACTCCCAAAACATAAACATCAGAATCATACCCACGCCTATCGAGGCATTACGTATACCGCGCTTCCACAATACTTCGCTGGTCTCTGGTATATACTTGCAGAAGCCTTCAGGGATAGGTTGGCCGTTCTCCAAAGCCTTTTGGACTAGCCTAATACGTTCGCTACGCTGTTTGTAAGCACTACGTATAAGTAGGATGATAACAATAAACGGAGCTATCATCAACAAGAATACACCAATAAAAATTACTATTGCCAACATCACACCACCAACACCGAACATAGGTTTGAAGGCATTTATTAATTCAAGGGCTACGCGGTCTGCATCATCATCATCGTCTAACTGCACCTGCCATCCACTCTGTGCAGAAGTATCTACCTGCGTAGTGTCAGAGTAGGCGATTACCCCCGTAGTATCTACAGCCGTAGAGTTAACACCAAGATGATTGCGATGCTTAGGGGCTGCATCAACTGTTATGGTAATACATGCCAAAACAAGGGTAAGGGTCAATAAGAATCCTTTCATATTTCTTCGTTTTAATTATTTTTTATCCGTTAGACGCATTGGGCGAGCTTTTAGTTGCAAAATAACTGAAAAAATTCTACTTTTGTAATCATATTAACCCTTAAATTAGCAGATGGACTCCTTACATATGCAGATTCGTTGTTTGTCGTGTG
>CAVKSZ010000068.1:0-4412 GCA_963659135.1 Bulleidia sp. | reverse complement strand
TTGCAGACGCATTTCTGCATGGTAGAGTATTTTTTATTTGATGTCTTGCCCATCTCTCTGCGTAGGGCCAAGACTTTTTGCACCTTTGGCCAGTACTTGAATTGTATCTCGTAGTCGTCTAAATTTTTCTTATTCAGACTGTCAATGGTAAAGCCTGTTTTCTCTGATATGTATTGCTTTATCTGTCCGGGGCTATTGGGGTTATCCATGCCTGTAAGGTTGCGCGCCTCTGCCAAGAGCTCTTCTTTGTAGGCTTCGTCAAAGCGGGCGGCGTTGTCAACCATTACGCGGTCTATCATAACTCCGCGGTCGTTAATATATTGGTCAGCTACGTATAACTCCTCGTCGAATGCAGGAACCTCTAACCGTCTAACCTTTTTCAAAATGGCCTGCTCTACCTCTACATCACGGATATTATATTTCTTGAATGTTTCCCATTTCTCGGGAGCATCGCCCGGTAAGTGGCGTATCATCGTTGTTACGCCTTTTCTGGTCTGCTTGTTCGGTACACTGAAATAACGGATAAGGGCGCGCCCCTCGCTCATCTTCCTATCTTCCAGTTTAAGCACCTCGCCGCATTGAGCCAAAGAGAGGGGCAGGCCCATACGTGCAGCTCTTACCATAGTACACTGCCACTGCTTAGGGTCTAATCTTTCGGCCGTGCCCAGATACGCGCCTATACAGATACGTTCAAAGGCGGCATTATAGGCGGTCTTAATTACTTCGGGGTCTGTTAGTGCCGTGCGTATCTCTTCCGGTAAGGTTTCACCGCTGGCGAGGTCAACGCATTGCACCGCTCCACCGTCTATGCTGTAGGAGAAAAGCAATATAGTAAAGTCCGATGCTTCTACGTACTTATATACGCCACACTCTGTGAGGTCGTTACTGTGTATGTCTCTATGTCGATGCCTAATTCTTTCATTTTCTTTTTTTTAAATCCCCCAGCGGCTTATCCGGGGCTTTTAATTCCATTCACCGCCGGGGGTAAGGAGAGAGGAGTTATTTATAATTCGTCGTCGTCTTCGTCATCGATGCCGGCAATATCGCCAAAGTCGCTTTCTGCTGATACGCGGCCGCCTAAGTGGTCGTCGTCCTTGAACTTCATAATATTGTTAAGTCCGCAGGCTATACCCTTATTGCCGCTTACGTCGTAGCCGTAGAATGTAACCGAAACAATAGCCCAGCAACCGCTATATACTTCCTCCTCGTCCATGATAGGCACTTTCTTGCGGTCTACTACTCCGGGGCGGGTATTGCTCTTGGCGTTCAGATAGAACTTGTCGGCGTATACCTCATCGTCTTTGTCGTCTCCATCGCGCAGGGGTAAATCTAATTTCTTAGGCTCTTTGCCTCCCCACTTAGACACGATAGCGGCTTTCTTTGCTGCCTCTATAGCCTTGTTAATGGCGTCAACGGTTTTCTTTTCGGATTTAGGTACCAGTACATTTGTCATATACTTTCCCTCACTATCGCCGTCGGGGCTATACTTCTCAAATACGTGTGTGTAACTCAATCGGCAAGGGCCGAATACTACTTTAGTCTCGTTAATTACTTTTGGGTAATCATTGTTTATTTTTTTTTAAGTTGTTATAAAATATCGTTGAAATCGTTAACGGCCGAGTTGAACACTGGGCGTTTGTCGGTATCGGGCGCAAGTGTAGGTTTGCCCTGTGGCTTTACTATGTAGTCGGCGCACAGCGTGCCGAAACGCTTTTTACCTATTAGCTTCTCTAAGTCTGTAATACTTCTTAGTTCTGTGGGCTTTAGATAGGTATCTTCAGAAAAGCCGTTATCGTGTAGTAGGTCCATAATGGCGCGGGTGTCTGTAATCTTTCTTATGCTTCTGCCCTCTACTACTTTGAACCCTTTATACTGCACACCATCGAGCGCCTGCTGTAGGCTGTATTCCTCAATCCCTGTTAGCCATGTCTTGAATGTAGACAGCATAGGTAGGATGCGTTCCATCTCTTCTTTGCCTATTAACTTAGGGTCTTGGTTTGCCCGCTGGGCGTTAACGCAGGTTTCGGCAAGTGCTTTACATTTGGCTTTCACCTTACAGAATTGGCACCACTCACCGGGTTTTTGTGCGCCACCGGTATAGGCTTCCTTTGCCTTTGGTTGCAACTCGTCAACTGCCCAATTAATAAGGTCGGTGGCGTTAATCTCGTACTCCGAGAGGTTATCTATGCGGGGCTGTACAATAGTCATGCGTACTGTTTGGATATTGTACTCAAAGTTGAACAAGTCCCATGCGCCCAGTGCATATATCATCATTTGTGGATTTTCAACCGCTGACACCTTTACACCTTTGCCATATTTGAAATCGATAACCTCCATCACACCGTCTGCAATTATCACAGCGTCAGACGTACCGAAAGCATCGGGCACGTAATGGCTAAAATCTAACTTGACCTCTACGAGTAATTGCGCGTCCTTGGTTTTCTGCCTTGCGGCGTTAAACTTCTCCAGTACTATAGTCTTATAGGTGTCTGTATATTCGTCCATCTCGCCCGTATGGTACTTATAGTTAAGCTGGGCAATCTCCCGTTCTTCGTCGGTCGTAGACTCGTGCAAGAACTCTTTTAGCTTCTTGGCGCAATAGGCGTGGGCAAGTGTTCCTTCCTCTGCAAAGATGCTGCCTTTATCCGCAACGTCTTTCTCCAGCAATGGGGCGGCGGTGCAGTTCATCCACCTATGGGCGGCGCTTGGTGATAGTAATGCGTGTTTGCTTGGCATAGTCTAATGGGTTAGAATGGAACCACAACACCTATCGTGCCATCTTCCAGTACGGTTAATTCGTTACAGGAACTAATAAAAGATGCGCGCTGCTCTGCCGGTAGTAGGCTTGGCTTGTCGGCTCCCAGTTCGGCGGCTATGTTCTTGAACTGTGCGGTTAACGCCTTATGGTATTTCTGATAAGCCTCGCTGTCGGTATGTTCCTTGTAGTCTTCTCCCTCTATGCGCTTGCGTGTTTGGTGCATCGCCTTTCTTATATCTTCCTCGGTTAGGACTTTAGCGGGTTCGGCCTCGGGTTCCTGTTCTTGTGTCTGCGTCTGTGTCTGTTCTTGTGCCTGTTCTTGCGCCTGTTCTTGCGGCTCTTGGTATCTGCCAAAGCCTTTTGGGGTAATGCTGTTTAATATAGCATTTACCACGGTTTCTAATTGTTGCGTTAGCCCGATGTTGACTTGTACGCTAATACTCAAATCTGTTTTCATTATTGTATAATTTATAGTGGTTATTCTTCTTTTCCATAATCCAGTACGTCGTCTATCTCGCCGCGGTCTGCAAACCATGTATAAAGACCTATGTCAAACACTGCCAGCGCTACTGCGGTAAACTTAGAGCAGATAACTAACTCCCAGTAGTAGGGGTTGTTCTCGTTGGGTGTTCCTATGAGGTTGATGAATGCTGCAAAGCCGATAGCCATCAACAACCAATAGCGCCAATTTTTAATCATCTTTTCCATATTGTTTTCCTCCTTATTTTATAAATACACTGTTCTCCAACACTTGATAATTTCCGCTCCTGTTATTACTCGGCGGTTGTTTATCTTCCTAATCTTATACTTGATAAAGCCTTTGCTAACATACCTATCAATAGTGTGTCTGTTAATTTGCAGTGCTTTTGCGGCGTCCGCAAAGCTGTAAAGACCATCCGGCACAACGTCTGGCTTAGTTGTTATCATATCACATTTTTAGTAATGGTTAACGACTTTTCGGTGAAGTCCGCTTTTATGCTGAACTTACAGCCTATTTGATTTTGCAGCTGGTACGCCAGCGACTTACCAGTATAGCACGCGCGGGCATCCGGCAGGTAGAAAGTTTTTGTTTCTCCTACAGTCAATGCGCGCAGGTCGTCGCAGGTTAAATTCTTTACTTCTTTTTCTTGTGTTGCCATAATTGTGAAAATTTATTAAATTTACTTACTTATTTACTTTCCTTTTTTGGGTAAAGAAAAAACCGCCGTACTTTTGCAGTTGGTGTGTCCGTGTCGCTGGGCTATGGTTCGGCGGCCTCTCTCGCCCCTTGTGGTTAGTTACTTATTTACTTACCACGGTGCAAAGATAGGATATTTCCTATCTATCACCAAATAATAGATAGAATATTTTCTAATTATATATGAATTTAACGTTTGTTCACCTATGATAATGGAAAGATTGAAGCAGTATATAGACCATAAGGGGATTACTGTCGCGGCGTTTGAGAAAAGTATAGGTATGTCCAATGCTTCTTTTGGCAAGTGTCTAAAAAAAGGCGGCGCTATCGGCACCGATAAGTTAGAAAATATTCTACAGGTGTATCCGGATTTGTCTCCAGATTGGCTATTATCGGGTAATGGCCCTATGTTGTTAACAAGGCCCGCGCAGACCAGCCACGGCGATAACTCACCAAACATTAAGGGTAATAGCAATC
>CAVKSZ010000067.1:0-4567 GCA_963659135.1 Bulleidia sp. | reverse complement strand
CCGTAAACTTTATTGCCGACGGCCGTGGGCAATAAAGAAAACATTACAATAATAACCATAGAACCCACAAATATGTTGAAGAATAGCTATATCGGAGATAAGCGTGGTATTTTAAATAAAAGAGCCGTGTACTGAAGCGAGCGAATATAGGTATTCGCTCGTTATAGTGAATAGAGGTAAGATGTTATCGTGCGGCAGATTTTAAATCGTCATTCTTGATGCCGTGAGAGGCTCGTTTAGTGTTAGATTGGCGCAGGTTGCCAAAGCGATACATCACAGTAAGTCCGTAATACTGCCGTTTTACTTGTTGGGTGAATTGAGTATAGAAGTTGGTTCCGTAAGTGGTGCGTCGGCGTGTCATCCAACTTCTGAATACATCAGAAGTATTAAGTGATAATGAGAGTCTCCTATCTTTCAAGAAAGAACGGTTTAAGGAAAAGTTATAGGTAAGCAATGAACTATTGTCTCCTTGCAACATGATATCGCGACTACTATATGCTACGCGCGCCATGAAGCGCATGTTTGAAGGTAGCTGTACAGAGGCATTGGCACTAAGAAATGTTTTCCACCCGTGGTTTCTTAATTTACGGGCAGGGTCGGTCATGTCAAGATAAGCTAAGTTGCCGTTGAATGTCCAACTCAATTGCCGAAGCATATTCCAGCGTAAATAGAAATCAAGTGTAGTTTGCTCTGTACTACCTATATTATTATAGGTACTATATACTGCGCCTGGTGCTGCATAATGCCGTCCGTTGTCAAAATATTCACCTTCACTTCCT
The DNA here is from genome assembly GCA_963659135.1 of Bulleidia sp. Lineage (GTDB taxonomy): Bacteria > Bacteroidota > Bacteroidia > Bacteroidales > Bacteroidaceae > Prevotella. Next base: position 3,788 of record CAVKSZ010000067.1, on the reverse strand, counting down.
ATTATTCTACTTGTCTGCTCAATGCCGTTATTAAGTCTTCGGTGTGTGAGCGATAAGTTAATGTTCAACTTTCGGGTAAAATTCCCATAGGTGAGAGCAAACGTATGACTGCGTTCAGCATCCAAATTGCCGTTACCCTGAGTGATGTGTTGTGGGTTTATATCATTAAAATAGGGATTAAGATAATAAATGCTGGGGCGCGAAAGACGCATTCCGTATTCCAGTCGTATAGTTTGACGGCGTCCAATCTTGAAGTTGATTTTCATTGACGGTACCAAAAAAGCATAGTGGCCGCTATAATTGGCGTTGTTTTCTAAAACTCCAGACAAGTATCGTATGTCTTGATAGGTATATTCGTAGCGTAGACCGGGCATGACAGAAATCTTGGAACCACGGTAAGTGTAACTAAGATATGCAGCAAGAATGTCGTTACGATTCTTGTAGTGATTACTGCGCTCACTATTGTAGTTATAGTCCTCGTAGTTGTTCTTGGCATCATATACATCTGATGTACTTTCGTTGTTACGTGCTATATATTTCATACCCGTTTCCAACGTTTGATATTTGTCCAGTGGTGAAGTGTAGTCAATTTGTAATGTGTGTTCTATACATTGATTATTGTAGTTGGTTCGGTTGTCGTAAAGCTGTAACTCGTCAACGATGTCTTCGCTTAGATTGTTTACGATATCATAATATTGTGTAGTACCTTTTGTCCATTGTGGGTTGGTACTTATTTGGTAAGAAATAGTTGTTGTACGTAGCTTGTTTCTGCGGCCTATACGCTGATAGTCAATACCTGCAGTGCCATTGACAAATGATTGTTTTAATGTGTTGTCTTTACGGTAAGAATATGCCAATTTGTTGTTGTTACGGTTCCACATTTCAGTATTTCCCCACGATGGAGAATGTTGCTGGCTACCCATACCCGATAGCGAAAGGGTAAACAATTGTAGGGTGTCAATTTCGTAGCTTGCATTAATATCTGCAAATTCGGTGTTTCCGCGCGATTTCTCTCTGTCCCAATCGGATTGGTGGGCTTTGCTTTCAGAAGCGTAATTATAGGTTTGTCTATTTTCACCACCAGTAGGTGTAAGTATGCGGTTGTAGCTAATGTAACCATCTATAGAGAAATGATTAATTTTGGTAGTTGTAGAAACACCAGTGTTGATCCCCATATTATTAACGGTGCCGTTAACATTAGTAAGATGTCCTTCGTATCTTCGTTGCATCACTATGTTGATAATTCCGCCTATCCCCTCGGCATCGTATTTTGCTCCAGGAGAAGTGATTACCTCTATGCTCTTAATTAATTGAGCTGGTAATGAGCGCAGAATATCTTTTGGGTGACGCGTTATGGCTGTTCGGCGTCCATTTTGTAGAATAAGAAAATTGGTTGTACCGTTCATTCTTATATTGCCGTTGCCATCAACGTCAAGCAGTGGTACTTTAGTCAACATTTCTGAGGTCATCATTGTTTGTGCATCGGGGTCGGATGCAACATCGTAAGTAAGCTTGTCAACATCCATTGTTACTAGAGGCTTCTGAGCTAGTACTTGTACTTCTTTCAATAGTTTTACATCATCAGACAAGTAAATGTCTCCTAATGAAATAAGTGTGTCAGATGGCGCAATTGTGAAATTAACTGTAGTGGCTTTTTTGCCCAATACAGAAGCAGTAAGTATATAATCACCCGTATGAGAAACATATAAGGTAAACTTGCCGTTTATGTCGGCTGCAGCTTTTTTGATAATATCTTTTGGACGTTGTTTGGACGTAATAAAGATGGTAGCTGCCATCTCGGGGTCATGTGTGGCTTCATCATATAGGTTACCCGTTATTTTGTACGAGGTAGTATTGGAAGTTTGCCCATAAATATGTGCAGATAAGAATGCCATTACACATATAGCAATGACCTTATAATTTATATTGTTATATTTGAATAAAATGTGTGCCATGACAATATCTTTTTGAAATTACCTTAAATTAGCATATGTGAGGAGTCCATCTGCTAATTTAAGGATATACAGGATATTGGAAATTGTAATCTTGTAAAGTTTGTATAAATGCGAATTTGTTTTTTGGTTTTACGATAATTAATTTGGTTACATTCCTTGAGATAGAATTAACTTCTTTAAAAAAGTCAGCCCATTCATAAAGATGCAATCTACAACTTTCCGACTCCGACTCATTTATATAGATAAGTATTTTGAAGCTATTTTTTATGTTGGTCGAAAGTTTAGATTGTTTTTTATTATTTGAGTATACAAAATAGTTAGATGATGGTATGGCACAAATTGTTCGCCCCGTCCATTTTTTTACAACGGAATAAGCTTCGTAATTATATTTTTTATTATTACATGAAGCTATCAAAAAAATAAAGAAAATAACAAATAGTGTTTTTCTCATTTTTTTGCGTTTATAACAGTTATTTTGCAAATGTATATATAATTATTAATTGTGCAAAATTATATTGTTTTTATTTGACGTATTGCTAATCTTTTTATGTCAGTTAGCACTACGTTGTGCAAAAAAGTAGTTAACTTTGCACTATAGAATCACCCTATAACTAGACAATAATAATTAAAGGATAATATGAGAAGTAGAACAGCCAATTGGTTTGAAACAACCGTCCGCTATGAAAAGACAATGGAAGACGGAATGCTAAAAAAAGTAAATGAACTCTATGTGGTAGATGCTCTAAGCTTTGGCGAAGCCGAGGAGGCCATTACCCGTGAGATGTCGGCATATATCAGTGGTGAATTTGAGGTGAAAAACATCAATCCCGCTGCCTACGGAGAAATATTCTTCAGCGAAAATGCTAACGACGACCGCTGGTATAAAACCAAACTGCAGTTTATCACTATCGATGAAAAAACAGAAAAAGAGAAACGCTCGAGTGTAACTTATCTGGTACAGGCTGCAACTATTAACGGTGCTATCAAGAACATAGACGAGGTGATGGGCGGAACCATGATAGATTATGTTATTGCCAATATCAGCGAGACTCGTATTATGGATGTGTTTGAACATAAATCTTCTACCAAGCAAGAGCGCGACGATAAACCAGAATACGAGGAGGCGCAGTAATGCCGATAGATGTGGCTAAAAACTTGCTGGCTGTTAAGGCTCGGTTGCCCGAAGGCGTAAGCCTGACGGCGGTGAGTAAGTATCACCCTGAGGCTTATATCACGGCTGCCTATAATGCTGGACAGCGTGTGTTTGGGGAGAGCCATGAGCAGGAATTGGCCCGTAAGGCAGCTGCATTGCCCAAGGATATAGATTGGCATTTTATAGGTCATTTGCAGACCAATAAGGTAAAATACATTGCGCCCTATATAGGCATGATAGAGTCTGTAGACTCTCTACGCTTGCTGCGCGAGATAGACAAGCAGGGTACACGTTGTGGCAGATGCATACGGGTATTGCTAGAGCTGCATATAGCTGAAGAAGCTACCAAGTATGGACTTACTATAGACGACTGCCGCGCACTGCTTGATGATGGCCAGTGGCGACAGATGCAGCATGTGCAGATATGTGGAATTATGATGATGGCTTCGTTTATCGATGATAGCCATCAGATAGCCCAAGAGATGGACAAGGCACACGGCTTCTTTAATGAGGTTAAAAACAAGTATTTCTCCGATAGTCCGTGGTTCTGTTGCCGCTCGTGGGGAATGAGTGGTGATTATGCCATAGCCGTAAAACATGGGTCTAATATGGTGCGTGTAGGAACGGCTATATTTGGTGAGCGCGTATATTGACATATAGTTTATAGTGGAGGCTATAAT
>CAVKSZ010000066.1:0-4814 GCA_963659135.1 Bulleidia sp. | reverse complement strand
GGCCATGGAGCATCTGACAGGGTCATAATAGAGCCGTCAATAAACGAATCTACTTCGTAGTGGGGCTGCTCGGGAATAAACAGGTCGTCGCCGTCTACTTCTATCTTAATGCCCAATCTACGGAAGGCATCGGGAATCATACCTAAGTTGGGTAACGATACATTCTTGATGCGTACGCCATTACCCGCCATGGCTGCCATGCCGATAAACGAGCCTACCTCTATCATATCGGGCAGTATGGTGTGCTCGGCACTATGCAGTGCGCCTACGCCCTCTATGGTAAGCAGATTAGAGGCTATGCCGCTGATACGTGCGCCCATACGGTTGAGCATTCGGCATAATTGCTGAATGTATGGTTCGCAGGCAGCGTTGTATATGATAGTTGTGCCATGCGCCAATACCGATGCCATAATGATATTGGCAGTACCGGTAACCGACGCTTCGTCTAACAGCATGTAGCATCCTTGCAGGTTGTCGCCCTTAATGGTAAATACATTGCGCTGAGCGTTGTGGGTAAACTGTGCACCCAACTGGCGGAAACCTATAAAGTGGGTATCCAGTCGGCGACGGCCTATCTTATCACCACCTGGCTGAGCCACGGTGGCTTGTCCGTACTTGCCCAGAAGTGGACCGATGGTCATTACCGAGCCTCTGAGCGATGCACTTTTACGTACAAACTCATCGCTCGACAGATAGTCTAGATTGATGTTAGCCGCAGTAAAGGTATAGTCGTGTGGGGCGTTACGAACTACTTTTACCCCCATATCTTGCAATAGCTTGATAAGATTGCATACATCCAGTATCTCGGGGATATTGGTTATTCTTACCGGCTCGGTTGTAAGCAGACAGGCACAGATTACCTCAAGTGCCTCATTCTTGGCTCCCTGTGGCGTAATCTCGCCAGACAGTCCGTGTCCACCTTCGATGATAAATGACTCCATTGACTTTATTGGGGGTAGGGTTATTTTTTGCGGTTGTTACGCTTCTTCTCTGTAGTAAATTCGCGGGTGTCTATCTTCTCGAATTTGAATTTACTTAGGTCAAGCTGTATCTTGCCATCGGTAAAGTTGGCTAAGTCTGATGCCACTTTCTCATCGTCAGACGAGCCGTGGCTCCATTGGTACAGGCAGCGTTTCATCTGGTTGGCGGTAAGCTGTGTAAGACGGTCGCGCTCTTTACCCGGCTTCATGGTCTTGAGTTTCTCAAACAGTTCGAAAATCATCTTGCCATAATGCCTTACGGGTATGTGCTGCATGGGGTATTCCATGGGAGCGGGCTTGGTTTCTACAGAGTGGGCCGTCTTTATATCGTAGGGCCAGTCTATATCAAGCTCAAAGTGACTCATAATAGCCAGATGGTCCCATAGCTTCAGCTTGTAGTCTGCGCTTGCGTGGTTGCCAGGATACATACGCCCCATGGTGGCCACTATAGTGTTGGCGCACTGTTGCCGTTGTTGCTTGGTAGGCAGAGTCATGGCGTATTCTACCATTTTTTGTATTTCGCGCCCATATTCGGGAAGTGTTAGCTTCTCGCGCTGGGTATTGTAGTCAAGTCCTTCTATTTGCATATAGTGGTTATATAATATAAAGGTGTACCTGGGCCAGTTAGAGCAGTTTCTTTGGTTTGGTGGCCACAAAGTCTTTCAGATAGAATGGCACAAAGTATGCCACGTCTTCTACCTGCTTGTTGGCCAACCGTCGTTCGGCCAGTGGAAACATGTATTTGGCCAGGGCATCTATGCCGGCTATATAGTGTGCATTGGGGTGAGCAATGGTGTCCATACACTTTTCGGCGCCGTTGCCAAAGAAGTATACGGGGTGCTCGTCTAGATATTCTTTGTAAGTGTCTGTAGTTACCACATCGGCCTGTATGGGACGTATCTCGTGCAGAGCGCGGTCAAAGAGTTGTGCGTAAACCTCCATGCGGCGGGCATCTATCATAGGGCAGAGCAGCGCATTATCGTCGGTAACCATCTCTTGAAGCAATACGGGTACACATAGCAGTTCTAGTGTAGGCACCGAAACCAACTGTACCCCTCTACCATAGGCTATGCCCTTAGCCATAGACGTGCCTATGCGCAAACCGGTGTACGACCCCGGGCCACTGCTTACGGCTACGGCATCAAGCGGTATGGCGTGGCTCTCGGCAAACGAGAGTGCTTCATCTACATAAGTTCCCAGCAATTCGTTGTGGTTTGGGCCTGTATGATCTTCCTGATTGAAGATACAGGTGCCGTTTTCGCTCACCGATACAGAGCATACGTTGGTGCTCGTTTCAATGTTTAATATGCACGACATGAATTTAATTTTCTAAATAACTGCAAATTTACAGTTTTTTTCCTACAATTTTGTTACTTTTGCAGAAATTTAACGCGTTACGAACTATGATACAGTCAATGACGGGCTACGGCAAGGCAGTCCTAACTTATGGTGAAAAGAAAATCAATGTTGAAGTAAAATCGCTCAACAGTAAAACCATGGACCTTTCTACCCGTATAGCTCCCTTATATCGTGAAAAAGAGATGGAGATACGCCAGATGCTTACCCGTACACTTGTAAGGGGTAAAGTAGACTTCTCTATATGGATAGAGAAAGACGATATGGCCAATGCCTCTACCATTAACGTGGCCCTGATAGACAACTATTACCGCCAGATTAAAGATATTGCCGCAAAGACGGGTATACCCGAACCTAAAGACTGGTTCTATACCCTGCTGCGCTTGCCCGATGTTACTTCGAAAACCGAAGCCGAGGTGCTGGAACCCGAAGAGTGGGCAGTGGCTTGCCAAACTATACAAAATGCAATAGATGCACTGGTAGCCTTCAGACGTCAAGAGGGTGCAGCACTTGAGCGCAAGTTTAACGAGAAAATAGACAATATAGAGCAGTTATTGGCCAGCATTGAACCTTTTGAAAAAGCCCGCGTGCAGAAGATTCGCGAGCAGATAGTGAAAGGGCTGGAGCAGTTGCCCGAGGCCAGTTACGACAACAACCGTCTGGAGCAAGAACTTATCTACTATATTGAGAAGTTGGATATTAGCGAAGAGAAACAGCGTTTGGCTAACCATCTTAACTACTTCCGCCAAACCATGGCTGAAGACCAGGCCAACGGCAAGAAACTTGGCTTTATAGCACAAGAAATGGGTCGTGAGATTAACACCACGGGGTCTAAGAGCAACCAGGCAGAAATGCAGAACATAGTGGTGAAGATGAAAGACGAGTTGGAGCAGATTAAGGAGCAGGTTCTCAACGCATTGTAAGTAGATGATTATGGTAAAGCAAGGCAAACTGATTATATTCTGTGCCCCATCAGGCTCTGGCAAGAGTACATTGGTACAATGGCTTATGGCCGAACATCCCGAACTGAATTTAGCTTTTTCTATCAGTTGTACATCGCGTGCACCGCGCGGTACCGAGCAGAATGGGGTAGAGTATTTTTTTATCTCGCCCGATGAGTTCCGCCAGCGTATTGCCAGTGGTGACTTCCTGGAATACGAAGAGGTGTACGAGGGTCGTTTCTATGGCACTCTAAAGAGCCAAGTAGACTCGCAGACCCAGCGGGGCGAGAATGTACTGTTCGATGTAGATGTAAAGGGCGGATGTAATATCAAGGAGTTTTACGGCAATCGTGCCTTGAGCATCTTTGTACAGCCACCTTCGATAGAAGAATTGCGCCGCCGACTTATATCGCGTGCCACCGATACACCCGAGGCCATTGCCCAGCGTGTAGACAAGGCCGCTTACGAGCTTACTTTTGCGCCACGGTTCGACCACGTAGTAGTTAACGACGACCTAGACAAAGCCAAACAAGAGGTTTACCAGTTGGTAAGCCGCTTTGTACAAGAATAATTTAGCAATAGCATAGCTATTTTTATATGGAAGGCGATATTACAAACGGCGTTAAGCAGATAGGTATATTTGGCGGTTCGTTTAACCCCGTGCATTGCGGACATATTGCCTTGGCGCGCCATCTGCTTACCAGTCTTGAACTAGACGAAATATGGTTTGTAGTATCGCCCCTTAATCCCTTTAAAGCCGATGCCAACGACCTGTTGGCCGATGAAGAGCGTTACCAGCTTACAACTATGGCCCTAGCTGATGAGCCTGGGCTAAAGGCAAGCGACTGCGAGATGCATCTGCCGCGCCCTTCGTATATGTGGAATACGCTCAGCCATTTGTCTGAACGTTATCCCAACGCCCTTTTTACCCTTCTTATTGGTGCCGACAACTGGTTGGCTTTCGACCGATGGGCCAACAGTCAGCGTATTATCGACAATTACCGCATAGCTGTATACCCCCGCCCCGGATATACTATAGATGTCACCACTATGCCTCCATCGGTAACGGCAGTACAAGCTCCGCTTTACCCCATAAGCAGTACCGAGATTCGCCAGCGTGTGGCTCATGGACTGTCTATTGAGGATATGGTCCCCCCTAGCATTCTGCCACTAGTAGAAAGGTATTACGGCAACCATACGGACGACTCAGGGCGCTGTCCAGAGCAAGGAAATTTTGGGCTTGCATCCCGTTTTTAACAATACTTCAAGTTAAAACCATTATCAAAATTAGTTTTATTAAAACTATAGTATCTATTATTAGTTGATTATCAATATTATACGCTCTAAACGGTAGAAAAGTGGCAATATGGATTCTGTTTAGATACGAAAAGGTGAAGATTTAACGTATTTAACCTTCTATTACATCAAAATTTACAAAATATGTGGGGTAATCTGTAGTCACCACACATCTATTATTTCCACAGTGGTTCGTTTTCCCAACCCAAAGGAAAACCAAGAGCAGCCTTGTCTATTTCAG
>CAVKSZ010000065.1:2983-4854 GCA_963659135.1 Bulleidia sp. | reverse complement strand
CCCTTTATCTGTGCCACCCTACCCACATTAAGTCCTACTAGCGTAGAGTCGCTATAACTACAATATAATTCGGCATATTTTGCCACAGAATCTGCATTACCCAACTGCCTATATAGGTTCATATAGTTTCTACAAATCCACGCCCTGTTCCCAAATGAACTGTTAGCCTGCTGTTGCTTGCGTAGCCAATATAATGCAGAGTCTGGCTTGCCTACGCCAATATAATACCGCACCTTGTAATCGTATAAAATATGACGCAACCCTGATGTATTGACATTGGCATTATAAAAATTACGTTCATAAATGTCCAAACAGGCTTTTGCATTTGTCCAGTCACTCTTATTGAGTAGGGCATCGATACTATACGACAACACAAGTGTATTATCCTTACCACCCTTAGTTCTCCCCCATTCTTGATACAACTCAGCAGCAGCTATTCCAGCACTATCATACTGATTGGTCATAGAATATAGCCAAGGTATATTTTCCTTGTATATCAATGCCGATACTGTGTCGCCACTCTGCAAGGCATAATGTATAGCTTGGTTCATTTCTCTGCGGGCATCATCAAAGAGATATACATTCTCATACAAATCTTGCGTCATACCATGTATCAGCATCAACGCCCGTGTATCGTGTAACGTATCGGCATAATCTGTAGCCTTATTAAGACTTGCAAGTGCCTTTGGTGCATCGCCATGTTGCGCATAATAATTGCCCAAAAGATAATAGGCATTCATACGCTGGTAATCAGTACCATTATCGTAGAAATAATCGGCTACTTGTTCTATTATAGAATCCTTACCTATAGGCTGATAAGCCTTAAACTTGGCCTTTACACGCAACAGTTGATACATCATTCTATCAGACTTTGTCATATATTCAACCATCAAGCGCATACTATCAAGTCTGGCCAAGGCTAGTTCTGGCCGGGTATAAGTAAGGCTGTCTATCCCATCCATCATTCCTGGCGATTGTATACGTCTGCATGATGACAACAATAAAAATATCGCCATCAGCCCCATTGCCATATGTACGCCGATATTTTTCATGGAGCAAAAATATAGATAATATTTGATACAACATTTTAATTAGCCATATTTTTTCGATGTCTAACAGAAAGTATAGTCCTAAATGTCGTCGGCAATCAAAAAAATGTGTTACTCGGCATCACCATATACCATTTTTGATAAAATGTAGCATATAAGCAAAGAGTAAATATAAAAATATTCCAATTATTATGTAAATATATTGAGAAATATGCTAATAGCTTATTGTCAACGTATTATCATATATTTGTGAAATACTTGTGAACTAAATGTGAAATAGCTTACCAATTTTGTGAAATGTTTTTCTTGGAAGTAACCTAAGCTATTCTTTACATTTGCAAACAAAATATCAAAAAAAACGCATATGAAACATCCACTATTACTCATCACGCTGTTATGTGTAGCAACCTTAACGTTTATAATTCCTTGTGCCAACAACACATATGTAAAGGAATCCACATGTTCTAAAAACGATACCATAAAGGGACGAAACGGACAAAACAAGCCACATACACCCAACATTCCAATAAGCATCCCTTCAATTTAACTAATTCCACCTAATTAACGCAAAATGAAAAAATATATCAGCATACTATTCTGCATTTTATGTATATTTGCATGTACTATAAACCATTTGACTATAACAAACACCCTAATGCAGAACAGAAGTTAACCAAACAACTGCCGGGCGGAGATATAGTAACGGTTGTACCTTTAGGCGCTTATAAAAAACAGGACAGCAAATATATTAACATTAAACTCTGTAGAGAATGAAAAAGATTTTACTACTGGTCATTATGTGTATCGGCATAATCCAAACAC
>CAVKSZ010000065.1:0-2595 GCA_963659135.1 Bulleidia sp. | reverse complement strand
TTACATCATCAAAGAAGTAAGGATACAGGTATGGGATAGAAGAAGAAAATATTAAGCGAGAGAGAAGCAAGAATAAAGTTTATTCTTTATTCTTGCTTTGCACATTACCACCCTCTTGCATCTTCATTAAGAAAGTAAGCAGAAAACCAGTAACAAAGATAGCCGTGGTACCCAGCACAATAGCCAAATATTCGTGCAAGTGAACGCCCGGCAAATCTAGCACATCGGCAAGCGATATCCATGCTATCACAGCCACTCCTACCACTACACCACAGAACGCCTGAACACGGGTAGTACGCGGAGAAAGCCAACCTAAGAGAAACAATCCCAACATACCACCGCTAAAAACGCTTGATATCTTCCACCAGGCATCAATAATACTCTCTACGCTGAGCATGGCTATGGCTACCACCATACCCGCCACTCCGGTTAATACGCTGGCTACATGCAGCACGCGTACCTCGCCCTTTGCCGATATACGGGGCATAAAGCGCCGGCAATAGTCGGTTAGCACTATCGTAGCCGAACTGGTAATACTGGTAGCCACGGTACTCATGCCCGCCGCAAAAATAGAAGCTATAAGCAATCCGCGCAGTCCTACAGGCAGGGCGTTGACAATAAAATAAGGGAAAACATAATCGGGGCGTGTAGCCACATTGACAGGAAGCAGACCGGGCTGTGCGGTATAATAACAGTAAAGAGCCGTACCTATAAGAAAGAACACTGCCGATACGGGTATAAACAGATAGCCACCAAACGTAGCAGAGAACTGTGCAGCCCGCATATCACGGGCGGCATGATAGCGCTGCACATAGTTTTGGTCTATGCCGTAGTTCTGCAGATTGATAAAAATGCCATAAACCAAACACATCCAAAAGGTACTTTGGGTAAGGTCGGTACCAAAGCTGCCTAAGCTAAACTTATTGCCACCAGGCGCATGGATAGCCAAATCAATGGCATGCTGAACTCCACCCGGTATGCCCACCACAATGAGTATCAAACAGAGCAACGCACCGCCTATAAGAATAAAACCCTGCACAGCATCGGTCCATATCACGGCCTTGATACCGCCAAGCACCGAATACACAATAATGGCCAGCGATGTAGCCACTATCACTACATGTATATTCCAACCCATAAGAATATACATAGGCACAGCCAAAAGATAGAGTATGCTGCCCATACGGGCTATCTGGGTAAGCAGATAGCAAGCCGAGGCATACAAGCGAGCCCATGCACCAAAACGATGTTCTAAGAAGGTGTAAGCCGACACGCTTCCACCACGCCGATAGAACGGCACAAAATAGCGGGCAGCAAGGAATGAAGCTACGGGAATAGAAAGACTAAAAACAAAAGCATTCCAGTTGCCGGCAAAAGCCTTGCCTGGATAACCTATATACGAAATACTACTTACATAGGTAGCAAAGATAGACATGCCTACCACCCATCCAGGCATGCTTCGACCCGCAGCGGTATAATGATCGGCAGAGTCGCTCTTGCGGTAGAACGAACAACCGAATATCACCACCCCTATCGTAAAGATAAGGAATACTATAAAGTCGACTACATGCATAGACGCCATACGCTCAGAGTCTTATTTCCTCCATATTTTCCAAATCGAAATAAGCTATCTGATGGTTTTGCCGAGCCAGTGATTCGGCCTCATCGCGCGTAGTACAGATAACCGTGGCATCGTAATAGTATTGGTTGTTATCAGAGTTCAACCATCCGCCATAAGCGTTAACATCGCTATGCGTAGTTACATAATCAATAACGCGAGCCAATCCCTCTGTGCCAAAACTGTTTTGAGTGGCCTCTAAAGATACGGCATAACCCTTGGTTACGGGTTCTAGTGTGATAGCATTAACGGTAAAGCCGTCGGGATTGGCGGTAGCTATGTGTGCCAGTGCCTTAAGCAGAATGTCTTTACCCAGTTGCTTATTGACATACTCGCTTAGCTTTACCTGCTCTACAGCACCATTCTGCAGGCAGTTTACAGCAAATCGGCCGTAGTAGTACACGCCCTGCATATCGGTGCGCTCAAACTCGGCAACAGCCTCATCAGCTACTTTCTTTGCCTTTACCAGTCCATCTTCACCGGTATACTCTCCGCTTTTACCCTGTAGTTTACTATTCAGTGCAGAGAAGAATCCATTGGTAGTAACACCCTTATCATTGTCTACTACTTGGGCTGAAATATTTTCGGCAACCAGCTGACAACAAGCCTTGTTATCATCGGCCGACGAACAACTGCCGGCAAATATTCCGCCAGCCACCATGGCCAGAAATACCATAAGGAATTCTATCCTCTTCAAGTTCTGTAGCTTATACTTTTCCATAATTTCTATATTTTTAAGGGTAATCGTGATGTAAGCACAAATGCCTACCATGCCACAAAAAGCCATATTAAGTTTCAAAAATAGATAAAAAAATCGGAATACGGTGCTATTAGCCAAAGTTTTTAATTAAGGGACAACACGGCTCTTTCATTTTTAAATGCTTTGAGATTTCATTTTTTTTGTGACTTCTAGACATTTAGCAACAACCCAACGGCACTATTGACAATAAGTTTAATTTAGGTTTTATATACTGCCC
>CAVKSZ010000064.1:0-5132 GCA_963659135.1 Bulleidia sp. | reverse complement strand
CATATAGTTTATAGTGGAGGCTATAATTGCCACTCTTAAAAGCTACCTATATAAAACCATACAGCCCTGCACGCTACAAGCATGCAGGGCTGTATGGTTTATATTATGTAGAATTGTTATTTCTTGAGGGCGGCTGTGCGTACTCGGCTCAGTGTTTCAGGAGTCATTTGCAGATAGCTGGCAATATAAGTAAGCGGCGCACGGAGTATAACCTGAGGCATAATCTTGCATAGTTTCTGATAACGGTCTTGTGATGTCTCAAAGCGAACCAAGTCAGCATGTACCTGTGAGGCTATAAGGCTCTCTTCTAATATTTTGCGATAGAGTATCTGTATGTTTACGTTGTGCAGGGCTACCTCTTCCAGGCGTGCTTTAGGCATGGCGAAGACCCATGTGGGTTCAAGTGCCTCTATCTGTAGATGGGTAGGCTCTTCTTTGAATAGACTCTCTATGCACATTACTATTTTTCCTTCTACCGCAATATGCTCGGTAAGCTCTTTGCCATTCTTGAAATAGAATTGGCGTGTCATACCTTTGGCTACGTATAGAATTTCGGTACATACATCGCCTTCAGACAAAATCATTTGTCCTTTCAGATACTTACGGGGTATAAGGATACTTTCCAATATATCCAGTTCTCCGTGAGTCATTGTGCTATATTTTCGCGCCAATTCGCGCGCCACATCACGTGTAGAATTAAATTTTTCCATAGTTCAGGTGTTAACTTAATAGTTTATGTAGCGTAGATGGATATACTTTTATAATTAATAATTATGACCTTTGTGTCGGTAAGTTTTATAGTTTTCTAAGATCGCCATTTCCCTAGCGTAGATCATATTGGTAGTTGCAAAGATAACAAGAAAATCCAAAAATCATTGTTTTTTAATATATTTTTTCCTTTTGTGGCTAAATTTTTCACAAAAAAGGCTGACAACTTCGTGAGAAGTGTCAGCCTTAATTCTTACTTTAGTGGGCAGTAATATTTGCCCGTCTTACACTGTTATTCTTGTTGTTCTTTGGTCTCTTGTTGGTTGTTTGTACTATGTTTTGGCAACCGTTTTGACTTGCGTAGGGCCTCGGTGATAATCCATTGCAGTTGTCCGTTAGTACTGCGGAATTCATCGGCAGCCCACTTCTCTACAGCGCTCATCGTGGCGCTATCGAGTCGCAGGACAAAAGGTTTTGTTTTCTCTTTTGCCATAGGTTATAGCTTACATGTTTAGAGTGCCGGTGTTTACTACGGGTTGTGCGGCATCGTCGCCACAGAGTACTACCATTAGGTTGCTTATCATGGCGGCCTTCTTGTCGTCGTCAAGTTCTACTACGTTGTCTTGGGCCAACTTGTTGAGAGCCATCTTGACCATGCTTACAGCACCTTCTACTATCTTTTCGCGAGCGGCAATAATGGCGTCGGCTTGTTGGCGTCGCAGCATTACGGCAGCTATCTCGGGGGCGTAGGCCAAGTAATTGATGCGAGCCTCTACTACCTCTATACCAGCCATGGTTAGGCGCTCTTCAAGTTCGCTTTTGAGTACATCGTTTATCTCATCGCCTCCGCTTCGTAGAGTCAGCTCGTCGGTACTGTTGGCATTGTCGTAAGCATATTGCCCCGCCATCTGTCTTAAGGCTGCGTCGCCCTGTATTTTGACAAAGTTTTCAAAGGCCTTCATCATGCTGTTTACGTTTACTCCTACAGAGGTGGCGTTGCTGGCCATGGTTTGGGCGTCAATCTCGAACATAGCCTTGTAGGTATCTTTCAGTTTCCATACCAGTACCATACCAATCATGACGGGGTTGCCCTGTTTGTCGTTAACCTTGATGGGCTGGGCATCAATATTACGGGCACGTAGCGATAGCTTCTTGGCAGTGTAGAAGGGGTTAACCCACGAATAGCCTACCTTTTTGAAAGTACCCTTGTACTTACCAAAGAACATCATTACGCGCGCCTCGTTGGGCTCTATCATTACAAAGCCGCAAAAGCCCAATACCGCAATCACAGCCAACACACATCCGGGCGTTAGTAGCCATACATCCTCGTACTCTATGCCGAAAGCTACGAGCAGGGCCGATACTACTACATCTGCCAAAATGGCAAACAACATTACAAAGCCGTTAAGGGTAGTTCCCTTGAATTCAAACTCTTGATTTTTCATAGTCGTAATAGTTATAAAACGATATTATTATGATATTACAAAGTTATGCGTTGTTTTTCGTATCTCCAACCTTTTTCCACATTTTTTTAATTAGTGATAATATTTTTTTGCTATTGCGCTATATAGCTTGTTATTGTGGTATATTTATTAAGGGACTTAAAAATCAAATAAGCTATTTTATAGGACTACCATAACTATACAACACCGGATTCTAAAGATTATGAAAAAATGGTAGTTCTATCCGCATTTATCGTAAAACCATTATTGGTAAACCACCATAACTTTGCAACAGAAAACTTAAAATGATAGAACAATGAAGAAATTTTTATTTGTGGCATTGCTCTTGACTATTGTCTTGGGAATGCAAGTACTGAATGGGAAACGGATGCTCGTGAATTGGCTCGGCCGAATTGATGTAAGTAACATCGTTGCAGACGTAAATGGGGTATCTGTTGATAAGAAAAGTGACACAAAGGCATATTCTCTAAGTGAGATGGCGGTTACGAATATAGACAAGGCCGGACAAGGCGTTTATATTATGGGCGAAATCAAACAATATATATAATAGGTATGACAAAGAAAACAATCGTGCTGTGCGCCACACTCCTCGTGTTTTTCGCAGCTACAGCTTTTGCCTTGGGCAAATCTTCTAAAAGTGGAAGTATGAAACAAACGAATACGCAACAAACAGAGAAAATTCTGTTTATCAACGGCAGTCCCAATCGCGACGGCAACACAGCTGCCCTTGCAAAAACCCTGCTTGAGGGTAAGGAATATGAAACCATCGCTCTCACCGACTATCGTATCAACTTCTACGGACAAACACTTGATGGCGATCAGTTTGACGAGATTTACAAGAAAATGAAGGAAGCAGATGTCGTAGTGATGGGCTCACCTGTATATTGGCACAATATCTGTGCCTCAATGCGCACTTTCTTGGAACGTTTCTACGGTCCGATAGAGCCAGGTACGTTCAAGGGAAAGAAACTCTTCTTCCTCTATCAGGGAGCCGCCCCTACAAAGATGATGCTTGACGATGGCGAATACACCATGAGCCGTTTTGCAGGGATGTACGGATTCTCTTACGAAGGTATGGCGACCAACAAGAGTCAAGCGAAGGCTCTGCGCAGCAAATTGTAAAGCATTCGCTCTTCCACGCCATCGTGGACAATTCTGAGATAAAGCCAGCCGTGATGCAGATAGAGCTTCATCCTTACGCACAGCGCACGTACTGGCAGGACATGGCAAAGAAATACAACATACAGATGGAATGTTGGTTTCCGCTTGGCGGCGAGATGTCGAACGGCGCATTGTTCAAAGACCCTACCATCCAAGACATCGCCAAGGCTCACGGCAAGACGCCAGCACAGGTTATCATCCGTTGGCACATCCAGGAGGGCTTCTCCGTCATCCCTGGTGCCACACGTCACGACTACATAAAGGAGAACATCAGCGTGTTCGATTTCTCGCTGACCGACGACGAGATGGCACAGATGCGCAGCTTGAACAAGGAGAAACGCTTCTTCAACATGGACTACAAGCAAGCCGAACAGTTCATGCTCAACTGGAAAATGGACGATTGATATTATTAATTTAGATGATTATGAAGAAAATTTTATTTGCTCTTATGACGGCTATCGCAGTCTTCTGCTTCGCCGCTTGCTCAAGCGACAATGGCGATGACAATAACGATAACAAAGAAACGGTTGTCAATCCCGAAGCCCCATCAGACAACAGCAAGATTCTTGTAGCTTACTTCTCGTGGAGTGGCAACACACGCATCGTGGCTACGCGCATTGCGCAACTCACGGGCGGCACGCTCTATGAGATTCAGCCCGCCACTCCCTACACAACCAATTACAACGAGTTGGCCTACACCGTGGCACGCAACGAACTGGACACCGATGCACGTCCGGCTCTGAAGGAGACCGATGCCGACTTCTCCCAGTACGACTATGTGTTTATCGGTTGTCCCGTATGGTGGCAGACTGCCCCGATGATTATGTCCACGTTCTGCGAGACCTACAGCTTCGAGGGCAAGACGGTCATCCCGTTCTGTACCTATGCCTCGACGGGGCGTGACGCCACACTCCAGAAACTCAACACTCTGACCGCAACAGCCAACCATCTTACGGGCTATGGCACGAGTGGCAGCAGCACTGGCGGTGTGGACTCGTGGCTGAGAACGATAAACATGATAAAGTAAGTGCTGAAATATTCACATCAGGAAACTATGAAATTCAGAACATTAGGAATGAGCGGAATGCGTGTGTCTGCCGTGGGATTAGGCTGCATGGGCATGAGCCACGCTTATGGCCGACCTGCCGACAAGGATGAGATGATAGAACTGCTTGCCGAGGCGGTGGACATGGGCTATACGTTCTTCGATACCGCCGAACTGTACGGCACGCCCGACAATCCGAACTATAACGAGGAAGTGGTGGGCGAGGCTTTGCAGAAGTATCGCGACAAGGTGGTCATTGCCACCAAGTGCGGCATTCGCTTCGCTCGCCCCGACCTCGCAAGCAATCACGACATCATCACCGACGGTCGGCCCGAGTCGATACGCCGTTCGGTAGAGGGTTCGCTACGCCGACTTCGCACCGACCATATCGACCTATATTATCAACACCGCATAGATAAGGAAGTGGAGCCGGAAGTGGTGGCGGACACCATGTCCAGCCTTATCAAA
Source organism: Bulleidia sp. (assembly GCA_963659135.1). Lineage (GTDB taxonomy): Bacteria > Bacteroidota > Bacteroidia > Bacteroidales > Bacteroidaceae > Prevotella. The sequence goes on along the minus strand of CAVKSZ010000064.1, from coordinate 287 downwards.
GAAGGCAAGATTCTGCATTGGGGAATATCCGAAACCACGGAGGATTATCTGCGCCGTGCCCATAAGGTGTGCCCCGTCACTGCCATACAAAACCGCTATTCGATGATGGCACGTTGGCACGAGAGCCTTTTTCCTGTATGTCATGAGTTGGGCGTGGGCTTCGTGGCGTTCTCGCCCTTGGCAAACGGACTACTCACTGAGTGCTACAACGCAGAGTCAAAGTTTGATACCGAGTACGACTACCGTGCCGTGATGCCGCAGTACCGGAAGGAGAGTTTCGCACAGAA
>CAVKSZ010000063.1:0-5437 GCA_963659135.1 Bulleidia sp. | reverse complement strand
AGTACGGACAATATCTCATATCATTGACAAAATAAAAAAAAATAAATAAAATGGAAAACGTAAAAAATGTAATTCCAGAAGAAATTAGAGACCAGGAACAAAGTTCTTTAAACTATCAAGACATCATCAAGATAGCTGTACTCTATTGGAAATGGTTTCTTCTTTCTGTAATTATCTGTGTAGGTATTGCAGCCATATACCTACGCTATGCCACACCGGTATATCAGGCCACAACCAAAATGCTCATCAAAAACGATGACAACAACTCACGCTACCGTTCAGGAAGCCGTATTGCCCAAGCTGCTAACTTAGGATTAGTAGAAGCAAGCAACGGATTTGACAACGAGATGGAGGTATTGTCTTCACGCTTGTTGGCAGAGCAGGCTGCAAGAGATCTGAAACTATATGTTACATATTACCGTAAGGGTAGAATCAAATACCAAATAGCATACCATAATAATCCTATAAACGTAGATATGGACCCAACTCATTTAGAGCTACTAAAGAGTCCTATCATGCTAAAAATCAAATACGACAATGGGAAATACCATATAACTGGCACCTACTTCAAACCCCTAATGGAAGGGGAGAAAGATATAGAATACCAAATAGACAAGTCTTTTAATAGTCTACCAGCAACCATAGGCACAAAAGTAGGACTGATTAGCTTGTCACGCAACGCCAGCCCACAGATGACAGATGGCGAGACTATGAAAGTACTAATTGTATCACCCCACATGATATCATACAAATATTTGAAGGCGCTTGAGGTATCTCCTACGTCCAAAACTACAACCATAGCCCAAATAACTCTCAATGATGAAGTCCCGTTACGCGCCACCGACTATCTGCGCCAATTGGCCATAGTATATAACCGGCAAGCCAATGAAGATAAGAACGAAGTTGCCCGCCGTACTGAAGAATTTATCAACGAACGTATTGAAAAACTTAATGCAGAGCTGGGCAATACAGAAGGAACTCTTGAAGACTACAAGAAGCGAAACCAATTGGTTGATATAAAGTTGAATTCCAGCCAAAACATAGTTAATGTCAGCCAGTATCAGCAGAAGCTATCAGAGGCACAAATGCAGGTAGAGCTCATCAACAGCCTACGTGAAACTATGAATGCAAGCAAAGACTATGCTGTATTGCCTGCCAACGTAGGTATCACCGATGCTTCAGTTACTACCCTCATCTCAAAATACAATGAAATATCCCTCAACCGTAGCCGCCTACTCAATAGCGCATCAGAGTCTTCACCGGCAATTATCCCGCTTACCAATCAACTCGACGAACTTCGCCAAAGCATAAGTGTGGCAATGAACCAAGCCAAACTCAATGCCGAAATACAACTAAATAAAGTTGAACGTGAGCTGAATCGCAACTCTGGAAGAATGACGGAGACTCCAGAACAAGAACGAATTCTTACACAGATAGGACGCCAGCAAGAGGTTAAATCAGCATTGTATGTAATGTTGTTGCAAAAGCGTGAAGAAAACTCTATTTCTTTAGCATCTACGGTAGACAAAGGCAAATTGATTGACACCCCAGATTTGATTGGAAAAATTAGACCAAAGGGCACTATTATATTACTAGCAGCGTTAATACTAGGTATTGGTATCCCCGCTGCATTGTTATTCCTTATACAACTACTACGCTACAAAATTGAAGGTCATGAAGATGTTGAAAAACTTACCAAGTTACCTATTATTGCCGATGTAGCTATTGCCAGCGAAAGTTCAAAGACTAAAGCAGACATAGTAGTGCACGAGAACCAAAACAACACTATGGAAGAGATCTTCCGTTCTATGCGCACCAATCTACAATTTACTATGAAAGAGGGTGAAAAAGTTGTTCTCTTTACCTCTACCACATCGGGTGAAGGAAAAACATTCAACTGCGCCAACCTCGCCATTAGTTTTGCCTTGTTAGGCAAGAAAATTCTGCTCATTGGTCTTGATATCCGCAAACCCCGATTGGCTGAGCTCTTTGAAATTAACGACAAAGTGCATGGTATTACAAACCTCTTGACAAAGGAAGAGCCAACATGGGAAGATATTAATAAACAGATTCTCCCATCGGGTGTTAATAACAACCTTGATCTACTTATGGCAGGTCCTATTCCACCCAACCCGGCTGAGTTAGTTGCCCGAAAAAGTCTTGACAAGATTATCAACGAACTTAAACTATATTACGACTATATTCTTATTGATACCGCTCCTGTAGGTTTGGTTACCGATACACTTCAGATTGGTAGAATAGCCGATGCCACTGTATATATGTGCCGCGCCGACTATACCGCCAAAGAAAGTTTCAATCTAATCAACGAACTTTCTGACACGAAGAAATTACCCAAAATGTCTATTGTACTCAATGGTGTAGATATGTCTAAGAAAAAATACGGGTACTATTATGGCTATGGGAAATATGGAAAATATGGCAAGTACGGCCGCTATGGTAGATATGGAAATAGTTCATATGGTTCGTATGGCAACTACAGCAAGAGCCACTATGGAAGTAACACCGATGATTCCGTTAAGCATTAATTTGCTTAATGGAATCATAATACATACATAATACGAATTTCAAATATTAAAACCACAACATGACTATTGCTGTAGACTTCGATGGAACGATAGTTACCCACGAATACCCAAAAATCGGCGAGGAACTACCTTTTGCAACAGAAACACTAAAAATGCTCATTAAAGAACAACATAAACTTATATTATGGACTGTTCGAGAAGGTGAACTACTTGACGAAGCTGTTAACTGGTGCCGCAAACATGGTGTTGAATTTTACGCCGTCAATAAAGACTATCCTGAAGAAAAAAAAGAATGGAACAATCATTTCTCGCGTAAGCTTAAAGTAGACATGTGGATTGACGATCGCAATATAGGTGGTTTACCAGATTGGGGGCAAATATATCAAATGATACACAACCACAAAACGTGGCAAGATATCCTACGAGAAGAACGAAAAAGCCTAATCGAGGAAAAACATTCTTCAAACAAAAAGCATTGGTGGCAATTCTAACCACCAATGCTTTTTTTGTAAACGTTGCAAGAAACGCAAATACATAAAAAAGAGTTCTATTATATTAGATCAGAAATTAACAGAACTCTTTTTGCATCATAGATTAACCCGAACACCGGCATAGAACATACGGCCATGAACTGGTCCCCATACCAAGGTAGGTTCAAAATCTGAGCTCCATGGATTATTGGCTCCAAATATACTTGTTTGCTGGGTAAACGCAGTAAGATTTTCTCCTCCTACGTATATAGACCAGTGTTTAAACCAACGGGTTATTTGGGCGCTCATCTGTTCGTAAGCTTTGAAACGATAATCCCATGATAGAGCGCCATCAATTAATTGATATGGTTGTGGCATACGCCCTCCACCATTCATTTGAAGAGTTCCATCTATCTGCCAATGACCATTTGGTGTTTTATACGAAGCCGTAAACAATCCTTTATACTTGCTAGTCAAAGGTCGCTCACGTAGTACTCCACCATAAGTAGTCTTAACATCATTCAGACGATAAGCAGCAGTGAGTGTCAAGGCACGGAACAATACATAACTTGCATCTATCTGAAAGGTATGTGAAAATGAACGTCCATGCAGATTATCAATACTTATATACTGATGATTGGTGTCATAATCTACAACCATTTGATTTGAAAAACGAGTATAATAATACTCTGCATTGACCTTTAAAGTTTCGTTACCTAAAGGTATATTCAGAGCCATGCTCACGCCAGTATTCCATGCAGCTTCTTGTTCTAATTTACCTATATTAAGTTGTCGACCGCTAGCCAAGAGGTAGTTATTCTCGGCCAAAGCGTGGGGTGAACGATACCCTTTTCCGGCTGATAGTCGCAAAGTAAGAATATCTGTAGGCATATATTTAAGATGGAAACGAGGCGTATAAAACGTACCATAAAGAGAGCTATTGTCTATTCGAAGTCCAGCCATTGCTGTAATTGTATGACCGAGAGTATAAGTATATTGTATATAAGCACCTGGCACGGTTTCACGCTCGGCCCATTTATCAAGATTGACTGAATATGACTCGCTGATATTACCCTCATGATATCTTTGTCCTATATAATCATAGTTGATATTCAATCCTACAGATATATTATGCTGCTTGGTAAGATTGCTCTCAAAAACTAAAGATCCATAGATATTCTTTTCGTTTACATCATACCATTTTATGCCGTAATTAGACCGAAGCTGGTGCATAGAGGCTGAGGTTATAAGAGCTATATTAGTAGCATGCTCAGCATCTAGAACAAAAGCATTCTTGGCATACGCCTCATAGCGATTGGTATTAAGACCTATGGTATAGAGCCGAAGATTTCCTGTATGGTGTTGCGCCATCTGACCACTCCAACGGTGTTCTTTTAATCCTGAAATACCAGCATGGAGCATATATATACCTTTACGATATAACCATCTACTCTGCAAATTGTACTGCTCTACTTTAGGTTTATCCAAGAAACCATCACCATTATCGTCATGGTTTGCCATACTATTCTCATAATGCAACAGAATATTGGCACTCAGATTATGATTTAGATGCATATTCGCATCGGCATTAACTTCTATACGGCTTTTAGTATCACCGAAAAGATTGGCTTCCACATAAGGCTTATCCTCAGGCTTCTTGTAATCTATATTAATTTGACCAGTGATAGACTCGTAGCCATTTTTTACAGAAGCCGCTCCTTTGGACACCTGAATTCCTTTCATCCAAGTACCTGGCACATAACCAAGTGCATATGGAGCACTCGCCCCTCTAAAGTTTGGAATATTCTCTGTAAGCATCTGCACATAGGTACCCGAGAGTCCAAGTAATTTTATTTGTCTTGCTCCTGTAGTGGCATCGTTGTAAGATACATCAACAGAAGGATTTGTAGTAAAACTCTCACCTAAATTACAGCATGCTGCCTTAAATAGTTCTTCTTGACCTATATTCATTCCATTTTCGGCACCATTCAATCGGGCTACCGTAGCTTTTTTTCGTACAACAGCTACTTCGGCTAAGTCGTAAATAGTCTCGTCTTCACAATTTGTATGCTCACCGGCGGCATCTATTTTTCTCGGTTTTGCTTTTTCGCAACATGGCATATGATGCCCTGCATTATAAAGACTTTTATATACCAGCACGTCACCATGCCCAGGACAGTTAATCTTTATAAAATTATTACGTTCACCATTTTCACAACATGGCATATGATGCCCTGCAGCTGCCATAGAGGCGGGAAATACAACTATTCCATGTCCAGGACAATTTATCTCTACCATTTCCTTAGATACTTCTCCTTGTTGTTTTATAGAAGTATGGTTTTCTTGAGACGAATTGCAACAAGATGGTTCATTTTGAGCAAATGCACAAAAGCAGACTGACAAAGCCAGACCTATCAATAT
>CAVKSZ010000062.1:0-6302 GCA_963659135.1 Bulleidia sp. | reverse complement strand
AGAGCAAAGGACTGAAAATCCTTGTGTCCCCGGTTCGATTCCTGGTGGTACCACCTTAAGAATGAAGCAGTTAAGAGAAATCTTGACTGCTTTTTTGTTTCTATATTATTGCTATCCGGTAAAACGGGGCTCACCCGATAATTATTGGGGCTCACCCGATAATTATTGGGGATACGCAGGCTCACCCGATAATTATTGGGGATACGCATAAATTAGGCTCAGATAAGATTGTTGTGGTTTTAACAATTCAATAATATTGCTATTTTTGCCTTATGAATAAAACTCTCAGCTGAAATATAAAAAAGCCACATCCCTACATATTGTAAGAAGGTACGGCCATAACTAAAAAACTCATTGAACTCAAAGCCCCGTTACGAATGGCGACTGAGTTCAATGACTATCTGTGCATCTTTGTTGCGACGGTATTTGGCAAAATATTGATCAATAGCATCACGCTCTTCAGGAGTAATAGTTCCCAAGCTATGCAGCATAATATGATAACAATTACGAACTTTTCTATCTATACGTTTGCGAACTGCTGCAGAATCACCTTGGGTGTTGGCATATATTGCTTCCAGTTGGGCTGCAATAACTTGTTTTACACTATCCACTTTGTAGTTTGATTGAGTAGACACAATAGTAGTGTCAGCCGCGGCAACAACAACTTTAGTGGTATCAGTCGCCAACGTATCAGTAAGCATATAAGAAGTAGCTTCCTCGGGTGTTTCATCTGAACTGAAATTTATATTCTTGGCGAAATACACTACACCTCCAACCAGCAATACTGCAACTACAACTAAAGCACTCCACTTGAAAATCCGAAAAAAATCGACCGAAGGCCGGGCATAAAGAGCCGTAGTTATATCCTCGGCATACATGTATCTATCTGTACGCCCCAAACTACAACACTTGCTTACAACTGGCACAAAATAAGCAGGCAAGGTCATCTGTTTGAGTATTAGTCCTAAAGAATAAATATCAGAACGCGTGTCTACCGCTACAGTTTCATCTTTCTGTTCTGGAGCTAAAAAGCGAGTTGATGTATACGGTGCTTGTATCTCGTCGGCAAATGACGGACGATAACCGATAAGCCTTACTTTATCATCTTGCTTGGTGACTATAACGTTATTTGGATTCAAATTTCGATGGACAGCAAAACGACGATGAACACTTTGCAGAGCATCAATCAACTGATGGGCAACTTGTTCTTGCTCTTCCTCTGTATGGTGTTCTTTTAAATATTCGGTTATATTACGTCCTTCTATATATTCTTCTACTATACATCTGCCAAATGGACTATCTTCTATCAGTTCATAATAGGTAGGAAGAAAAGAACTCTGCAATTTGGTTACGGCCTCAAACTCCTTTTTCAGCAGGGCTACATACTGACGCCTATCACCAAACTCTTCTTTCAGAGTTTTAACTATATAGGCTTTATCATCTACCGAAAAACGAAGAAAACGGAATATTCCCTTTGCCGGAATCTCAACATATTTTATATTAGACAAATCAAATTTGCTCATCTCAATTTAATTCTAATCAATAGTTACAATTACCGCAAATTTACGAAATGTTTACAGATAGAACGTATTTTTTTTTGTGTTTTTTTATATTATTTCTAATTTTGTCACATGATATTCTATTTTTCTGGCACGGGTAATACAAAATGGGTTGCATCACAGGTGAGTGCTAAGCTTAACGATAAATTACACTTTATTCCCGACGAACTTAACACCGATATGACTTATACACTCGCCGATGGAGAGTGTTTAGGGGTTATTATCCCCGTACATGGATGGCGCCCACCTGTAATAGTTCGCCAATTTCTTTCCCGCTGCCATTTCATACATTCTGGCAGTATATATACCTATATCATATATACTGCAGGCGACAGTATTGGTAAAGCTGTAGAAATACTGGAATCTGATTTAAAACCACACAGGTTAGTGGTCGACTCTGCCCTTACGCTAATTATGCCTGAATCGTATGTAGGACTACCCTTTATGGATGTTGACACTACAGAGAAAGAAACTGCAAAAAAGGAAAAAGCAAAAAAAGATTTGGCCACATTTATTAAAGATGTAATTATTCCGAAAAAAATCGGGGTAAGACAACTTGTAAAAGGACCTATACCCGCCTTCTTCAGCGGTCCTGTAGGCAGTTTCTTTGTTAATCGTCTTATTACAGACAAGCGTTTCCATGTAGACACCAACCGGTGTATACAATGTGGAAAATGTGCAACTGTATGCCCCGTTGATGATATTGAAGGCGGAAAAGGACACACTCCTATATGGAAACACAACCAGCAATGCCTTACTTGCTTCTCATGCTATCACTACTGCCCTACCCACGCCATAGAATTCGGTCGACAAACACAGAAAAAGGGACAGTATTATTATACCAAAAATAAATAATAAGTTGGTATTCAACAATGGATGTACTTTCTTAACGATATACCTATACGACGAGGAATAAGGAACAGAATGTCTACCGGGGCTAAAGGTAAAAACTTAAAGCAATGACACATGGCTATCCAAGCCGTCTCGATGCTCTTACGCCAACCCGGAGAATGATTATCACGACCGTATTTACCAAAATTCCCCCCAGTTAGAACTTCTTTTAATATAATGCGCCCCCATCTGCTATCTTTAGGTGTGAGTTCAAAAGGAAAACTATTTTGTGATAACCCGATATAATCTACCATCAATGCCCCCATGGCCTTAAAGCCTCGATAATACCCTATTTGGTGGAGCCGTTTGGAAAGAATAGCCTCATCATAAAGTCCTCTGTTTCTATCCAATGCCAACGCCAAATCGCATATCTGCCGCAACCCTACCCCTTCGACTAATAAATGATTAAATAGATGTTTGAAAATTACTATTATATCCATTAATGGCGATAGTGCATGTACATCTACTCCATCTATTTTTAATATACGCGGTGATTTCTGTTCTACGGCTATCCAACTATCAAATAGAGTTTGATGACGATTGTACCCAAAGGTCTCTACACGATGATGCATTTCAAAACGAGTTTTCTCATAAAAGAATGCCGCATGCTTGTCCAGCCTATCATCAACTACAGGCACTTTCAACAATTCCTCTATCATCAGTTTGGACTTTTCATAATATGAGAAAGGAACTGCAAAATCAATATCTCCCACACTACGGAGATAAACCTGTGGATAATAGCGCGCCGCAACTTGACCTTTAAATATTATATAAGGAATCTCTGCCTGCTTCATCAACTTAGCTATCATTGCCACACGTGCATCTTTAGCCGCTGCATGGCGCTGATGACTTACAAGAATTGACATAATCTCTAAAGCACCATCATCATTGGTGCGCACATTGCCATCAAGTATTGCCTGTGAAACGAGGGCTGACACGGCTTGATGGCGTGCAGTCTGAAGAATATTGGTCAACATATTTGCTTCATACATTGACGGCAACTTAACATTGTGCCACAAGGCGCTACGAAGAAGTTGCAATACTGTCGCATCAACAGTATTAGGTATCTTATTAGCCTCAACCCTCTTATTACTAAATGGCATAAACTGAGGTATTTTCCACATCATTTTCATTACCTTCATAAGCAAGCCTGGTAGATGAAAGGAGCGATATATAGCCGTATCCTCACGCCACATCATACTGCAATGCGAGCCGGAAGTAGAAAGACCGCCCATCTGCATCTTTACAATATAGCGATGCATGTAAACCGTTTTGATTTGGTTAACATACAACATACGAAACAACCATTCGGTATCAGAGGCTATTTTGTATTTTTCGATGTACATACCATATTCCTTATAAACCGAACGACGCACATAACATGTAGGATGCAATGGTAGCCAGCCAGTAAGTAATTTCAATCTTCTATTGCGACCGCTTATCCAATTGCGTACAACCCTATTGCCTTGCACAAACAACCCATCGCCATAAAGCATCTCTGCATCGGTCGCTTCCATTATTTCTACCATTTGGGATATAATGGTATCTGCATAAAGTACATCGTCAGAATGAAGGAGTCCTATCACATCGCCTGATGCCAAACTAATACCTTTATTAATAGCCTCGTACATGCCATTATCTGGTTCGCTTATCAAGTACGAAAGTCTATCTTTATAATTGCTTATAACATCAAGCGTACCATCGGTAGACCCACCATCAACTACAATATATTCAATATTGGTATAATCTTGAGAGAGTACACTTTCTATCGCCCTTCCTATAGTTTGTACACGATTGTAGCAGGCGGTTATAATGGTTACTTTTATATCTTGCATAGTATTTATGTTTGAGTGCGCTACTATGACTCACTCTTTAATATACGTTTCTTAATATAGCGAGCCGGATTCCCGCCCACTACGGTCCAGGCTTCAACATCTTTGAAAACACAAGCACGCGCGCCTACTACTGCTCCTTCACCAAGAGTTACACCCATACCTATAAAACAGCCAGAGGCTACCCATACTGAATGTTCTATTGTAATAGGAGCAGTAACCATTTTATTAGATGATAAAGTTATATCGTGCGATGCCGTACATAGCACGCTACCCTGCGAAATCACCACATTATCTGCTATAGTCACCTTATCCTTATTATATACCTCTACATACCTTGCTAAACAACTATAATCGCCCATCTGTAAATTCCATGGAGCCCAAATTTTACACGATGCATATACATGAGCAGTAGAAGATATCTTTGCTCCAAAAAGTCGAAGAAGCAAAATACGCAGTAGATTAAGGTGCGGTAATGCTAACCACCGGAATAGCGTCATATTGGCTACTCGCCATAATATTTGCTTCTTATGATGAGGTTTCTCTTCGCTGTAATGCGATAGGTCTACATGTTTAATTTCTTCCATATTCCAATTATTTTGAATCTTTGATGTATCCATACCTGCGGGCAAGCATAGGATATTGCATCATCTTGTACACATAATAGATACTGGCAAAATAGAGTACAAACTGAAAGCGCATAGAAGATATGGGAGAGAACAATCCGTCCCATATCAATCCAACAAGACTACTTGAAAGCACAAACGCGAATATATTCTGATGGCGTAAAGCCAAGACTCCTCGCTTCACGAAGAAAACTATAATTACCACCGCCATCAGCATAGCCAACACGCCATTATACACGCCATACCCCACCACAACTGAGTGGGTAGGTATTATATCTGCATCAACCCGTTTATCCTGTCTTGTGTTTTGTATCTCAAAGAGCATAGAATTATAGCGCATCCCGGGATCCTTTGGCCAGGCGCCCCAGCCTATCAAGGGAGAATCGGCAAATGCAGAGAGACCTACAATTGATTCGGTACGACCATACTTCAATAACTCAAGTAGACTATAAGGATTGTCCATCTTGCTAATCTGGATATGGGTATTACCGCTATTAATAGCTCCCGAAAGTACTTTATCAATATATGTTCTATAAGAGTAAGTACCCACAGCTACAACTGCTACACAAGCAATAACTATCTTCTTGCGATTCCACTTTATATGCTCATACATAAGTAGAGGAATAGCCCCACTGACAAGTAGTATTAATCCACTACTTCGCGCACCCAACACAATAGTAATCGCCCCAATCACGATAAAGGCTATAGCTACCTTGTTAGTTCTATGGCCAGTTAATACCGATAATAATATAGCAGCACTATTAATTAGCGGACTTATTTTAAACTTAAAATATGCCATAGCCAAGCCTTCGCCTGTTTTCATATTCTCTACCTCTACATCCATCTCTCCAAAACCAAACAAATCATTTACCCGGAAAAACAGAATATTAGCTATCAACGTTCCTAACAAGAAAAATACAATATTGGATTTAGACTTGAAAAACAGCCCCAATACAAACAAGAACTTGACATAACACATCAGCGTAACGCCTATTCCCTTAAGTGCATTCTGTATGGTATTGTCAACTATCAGTTCGCTTACTATCTGCACAAGTAACAATACCAAGAAGTATTTAGACACCCTAACTATCTCGGCATCGCGCCTGAATACGCCCAATCCCCTATTCTTCATTATGTATAACCATGTATACAATAGCACAAAAATATCAAGAGCCGAAATACTGCCAATTAGTTCTATACGTATTTGATCAAGAATACAGAGAAAGAGAATGTAAACAAAATTCGCCATTACATCTCTCCCCTACATTTAAATTTGGCTACAACAGCAGCACACAATCGTCTACGATCTGTCCCACCAACGCACACCAACATGAAAAACACTCTAAGTTTGCAGAAGATTGCGGCGAAGCCGCATAATATGCAAGAAAATTGAG
>CAVKSZ010000061.1:0-6996 GCA_963659135.1 Bulleidia sp. | reverse complement strand
CGATAAAAAGGGGGGTACCTGGTCTTCTACAGTTTGGTGGCCCGCTTCTGGCTTCCGTAGTGTGGATGGCACGCTTGGCAATATAGGTATTGGTGGTTATTATTGGCATTTTGATCATATAGATAATACTCATGGAGGACATGGACAGAGTTTTAAGAAGAAAAGCAATAAGAATGAGTATGAATTTGGTAGTGGTGCTATGACCAATCATGCCTGTGTTGTGAGATGTGTAAGAGCTAGACAACAATGATCCGTATAAGTTTGTTTGTGTTGTTTGTCATATTCTGTTCAACGTCAGTATATGGCAGAAACGTAAGTGGGGAAGATACTTGTGTATTTTCCCCACCCTGTATTCCGGTGATGATTACAGGCAAGGAAGCCCGCTTAAAGTACTTGGCAGACCATTATTGGCAAGGATTAAACTATGCCAATAACAAATGGGTTGCCGATTCGGTAGCTTTAGAACAAGTATTTGTTAACTGGTTTCCGTTGTTAGAGCAATTGCAGCTAAAGGATAGGCAAAACGCTGCGGCTACTGTAATTACTTATGGCAACGAATATCCTATGATGCAAAAAAGATTAGGCCAATTGGCCGAACTCTATTTTCACGACCCTAATTCGCCTTATCGTAATGAGCAGTTGTATATACCTATATTAAAGGCACTCATTGCGGCTCCCAAGTTAGAGGATATCGAAAAAGTGCGATACCAATATCAATTACAGAAAGCCCTAATGAACCAACCCGGAACACAGGCTTCTGATATCACGCTTATTACCCGGGAGAATCTAACGCTTAGGCTGTCAGATATAAAGGCCAACTATATATTGCTCTACTTCTTTAATCCCGATTGTAATGCTTGCCAAACTATATCTGCTTATATTACTCACTCAGCTATATTTAATAGACTGTCAGAAGCTGGTACAATTAAAGTGGTGGCTATTTACCCCGACGAAGATCTGTCTGCATATCAAAAGCATGTGTCTACTTTACCCAAACCGTGGCTAGTAACGCGTTATGCTGAGGCTACAAACCGTGATGCATACGATTTGCCGGCTATACCTAATTTATATCTTCTGGATAAGAATAAAAAAGTGATATTCAAAGATGCAACCATAGAGCAAATAGAAGATTGGTTGCGGTCTAATTGACGTTTCTCTCATGAAGTATCTACCGAAGCTATAAGTAGGGCAGAATGGCATTTGCAAAATCGTCTTAGGTGGATATGTTCTTCTCGCTGGGGGCTACAATTTTATTTACGGAGTTCGTTGATGAGGTCTTCCATAATATACTGGTCGCTCATTAGTTGTAAGCCCGACTCCGGGTTGGTAAGTTGTTGGTATACCTGGGTGGAATAAAATAGGTCGAGTGCCCGTTCAGCACTGATGTGCAAAGTGTCTGCCAGTAGCATGATGATGCGACTCTGTTTGCGCCATAATACATTGTCTCTCATAGTGGCTTAATCCTCCTTTACGATGGTTGATGAAACAAACGTTAGGTATTTGTCAACAATGTCCTGATTGAGTATGCAAAGCTGATGGTTTACGGCCTTATATTTCAACTGTCCTAATGCTTGCTCGGCAGTGATTACCCCGTTTTCGTAGTCTTCTACAGTGTCAATGACGTTGTCGTTGGCCACACCGCCCTCTACCATATCATATTGGCTCTGTAGCATTCCGCCTCTGCGGCAGTCTATCACATACTCCAGCCATTCTAGATTGTAGGTCTCGAAAGTCTTGATGCGATAACCGTCTTCTCTTATACCCTCCATGTTTAGGGTAAATGTTGAAACAATTGCTTGCGTACCTTTTTTCTTTCGTTCGGATATAGTCTTTGCCCAAGCTTCAGCTTGTGTTTGTAGCATAGTTAGATAGAAACCTTGACCAAAGTCTACTTTGGTTCTGCCCAACTTTACGAGTGGGGCAGATACCTCTGTATACGAACCGTGATATAAATAGTCATTGCTCTGCCTCCCAGTTTAATAGTGTTTCGCAGATGTCGTCTGCTACCCACTGCAAGCTCTGCGTATGCAATTCTTCGTATCGCTTGAATAAACGATTATGAATAAGCCCTTGGTTCTGCAACCGATCGTGCATATCTTTGCCCGTGATGCCTAAGTTCTTAGCTCCACTTTCTATTGCCATTACGGCGAAGTGTACCCGGCGGTATAGTTCGTTGTTTTGGATATCATTCATATAGTTGCTTTCTGAATATTTACTTAAGGTATATATTTGCTACTATAACACCGCAAATTTACGGAAAAGAGCCGACATTCTGTTAAATCAACAAAAATCTTATGCTTTTTTAGCTGAATGAACGTGGATATTGGTGGAAAAACTGTAATTTTACAACAATGGGCAAATGCGTGCTTGTTTAAGTATTTGCCCCAAAGTAAAACCCTGCTGCGCTTGTTAGCATTGTATCTTGCGCAACAATCGTAAAATTAGGCCCACAGCCACAAAATATAATATATGGACACAATATCTACTGATATGACCGAAAATACATCGCCCCTGTTTTCCATACTGATACCTACATGGAACAATCTAAACTTTCTGAAACTCTGTGTAGAGAGCATTGAGAAGAACTCGTCGTTTAACCATCAGATAATAGTATATGTAAACGACGGTAGCGACGGCACACTTAATTATGTAAAGGAAAAGCAGCTTGACTACGTACAGAGCCCCACCAACGTAGGTATATGTTTTGCACTTAACGCTCTTCGTCCATTGGTGAAGACAGAATATATACTATACATGAACGACGATATGTATGTATGCCCCCTTTGGGATAAATACCTTTGGGACGAAATTCAAGCGGTAAGTGGAGCCAGCGGCAACAAGATGTGGTTTCTGTCGGCCACGCTGATACAGCCGCGCCCCTTCTTCTCAAAGAGTGTGATAGCTCCGGCTAACTACGGCGAGAGCGTAGAGGAATTCGACGAGAAGCGATTACTGCAAGAATATGCCTCTCTGCCACACCACGACTGGTTGGGGGCTACATGGCCGCCCAATGTAGTACACCGCGATGTATGGGACCTGGTGGGTGGATACAGTGTAGAATTGTCGCCAGGTATGTATAGCGACCCCGACTTCTCTGCCAAACTGTGGCTGGCAGGCGTGCGACTGTTCAAGGGCGTATCTAAAAGTAGAGTCTACCACTTTGAGGCTCGCTCTACCGGTCGCATAGTGAAGAACAACGGCAGTGCGCAGTTCCTATTGAAATACGGCATAACGTCGGCCTCGTTTATGAAGTATGTACTGCATAGAGACGAACCATTCCCTGCCACTGGCAATATGCCCCCAATAGACGGCGCCAAGGTAAAAGCCAACCTAATGCGCAGCAAACTTAAACGGCTATTCTATCTCTGCAAAGACTTTATGCCCAAGAAGATTTGGGAAGAATAGGTATTATCGTTGGTCGTACCGCTTTAACGTAATTGATAGTTTCTTTTACGACTTCTGTTGTAGCCCTAATAATGGTTTCTGGATTGCCCACGGCCGTCAGCCCACCTGCCCACGGCCATAAACCATTTGTACTGCGGCCGTAAACCCTTCGGCCCACGGCCGTGAGCAGTATTAATAGGGTGGTAATAGTAGATGCAGTGACCTCACTGCATCCTTTTTAGTTATTAACGAGATGTTGGCGTAAAGTCACGTTATTTTATACGGAATACATTTACACTTATCGCACAAAGTTAAGCAATTCCCTCCCCCGATCATCCGTCCGGTTTTATTGCGAAAAAGGCCTAATTACTCGATATAAATCAAGTAATGTATATTATTAGCCAATGTTATTCTAAACGTTTTATGAAACGTTTAGGACAACATTGAATACAGAGCATAAAAAAGCCCTCTCTTGTATGGAGAGGGCTTAACTACAACTTAGCTATAGCTTATCAACATATTAATCTTTCTTAGTGTCAAGTGCCTGCTTGATAAGAGCCTCAAGTTCTTCGCACAGTTCGGGATTATCAAGTAACAGAGCCTTAGTAGCATCGCGTCCTTGAGCCAGTTTGGCACCGTTGTACGAGAACCAGCTACCACTCTTCTGGATAATATTGTACTCTACGCCCAAATCAAGTATTTCGCCGGTCTTAGAGATGCCCTCGCCAAACATAATATCAAACTCTGCCTTGCGGAAAGGAGGAGCCACCTTGTTCTTAACTATCTTTACGCGAGTCTGATTGCCTATCACGGCATCGCCATCTTTAATAGGTGTGCCCTTGCGTATATCCAGACGAACAGAAGCATAGAACTTCAGTGCATTACCACCCGTAGTAGTCTCGGGGTTGCCAAACATTACGCCTATCTTTTCGCGTAGCTGGTTGATAAAGATACAAGTGGTATTGGTCTTAGATATAGTAGCGGTGAGCTTGCGCAATGCCTGACTCATAAGGCGAGCCTGCAGGCCTACCTTGTTATCGCCCATACTGCCCTCAATCTCTGATTTGGGGGTAAGAGCGGCTACAGAGTCGATAACCACAATATCTACGGCAGCCGAACTGATAAGCTGGTCGGCTATCTGCAGAGCCTGTTCGCCATTATCGGGCTGCGAAATCCATAGATTGTCGACATCTACGCCCAACTTGGCTGCATAGAAGCGGTCGAAAGCATGCTCGGCATCAATAAATGCGGCTATACCGCCCTGCTTCTGTGCCTCGGCAATGGCATGGATGGCCAGCGTGGTCTTACCAGACGATTCGGGACCGTAAATCTCTATGATACGCCCTTTAGGATAACCGCCTACGCCCAGTGCCACATCCAGTGTAATAGAGCCGGTAGGTATCACCTCGACACTCTCTACGGTCTGGTCGCCCAGCTTCATAATAGAGCCTTTGCCGAAGTCTTTTTCTATCTTTGCCATTGCAGCCTGTAGTGCCTTGAGTTTACCCTCTTGCGCCAGCTGCATTTCTTCTGTAGTTTCTTTCTTTGCCATTATATAGTATTTTATAATTCAAGATCGCCATCAAATACCTCGTTCCAAGGCAAGCCTTGCTTGTTGAGCTGCTCCATAAATGGATCTGGGTCGAAGTCTTCTACATTCCATACACCCGGTTTGCGCCAAAGTCCCTTGAAGAACATCATAGCACCTATCATGGCGGGCACGCCAGTGGTATAACTTACACCCTGCATGCCTGTTTCGCGGTAAGCATCCTGGTGCTTGCAGTTGTTGTATACGTAATAGGTACGCTCTTTGCCATCCTTTACACCACGGATACGGCAGCCTATAGAAGTTTCGCCATCATAGTTCTCGCCCAAATCCTGTGGGTTGGGCAATACGGCTTTCAAGAACTGCAGAGGAACAATCTTTACCTTAACCTTCTTATCGGGATTGTTGGCCAGCGGAGCCTCGTACTCCATCTCGTCGATACGCGACATGCCCAAATTCTGAATGCAATCAAGATAAGTAAGATACTGCTGACCGAAAGTCATCCAGAAACGTGCCTGCTTGATAGTAGGATAGTTCTTAACAAGGCTCTCTAACTCTTCATGATGCATCAGATAACTCTCGCGCGGACCAATATTAGGATAGGTTATAGGTTGGTGTACTGCCAAGGGGTCGGTTTCCAACCATTGTCCGTCTTTATAATAAAGACCCTTTTGGGTAATTTCGCGAATATTGATTTCGGGATTGAAGTTGGTGGCAAAAGCCTTGTGGTGGTTGCCGGCATTACAGTCTACTATATCCAGATAATGTATCTCGTCAAAGTGGTGCTTGGCGGCATAAGCTGTGTACACGCCACTCACTCCAGGGTCGAAGCCGCAACCAAGAATAGCGGTAAGGCCTGCCTTCTCGAACTTCTCTTTATAAGCCCACTGCCAACTATACTCAAAGTGAGCTTCGTCTTTAGGTTCGTAATTGGCAGTGTCCAGATAGTTGCAGCCACAAGCCAAGCAAGCCTCCATTATAGTAAGGTCTTGGTAGGGCAAAGCAAGGTTGACAACCAGTTCAGGCTTGAAATCGTTAAACAACGCCTTGAGTTGCTCTACATCGTCAGCGTCTACCTGGGCCGTTTTGATATTAGGGTTGCCTATTGCCTGTACTATCTTGTCGCACTTCTCTTTGCGGCGACTGGCAATCATAAAGTCTGTAAACACATCGGCATTCTGGTTAATCTTGAATGCCGCTACCGTGGCGACGCCTCCGGCGCCAATCATCAATATTCTGCTCATATCGGTTTATTTTATTTCTTCAGATTTTATACCCAATGCTTTCATGATAGAATAGCCTAGTATCTCTTGTCGGCAGTCGAAGCCCGTCATGGGTTGCATAGCCAGCATGGTGATTCGCTTATCATCGTCGGCACTGCGCAGAACCGTACGCAGGGTCATCATTGTATCATCGTCAGCATCGTCGGGGACTATCACTATACGCTTCACCTCGCTATGCTGCAAAAGGTTACGCAGAATGTCGAGCATAGTAGCACCATTGCTGGCAAACTCACCAGTGGCCACATCGGCAAAGGAAAATTCGCCCATCTGCTCGTCGTTAAAAGCCTGACCGTTAAGTTCTGTAGCGTAAGTGCTTGGGGCGAAATTATCTATTTGGATATTGTTGCGGTCGTGTATCAGCACCACTTGGGTCTGGTGTTTACCAGGGCGCAGTCCTCCATCAAGAGCTGCACACACAGCCCATTGACTCATATCGCCCTTGGGAATGCGGCGACCTATCATACGCTCAAAATTAACTATAAGGTCGAATGCCACTTTGTCCATGAAATCGGCATCGGCAATTATCACCGTGCTACTCCATTGCACATTAGCAGTTTCAGGTATATTCATGCTGCAAATGTACATTTTTTTTCCGATATGAATTAAGAGAAAACAATAAAAGTGTGAAAATATTTACAGCAGCCACTTTACAGACTATATCTGCCAAGTACTTTTGGGCGTAAAAGTATGCTGAAGCAATACATTCTTAGGAAAAGCATTACAAAAGTATTGGGTCACCTGCAAAAACGTGTGGATTAAGCAAAGATCCTTGTTAGTCTAAAG
>CAVKSZ010000060.1:0-7659 GCA_963659135.1 Bulleidia sp. | reverse complement strand
CTAGAATTGTCATCGCTACATGCTGCAAAGGTGAATGCCACACAGAGCAACACCAATACTTTCACTAAAAACTTTTTGTCTTTTTTCATCTGTTGGCACATTTACAGTTGCAAAAGTACATTTTTTATCTGACTATTAATTATTAATCAGTGTTAAAAAACAAATGCCGCGAGAATGCATTTTTTTTGCACAGAGTTAAGGTTGGTTGCTTCTAGGCCATTCATAGAGCTACAAAACGGGTTAAAAATTGTATATAGACTACCATTATAACTCTAAAGACTATCTCTACAGTTACAGAGATGGTCTTTACTATCGTAGAGATAGTTATTAGCGCACTAAAGCTTAATTCTGCGACGGCAGAATTTGATAGGAAAATAGGCAAATCCAACCCTGGTTTTGCCAATTATTATCATAATTTGCCAATAATCAAAGCAAATTATTCAAAAATGCGAAACTCAGAAAAGATTTTGCGGTACGAATGGCCCCTAAAAAGCAAGTTTTTCCCGATGTTTCATGAAAAAAAATAGCACTTGTTCTTGATCTATAAATTAACAGGGGTTAACGAAAATGCGGTCGAATTTAGTTAACTACGGTTAATTTGACAAATACCCCTATAGAAGCACCAATAAAAATAATACAGTTAGATTTTACTTTCTATTTTCCATAGGGTCATATATGTGTAGCGACCATTAAAAAGAGCTCTTTACTAATGGCTATACACAGTGGAATTAGTCCACACACATGTAGAACTATACATTAAATAATATAGGAGATTACAATTATGAAGACAATAATGAATATCAAGAAAGTTTCGTTTGCCATGCTGATGGCAATAGTTACGATAGCAGTTTCTGCCCAGCCCCGCCATTATCGCCATGCACCCCGTGTAGCCTATCATCGGCCGGTGGTTGCTACGGTTGTAACTCGCCCTGTGGTAACTAAGTATGTAAACAAGCTAAACAAGAAAGACCGCTTAGAGATGGCCATGGCTTACTTGAAAACCCATAAGACGCTAAGCGTATCTAAATATCGTAAGATGACGGGCTTGACTAAAGCCACAGCCCAGGCCGAACTCGACGCCTTTGTAGTAAGCAAGAACAACCCCATCAAGATGGTTGTAAGCGGCAAAAAGAAACTTTATGTAATATAAGAGTGACTCTTTCTACATTGTTCTCAGAAATAATTCCGAAATTAGGCAAAGCTAATTTTTAGAACTACCCTATAATGGTCGAAGATAAAGATATTATAAAGGCTATTCGCGAAAAAACCGAAATGGGGTTCAGGCTACTCATGCAGAAATACAAGCAACCCATATACTGGCATATACGCCGACTGGTTGTTGCTCACGATGATGCTCAAGATGCTACGCAAGAAGCCTTTATCAGGATATTCCGCTCGTTCGATAAGTTCAGAGACGACAATTCCTTTCGAGCCTGGATTTTCAGAATAGCCACCAACGAGGCACTCCGGCTGATAGAGACTCGCCGACAAGGGCAAATCTCTGTCGAAGACGATGAGAATGGGGCTAACCGCATAATGGCCGAGAACTATGTAGACTATACCGACCTTGAAGCGGTGAAACTGCAGAGGGCTATCCTCTCGCTGCCCACCAAGCAGCAGGCGGCATTCAATATGCGCTACTACGACGAACTGAGCTATGACGAGATAGCTATGGCTACCAGCTCAACCCCGTCTTCTGTCAAGATGAATTATCATATTGCCAAGGAGAAGATTATTAAATACATGAACGCAAACGATTAAAACAAGAATAATCATGAACCAGACTGAATTTGACAACATAGGTAAACGCATGCCTTACACTACCCCAGAAGGCTTCTTCGACAGTATGGAAGATAACATCTGGCAGGCCGTAAAGCCTGATTTCCAAGGCACTGCTTCTGCCGGTGCCCCCAATACACTGCAGGTAGGCCGCAAGCCTGCAAAGCTAAGCGTGGTTATGCGCAGCGCTATAGCCGTAGCCGCATCTATAGTCTTGGTGTTTGTGGTTAGTATGAAAGTTTCTGCCCCCAGCCATACTTCTCTAAACGATGTAGACCAGGCCTTTAGCCAACTCTCTACCGATGACCAGACTTATCTGCTTAATGTATATCAAGAAGATATCTTTATTAACGAATAAATGTATAACCCCATAAAATTAAAGAAATTATGAAACAGCTTTTTAGAACATTCTTTCTTGCAATCATCATGATTGCATCTAGTGTTACCGTTTTTGCCCAGCAGGCCGACCCTCAACGCCCTAACCAAAAGCAGCGTATGTCTCGCGAACAGCTGGCCGAAGTTCAGGCCAAACACATTGCCAGCGAACTGGCTTTCAGTGACGCTGTTACCGAAAAGTTTATCAAGACTTACTGCGACTGTCAGAAAGAGGTTTGGGCACAGGGGCCACGTCCTCGTCACGGCAAACCCGGAATGTCTGAACAAGACAACGAAGAGCGTATAAAACAGCGCTTTGCCATGAGCGAAAAACTGCTGAATATCCGCCAAAAGTACTATAAGGAATATTCTAAATTTCTTACTCAGGCACAGATAGAAAAGGTATATGAGCAGGAACGCAAAATGATGACCCGTCTGGCAAAGCACGGACAGGGCAAACGTGGCCCACAACAGGGAGGACGCAGATAAAGAAGTGTGGTAATTTTTATAAGAATTAAGATAAGTATTTGTATTTTATTAGTGATTCTGCCGCTTATCCAACGGCTCGGAAAATCTCTCCGTAATTTGGATAAATCAATCCGTAGCTGTGGTGATCATAGTTGCGGATTTTTTCTTTCTTATAGAACCACCCTAACACGGCTCACCCGATGTGCCTTACAGCAACAAGAAACTTGAGTCAATGGATATGGAGGAACGGTATCGCCTTATCATCAGTACCATTTTTAATGCCATTGGTCTAAAGGTAGAAGTTGAGCGCATGATTGCTACTGGAAGGATAGATATGGTAGTACAAACCTCGCGCTATATCTACGTTATCAAACTAAAACTGAGCAATAACGGAGGAGAGGATGCCGCCTTGCAACAGATACTCGCCCGCCAATATATGGAACCATTTAAGGCCGACAAACGCCAAGTAATAGGCTTGGGTATTGAGCTCGATGAAGAAGGTAAAGGTCTCTTAGAATGCGGTGTTATACGGTAGCAAACTTCATTTCGTTTTTCGCATCATACCCCATCCCTTATATAATAATAAGGTGTATTATATATATTTAGTGAATTTTTCCTGTTAATGCGCCATTTATGCGCACTTTAGCAATTATTAACTTAAAAAGTTGCAGAGTTTGTTGCTTCGTATTATAATTTTGCCCTCGATT
The DNA here is from genome assembly GCA_963659135.1 of Bulleidia sp. Taxonomy (GTDB): domain Bacteria; phylum Bacteroidota; class Bacteroidia; order Bacteroidales; family Bacteroidaceae; genus Prevotella. The sequence continues at coordinate 4,330 of CAVKSZ010000060.1, read as the reverse complement.
GAGAATGTAATATATAAATTATGATAGGGAATAATAGGAATTTAAGCAATTCCCGTTGTTACTACCAAAGGATAGGAAAAATGACGGAAATATTTCTTTTTTTAATTAAAAAAAGGAGCAAGAATACCGTTTCTTTATATTTCTATAATTTCCATCAAATTTTCACAAAAAAGTGTGCTAATAATTTGGCAGTGTGGGATAATTGTGTAACACACACACACACACACACACACACTCTCTCTCTCTCTCTCTAATTTAATATTAGTACATGCACGCATATATGCGCGTATAATATACTCATTATTTTATCACAAAACTATTGATGGTAGAAAAATTATTCTTTCTGCCATATCGGCTATTGTATCTATAGCTATATCTTTTTCAAGCAAATTATTATTGGTGAAAAACTCTTTACTGGCAATATTGCAGTGTAAGATGTTCGCCCTATACCCAATGTTGGGAATGCAATATGCGTTCTCAAAGGGAGATATATACTATTATGACAAAGCGAAATATGAACCTATAATTTAATTATACAAGTATGAAGTTCAAGTGTATTAAAACAATTTGCTTTCTGCTGATGGCTTTTTCTTGGCAAGAAATGAAGGCGCAAGACGTGGCGGTTAAGACCAATCTGGCTTATTGGGCTACTACTACCCCTAATTTGGGCATAGAAATAGCATTAGCCCCTAAGTGGACTCTTGATGTGTCTGGTGGATATAATCCTTGGACATTTTCGGACAACAAGAAATTAAAGCATTGGCTTGTTCAGCCAGAGTTGCGTTATTGGCTCTGTGAGAAGATGGGTGGCCATTTCTTTGGACTCCATTTGCAGGGCGGACAGTATAACCTTGGCAACATCAATGCAAATTTCAAGATGTTAGGTACCGATTTTTCTCAATTAAAAGACTATCGGTATGAGGGATGGTTTGCCGGGGCCGGTATAGGCTATGGTTATGCCTGGATGCTGGGTGAGCATTTTAATTTAGAGGCCGAATTGGGCGTGGGTTATTCATACTCTCGCTATGACAACTACGAGTGCGCAACCTGTGGTACTCAAGTGTCAAAAGGTAAAAGTCACAACTATTTGGGCCCTACAAAAGCAGCAATTAATTTAGTTTATGTTTTTTAATCTCTGACATGTATGAAAACTGTATTTAATTATATAGCAGCATTAGCATTTACTTGCGTAGCACAATCATTAAATGCTCAGGAGATTTTGAAAGGAAAAGCCTCTGTAGAGCATGTGAAGATAGAACGTAAAGCCGACTTGATGATGGTATCAATGGATATCGTTCCAAATAAGCAATGGGAAACCAAGTCTAACCAAACTATCGTGTTAACTCCGGTATTGGAAAATATGGAAAGCAATGCTCAGCTACCTGCCGTGCAGATTAAGGGTAGAAATAGTTACTTGCACTATCTGCGCAATACTTCCAAAAGTTCAGCTAAGTCGCAAGTATACAAAGCTTCTGATACCCAGGCGGTGCATTATGAAGCATCTGTGCCTTATCAAGAATGGATGGGAGAATCTACATTGATGCTCAATGAAGACCTTTGTGGATGTTGTAAAACTTTGTTGGCTTTTAACGCTAACGAGCTGGCTAAGCATAGTGAACCCAGACCGTTTACCCCAGTGTTGGCATACATTGTGCCTAAAGCCGAGGCGGTGAAAAATCGTAGCGAATCGGGGCAGGCTTACATTACTTTCCCTGTATCGCAGAGTATAATTAAGGAATCTTATCTCAACAATAAGACTGAATTGCAGAAGATTCTGAACACCGTATCACAGGTGCGTAACGACCAGGATGTTACAATAACAGGAATGCGCCTTAAAGGATATGCTTCGCCAGAAGGTAGCTATCAAAATAATGCTCGTTTGGCTAAGTCGAGAACCGAGGCAGTAGCCGATTTTGTGAAGATGTTGTTGGGAAAAAACAAGTATCCAATATCTACTTCGTATGAGGCAGAGAATTGGGCTGGGTTAGAAGACTTTGTACGTAAAAGCAATTTGCCAGAGAAGAAGCAGTTGCTCTCTATTATCAAGTCGTCCGAGTTTGCCGGCGATCCTGATGGGCGTGAATGGAAGATTAAGTCTACCTATCCTGAAGTCTATCGCCGATTGCTGAATGAGTGCTATCCTACATTGCGTAGAACAGATTACTGGGTAGAGTTTACTGTACGTTCATTTAATTTGGAAGAAGCCAAAAAGTTGGTAGGTACTCACCCACAGAAACTCAGCTTGCAAGAAATGTATAATGTAGCGCAGACTTACGAGCCAGGCAGTGAAGCCTATAACGAGGTTTTTGCCACGGCGGTACGTATGTTCCCGCAAGATGCTATAGCCAATCTTAATGCTGCTAACTCGGCATTGCAGCGTGGCGATGTGATTACGGCAGAGAAGTATTTGCAGAAAGCGGGCGATAGTGGCGAAAGTGTTTTAGCAAGAGGCGTTTTGGCTATGTTGAAAGGCGATAAAACAAAGGCCGTAGAGTTGATGCGTAAAGCGCAGAGCATGGGCATAAAAGCCGCTTCGGCTAATCTGAAACAGATTGAAAATACTCAAAAATAATTAATTATCCATTAACAGTTTTAAACTTTAAAAAAAATCATGAATTTAAAAAAATTATTCTTGGGAGTAGTGGCCATAGGCGCACTTTCCCTAACATTCACATCGTGTAGTAGCGATGATGTAGTAACCCCAGATGTTAACAAGAATGACAAGGTTGGTATGTACATGTCATTGCAGGTAGTTGGTCCTAAATCAACAGCCAGTACAAGAACAGAGGCTGGAGAGAATGGCAGAGAACCTGGCACCGATGTACAAAACAAGATCTCAAGCCTGTTGGTTTTTTTGTGTGATAAGTCTACCCACGCTGTAGTGGAGTCACATTTAATTTCTTCTGATGACTTGATAGCTACCACCGATGGTGTAAGCACCAAAGTGGTTCTTACTCAGGTAGGTCAATTTGAAGTTTATGCCATTGCCAATCCAACAACAAACATGGAATATGCTGGAGGTACCGTGTTAACAGGTCAGACCATTGAGAATGTAACCGAGGCGATGATGCAGAGTGCCTATGCAGCAGACAACAACTTTATCATGTTCAACGAATGTAATGGAACCGACAAGGTTGCAGGTGTAGATCTTACCATTACCGAGGATAACACCTATGATAACCCAGCGCGTTGTGAAGCCATCCATTTGGATCGTTTGGCTGTGCAAATCAGAAGTACTGCCGCCGCTGTAAATGTTGATCAAATCACAGATGCCAATGGGTTCTTGACAGCAGCAACCTTGCAGGGCTTCAAGTTATTGAATGGTGCTACTAAGGTAAACTTGCAGCAGAAGTGGAGCAATTCTACAGCCGATATGGGCGCTAGCTATCCTTGGTTCAACGTGCTTCAGACTCCTGTACTGGCCGAAGGAACTAATGCCGGTGGTGGCGAGTATTACAACCACTTGACAGACTTCCGTACAGTTACCAAGTCAGCTGATGCCTTTACAGTAGTAAAAGACCTTTATGCAACTATCAATCCTTATGAATCTACTTCAAAGGGAAGCATCTTCTGTATGGAAAATCGCCCATCAACAGATAAAGCTTTGATGGGTAACACTACAGGTTTGGTTTACCAGTTCAAGACCACTGTAGCTGGTAGTGACAACAAGGCTGGTACAGGTAGCTTCTATGGCTACAATGGCAAGTATTTTGCTACATTGGATGCTCTGCAAAAAGCTTATCCTCATGCTTTTGATAAGGCTACTGGCGATAATGACGTACAAAAGTTGCAAGCAGCAGAAACTGAACTTTCTACTGCTTATAATGCTGCCGATAGAGAAACTGAAATTTCTAATTTCCGTGTAAAGTATAATGTAAAGGTTTATACCGAGGGTATCATGTATTATACCTACTTCATTAAGGATAAGAACTACAAGAACGCTGTAGACGGTAAGAATTATTATTCAGTAATGCGTAATACTATCTACGATCTTACAGTTACTGATCTGTTGCACATTGGTACCGATATTCCTGGTGGATGGGATCCAGACAATGATGAACCTACCGATCCAGTAGATCCTACTAATGTATACATGGTAGTACAGGCTAAGGTAAACGATTGGGTTTTGAGTAAGGAAGATAACATTCAGCTCAAATAAACTAAGTTTCATAAAACTCTATAACTTTAGGTGCGGGGCGTTTTGCCCCGTACCATTAAAATACTATAATTATACAGGCCAACAGGCATTCTAAATCTGATTGGTGCTATATATATACATATAGAATCATCGAAAAATATTATATAATGAGAACATCAAAACATATCATAG
>CAVKSZ010000059.1:0-7865 GCA_963659135.1 Bulleidia sp. | reverse complement strand
TCTGCAGTGTTACCATTACACCATATCCCAAAATATTGCGGGGCATCGACCTCTTGCCCGATTGCGTTTGCAAAGGTATCGCTTTTTTCTTACACGCCAAAACATTTTGCGTTTTTTTTCATAAAAAAATTCAAATTGACATTGCATTATACCTTTATTCAAATATTTAGGGTTAACTTTGCAGTAATTTGTAAACATAGATTATAACTGAATGACAACACCACAAAAACTGGTTGAGACAATAACCGAAGCGATACAAGAAAAGAAAGGAAAAGATATAGTTATTGCCGATCTTGGTAATATTGACGGGGCTATAGCCCAGTATTTTATTATATGTCAGGGTAACTCTCCCGCCCAGGTTGACGCCATAGCCCAATCTGTAGGCGATATGGTTCGCGAACATTTGGGCGAAAAGCCCGTAGGCGTAGTGGGGTTAGAGACAGCCCAGTGGGTAGCCATCGACTTTGTAGACGTACTGGTACACATTTTCCTTCCCGAAACCCGAGAATTTTACGATTTGGAACACTTGTGGGAAGATGCGCCTATTAACCACATCCCCGATATTGACTAAATTCTACAAATATCAATTATCCATTACAACAACACCTTAATTAATAGTTACAATGAATAATTTTAATCCAATGGACAAGCGTCCTAACGACCAACAGCCAAAGATGCCTAAGTTCAACATGAACTGGTTCTACATAATAGCGCTAATCCTTATCACCGTGGTAGCCTTTAGCGGCGGTGGCAATCTGTTGGGTGTACAGGGCGTAAACCAAGAAGCCACCTACACCAAATTCAAAGAATACATAAACAAAGGGTATGCCAGCAAGGTAATTATAGACAACAAGGAGCGCGAGCTGAAGATGTATGTCAAACCTAATGCTGTAACCACTGTATTCAAACAACCCGCCGAGAAACTGGGCAAGAATCCTTATGTAACAGTAAACTTTGGTTCGGTAGACAAGGTAGAAGACTTTCTGCAAGTAGCACAGAAGAGCGGCAAACTGAAAGACTACGACTATGAACGCCCCAGTGACAATACGTTGCTCAACCTGCTATTCAATTTTGGTCCGTTTATCCTACTAATTTTGGTATGGCTGTTCTTTATGAACCGCATGAACCAGGGTGGAGCTGGTGGCGGTGTATTCAGCGTGGGCAAGAGTAAAGCCAAGCTCTACGAGAAAGCCGGCGATATGGGCGTAACGTTCAAAGATGTAGCCGGACAAGAAGGCGCAAAGCAAGAAGTAGCCGAGATAGTAGAGTTCTTGAAAAATCCCGAGAAGTTTACCGAACTTGGTGGTAAAATACCTAAGGGAGCCCTGCTTATAGGTCCTCCCGGAACGGGTAAAACCCTCTTGGCTAAAGCCGTAGCAGGCGAAGCCGGCGTACCATTCTTTTCGATGAGTGGTTCCGACTTTGTTGAAATGTTTGTAGGCGTAGGTGCCAGTCGGGTGCGCGATGTATTCCGCCAAGCCAAAGAGAAAGCACCCTGTATTATCTTTATCGACGAGATTGATGCCGTAGGTCGCGCTCGTTCTAAGAGTCCGGCAACAGGCGGTAACGATGAACGCGAAAATACCCTCAACGCCCTACTTACCGAGATGGACGGCTTTGGTACCAACTCTGGTGTAATAGTGCTTGCCGCCACTAACCGTGTTGACATGCTAGATAAGGCCTTGCTTCGTGCCGGGCGCTTTGACCGCCAGATACACGTAGACCTGCCAGACCTTGCCGAGCGTAAGGCCATATTCAATGTTCACCTACGCCCTATCAAGACCGACGACACGGTAGACGTAGACTTCCTGGCTCGCCATACTCCAGGCTTCTCTGGTGCCGACATTGCCAACGTGTGCAACGAGGCTGCTCTTATAGCCGCTCGCCACAATAGTAGCCATGTAGGCAAGCAAGATTTTCTTAATGCTGTAGACCGTATCATTGGTGGTTTGGAGAAGAAGACCAAAGTAATGACCGCCGACGAGAAACGTGCTATCGCCATTCACGAAGCTGGCCACGCCACCATTTCTTGGTTCTGTCAGTATGCCGACCCATTGCTTAAGGTAACAATTGTTCCGCGCGGACAAGCCCTCGGTGCTGCATGGTATCTGCCTGAAGAGCGCGTAATCACTACCAAGGAAGAAATGCTCGACGAAATGTGTGCCCTACTCGGTGGCCGTGCTGCCGAAGAACTTTTCCGTGGCAGTATTTCTACTGGTGCTATGAACGACCTTGAGAGAGCCACCAAGAGTGCATATGGTATGGTAGCCTACGCTGGTATGAGCGATAAGTTGCCCAATATATGTTATTACAATAATCAGGAATACCAGTTCCAGCGTCCCTATTCTGAGACTACCGCCAAGGTAATGGACGAAGAGGTACTGAAGATTATCAACGACCAATACGACCGAGCCAAACAGCTGCTTAATGAGCACGCCGATGGTCACCGTCAGTTGGCCGACCTACTATTCCAGAAAGAAGTTATCTTTGCTGAAGATGTAGAAAAAATCTTCGGAAAGCGTCCTTGGACAAGCCGTTCTGAAGAAATAATTGAAGCTAACGAGGCTAACGCTCCCAAACTGGAAGATATGCCCGATGTAGTACGTCAGGCTCAGGCCGAACACGAGCGCGCTCAGGCCGAAGCTAAAGCCCTAGAAGATAACGATAATCAAGAAAAAGAAGCATAATATTATGAGTCCTAAGATAAAGAACCTCATAGTTAGGACTATCACTGGCGTACTCTTCGTAGCCATTATGATAGCCGGATTTATGGAGCCTACGGCTATGGTAGCTCTCTTTGCACTCATTACTGGACTTACCCTATGGGAGTACACCGGTCTGGTAAACGCCATAGAGACTGTTAGCATTAACCGCTTCATTTCTACCGTAGCCGGAGTATACCTGTTTGCAGCCATAGCCGGCGTTAATGGAGGACTGATACAGACTAACGCTGTATTTGTACCCTATCTGCTTACCGTGGTCTATCTGTTTGTTAGCGAATTGTATCTGCGCAACGCTAACGCTGTAAACGACTGGGCCTACACTATGCTTGGGCAGATGTATATAGCTCTGCCGCTTTCGTGTATCAATATTTTAGCTTTCCGTCAGCAACCCGACGGCATGATAGCCTACCATTTCATATTACCTCTATCGGTATACATATTTCTATGGATCAACGATACGGGCGCATACCTTAGCGGCTCGCTGCTGGGACGCCACAAGTTGTTTCCCCGCATAAGTCCGGGCAAGTCGTGGGAAGGTTCTATCGGCGGCGGACTACTGGTTGTAGCCGTAGCAGCCCTCTTGGGATGGTGGGAGAATAGCCACGGCGCACTAACCGGGCTCACCATAGTAGAGTGGATGGGCTTAGGTCTTGTGGTAGTATTCTTTGGCACTTGGGGCGACTTGGTTGAGAGTCTCTTCAAACGCACCCTTGGCATCAAGGACAGCGGCAACATTCTACCGGGCCACGGTGGCATGCTCGACCGCTTCGACTCGTCGCTCATGGCTATCCCCGCATCGGTAGTTTACCTGTATTCTCTCACCTTGTTCTAAATTATGAAGCAGGTAAAACCCAAGAAAAACTTAGGGCAACACTTCTTGATTGACCAGAGTATTGCCAAGCGCATAGCCGATACCGTAGACGCTTGCCCCGGTCTGCCTGTACTCGAGATAGGACCAGGTATGGGCGTACTTACGCAGTATCTGGTAGAGAAATCGCGCCCAGTAAAAGCCATAGAGATAGACCGCGAGTCGGTAGCCTATCTGCACGAACGTTTCGTATCACTGCGCGACAATATCATTGGCGATGACTTTCTTCGTATGGACCTCAACACCATTTTTAATGGTCAGTCCTTTGTGCTTACAGGCAATTACCCTTACGATATATCATCGCAGATATTCTTCAAGATGCTCGATTACAAAGAGCTAATACCCTGTTGTACGGGTATGATACAGCGCGAGGTGGCACAGCGCATGGCCGCCCAGCCCGGCAGCAAAACCTACGGCATACTGTCGGTACTTATCCAAGCATGGTATAATGTAGAGTATCTCTTCACGGTAGACGAAAACGTATTCAATCCACCTCCAAAGGTGAAGAGTGCTGTAATACGCATGACGCGTAACGATGTAACATCATTGGGATGCGACGAGCAGTTGTTCAAGCGGTTGGTAAAAACCGTATTCAACCAGCGCCGCAAGATGCTGCGCGTTAGCATCAAGCAGATGTTTGGGGCAAAGAAGCCCGATGATACCTTCTTTACCCAAGCCATTATGACGCGCCGGCCAGAACAGCTGGCTATAAGCGAATTTGTAGAATTAACTAACCAAATAGCTCCCTATATGGAGTAGCTATTTGGTTTTTACTATTTTATACGATACATTGCCCAAGCGGACTACATATACTCCCTTGGGCAATGTTTTTATTTGTTCTTGCGAACCCAGCAGTTTGCCGTCAATAGAATATACCTTTCCATTGCTGCCCTCTATATCAAAAGCCGGATTTACTATTCCCGTAGAAATATTGCCAAACGATATTGAAGCCATATCGGCCTCGGCATAGCTTTTTACTATCTCGTCGTTCAGCTTGAGCTGCACTGTATTGTCCTTAAACACTATGCGGTTAACCTGAGTGCCTAATGTATAGTTAACTTGGGTATTCAGAGCGTCGTTCATAGTAAATATGAGTACCGACACGTCTGCCCAAGCCCTGCAAACCATGCATAGTGCTGCGATGGATAACACTATCTTTTTCATTACACCTTATATATAATATATCCACAAAAGTACACTTTTCATACCGAATAGCCAAACAATACATTCAATTTTAATATCTCAAGGCAACACTTCTAACAAAAGTATGATATTTGTAAAAAAATAAACCGAAGAACTAAAAATAAATTGACATTTACTTTATAATTCACTCTGTTTATCTTACCTTTGTAGGAAATCAATATTATCATGAAATTTACAAGACTTACCCTAATGCCCGCCTTAGCTGCATTATGCATAACGGCGAGCGCACAATCTACTCAAAATCCACAATTGGGCAAAGCACCCATTGACGATGTAATCAAGGCCATGACTCTCGAAGAGAAGGCTCACCTGCTGGTGGGTGTCAAGACGGTAGAGGGCGTGGGCATAATAGCCAACGGTGCTGGATACACCTACGCCATACCTCGCTTGGGCATAACCTATACCAACTTGATGGATGGAGCCACCGGAGTGCGCATGGACACACTGATACGTGGCGATGGCAAAGCCTACTATGCTACGGGGTTCCCCATAGCCACACTGCAGGCTGCTACATGGAATACCGACCTGGTACGCCGAGTAGGCGTAGCCACGGGAGAAGAACTATTAGCCTATGGTGGCGATGTACTGCTGGCTCCCAGTCTTAACGTGCACCGCAACCCGCTGAACGGGCGCAACTTTGAGTACTACTCTGAAGACCCACTGCTTTCTGGCTATATGGCTGCCGCCGCCACTCAGGGCGTACAGTCGCAAGGTGTTGGTGCTACCGTTAAGCACTTTGCCGCCAACTCGCAGCAAACTATGCGTATGTTCAACGATGTACGTATATCGCAGCGAGCTCTGCGCGAGATATATCTGCGCGGATTTGAGATAGCCATACGCGAAAGCAAACCTTGGGCGGTAATGTCGTCGTACAACCGCATAAACGGACTGCATACCCAGTACAGCCGTCCACTGCTTACCGACCTGCTACGCAACGAGTGGCACTTTGACGGTATAGTAATGACCGACTGGGAAGACCCTCGCGATACGCCCGTACAGATACACGCCGGTAACGACCTGCTCATGGGCGGCACACCACAACAAGTACAAGACATTATTGATAATGTAAAGAGTGGAAAACTATCTATAACCGATGTAGATACCAACGTGAAGAGAGTATTGCAGTACATTCTGCGTACACCTCGCTACAAAGGCATCGAAGCTACCTTCACGCCCAACTTGAAAGCTCACGCTGCTTTGGCACGCGAAGCTGCCACCGAGGGAATTGTACTGCTTAAGAACGACAATATCAACAACAGTACTACCGCAAAGCCCCTGCCTCTAGTTGCCAACGACTCTATAGCTGTATTCGGAGTGGGTGCATACAAGTTCTACGCCAACGGTCGCGGCGCAGCCGATGTTAACAAGGCATATACCGTAAAACTATTAGACGGGCTGCACAACAACAACGTATACATTAACCCCCGACTAGATACCTACTACCGCCGCTATATAGCCACACAGTATCTGCTACTGGAAGAGCAGAATGCACCTACCTGGCGCAACTGGTTCTTCGGTATGCGCGAACCCGAAGAGGCTACTATCAACACTGCCTTTATTGGCTATCGTGCCAAAGACTGCTCTAAAGCCATTATCACCATTGCCCGCAACTCGGGCGAAGCTGAAGACCGCGACTATAAAGAGGGCGATTATCTGCTTACGCCTACCGAACTTACACTGATTGACCAAGTTAGCAGTCAATTCCACGCCCAAAACAAACCCGTAATAGTAGTTGTTAACGCTGGCGGTCCTATTGACTTTACACCCTGGCGCGATAAGGTTGACGCCATAGTTATGGCATGGCAACCAGGTCAAGAGGGTGGCAATGCTGTAGCCGATGTGCTTACCGGAAAAGTTAGTCCTTCGGGCAAACTACCTATGACGCTCGCCCTTGCCTATCACGACTATCCATCGGCCAAGAACTTCCCCCTGCACTACAAGTTTGATTGGGACGAACTGCTTCGTCCAGACTCTACCGTGCTGGCCACCAAGAACTTAGGCTACACGCTCTACGAAGAAGACATATACGTAGGCTACCGCCACTTTGATACCCGTGGTCAAGCCGTAGCCTACCCCTTTGGTTACGGTCTGTCGTACACCACCTTTAAGTATGGTCAACCCAAGGTTCGCCTCGCTAAAGGCCGTTGCCATGTTACCGTAGCCGTAACCAATACGGGTAAGGTAGAGGGCAAAGAGGTAGTACAACTCTACGCCACTGCACCCAAAGGCACCATACAGAAGCCAGCCCACGAACTAAAGGCTTTTGCCAAAACCCGCTCGCTGAAAGCTGGCGAAACCCAGGTAGTAGAAATGTCGTTCCCCGTTACCGACCTCTCTTCGTTCGATGAAAGCCGAATGGCATGGGTAACCGATGCCGGTCGCTACACCCTGTCGGTAGGTGCATCGGTAGCCGATATCCGTGCCACAGTACCCTTTACGGTAAAGAAAGCCATAATACAGTCGGCTCCAACTAAGATTTAATCCAAGCATAATCAAGTTTACTATGTAGATATAGGGCAGTTCCCATTACTGGGAGCTGCCTTTACGTAGGGCGATCCCCTCACCGCCACGCATAGCTCTGCTATAAGCTATAATAATTCTAAAGCCCGGAACCTACATCATGTAGTTTCCGGGCTTTAAGATTGTGTAATAACCACGGCTCTTTCATTTAATATATTGCCCACGGCCGTAAGCAAGTTGGGTGATGGCCGTCGTCCAATTGGCTGACGGCCGTAAACTTTATTGCCGACGGCCGTCGGCAATAAAGAAAATATCAATAATAACCCTAGAAACCATAAATCGCTATATCTGAGATAATCGTGGTATTTTAATTGAAAAAGCCGTGGTAAGTAGGTGTTCAAAAACATTTAATATGGATATGTGCCTTATTTTTGTCTGTATTTTCGGATTGAAGAGGGAGTAGCGGGCTACTCGACCGATGAAAGCCGGACATATAGGCGAAAAGAAAGTGCAGAGACGTATCAAAGAACAAAATCTGTTGACATGTTATTTATATACTCTAAGTTTGCAGAAGATTGCGGCGAAGCCGCATAATATGCAAGAAAATTGAG
>CAVKSZ010000058.1:0-7945 GCA_963659135.1 Bulleidia sp. | reverse complement strand
TACGGCCGTGGGCAGTATACAAAACCTAAACTTTATCGAAAGAAGACTAAGTAGTAATCCCACGATAAATACAAACTTTAAATGAAAGAGCCGTGCCCCATCCCTGCTTGTTGTCACTGGTAGCTTGCTGGCATGGCTTAGTTATTTTTTTATAGGTGTACTTACCTTGTACGTACCCGACCCGTACTGTCTGTGGGTGTATGTTCCGTTGGCTTGTGGCACATACACTTCGGCGGTGGTATTGGCGGGTATGGTGAATGTCCAGTGCATCTTCCCGTTCTCTATGCACCAGTGGCTCTCTATGGGGCCGTAAGGCGAGCAGTAGGTGGCATTTACGTGGGTAAGACCGTCAAAGAGAGTAGGCCGTAGCACAATATGGTGATAGGCTTTACTGTCAGCCGTTTGCTGGATGCCCGCCAGATACTGGTAGTACCATATTATAAGGTCGCCCAGCAGCATGATGTGATTACCCGAATTCATCCTGGGGTTGGCCGTATCGCCGTTCCATAATTCCCATATGGTGGTGGCTCCGCGGTCTACCATGAATCCCCAGCTGGGGTAGGTGCGGTTGGTGGCTAAGGTATAGGCTATGTCGCCCCTACCGTAATCGGTAAGGCCGCGCATTATCTCTTGCGTTCCCAGTACACCGGTAGAAATGTGGGGCTTACCCTTGGCGGTCATCTTTTGGGTTACGTGGTCGAAAACGCGTGCCTGCTCGCCCTCGGGCACTAGCCCCCAGCGCAGCGCCAGTATGTTGGCCGTTACGGTATTGTTGTCGTAATATCCATCTTGGGTGTTGTAGAATACCCGGTTGAATGCTGCGCGCGTTTTCTGTCCCAGTTCGCTCCAAAGGGATATGTCGGCAGTGTTGCCCGATATTTCTGCAAAGCGCTCCATAAGCCGGCAGAGCCGGTAGTAAGCAGCTGTGGCCAGCACTTTACCGTTGGTAATGCGTGTAGAGTCTTTCGAGTGGATTAGCTCTGCACTTTCTGGTGGCAGACACCAGTCGCCGTATACGTCGCGGGTAATTATTCCCTGGTTGTTGTACAGGTTGTGTATGTGCAGCATAAATCGCTTCATGGGTTCATAGTTCTGACATATCGGCCTACTGTCGCCATACTGCCGCTCTATCATGTCTGCCACGGTATACCAAGCCATAGGCCAGGTTACATTGTCGCTATATACGCTCCAGTAACGTGGGGCTATATCGCATATTACGCTGTCGGCTCGCTGGGTAAGCGTTATGTCGTTTATCCATTTGGCGTATAGCTGGTGGGCGTCGTATATATAGCTGGCGCCATAGGCACCAGTGGCGTGGTCGCCCAACCATCCTAATCGTTCGTCGCGTTGCGGACAGTCGGTAGGAATGCCCCTATAATTGCTGCGTATGCCCCATAGGGCGCAGTGGTATACGTCGTTAATGGTCTGGTTAGATGTGCTGAAGGTTCCTGTGGTGGCCATGCGGTCGTATACTACTCGTCCTTGGATATCTGATAGCTGTGGTTCTTTGCTGAATCCGCTCAGTTCTACATACCTGAATCCGTGTATAGTGAACTGTGGTTCCCATGTGGCCGCTTTCCCATTGCTGATATAGGTGTCGGTTACCAGTGCTGTGCGCAGATTGAGCATAAATAGCGAGTCGCGGTCTTTCATACGCTCGGCAAAGCGTAGGCGTAGTGTGTCGCCCTCGTTACCGTGCAGTTTTATGCGTAGCCATCCCGCCATGTTTTGCCCCATATCCATAATGTATCGTCCGTCTGCAGTGCGGTAGATACTGCGTGGACTAATGCTGTCCATCACCTCAATATTAGGGTTAATCTGTGCCCGCACTATGGGTGCTGGTGTCTTCATGCGCTCGGCTTGCTGCCAGTGGCTGTCGTTGTAGCCGGCAGTGGTCCAACCTGCCATTTCAAGATTGGCATTGTAACATTCACCGTCAAATTCGCTGTTGGTTTGTATAGGTCCGTTGGCCATAATGCGCCACTGGGGGTTGGTTCCTACTATGGTTTTGCGCCCGTCGGTGGTGGTTATTACTATCTGTGCCAACAGTCTGGGTAGTCCAAAGCCGCGCATTCCCGGCACTCTTAGTGGCATATATCTGCCGTTGCCCAGCGTTACACCTATGGCATTGGCTCCCTGCTTTACCAGCTGGGTTACGTCGAAGGTGTTGTACATTACCTCGCGGTCGTAGTTGGTAGGTCCGGGGGCAAGAACCTGCGTGCCAATACGCTTACCGTTGATGTAGGCTTCGTATAGCCCCAGACCAGAGATGTAGAGAATGGCGCTCTTTATAGGTGCGCTTACGCTGAAATCGTGGCGCAGATATCGGGCATTGATGCGGGTGCGCCTGTCGGCTGGTTTCTCTACGTCGGTACTAAAGTGGCCGCCTATCCATTCGGCTTTCCATTCGTCTTGACTCATTAGCCCCGTTAGCCAGTTGCCCATGCTACTCACGGCATGGCCGGCGTTGGTCTGACTTTCTATGCGGTAGTAGTATCGAGTGCCGCTGGTTAGGGGCTGTCCTTCGTAGTCAATGTATAGTTGGCGGTTGCTCTTTTGCCATTTAGAGTCCCATACGTCGGGCTTTCCTTTTTGCAGTTTTTCGGGAGTCGAGGCTACCAGTATGCGATAGGCGGTCTGCTTTACGCCTTGTGCCGAACTTTGCAGTTGCCAACTGAAGCGAGGTCGTTTGCAGTCTATCCCTTCGGCCTGGTCGAGTCCTTCTACGCGTGTGGCCACTATGGTGGTTTTTGGCGCAGATTTACCCTTGGCAGTTATAGTGCCTATGGTTGCGGTTGCAAGGGTTGCAACCAGTAGAGTTAAAGAGAGGATGTGCTTGTTCATTTCTTTTTGTTTTGCTCTATGAGTACTTTCATCCAGTATCCGCCAATTACCGACCGGGCTTTAAATCCCTGTTGTTTTCCGGTCTTACTGTCGTGCCAATCGCTTATGGGTACGCGTGTCGGTGTTTCGTTAACATAGGTATATACAGGCTCCATCAGTGCTTCAAAGGTCTTTTGGTTGGGCGCCATGCCTGCCAACCACATTATCCAGTCGCTCTTGGTGTAGTCTTTACGGCAGTCTAAGGGCAGTCCGTAACGGTTCTGCTTGGTAAGATAGAATTTGTATTCGCGCTCCATAACCTTGTCAGAGAAGAGGTGAGTGCCCCATATCTTGTCCCAAATTATGTTGTACTTCATACTCCACGTATTTTCGCGGTCGTAAGCCAGCCTATAGTGGTCGCCTTCGCGAGCCATCTTTTCCCATTGGCGTGCCATCTGCCGTGCCTTTTCCATATACTGGTTGGCCGTGGCTTTATCGCCGCGCATGTCTGCCATCTTGGCGTAACCGGCCACACCCATGATAGCCTTAAGAGCCAAGTTGGCATTGTGAGCCCAATGTCCGGCAAAGTCGTCGGTGCAGAGCTGGTTGGCAGGATCAAGACCGTTGTCTGCAAGATAATTGGCCCAGGTGGTAATGATGTCCCAGTAGCGGTTGGCATAATCCGTGTTACCTTCGCGTCGGGCGATCTCGGCAGTAAGTATAATTAAGTTGCCGGCTTCTTCCAGCGGCATATCGCCTCCGTATTCCTGTCCGTTGGCTATCGGGTAAGTTCCCAAGTCGTGTGCGGCAAACGGCTTGTCCCATCTGCCTGAGCGGCTGTACTCGTATATACTCGTCATCATGCCTTTAAGCAGTTGGGGGTTGTATATCAGAAAGAGTGGTGACGATGGGTAGGTAAGGTCTACCGTATTGATGCAACCGTTAGAGGCTATCTCTTTCGAGAAGAATAGCAGATTGCCCTCGTTGTCTTCAAACAGTTTGTGGGCAGCCATTACGTGCCGGTACGAGGCTGATAGCAGTTCAGCATAGTGTACATTGCCTGCGGCAAGGGCGTCGTCGTAGATACGTTTGTCCACTTCACGACTGCGCTGCATTATATTGTTGTAGTCGCGCTGGTAGCGGTCAAAGGCGTTGAATATGGTAGTGCTGCCGCCGTGGGCCCAATAGCCTTTGTAGCGGTGATACATGTATTCTATGTCGTACACTTCGTCGTAGCCTATCATCATATAGCTTTCGGCTTGGGTGGTTGTCCCTAGGTTGCGCATGTAAGCCAGTGTGGGTACATCGTAACTCTTTCTACTTATAATCTCTGTATCTGCAGGCGTATCGGGCAGCGTGCCATTGTTTATAAACGATGTCATTACCGTCTTGCTGTCGCCCAGACTTATCAATCCGTTAACTTCTGGCATATAGAAGTAACCCCAGTCTATACATACGCCATCGCCCTTGGTGGCAAGAATGGCTTGGTTTACCGTGCCGGTCTTCAGATATTTTACACCGTTATGTGTTTCTATCTTAGAGCGTGTAGGCTGAGGTTTCTTGAATTTGGCTACCATTGGGTCGGCACCCATAAAGAATTGTACGTTATGTGCCTTGCCGTCAGTGCTTGTCACCCGGTACGAGATGTAACCAATTGGCGTTGAGAGAAGATCCAAGTCATTGTAGAGCATAGGCGATGTGAATACCACATTGAGCTTTACCGGTCCACAGTTGAAGGTGTAGTAGGTACTGGTGGCCAGTACGCTTACCGAGGTTTGCTGGGCTTGCTTAATTTGTTGCAGTATGGGCGCATCGTCGTAGTACAGGCCAAAGTCGGCCAAGGCTCCATTCTTTGCATTGTACCCGTGCATGGCAATGATGTTCTGCCCCGGATGTAGCAGTTGCTTTAGGTTATTGTCAAGGGCTATGCACGACGAACCGGCATATCCTTTCTCGCTGCATACTTGTGTGCCGTTGATGTATAGGGTGCCATCGTCGTCGTGCGACCAGACTATATACAGGTCGTGTTGTAGTTGGTTGGCGGTAAGATTAACCGCCCTACGGATATAGATATTCCCATCATCGCCCGACCAAAGAGTACGCATCGAGAAATTATCTTTGGTACCAAAGGCACCCTTTCCCTGCTTCCAACTGCTATCGTCAAAGTTGGGCTTTTGCCATCCCTCTTTCGGAGTTACGCTAGTATAGCGCCCATCCCAGTCGGCGTCGTCGCCATTGGGTGCTATTACATTCAGTAATCTTTTGGTAGGCGTTCCCATGAATCTATATACCTGTCCGTCTACACGAAGCAGACCTTCCAGCGGCTTCTGCCGAGGCGAACAGTGGGTAACGTTGCCGTCGTTCAGATGGTCGTAAGGCGACCATAGGGTAAAGTAAGGGTCGTTGTTGATAAGCGGTACGGCGGGCAAACGCAGAGCTGTCTTGCGGTAGGGCTCGTATACGTTGTCAGCGCTGGCTTGGGTAAAGAATGTGGCAACGAGTGCCAGTAGTAGCATGGCTTTTTGTTTCATGATATATAATGGTTAATTATGAGGATATAAGGGTTGCCCCTTAGTGATGTGTATTTCGGTATGTAAAGTCTGCAAAGGTATCGTTGGCTGATTACCTTTGCAGACTCTTTCAGCGTGTTGTTATTTCAAGTTGAACACCAAGTGGCGACCCTTGGTAAGTTCTTTGTGCGATATGCGATAGCTGTTTAGCTTCTTGCCGCCCAACTGCATGCTGCCAATCAGGTTTTGGCTGGCGTTAGAGCGGTTGGCCTCTATCACAATGTCGCCCTCGGGATAATATTTCTTGTCCAGATGCAGGGTAACTTTGTTGAATACCGGTGTGGTGAGAGTATAGTAAGGTTCGCCGGGACAGTCGGGATACATGCCAATCATTGAGAATATGGCCCAGGCTGACATAGTTCCGCAGTCATCGTTACCGGGAATACCGTCGGGGGTATCTTTGTAGTATTTCTCCAGCAGTCGGGTTACTTCTTTCTGCGTGCGCCATTCTTCGCCACTAAACCTACTGAATAGGTAGGGATATGCTATATCGGGCTCGTTGGCTGGGTCGTACAGGTCGTTGTCAAAAACTTTCTGTAGTTTGTTTACAAAAGCCTTGTCGCCACCCATAAGTTTGGCCAGGCCCTTTACATCGTGGGGTACATAGAAGGTGTAGTTCCATGCGCTGCCTTCGTGAAAACCGGGACAGTTAGAGAAGTTGGCACCGTCTTCGGGGTTGAATGGCGATAGGAACTTTCCGTCTTTGTTGATAGGTCTTAGTGTGCCCGCCTCTTTAGAATAGTAGTGGCGATAGCCCAGCGAGCGTTGGCGGTATAGCTTAGCATCGGCTTTCTTGCCCATAGCTGCTGCCAGATTGCTCAGGGCATTGTCGGCCACATAGTATTCCAGTGCGTGAGATACCGAGTTATCGCCCGACATATCGGCAGCAAAGTAATATAGAGGTATATAGCCGCGCTCCATGTACGGGTCGTTGTCGGGTCGCTGCTTATTGTCTTTGCTTGGCAGCGTGGCCGACTTGGTAAAGGCTTCGTAGGCAGTCTGGTAATCCAGGTCGCGGAAACCTTTTAGGTAGAGGTCGGTAAAGATAGGTATCGAGGGGTCGCCCTCCATGGTCCATGTTTCGCGCCCAAAGAGTTCCCATTTGGGCATCCATCCCCACTCTTTGTACATGTCTATCATTGAGCGAGCCATGTCGAGTTGCTTGTTAGGGAAGAGAAGTGTCTGCAGTTGGGTAAGGTTGCGATAGGTATCCCAAAGCGAGAATACCGTATAGCGGTTGCCCTTGGTGGTAAGCACTTCGGTACTTTCCATCTTGGGATATTCTCCGTTTACGTCTTGCAGAATGTTGGGGTGTATCTGTGTATGGTAGAGCGCGGTGTAGAAGGTGCGGCGCTGAGCCTCGGTGCCACCCTCTACGGTGATACAGTTCAGTGTTTGTGCCCACTCTTTGCGTGCCTCGCGGCGTACTTGTTCAAAGTTGGCTGTGGGCTGTTCTTTCTCCAGGTTTAGTCGGGCATTGGCTATCGATACAAAGCTAACGCCCATCTGTACTTCTATCTGCTCGCCCTCGGCGCAGTTGTAAGTCATGTAGTAACCTATCTCGTTGCCCGCCATATCGCGTGTGCGGTTTTCGTAGAGTTTGTATTTGCCTACATACTGTTCCCATGCGTCTTCGGCTTTACCCAGATGGGGCTGCTTCTTCCAAAATCCGCTGGTCTTGGGAGCTTTGCTTACGCGCATAACGAAGTACATGGGGAATGTGGCGTGCGAGTTGTAGCAGAAAGTACCCAATATACGAAATCCCTCTACCTCGGTATCGCTTACGCGGCGTATCATGGCTCCACATTCGTTAGACAGGGCGTCGCCCAAGTTGAGCAGAATGTTGCCCTGACCTTTCTTAAAGGTGTAACGCTCAATGGCGGTGCGTGGCGTGGCGGTCACTTCGCATTTTATACCATACTTGGTAAGTTCGTTGGCATAGTATCCCGGTGTGGCCTGTTCGTTGCGGTATTCCGACCCGTATTTGTGGTAGTCTACTTCTAAGTTTCCGGCAGTAGGAATGGTAAGCAGCGACCCCATTTCGGGGCAACCTACGCCGCTCAGTGTAACGTGGGCAAAGCCAGTGAAGTACTTGTTGCTATACTCATAGGGAGCCGACCACCAGCGTCCGTCTTTATCGTACACGTTAAGGTCTGACCCCATTACATTGAAGGGTACTACCGACATCAGTCCGTGTGGACGAATGGCACCGGGGTTGCATACGCTGAAATTAGTAGTCCCTATAAACGGGTCTACATAGTCTACGGGCTGCTTTTGCGCCTGTACAGAGAGGGCCGAAAGCGCCAGTAGAGCCACAGCCATTATCTTCTTTTTGCACATAATTATATTTATTTGTTACAAAGTTAGTGCAAGCCGAAGACAATGCAAAGGAAAAAACGAAGTTTTTAACGTTTGCTTTGTTGAGGCGTAGCCTAAGTTATCAAAAGTTAGTGCAAGCCGAGGGGAATACAAAATAAATTTATTTATTTTTATTTCCGAGGCGTAGCCTAAGTTCATACTATAGAGTCAACATCTCGTTGACAATTACAAGG
>CAVKSZ010000057.1:0-8441 GCA_963659135.1 Bulleidia sp. | reverse complement strand
ATATAGTTAATGGATGTTATACTGTTGGCTGATTTCGGCCGATTTTATTTTTGGATAAAATCCCCAAATTTGGTCAGCTATATGTTAATTTCGGCAATATTTTTGATTTCTAATGGTAAGACGAGGCCGATAATCACGGAAAAAACATAGATATTTGCCCGCCCGATAATAATATTTGGCAGAAATGGAGAAAAATTTAGCGATTTATGTGTAACGTTTCTCAGCGCTAGAGATAGTCTTTTCTGCGCTAATGGCCATCTCTAGCGGGCTAAAGGATAACTCTACGCGGCTAAAGATTATCTTTAGCTCTGAAAAGAGCCGTTATAAATCACATATATGCAGTTGTCAGACTTTTTGGTGCAAATATGCCCGTCACGAGAAACATTTTCTTCACAAAATTTAATACTTACAATTTGAAACACCTGTACAATAACCTATACAATAATATTTTTTGCAGCTATGTACTTACGCAATTCGGTTATTATTACTATTTTTGCAGATATTAATAGATACGATATGCCCGAAAAGATAAGAATCAAGGATATAGCTGAGCGCGCAGGCGTGTCTGTAGGCACCGTAGACAGGGTTCTACACAGCAGACCAAACGTATCTGCCGTAGCTCGCGAGAAGGTAGAAACTATACTTAAGGAGATAGACTACAAGACGAATGCTTATGCCAGTGCTTTGGCACGCAACCGGTCGTACAACTTTATACTATTAATGCCGAAATACGAGTCGGAAGCCTACTGGGAGGAGATAGAAGAAGGCGCCAAAAAAGCCCACGAAACCAGGCGCGACTTCCACGTAAACCTCAATATAGTATACTTTAACCGCTTCTCTAGCGAGTCGTACGTTGAAAAATGTAGACATTGTCTTAACGCCAAACCTGACGGCATTATCTTAGTTCCTGCCGACACCGAAGCCACCAAGGCTTTTACCGACAACCTGCACCTTACGGGTATTCCCTTTGTATTGCTCGACTCGTTTATTCCCGACCTAAAACCACTGGCTTTCTTCGGGCAAGATTCTTTCTGTAGTGGTTACTTTGCAGCTAAGATGCTGATGCTAATAGCCCGCGAAGAAAAAGAAATTATGCTGATGCGGCTGGTAAAAGACGGTAAAGTAGTAAGCCGACAACAAGAAAACCGCGAGGTAGGTTTTAGGAGCTATATGCAAAAACGGTTTCCGAATGTAAAGATAAGTCATCTTGACTTGCCTATAGAGCACCACTACGACAAAGAACTGTATAAAGAGATACTTGATACATTCTTTATATCACATCCCGATGTGCACCACTGTATTACATTCAACTCAAAAGCACATATAGTGGGCAACTATCTGCAGACAACTCACCGCAAAGGCATACAGATAATGGGCTACGATATGGTAACACGTAATGCCATGTGCCTGCGCGAGGGAACTATATCGTTTCTTATAGCCCAGCATGCCTTTATGCAGGGCAGCCTATGCGTAGAGGCTCTATTTCAGGCGGTAGTGCTAAAGAAAGAGGTGAATGCAGTAAACTACATGCCAATAGAGTTGATTACAAGAGAAAACATGGATTTTTACCGACGTAGTATTTAGCACGGGTAGTCAACAACAACTCACAGACAAATTTTCTTCAATAAAGACACACAAACGGCCAAGGCCATTTATAAAACTACATGATAAATAACAAAAAAGGAATATTGGCACTTTCGCCACTGATAATGTTTATAGGTTTCTATCTTACATTGTCATTAGTGGCTGGCGACTTTAGCAAAGTACCCATTACCGTAGCCTTTATGCTTACCAGTATTTACGCGGTATGTATATCGGGCGGACACACTCTTCAGCAGCGCATAGACATCTACAGTCGTGGAGCTGGCTCGAGCCGGTTGCTGCTTATGCTATGGATATACGTTTTGGCAGGAGCCTTTGCAGCATCGGCTAAAGCCATGGGATGTATTGATGCCACCATCAACATGACACTCCAATTAGTGCCTTCAAGTATGCTCTTGCCTGGACTCTTTGCCGCTGCTTGCTTCATATCGCTATCTATTGGTACCAGTGTTGGTACTGTAGTGGCACTGGCTCCTGTTGCTGCCGGTATAGCCAACACTGCCGGTATATCGGTACCTATGACAGTAGCAGTAGTAGTAGGTGGAGCTTACTTTGGCGACAACCTCTCGTTTATTTCAGATACCACCGTAGTGGCTACCCAAACGCAAGGATGCCGCATGAGCGACAAGTTCTGGGTAAACCTACAAATAGTGGCTCCGGCCGCTCTGATAGTGCTCATTATCTATTGCTTTATGGGCAGTGAAACTCCACAGATAGCTCCTTCTGCCCCGGTAGACTATATACGCATAATTCCCTATCTAGCGGTACTGGTATTTGCCCTGATGGGACTTAATGTCATGGCAATTCTTAGTTTGGGCATATTGCTATGTTCCGTAATAGGAATAGCGGTTGGCGCATACAATTTCTACGGTCTGCTTGATGCCCTGGGCAAAGGTATTGCCAGCATGGGTGAACTGGTAATTATTGCTATGATGGCAGGAGGTATATTAGAGATTATAACCGAAATGGGGGGTATAACCTATCTGATAGACAGGCTTACCAAGCATGTTCACACCAAACGTGGTGCCGAACTATCTATAGCAGGCATGGTAAGTATGGTAAACCTATGTACGGCCAATAATACAATAGCCATTCTTACCGTTGGCGACATTTCGCGCCGTATAGGAAATCAATTTGGCGTAGACAAGCGCAAAGCAGCTTCTATACTCGACACCTTCTCGTGTATGGTACAGGGCATAATTCCCTATGGCGTACAGATGTTGCTAGCTGCTGGGTTAGCTCATATTAGTCCGATGGCCATTATACCTTATTTATATTATCCTATGGCCATAGGCGTAACGGCATTGGGAGCCATTATACTGCGCTATCCTAAAAAGTATTGCTAATGGATATTGTTAAACGTAACTTCTTCAGTCTGATACGGTCAGGGGCTTTTAACGAATACGTAGCCCTGGAAACCATGTCACCCTTTAAGTGGCGCCAACTAGCCGCCATGACTATAGGCAAAGATGTATGCCGACCAGTGTCTGTGGGCATACGTAATCATCAGTACGACAAATGGGTAAACATTCCTAACAATCTTATACCCGGTACAGAAGAAGACAAACGCCCCACTGCAGAAACTGCGCATCCTGAAATGGCCAACTTCTGGCTGAACAGAAAACTGCGCAAAATAAGAGAGAACGAGATACACGCCATTGACACATCTACCGAAACATTGGAACTGCTCGATATTATGTTGGCGTGTATCATCACCATGCTTAACCACGACGTGTCCATACGTCAACTTATACGCCTAGGTGTATACCTGCGCACTAAAGGAGATAAAGTAGACTTTGTAAAATTTGAGAATTGGCTACGAAAGCTACACATATACCGCATAGCAGGGCTGCAAGGTTGTTTCCTAATATTGGCAATGGGCTTCGAGGCCGATGAGCTACCCTTTGTATACGGCCCAGAAAAGCATACCGAGAAGTTATTAAACTATGCCCTAACCCGCCAGCAATGTGAGTACGAACCTTGGCACGTTAACGACACGAAGCCTGTATTTATACATTCCAACTCAAAGGCGCTATGGAGCCGTATACACCGTTGCTCCATCTATATGCGCTATGCACCCATCGAGACGGTAAGCAATCTACTTATGTCGATGGCCAGTTCTATTGCAGAAGTAGAGGAATAAAAAATGGAGCAGAAGCCATGCCCCTACTCCACACTATATATTTTTTATCGTTACTTTATTTATTTAGCTTTAATACCACTGCCGACCGGGCGGGTATATAAAGCATTAACCAGCCTTTATGGTCTTTAGCATACAACTTGTCGGCATTGGTAAAATGGGTTACGGTATCATCGGCCAAGTTGTTACCTCCGTATTGATTAGAATCGGTATTAAGCACTACATTGTAAGCACCTTCGGGTACAAGGAAACCGTAATCGGTATACGAACGCGATGGCGAGAAATTAAAGATAAACACCAAATCGCCACGCATATAGGCCAATACTTGATCGCCATCGTTATGCCATATTTCTTGTACGGCGGTCTTATTAAAATGCTTTTCGCCTTTCAGCACAGTAAGCATATCGCGGTCAAAATCGCCAAGGTAATGATAGTCCAACTCCTTATTGTCTACAAGATTCCACTGACGGCGGGCATACTTATGGCTCCAACCATTTCCTTCGCGTGGGAAATCTATCCACTCAGGATGGCCAAATTCGTTGCCCATAAAGTTAAGATAGCCGCCATTAATGGTAGAGGCTGTAACCAGCCTAATCATCTTGTGAAGAGCTATACCGCGCTGAGCACACATATTTTCGTCGCCTTTCTTAAAATGCCAGTACATATCTGCATCTATTAAGCGGAAGATAATGGTCTTGTCGCCCACAAGCGCTTGGTCGTGCGACTCACAATAAGATATGGTTTTCTCATCAGAACGGCGATTGGTAACCTCCCAAAGAATAGAACTGGGCTTCCAATCTTCATCACGAAGTTCCTTGATGGTTTTAATCCAATAATCAGGAATATTCATAGCCATACGATAGTCGAACCCATAACCGCCATCGGCAAACTTAGCAGCCAAGCCGGGCATACCACTCACCTCTTCGGCTATGGTTATGGCATGCTTGTTAACCTCGTGAATAAGAATATTTGCTAAGGTAAGATAGCATATAGCATTATCATCTTGATGGCCATTAAAATAATCGCCATAATTGGTAAATGCCTCACCAAGCCCATGACTGTAATACAGCATAGAGGTAACACCATCGAAACGGAAACCATCAAAATGAAATTCTTGTAACCAGTACTTACAGTTAGACAACAAGAAGTGAACCACTTCGTCTTTACCATAATCAAAGCAAAGGCTATCCCAAGCCGGATGTTCATGTCGTTCTCCGGGATAGAAATACTGATTGGGGTCGCCTGCCAGATTACCCAAACCCTCAACTTCGTTCTTTACCGCATGCGAATGTACTATATCCATGATTACCGCCACACCATGCTGATGGGCCTCATCAATAAGTTGCATCAACTGTTCGGGAGTTCCAAAGCGAGAGGAAGCCGCAAAGAACGAACTGACATGATAGCCAAAGCTACCATAATAAGGATGCTCCTGTATGGCCATAATCTGTATACAATTATAGCCGTCTTTAATGATACGAGGCAAAACATTTACCCTAAACTCATCGTAGCTACCCACCTTTTCAGCATCTTGCGACATACCTATATGGCATTCGTAAATAAAGAGAGGATCTTTCTTGGGGGTAAAGGTCTTCTTTTTCCATTTATACGGCTGTTCAGGATTCCATACCTGGGCTGAGAATATCTTAGTTTCATCGTCCTGCACTACCCTACGCGCCCAAGCTGGTATGCGTTCGCCAGAGCCACCGTCCCAATAGACATGCATTTTATATAGGTCGCCATGACCTATGCTGCCCTCTGACAGTTTCAGTTCCCAGTTGTCAGTGCCTTTTACTCGTTTGCACTTATACTTAGAACTTTCTGTCCACTGGTTGAAGTCGCCTATCAGATAAATATCTGTAGCATTGGGTGCCCATTCGCGAAACACCCAACCCTTTTCCAACTTATGTAATCCGTAATACTCGTGGCCGTTAGCAAAGTCAGCCAAGGGTCGCTTACCATTGTCTGTATATTGCGAATATTTCCACTCGGCATGCTCGTGCCTACCACGAATAGCGTCTTCAAAAGGTTCTAAATAGCCATCACGCTTAACAATACCTAAGTGCTTGGCTGGGGTCTTAGCTTTAGATTTCATAGCAGCGGTTATTTTTTTTCTCGAATCAGCCATAATTATGCTTTTACTTTGAATATTGCTTTCTTTATTTTCTTAGATGTATCACCTATCATGGGTGCGTGACCATCTTGCGGAAAGAATACGGCAAACATACCCACTTTGCAGGTAACGTAACTCTGTGGTGCCAACTCGGGCAGAAAGCCTATATCGCCAGCTTCATCAAAGTCTACATCCTCATGGTTTGTCAAATCAGTATATCCGTACGTTTCGTCTTCTGTTAGAGGCAGTTGTATATCTATCATCTTGTGGTGACGCTCTATCTTAGCTTCGGCTTTACTTTTCATCGGTCCTTCCTGCAGCTTCAGAAACACATTATCACCATCTATGGAGTAATGTCCCGCAGGCATAGAAGCCAAATCGTGGGTATTGATATATTCTAACACCAATGCAAAATACCTATTTACGGCTGCATACGCTGAAAGGTTTTGTAAATTATCGATAATCATAAATATGATGTTTAGGTAAAATTAATCTGCTATTTTACGGCCATGTTCATAGCGACCCCGACTTACTATCTGTCCATTGCGGTCTTTCTCCAAATAGTTGCCATCGCGATAACCATCAACATATACGCCCTCAAAGCGTTTTCCGTCTTTATCTTCCTCTATGGCCGGACCATTTCTGCGTCCTTTCTTGTAAACACCCTTAAAGCGGGTACCATTGATATAGTGTATTATCACCTCGCCATCAAAAAGACCATCCTTGAAATTAGCTTCGTACACATCACCGTTTTTCTTGACCAGCTTTCCCTTGCCTTGCTGCCGGTCGTTATTCCAATAGCCTGAATACACATCGCCATTAGACCAGTAGAACGTACCAAAACCATTTTTAGCACCATCATGGAAAGTTCCTACGTATTTATCGCCGTTAGAGTACTTGAATATACCCTCGCCGGTGCGCTCGCCCTGAGCATATGTACCTTCATAATAATCACCATTTTGGAATTTATATATTCCCTGTCCGTTTTGAATATCATCTTTCCAGTCACCTATATACACATCGCCATCGGCATACTTGAATGTACCTTTGCCAGAGCGCTGGTTATCAAGCCACATTCCGTCGTATGTGGTACCGTTTCCCCAATCAAAGAAGCCTTTACCAGACTTCTTGTCGTTGTCCCAGTTACCATTATAAAAAGCGCCATTGGCAAAAGTATATTTTCCTTTGCCATGACGCTTATCTTTTTGCCAGTTTCCTTCGTACTTATCGCCGTTATAGTAGTACATTATGCCGTGTCCTTGTTGTTCGTCACGAAACCACAAACCTACATATTTATTATTGGTAAGAAAATAATATGTACCTCTACCATGCTGCTGATTCTGAAACCACTGCCCTTCGTATTTTTCTCCGTCAGAGAAGGTATAAACACCATACCCATTGCGCTTACCTTTAATATATTCGCCCTCGTATATATCACCATTGGCATATACGACAGTTCCCTTACCATTGGGCTTTCCGCCTACCATCTCGCCCTTATATTGACCGCCGTCAGAGGTTGTACACGAACCTAAAGAAACCTTTTGGGCTGAAAGCAATAAAGGAATGAATAACAATATATATAGTATAACTGTTTTTTTCAACATAAATAAAAAGAATTTATTGCCAAAATTAGCAAAATTAGGTGATACAACAAAATATATTCTTAATTTTCACTAACTTTGCATAACTAAGCGACAGTGAAAAAAGGAAGAATACGAAACCAAATATTATTATTCCGCTGTTACAAAAAAACGCATAAAACACGCATTATGAAAAAGTTAATTGCCATTATTCCGGCCCGCTTTGCTTCTACCCGTTTTCCTGGAAAACCACTGGCCATCCTAGGGGGTAAACCTGTTATTCAGAGAGTATACGAACAAGTAACATCTGTTCTACCCCAAGCATACGTAGCTACCGACGACGAACGTATCTACAACACTGTGACCGGCTTCGGCGGAAAAGCCGTAATGACCCGTAGCGACCACAAGAGCGGAACCGACCGCATACAAGAAGCTATCACCTTGATAGATAGCGATGCCGATATTGTTATCAACATTCAGGGCGACGAGCCTTTCATACAGAGTAGCCAGATAGAGACTCTATGCAAATGCTTCGATGATGACGAGGCACAGATTGCCACCCTTGGCAAACCATTTTCTACCATCGAAGAGATAGAAAACCCCAATTCACCTAAGATAGTAGTCGACAACAATGGTTATGCCATGTACTTCTCGCGCAGCATAATACCCTTCGTGCGCGGTGTAGAAAAGTGCGAGTGGACAAAACATTACCCCTTCTTAAAGCACCTAGGGATATATGGCTACCGCAAAGAGGTACTCGCACAAGTAACCCAGTTACCCCAATCGTCGTTAGAAATAGCCGAAAGCTTAGAACAACTCAGATGGCTACAAAACGGATATAAAATTAAGGTGGGCGTTACCAACATCGAAACCGTAGGCATAGATACCCCGGCCGACCTTGAACGCGCCGAAGCCTTTTTAAATCAAAGCAAATAAGGCTCGTTCCCTACTCTACTGCATAATCTACCACCGTGACGGCACAGATGCTTTCGATACGCTCTACATA
>CAVKSZ010000056.1:0-9510 GCA_963659135.1 Bulleidia sp. | reverse complement strand
GTGGAAGCCGCCAACGGCAATCATGTGTTAGTGTTCTATCAGTTCAAGCACGATGCTACACGTATCAAGAAGAAACTAAAGGGCTACAATGTACGGCAGTACGAGGGAGAAAAAGACCTAACAGAATGGAACGACGGCAAGATAGACGTATTATTGGCCCACCCTATGAGTACAGCGTTTGGCCTGAATATGCAGCAAGGAGGCCACTATATCGTATGGTTTGGCACAGGTTGGAACCTGGAGTTATACCAGCAGGCCAACGCACGATTACACCGACAAGGCCAACAGTACCCGGTACAAGTATACCAGTTAATCTGTGCAGGCACAGTAGACGAGAGAGCAGCCACGGCACTGGAGGGTAAGCAAGGAGTACAACAGAACCTACTGGATAGCCTTAACTATCTGGTGAAGAAATACAATACAACTATAACCATTAAAGACAAAGACAATGGCGAAAGACAAAGACTATACACGGTTAATACATACCAGCCGGTGGCTGTACCTACGACGTGACAAGCTAAATGCACATCCGTTATGTGAGAGGTGCGAGGAGAACGGCAGAATAACAGCAGCCACGGAGGTACACCACATTATCCCCGTAGAGAACGGGCTGACAAGGCAAGAGAAAGAACGGCTAATGTTTGACCCTACCAACCTACGGGCACTGTGCCACGACTGCCACGTAAAGGTACATACAGATATGGGCAGGTGTGGCAAGGCACAGGCAACGAACAGAGCCAAAGAGCATCTAAAAAGATTTGTGAATAAATTTATGAAATAAACTTTCAAGGTATATAGGGCACATAACGGCCGAGACTGTAGGAATAAGACCCCCGGGGGGGGTGTTTTAAAATGGGGGTATACCCCTCTTAAACCCCGCCCACACCTTTTTCCACACGCGGGGCCAAAAAAATAAAATCGAGTACTTTTGTAAAAATATCTGAATATGAAGAACTATGCGAGCCGTATAAAGACGGTACTAAAGAAGAACGGCAAATACAACGCGGGTATGACTTTACTAATAGAGTCTACCGCCACGAGTCTTACAACAATGGAACTTTGCCGCAAGGAATTAGAGACGCTGGAGAATACCACGGTAGAAGTTTTCACCCGCTATGGCACCAAGTTAGAACCGCATCCCGTATTCAGAACACTACGAGACGCGCAAACGGTGTTGTTAAAAAACTGCAAGGAGTTGGGGCTAAATTACGAAGAGCTATCTCGGGCAGTTGCCGAGGATGAGGACACGCTAAAGAGTTTTTTGAAAGACGTTAACGACGTGTAATGGTGGGGGGATGGTAAGGAATGACAGAAGAAGAAAAAGGAAGATACCGGCAGTTAAAAGCCGACACGGCTAAAGAACTGCAACA
Source organism: Bulleidia sp. (assembly GCA_963659135.1). Lineage (GTDB taxonomy): Bacteria > Bacteroidota > Bacteroidia > Bacteroidales > Bacteroidaceae > Prevotella. The sequence continues at coordinate 8,140 of CAVKSZ010000056.1, read as the reverse complement.
AGGGCGCTGCACCTATGCCGACCGTTACCGCCATGCGCTTATTGACACCGATAAGCGTATAGGCGATTATGTGTTTAGTGTGATAGACAACCCCGATGCACATAACCTGTACGAGGTGTTAGGAGTGAAGCGCTTTTTGCGGATGCTTGACAAATACGAATGGAAGCTGAAGCGAGTAAAGCGTTATTTTAAGTTCTATGAGGCTTTGCGGTTTAGCGGCATCCACGGACGCACGCGCTACAAGCTAACACCAGTACAAGCCTACCAGTTTGCTAATATATTCGGCTTTGCCCGTTATGACGGCCGGAGGCTAATACGCACCGCTTATCTGTTTGTGCCGCGTAAGTTTAGCAAAACAACATCATGTGCAGCGCTCGCCGTTTACGATATGCTTTTTGGAGACAACAACGCGCAGGCATACGTCGGCGCTAACAGCTACGACCAAGCAAAGATATGTTTTGACGAAATACGCAGTATCATGCTGGATATAGACCCGGGGGAAAAGCATTTCAGAGTAAACCGCGAAAAAATAACATTCAAGGACCGCGGACGGGATAGCCTTATACAGTGTCTCACGGCAAACGCCAAGACAAAAGACGGTTTGTTTGCATCGTTGGTGATAATGGACGAGTATGCACAAGCCCGGAACACTTCCGGGAAGAATGGCGCCGACCTCAAGAACGTGCTGACAACTTCGATGGATCCAAGACGTGAGCCGTTAACGGTAGTGATAACAACCGCCAGCGAGGTAGTAGATGGTCCGTTTGCTCACGAGTTAGACGGCATTATGCAGGTGCTACGCGGCGAGGTGGATAACGACACCATGTTTGCTTCCCTCTTCATGCCCGACGTGGACGACGCGGAGGGTAATCCCAAGACGTGGGCAAAGGTGCAGCCCCATTTGGGTATAACCGTACAACCCGATTACTACGAGAATGAATGGCAAACCGCCCAGTTATCGGCCGAGAATATGTTAGCTTTCCGCACAAAACTGCTTAATATTTTCACGATAAACGAGGAAAAAACGTGGTTTACTCATGAAAAGGCGCTGGAATTGTTAGGCAACTTCGATATAGACAAAGTGGATGGCCGTCCAGATTGTGCTGTAGCTTTTGATTTGTCGGTGCATGATGATTTCAGCGCAGTATCTTACACGGTATACTTGTCGGCTACAAAACGCTTCTACACGCATACGGATTACTATTTCCCCGAGGGAGCATTAAAGGGACACCCCAACAAGCAGCTTTACAGGCTATGGAATGAAAAGGGGTATTTGAATTTCTGCAAGGGCGAGAAGATAGACACAGCAGCCATTACCGAGGATATACTAAAACGCAGTAAGCGTGTTAACATTGTGCGCATAGGCTACGACGCTTACAAGGCACAAGAACTAACAAGCATCTTGAAAACCGTAGGGGCGCGAAACGTGCTAACGCCATTTAGCCAGACTTACGGCAGTTTTAACTTGCCTGTGGAAAGCTTCGAGATGCTTGCGTGGGACACACCGGCGCGCATTGAGATGAACAACAATCCGATAAATGCTTTTTGCCTTGAAAATTGCGTAATAGATACTGATAATCTGGAGAACAAAAAGCCGTTGAAAGTATCGCAGTACAGGAAGATAGACGGCACAATAACTATGCTTATGACATTGGGGCTGCTGTATACGTTTGAGCGATAAAAGGCAACGTTTTTCGATATGCTTTTCACTGATTTTCTGCTTTTTAGAAAAAATATTGCTAACAAAATATTAAAGAATGTGAAATTGCGCCATACTTAACCGTAATGTACCAAAGTGCGCTAAACGCCATTTTGCATTCTCATTTTATTATAGTAATTTTACGAAAACTATTGATAATATGGGAATTTGGGGAAAAATAATAAATGCTTTTAAGCGTGGCACAGATACAGAAGAAACGGTTAGTAATACTTCTGTACCGTCGCCGCGCGCGGGCAGCTATTCCCAGTTAATGGATTATTTCAGCCCCGTTAGTTCTGCTTTGTCAGTAGCCACCGTTTACAGGTGCATTCAGTTGGTTAGCGAGAGCGTTGCAAATCTGCCCTTACTGTATATGCGCAAGAAAGATGGCATCTTTGAGGAAGATACAAACAGCCGTTTGCATTATCTTCTAACCGTTCAACCAGACTTTACTAAATCCGCATTTGAATTCTGGAAAGAAACCGTAGAACACGTGCTGTTGGACGGAAACGCCTATATAGTACCCGTCTACAATACCGCATCGATGGAGATTGACCGCTTAGTGCTTTGCGGGCGCTTCACCGTAAACCACGACGTGTATAACGATACCTACATGATTAACGACCTTATAAACGGCATAAGTGGCGTGTACAAGGAGGCCGACGTTATCCACATTAAAGGCCATACAGCCGACGGCAAAAATGGTGTTAGCGTTTTACAGTTTGCCCGCCAAACTTTGGGCATTGCCTTAACAGGCGACCGCGAGACCCTTAACCGCTTTGCAAATGGCGGTAACGTTAGGGGCATTATTAGCAACGACAAGACAACAACCGGCTTTGGCGAATATCAAGATAAGGAGCTGGCCAAAACCGCTACAGATGTAGATACACGATTTCAAGGAGGCGAACGTATTGTAAGTCTGCCGGGGCAGGTAGATTTTAAACAAATCTCGCTGTCCTCTACCGATATGCAGTTCTTAGAGAGCCGCAAATTTACGGTGCGTGATATATGCCGCTTCTTCGGTGTGCATCCGTCATTTGTATTTGACGACACTAGCAATAACTACAAATCGGCTGAAATGGCAAACGTGGCCTTTTTGAGCAACACGCTAAATCCGCTTTTGCGCAACATAGAAAACGAGATGCTAAGAAAGCTTATAGCCCCGTCGTTGTGCTGTAAGCGCAAATTTGAATTTGACCGCCGCGGGTTGTATGCGTGTGACTTGGATAGCAAGGTTAAATATCAGAAGGCAACCATTGCCGCTGGTATCTATAGTGTCAACGATTGGCGTCGGATGGAAAACCGTCCACCTGTAGAGGGAGGCGATAAGATTTTAGTTTCTGCTAATCTTAGAGACATAACCGGCGAACAGAATGCCACCCAGGCTCCAACACCAGCTAACGAACTTAAAACGCAAGAAGATGAAGAAAACAACAACGAATAAAGACACGATAGTAAGGCGTTGTCTTTGCACCCCTACGGAGTTGCATATAAGAGAGGCGGCAGAGGGTGAAGCCCCTAGCCGCACGATAACAGGGTATGCCATATTGTTTAATACGCCGTCCGCCCCGTTGTGGAGCGACGAGGACAGCGAAGCCCGGGAAGTGATAGCCCCGGAAGCTGTTACTAAAGAGTTCCTAAACGGCCAAGATATTAAAATGACGATGTTTCACGATAACCAGTTAATATTAGCCCGAAGCAACAGGGGCGGCGGCACTCTTTCGTATAATGTTGATGAAAAAGGCGTGATGTTTGAGTTTTCCGCGCCTAACACCGTGGATGGCGATAAAGCTATAGAACTGGTGCGCCGCGGTGATATTAGTGGCTGTAGCTTTGCTTTTACAACCAGATATTATGATAACGATTTTGTGGAGCGCCAAAGCCAAATAGATGCAAACGGTAGAAATCATATTACCTACCGAGTAAAGGCATTAACGGGCCTTTATGACTTCACGTTGGCGGCAAATCCGTACTATCAAGAGACCAGCGTAGAGGTGCGCGAATTGGCCGAGGGGCTAAAGCAAGAGCAGCGCCCCACCCCAACGAAAGAGGAAGAAGAAAAGAGAGAGAAAGCGTTAAAGCAGTTGCGAGAAATGCGCCGCGCTGCAAAACGTAGTTTAATAGTTGTTTAATTTTAATTAGTTCAAACATGAACAAGAAGAAAGAAACGTACAACGTTCGTGGACTGATTAATCAGTACCAAATGAATTGCGACCGTATCACAGAGATTGCGGACGTATGCGAGAAAGAGCAGCGTGAGCGCAACGAGGCCGAAAACACCGAGTTTGAGACCATTATGCGCGAAAACCAGTTGCTGCAAATGAAGTTGCAGGCAGTAGCCGCAGAGAAGTATTCAACCGTTGAAGAAGTTAACACCGACAAGGTATTGCGCGAAAACCTTTTGAACAACGGCAAGAAAGTAACTATCGCCCTTATGCGTGAGGTTACACCACAAACAACCGCGGCCCTTGCCGATACTGGTATCATACCAGTAGCCCAGCAGGAGATGCTTAACCCTATCCGCAAAGGTCTTATTTGGGATAAGGTAGGTTTGAACATCCGCAGCGGTCTTGCTGGCACTTTGCGCTGGCCAAAGCACGGAAAGGCAGTAGCCTCTTTCGCTGATGAAGCCGAGCGCCTAACCGATAGCCAAATTGATTTCGGCAAGTTGGAAATGACCGGCGCCCGTATTGGTATTGCTCTGCCTGTTACAAAAGAAGAGCTCGAAGACTCGGAGGGTATCGTAGAAAGCGTAATCCGTGAAGAAGCGCCCGCAGCCGTTATCGACGTGATTAACGATGCTTTGTTCTGCACCTCTAAGACCTACACAGGCGCAGACTCACAGGAACACACCCGCAAAGTGTTCGGTCCTTTCGCCTCGGACACTGTAAGTACCGTAGACTTCGCCGCAGCCGTTCCTACTCGTAAGGAAATGCTTAAGATGGTTACTACTGTAGCCTCTAAGGTAGATTTCAAGAACCCTTGCTGGGTTATGTCAGAGGCTATGAAAGCCGAGCTTTGCGATGTTAAGGTTGACACCGGTAGCGGCCGTTTCCTCTGTGAAAATGATATGGTTCTTGGTTATCCTGTATTTACTACTTCGATAATCGGCGACAATATCGGTTTTGGCGACTGGAGCTATCAGGCAGCCGGTTTCTTCGGTGAGATGAGCTTTATTGCAGACCCTTACACATTGGCACGTAACCACGCAGTAGATTTCGTTCTCAATGGCCGTTTCGGTACCGTTACTTTGCGTGATGAAGCCTTTGTACTTGGTAAAAAGAAAGCGTAACAATAATAAGTGATTGACATGGCAGTAGTGAGTTTGGCACTTTTCAAAAAGCACGTAAGGGCTGACGATTTCGCGGATGATGACGAATATTTGGTGCATCTCTTGGAGACCGCCGAAAGTGCCGTTATTACCGCGACCAATAGAACCGAGGCAGAATTAGAGGAGATGGGCGATGGCACCATGCCGGCACCTATCAAGCACGCTATAATGATGCTTGGGGCACATTGGTACAACCAGCGCGAGAGTGTGAGCAGCGTACAGATGCACGCCGTGCCCGACTCATTGCAAGCCTTGTTAAAACCCTATCGAAAGTTAGCAGAATGAGAGCTGGAGAGATGAAATACCGCTTAAAGTTGTTACAGCCTGTGGCAGTAACCAACGACTATGGCGAAGAGGCCACCACTTACGAGGAGGTACGTACTGTTTGGGCAGAACGCCGCAAGCAGAGCGGAAACCGCAGCGAAGAGGTGGGCGAACATTTCCCGGACTACCATGCAGAGTATAACGTAAGAGATGCCCACCCCATTTCTGAAAATTGGCGGGTGCAGCAGTTAGGCGGGTACCTTTATACCGTTACTAACGTTATCCCTAACATAGATAAGGGCATGAACACTTTGATTTGTGAACGCGTGAACGAGTAAAATATCTTTTGTTTTCATTAAGTGTGAGACGATGAAAGAAACCGTTACCGACATAACGAAACCCTTTACAGATGTGTATAAGGCGCTCGATATGAAAGACCAGCGCAAGGCAATGAGAAGCGCCATGCGCCGCGAGGGTAATCGCCTAAAGAAAGAGGCTGTTACAAACCTAAAGGCAACGGGCATCGGTCAAGGTACAAAACGAAGTCTATCAAGTGGCATTTATGTGCGTACCTATCCGGACCGATACGGCCTTGGCTTCATGGTCAGCGTACAGCCACACGGCAATCGTAAAGGCATCCATATAAACCGCCAAAACTTGGAAAAACCCGTTTTGATGTGGGCAGAGGATGGCACACGACTTCGACACGTAGGGCGGCGTATTTCATCGTTTTTCGGTAAAAGCCGTTTTACAGGTAAGAAGATACGACAGTATTTGCGCGGTGGTACCAGCAGAGGCAAGATGGGGCGTTATGCTTTCTTAGCCAAAACCGAGGCACAGACCGGGGATAGTGTAGAAACAAATCTTTTTGCCTCTTTCCAAAAGAACTTAGAACGGGCAGCAATGAAACAAGGGTTATTATAATCAAAAACGAGTTATGGCACAAAATAAATCATCTTTAAGCGCTGGAGCCGTTATCCGTAGTATATTACTGTCAAACGAGGATGTAAAGAAACGGACTAACAAGGTATTCCCGATAGCCATTGATAAGGCCGTGCTTCCTTACATTCTCTACCGCCGTGCCGCTTTGCAGCATAACCCGTCGAAAGCCGGGCTACCCGGAGCAGACACCGTTACAATGGAGGTTGTATGCTATACAGCGAAGTATGCCGAGGGTGTAGAGTTGGCCGAGGCTGTAAGAGCAGCTCTCGACTACAGCCAGGCGGAGCGCGATGGCGTAGTAATGCGCAGTTGTATGCTTACCGACAGCGAGGAGGGCTACGAGGATGATGCATTCTTGCAACAACTTGTTTTTCAAGTTAAAATTTAATTTATAAACCTTATAATTATTATAATTATGGCAGAAACGACAGGATATATCAATGGTAGCGATTTGTTACTTATGGTAGACGACAAGGCAATTGGCCATTGTACAAGCCACACACTTACTTTCAACAGCGAGACTAAGGACCGCTCAGTAAAGCCCGTATCTACGGCCGCTATAAGCAGTGGTCTATGGAAAGGAAAAGGCGTTACAGGTCTTTCAATTTCTATCAGTGCCGAGGGGTTGCGCTTCTATGGTGAGACCGAAAACGGACACGAGCAGTTAGGCCCAATTTGGGGTAAGGGCACAAGCGTAGAGGTTAAAGCCTATAAGCGTGGCAGCGACGAAACCCCATACGTTAAAGGTAAGTTTATTATCGCCTCTTTGGAGGAGACCAGCCCAGCGCAGGACGATGCAACCTATAGCGTATCACTGGAGAACGACGGCGAGCCCGATATTTACCCCGGTAGCACAGACGAGTAAACTTTTTAGCACTTAGGAATTATGCCAAAGATGGAAGTTGTTATAAACGGCAAAGCATACCCCTGTAGGCAAACTATGGGGGCAATGCTTCGCTTTAAGAAAGAAACAGGAAAGGAAGTAACCGAGATAAAAGAAAGCCCTACCGACTTGCTTGCGTTCCTGTATTGCTGCATAGCGTCAGCGAGTAAGCACGATGGCGTTAAATTCGATATGTCGTTAATTGACTTTGCCGATAGCGTCACACTGGAGGACATTAACAAGTGGACTGCCGCCGTTAATTCCACCGCGGAGCAGATACTGGAGGACAATGCAGATGCGGAAGATGACGAAAAAAAAAGTTAGGCATCTTCGACATTCTGGGCATAGCCGTTGGAAACATCGGTTTGCCCTACAATGATTTTTGTGCCCTCACGCCCGAGGAGTTCAGCCGCATATACAAGGCGTACAGCAAGGAGCGGACGGCGCAGTATCAAGACAACTGGGAACGTATGCGTATGCTTGCGGCTATCACCTTACAGCCGTATGCAAAGAAAGGGCTAACGCCCCGCAAACTTCTTCCTTTCCCTTGGGAGAAGAAAAAGCCGGAGCATACGAAAGCGGCCCCAACGGTATGTAAGGAAGATGCGCTAAAGCGGTTTGAGGAAGTGTTGGGAAAAATAGGAGGCGGTTAAAGTGCGCCGTAGTACCAAGGGGTATGCCCACCATCCTGATATGGTTTGCGTGAATCGTATTGCCCATAAGCCAAGATAGCGAACACGATACTAACAAAAAAGGCTATGCAACCGAGAAACAGCAATGACACAACGACAGCGACGATTGAGGCAATAAAGATGTTTCGCCAAAGTTTTCTTTCTTTGGCTTGCCTTTTAGCTGATATGTTTCTTTTCTGTTTCATACTTCAAACCATTGGTTTACGCCCCAAAGATACAAAAAATTTTGATTACTTAGTTACTTATACGCTGAAATTATGGCAAAAGAAATAAAGTTTAACATTAAGTTGCTCATTGACGGCAAAGAGCAGTTAGTTACCGCCTCAACA
>CAVKSZ010000055.1:0-9675 GCA_963659135.1 Bulleidia sp. | reverse complement strand
TACTGCCCACGGCCGTAAGCAAGTTGGTTGATGGCCGTGGCCCAATTGGCTGACGGCCGTAAACTTTATTGCCGACGGCTGTGGGCAATAAAGAAAACCTTATTTCTTTACTATCTTTGTAGTGCTTCCGTCGGTATATTTTACTATGGTTATGCCTTTGTTGGGTTGGGCTATCCTAATGCCGCTTGGGGTGTAGTAGGCCGCTACGCTGGCTGTCTTCGGGGTGGCAGAGTGCTCTATTCCGGTAGACTGATTAACCTTGTAGGCAAAGCCCATAATCAGCGCCCTGCCACCGCTTACGTTGGTTATACGTATGCCTTGCAGATTTTTTGTCTTGTCGGTGTTTATCTGGCTGTCAAATAGGCAGAACGTATAACTGGTGCTATATGTGTCGTTCTTGGTGGCGATGCGGCTCAGTCCGCTTATGGCTTCGTTGCCCGTAGGCAATTTTACCGACCAGTCGGCCACGCTGATAGTCTCTGCCGTTTCCTCACTGCCGTCACTGTATATTGGAGTGGCTTGTAGAGTGCTGCTGCCGTCGCCGCTGGTGGCCAGTATGTATAGCGTGCTGGTGGTTATGGGTTGGGTAAAGGTTATGGTGCCCGTTTCGCTACTCTTTATAACCAGCGCATTTGATGCCGTATAGTCTGCCAGTTGGAAGTTGGCACCTGATGGGGCATTTATCAATCCGTCGGCAGGTAGCCCGCCCGCTGCTTTCAGACTGGCTGAGTAGAAAGTGTTACCCCCGCCATCACCGGCATTGTTGGCATGGGTACTTGATGGCAATGCTTCTACTACTACATCGGCATTATATCCGCTTGATACGGTGATAGGGTGTATTTCTGCTTGCTCTTGCGGCAGTAGTTGGCGGTCCATAAAGGCCAGACGATTCTTTATCCACTTTTTTAGATAGGCTATCTCGTCGCTGTAACTGCTGGCGATGTAAGCGTTGGGCCATACATATCGCCCAAACATGCCCCATGCGGCTTCGTTGCGGTCCATAGCTCCGCCTGAGGTAAGTAGGTTGGCAATAGAGTCTACCTTTGTATTGATAGCGTCGTCGGCGTATTGCCCTTCTCGGTATTGCGCCCAGCGGTTCTTTAGTTCGGCTTGATACGCAGCATCGTCAAGCAACCGCTTCCACCAGAAGGGTACAAGCTGCGAGTCGCTTTCTCTGCTATTCATATTGTATTGCCATAAGTCGGTGCGTGAGCCGTTGTAGTAGTTGGCGTTGCCCAGTGCTATGTTAAAGTCCCAAAGCGTACATTTCCATCTATTGTCCAGCCCGTCTTTCTTGGCACGTGTATCGCTATATTTGTACATGTGCGAACTCAGTCGGTATCCGTCTACGTTGAAAGTAAATTCGGTAGACAGCATATAGTCTATAAACGAAGTTACATCGATATACTTGCTATAGCCGTTTGTGGCGTCGGTATATTGTTCAGAGGCAAAGCAGTCTTCCATATCGTCGATAGATTTCTGGATAGCTTTCTCGGTACCTTCGGGTAGTTCGGCAAAGTCATCGTACTCAGGGTCGTCGTATTGATAGGTGATATATTTAGAATAGTCGAACGCCCCATTGCTGCCGTAGGGATGGTATTTAGACCTGTAGTAGTGGTCTTCGTCGTCGCGGTCTATTTCTACGTGCCAGTCACCGGTTAGGTCGCCGTCATCTTCACCAGGGTCGTGCAGGTTAAGTCGCTTTTTCCCCTTGCCCGGTCGTTCGCAGAGAATGAATATGCCGTAGTATTTACCATCTACTACCAGTTCTACGTGGCGCGAACTGGGTACCCAGTCGAAGTATGGCTTTGCCAGTTCGAAGGTAAGCACATCGCGCATCATCGATTTGTCTGCAAACGGGGCAAGCAATACCCAGTCGTTGTCTTTCCCCATCCCCAGCAGACTCACTTTTACTTTCTTGCCGTCTTCTTCTAGTGGTTTCTCTAACGTCTTGAAACCATAGGGCTTCTTGTCAGACAGGTTGAACGAAGAGTTGCCACGGTATTTCAGTCCGATGTAACCTTCGTAGTCTATCTTCTGGTCGGGGTGAGCCGTAAGGTCGGCATAATTGGTTTTCCCATTGCCGTTGTCTATAATCTTGATTTTTGCAGTTATGCGTTCGTCGCGCAGAATCATCTTTCCGTCTACGTTAATAAACACGATGGGCAGATTAGTCTCGGTAAATTCTACCGAGGAGTTGCGAGTAGGAGGGTAGTTGTCGGCCCGTTGTGCATGCAGATTAGCCAGACATAGTACCATGCACAGGCACGTAAAAATACGTTTCATATTGATATAGGTTTTTATTATTAAATAGGTATTTGTTATAGTAGCTTAGGTCATCTTACATGGTTAACTTCATGCTTATTACAAAGTTATGCAATATTTCTGATATATAATTATTTTGGGCTACCTACTTTTTAGAAATTTTTACTGTGTGAATTGTAAAAATAATCTATCCATTTACCCTTTGCGTTAAGGGTATGAAAAAAGGCTGTATCCACATGAGAGAGGATACAGCCCTTTATTATTATTCTGATTTTACCTATTCAGGCTTAGTCTGCTACGAGAGTAAAGCGCTTGTAAGCAGTGATGTTAAGATCGCCCTGCTTCTTGAGCCAATCTTTTACAGTAATCTTGCCATCTTCATCAGCGAACTGGAATTCCTGGTCTACCAAGCAGTTCTCTTTGAAGAATTTGGCCATACGGCCCTTGGCGATATTCTGTATCATCTGCTCGTTCAGGTTGGCAGCTTTCTCTGCGCTTACGGTCTGCTTGATTTCGCGAGCCTTGTCAGCGTCTTCCTGAGTAAGCCATCCCTTAGCTATGTTAGACTCGATGTGGTCATCGCTGTCCACCAGGTTGGGGTTGATGCCAGCCTTCTTGATAGCAGCGTTAACAGCCTTCTCTACCTGCTCTTCCTTGGTCTTTTGGATAGCAACCTTGAGTTCCTCGTCCTTAACAGCCTGGGGAACAGAAGCCTCGTCGAGAGCTACTGGTTTCATGGCAGCTACTTGCATGGCTACTTTGTGGGCAGCCTCTTCGTTAGCCTTGTCAAGCTGAACCATTGTGGCCAATGTGTGGCGACCCATGTGGTCGTATACAGAGATGTTATCGCCTTCAAGATAGTTGTAACCATCGAGTTCCATCTTCTCACCGGTAACACCAGAACGCTGCTGTACAGCGGTTGTAGCGTCGTCACCGTTGGCAAGCTTGAGCGTCTTCACCTCGTCAAGAGTAGTACACTTGGCGGCGATGGCGGCGTCAAGGATTTCGTCTACTAAAGCGATGAAATCTTTACCTGCGGCTACGAAGTCGGTCTCGCATTTTACTGCTATCATAGCAGCGAAGCCTTCTACCTTCTTTACCAGCACGCAACCATTTGAGGTTTCGCGGTCAGAACGCTTTGCAGCGATGGCCAAACCACGCTCGCGGAGCAACTCTTTAGCCTTGTCGAAATCGCCCTGAGCTTCGTTCAGTGCGTTCTTAACGTCAGCCAAACCAGCACCAGTCATGGCGCGCAACTTTTTGATATCTTCTATTGAAACAGCCATTGTTGTTATAAGTCTTGTTATTATTTATAATTCTTGATGGTTACTCAGCAGCGGGAGCCTCTGTGCTTTCAGCAGCTTCTGTTGCAGGAGCCTCTTCTTTGCGAGCCTTACGTGTGCGGCGTGGCTTAGCCTCGGCTACTTCTTCAGCCTGCTCAGCTGCAGCTTTCTCGTCGGCTTTCTCAGCCTTGCGCTCTTCCAGACCTTCTGCGATAGCACCACAGCAAGCGTTTAGGATAACCTCGATAGAATCTTTGGCATCGTCGTTGGCGGGGATAAGATAGTCAACTGGCTTTGGATCTGAGTTGGTGTCAACGATAGCGAATACGGGGATACCCAGACGGTTAGCCTCTTTAACGGCGATGTGCTCTTTCATTACGTCGATAACAAAGAGGGCAGAGGGAAGACGGGTAAGGTCGGCTATAGAGCCAAGGTTCTTCTCCAATTTAGCGCGCTGGCGTGTTACCTGTAGCAATTCGCGCTTTGAAAGGTTAGAGAATGTACCGTCGTTCATCAGTTTGTCTATGTTTGCCATTTTCTTAACGGCCTTGCGGATAGTTGGGAAGTTGGTAAGCATACCACCTGGCCAACGCTCGATAACGTAAGGCATGTTAACTGAAGCAGCCTTCTCGGCTACGATATCCTTTGCCTGTTTTTTAGTAGCGACAAACAAGATTTTCTTGCCTGACTTGGCGATACCCTTCAGCGTCTCTGCAGCCTCGTCAATCTTGGCAACAGTCTTGTTGAGGTCTATGATATGAATGCCATTGCGCTCCATGAAGATATAGGGAGCCATAGCGGGATTCCATTTGCGGCGGAGGTGGCCAAAGTGGCAACCTGCCTGGAGTAACTGGTCAAAATTAGTTCTTGACATTTCTTTTTCTTTTTTAATTGTTTACTTTCTTTTTTAATTCTATTTTGCTTAGAACCAGCCCACAGGTAATTGCTTGTAACAAGTCTTGTGGGTTTAGATGCTAAACTGTCAGTAATATTAACGCTTACTGAACTGGAAGCGACGACGAGCCTTGGGCTGACCTGGCTTCTTACGCTCAACGGAACGAGAGTCGCGAGTGAGGAATCCCTGATCCTTGAGGGCTTTCTTGTCTTCTTCGTTAACCTTAACAAGGGCGCGGGCGATAGCGAGGCGGAGAGCCTGGCTCTGGCCGGTGAAACCGCCACCGTCGAGGTTGGCCTTTATATCGTATTTTCCGTCAACTTCCAGAAGTGTCAGCGGCTGCTTAACCACATACTGCAGGATAGCTGATGGGAAAAACTCTGTCAAGTCTTTCTTGTTGATTGTGATCTTGCCGGTACCTTCGGTAAGGTATACACGAGCTACAGCGCTCTTGCGGCGACCTATTGCATTGATTATTTCCATCTTTAGTTGCTATTATTTATACTGGTTAATATCGATTGACTTTGGCTTCTGTGCCTCGTGCTTGTGCTCTGTACCATCGTATACATAGAGGTTGTCAAGCAAGGCGCGTCCGAGAGGACCTTTAGGAAGCATACCCTTTACAGCGTGACGTACAATCTTGTCGATACCGTTCTTGCGAGTACGGAGCTCGGCGGGAGTGTTGAAGCGCTGGCCACCGGGATAGCCGGTATAGCGGGTGTAAACCTTATCGGTTTCCTTCTTACCAGTAAAGCGAACCTTAGCGGCGTTGATAATAATTACATTGTCTCCACAGTCTACGTTTGGAGTGAAATTTGGCTTGTACTTACCACGGAGCAATTTTGCAACCTTTGAGCAGAGACGGCCTACAACCTGATCGCTGGCGTCTACTACCACCCACTCCTTGGTAGCTGTTTCCTTGTTTACGGAAATAGTCTTGTAACTTAAAGTGTTCATTTCAAAATTTAATTTTACTACTAAAAAACGTTTTTATTTCTCTTGATGCACAGCCGATTCACTAACCATGACGCTCGGCCAAAAGCGCCACTATTAACACGACTATGCGGGGGACTCTAAGCGTGTCCCCGAAATAATCGGCGTGCAAAAGTACACATTATTTCTATATTGGCTATCATGGGTGTTGTTTTATTTTTTGATATTTACGTTTATTTAACAGTTGAAGCGCGTCAAAAATAGCCATGAGTGGCTACATCGCCATAGTTTAGGGTTAGTTCTACGCGTCTTATGGTAATGGGGGATGAGCCCGATTCGGCTTCTAGCGTGATGGTATTGTTGCCGTGTACGAGGGCTTGAGCTGGTACAATGGCGGCATACTGATGTTCTCCTGGTTTTAGATTTCGGCAACGGTCGTATAGAGCGGGGTATTCTGCCGGCATGGTAGTCGTAGATTGTCCGTTGAGCGCTACGTTTACGTGGGCTTTGCCGCGGGTACGGAAGAAGATGATTACCTCTTTGGGACGTATAGAGTCCATGTGGTCGCCTACGTAGATGTTTACCGGTCTGCTTTCGCCACCTTTCAGTTGTATTGGTAACGGAGTGTTGGGGCGCAGACCGTACTGTCGTTTGCCGTCTGATAGCCAGTAGGTTTTGTTTTTACCTTCCATGAGTTGTCTATTGCCCAACTCTGATAGCATGCGGGGATGGGCGATACGGCAGACCTGCCCGCCAGGCTCCAGTTGGTAATTGCCACTATTATAATCGTTGAAAAAGTAGTTGAATAGGTAGATGCCGTTGGCTCCTTGGTCTAACGCAGCCGAGCAGAAACCGCGCATCATACCTTCGGATAGCGGCTCGTTTTCGGTGTATGTTATCTTGTCGGTGCTGGCGTATAGCGGAATGTTTAGCTCGGTTCCCAGCTCGCTACGCAGTTTGGCTATAGGCTGGGCTGGGTCTACTACGGTGTGTATGCCTACGCTTACTAGGTCAACCAATCCTTCGGCTATCCACTGCCGAAGGTCTATGCCTTGTTCTAAATTCTCTTCCAGTGTTGGTGCCACCCTTACGGCCAGTTGTATGCGGCCGGATTGTGTGCGACGGTGTGACTCCCTTTCTACATGTTTGCGTATCTGTCGCATCATGCTGGTCATGTCGGCAGCGTGTTTGCGTCCTTCGCCACGCTTGAAATAGCAGAAAAACCGCATGAAGTCTATCATATACCAGTCTATTTCGTTGCGGTAGCGATGCAGCTGTTCGGCTATGATTTTCACCTTGCGCCGCCTAACGGCTTCTATGGCAAAGTTGTATGCCCCGGCGCTGTGCCAGCCTATCGATGGGTCGCCTATGCGATACTCGGGATGCTGTAACCACCACTTTGTCCATACTACGGGGCAGGCTATGGCGGTATCGGCAAAGTGCAGATCGTTCATCCGGAAAGCTATCATCGGCTGCATGCCGTGCCGGCGAGCCATCTGTAGCGACGAGCGCATAAATTCGCCATCTTGCGCTTTGATACGCATCATGTTGTCATAACAGGTGCGCATATTCTGATATAGAGCAGTGTTGCTGCCGTGGGGTATGCGCCCTCCATGGTCGTCGCCATATAGTCGGCAGTAGCGCGAGGGATAACATACGTTGTCGCTACCCGAACAGATAGAGTAGATACCCACATCGGTACCCGATGCCATACGAGTGAGTGAGTCGAGGTGTTCTAGGCTGAGCGGTGCGCGGTTCCAGTAGGTATTCAGCAGCAATTCGGTACCATCGTTGTCGAATATCAATTTAGGCTGGGCCACAGCTGATAATCCAACGAGGAAAAGTGACAGAAGGGTGGCGATAAGTTTCTGGTTTTTCATGCGGTGTTTGTGTTGTAAATATGGCTCTATTATTTTAGGGTTGTTCCCTATATATTATAAAGGTGTAATTGTGCTTGGGTAGAAATATGCTTAACGCCTCTTGATGCGGTAGAGCATAGCGCGCAGCACAAACCATAGGTGCATGGCTACAGTTACCACGATGCCATAATGCTGGTGCATTACGTGGAAACGCTCGCGCAACGAGCGGCGGTGAAAGGCAGTGGTCATGCCGCCATCCAGAAAGTTGGCCAATACAGCGTGAGCATTTACTATAGGCAACCGCCAGGCAGTAGCGGTCTTCATTATTCTTATACACCAGTCTACATCTGCCGAATATCTGTATTGCAGGTTGTAGGGTGTTTCTTTAGCAATCAGCGTGTTGGCGTAGAAGGCCTGATGGCATACCAGCATGCCGTGCTTGAACGATTTCCATGAGAGTTTTTCGGGTGGAGACAGTCGGCGGTGGCAGATAAATTTTCCCTCGGCATCTACTATATCGGTATCGCCATATATTACGCCTGGTTTTACTACCGAAGCGAGTGCCGTTTGCGCTACCCGCTGTAGGGTAAGGTGGTCTGTAAATGTGTCGCCGGCGTTGAGAAATATCAGATAGTCGCCCGTAGTCATCTGTATGCCCTTGTTCATGGCATCGTAGAGCCCGCAGTCGGGCTCTGATATAACTTTGACGCTATGAGCTGACGTTTCTTGCGCCTGCTCTTTATATTGCTTTACTAAGTCCATGGTGCCGTCGGCCGACTTACCGTCAACTATAATGTGCTCTACTTCTTTGTATTCTTGTGCGCTTACGCTCTGTAGTGTGCGTGGCAATTCTTGCGCAGCGTTGTATGTACATGTAATAACAGATATGGTCATGCTTCCAGATAGTCTTTGCCTGTAAGGCGGTTGTATACATCTATGTAGCGCATGGCTACAGCTTGTTGACTGTATTGTTGTGCCACTTTCTTTACGGCTGCCCGGCTTAGAGCCTGGCTATCGGCCTGAGTAAGTATCCAGTATATTCCTTTGGCAAGGTCGGCCGAATTTTTATACTCGGCTATGTATCCGTTTATCTGATGGTCTATCTCTTCGGGTATACCGCCTACGCGGAAGGCTATGCAGGGTGTGCCGCAGGCAAGGGCTTCCATAATGGTGTTGGGCAGATTCTCTGATAACGACGGTAGAACGAATGCATCGGCAGCCCGGTATACATCGGCCATGCGCCGAGGGTCGCTAACGTACCCCAGGGGATATGTGGGTAGAGGTAACTGGCTGCTCAGCTCTTCGGCATGGCCGCCCGCAATTACCAATGCGGTGGTATTCAGCATTTGAGGTTGCTTCTTCGTCAGTGTATGGCAGGCTTCTATTAAGCAGTTCATGCCTTTGTATACGTTGTCGGCCCGCTGCGAGGCAAAGAATATTAGTTTCTTGTCTGTGGGGAGTCCCAGTCGTTGTCGGGCTTCTGTTTTGCTGCCAGGGCAGAATAGATGGGTGTCTATGGGGTTGGGTATGGCTTCTATCTGCTTGCCGCAGAGCAACGTACTCTTACTGGCTTCGCCCTTCAGCCATTGGCTACAGGCTACAAAGGTAATGCTGTGGCCATTGAGCAACCGCTCTTTGCGATGCCATACGGTGTTGGCCAAGTCGGTTTTGCTATCTCCGGGCAGATAGGGGCACTGGCAACAATGGCTCTTGTATTTATCGCACTGTAAGGGCAGATGACAGATAGCCGTGGCAGGCCATATATCGTGCATAGTCCATACTACGGGCTTGCCCGAGTCTAATATCTTGCGAATGCCTTTCAGTGAGAGCATGCCCTGGTTTATCCAGTGCAGATGAATAATATCGGCCTCAGCAAATTCGGGTAGACGGGTGATGTCGGTGCCGGCGTTGGCTATGTCTATATCAAACAGATGTTTTCTGCTGAAGCGCAATCGGGTGAAGATAGACAGCCGTTCCCAGATAAAATTGAAGTAAGGGTGCCATGTTCCGGGAATGCGGCATACCGAGATATGCTGACTCTCTTTATCGCGAACCAGCATCTTGGCTTTTACGCCGCTGTTGTTGAGTGCCTCCATTAGTCGTTTGGCGGCAATGGCAGCTCCGCCGGTCTGCTCGCTTGTACTTACAATCAATATTCGCATATAGATATCATAATATTAGGTGCAAAATTAGCGGTTGCCGCAGACAATACAAAGGGAAAATGCGTGTTTTTTTTGTTTCTGAATGCCATATTGCCATTTTTATATCTAATCATCTAAGTTACAGATTGTAAGAAAAAGCCCCTGGGAATAATAAAAAAAGTAAGGAAGTGGTTAAAAACGTAATGGTTTTTAGGTGTGTGCGCACACAATGTATTGATGTATGTCAACAAAAAGCGAAAAAGAAGCAGAAAAAGATAAAAAGTTATTGACGAAATTCT
>CAVKSZ010000054.1:0-10027 GCA_963659135.1 Bulleidia sp. | reverse complement strand
AGCAAGTTGGTTGATGGCCGTGGCCCAATTGGCTGACGACCGTAAACTTTATTGCTGACGGCCGTCGGCAATAAAGAAAACATTACAATAATAACCATAGAACCCACAAATATGTTGAAGAATAGCTATATCGGATATAAGCATGGTATTTTAAATGAAAGAGCCGTGATAAGCATAACACAAAAAAGAGTCTCCAACGGGGAACGCATTGCCCTTCGGAGACTCTTTTTATAGGGTGCTTAGAGCACCTTGTGATGATTATTATTTCTTGATAACTATCTTGAATACTTTAGAACCACTACGCATAATATACAGACCTGCCTGACCTATGCTCTTGTAAGCTTCGGCCGCACTGCTATACGTACCTACACGCATACCGTCTACGGTGTATACCTCTACGCCTGTAGTTGTAGTATTATCTACATTGGTAATACCTGTGGCGGCATCGGTAGCAGAGAGTTTCAAGCCACACAGTTTGTAAGTGGCTACCACATCATTCTTGATAGAGTAGTCGGCACCTTCGGCCTTTACACCATAGTAGTAAATACCATCGGCAGGCAAAGTATAGCTACCGCTGGCAGTAGTTTCTGTTCCGGTAATATCGGCACCAGTAAGAACTACGGTAGTAAACGAGTCGGGCACATTTACCTGCGATACTACCAGTGTCATCTTCATCTTGGCTTTCTCGTCATCGGTCAACTGGGTATCATCGTCAACACCCATGCTGTAAGTAAGCGTAGCATCTACCTTATCGCCAGCCTTTCCTACAAATGCAGGTGAAACAAATACACCGGGAAGTTCGCTTGCCGAAAGAACATTGTATATAGAGCGCTTAACTGTGTATACACCATTAGCATCGGCAGTAGTAGCCCAGTGTTGGAACTGCGACGACTCATCGTACTGATACCAGTCGCTGAAGTCGGCGCTGTATTCACCAAGACTCTTACCAGTAGATACGGGATCGTTGATAGCAAACTGGTCCATAAACAAGCTACCATTGTTGGTAGACGATGTACACTTGACACCGATATAGTAATTGCCGGCATCACCGTCGAAGCGTACTACCACCTTCTTATAGCGACGTTCGTAAGCCATTACGTTAGCTGGGCTGGTATATACCAGTTTGGTCATGCTTTCAGGGTTGGCCTTGCTACCCAGATATACTTCAAAGTTCTGGGCATACAGAGAGGCTGTCTTGCCGTTAAGGGCGGTACGGTAGAAGAAGCTGAGTTCGTGAGTTCCTTCGGGTATTGATATACAACCCGAGTATGCCCAGTCGCCGGTGGTATTCTTCATCTTACCTTGGTGCTTGATAGCACCCGTTCCATTATATGCCGCACTGCTCGAGGTAAAGGTCTTTCCTTTCTGCCAATTGCCCTCTACTGTCCAGTATTGCTGACTGTCATCGGTATCCAAATTATCGCTATAAGGGAACTGAGCCACTGGATAATTACTTACCACGGGCAGCGTCCACGAATTGTTGTAGAGAGCGGTATCGCCCTGGGCACTGAGTTCTACCTTGACGGTATATTCGCCCGGAGTGCTTATATCAAATTTCTTATTGAATGTGTACACAAAGCTATCGCCTGGCTTCAGAGCATCTGTACCACTGTACTGTTCGGTAGTGGCAAGTTCGCCGTTAACATAGCACTTCATATCAAATGCCGACACTTCTTTCGCGCCATGGTTGGCTATAGTCATACTTACAGTATCGGTAGTAAGGGCAAAGCCAGACTCGGCTGTCTGTGCCACGGCGGTTATAGCCATATCGTTATCCGAGTCGAAACGTACATCGTCTACTATCACATCGTGACCCATACCGGTATTGTGGAAAGCTATGTAGTATATACCCGGTTCAACATTCTGCTTGAAGCCGTAACCCTGACGGTAAGTAAGCACATTTTCATCGGTAACGGTTTCGGTGCAGAGCAGGTCGGCATCGGTATAATCGGCTGGAGTAGCCGACTTAGAGAGATATGCTTTCAACTCGGTCTTGTCGGTAGCGTTGGTAGCCTTCATCGTAGTAGTGTAGTAGAACGATAGGCGGGCAGCACCGGCCTCAGTAACCTTGATAGCGGGCGATATAAGCCAATCGTTGTGCTCGGTATTGGCCAAACTGTTTATGTAAGCGGCATTGTGACCGTCTTTAGCATAGTTGGCATAACCCTTATCTACCGAACCTAACGACCAGTAGATAGCATCAGCATCGGTATTTACACTGGTCCAAAGCGAGTCTTGGGCTTTATCCTCAAAACTCTCGGCAAAGGGATATGCCTGTGGGTCGTAAACCTTCAGCGTAGTGCGCACGGTATCGTTGGAAGTATTGGTATCACCATCCAGTGCAGCAACTATAGCCACGGTATGGCTACCCGTTTCGGCAGGACAAGTATAATTAAATGTATAAGTTACTTTTGCACCACCTTCCAGTGTAGAGGCTATGGTCTCGGTTGCCACCGTCTTACCGTCGTACTCCAGTTTTACGGGTACTCCAGTCTGCGAGGCCGAACCGGCATTTTCTATCTCGGCTGCAAAGGTTACGGTAGAACCTGACACAGCCACAGCTGCAGCGGGTTGGGTAATAGCGTTAACGGCTATATCGTTGGCATCAACGGTTCTAATCTGCATGTTTTTCAGCACAAACTGTCCTTCGTATGAACTGCCAACACCTATCTCAAATCGGTATGCACCAGCTGGCAGATTCATAGGAATAGAGGTAGAGGTATAATCGCTTACCGTAGGCAGCGACGTATTATACACGGCAGCAGTATCGCCCGCTGGGGTTAGCACGGTTACACTGATATTGGCATCTTTGAGCGACATGTAGTCGAACTTCATCTGAGTCTGCCCGGCGGGCATCTCTATCCATGAGCTTCTAAGACGTGCATTCTTACCTGTATATTCTATATAGCCCCAAGCTTGATTGGTTTCAGAGTACGACCATCCGTAGATAACATTACGCACCTTGGTTGACCAAGTTGTAGCCCAATAAGCGTAATTACTGCCATCGGCCATCTTATAAGGGAAGGGCATGGTGGGGTCTATGGTTACTGTAGAGGTAAGGGTATCGTTAGAATGCATACCATCGCTCTCGGCAGTAGCCCAAGTAAGTATGGTATGCTTCTCACGGCTCAACTTAACCGGATTGGTAAAGGTGTAGGTATAAGTGCCATCGGTAGCAAGCTTCTCGGTTACGGTTTCTTTTACCTCATCGCCATTGTCTACCTTATAGCCTACAGTGTAAGACGATACTGCAGCACCATAATTTTTCACATTAACACTTACCTTCTGACTGTCGTAATATCCTCCTACGGGCGAAAGCAGACCGCTTACTACCAAGTCTGACGGATTGCTGGTTCCTACCTTAACATCGTCTATATACAAACTATTGGTAGACCAGGGACTGCTGGGGGTAGTACCATAGTCGTGGAAGGCTATGTAAATCTGTTTGCCGGCATACTTGCTCAAGTCAAGACTCATGGCATGCCAATAACACAGGTCTACAGGCACTACTGTATAAAGCGTATCGGTAAACGATTCAGCTTCGGTATCGGTAGTTGATACAAGCACCTCGAAATGGGTTCGGCCGCTTTCGGGTACAGTGGGTGCAGCATTGAAACTGGCATTCCAACCTATCATAAAGTTCAGATAATTGCCCGAGCCTACTGTTACCTGAGGTGTGATAAGCCACGAGTCGGGTGCCAAGTTAGTACCGTTAGTATAACCGGTAGTTGACTTCATGGCCTTAGAGCCGCCCGTATAGCCTTTAACAAAGTTGGAGAACGAGGAATAATTTACAGCAGTCCATGTATATGCCGTACACGAACTCTTTACTGTCCACCCCTCGGGTGGAGTGGTGTCGCCTTCAAAACCCTCGCTTAGGGTTTGGGCGTTGGTTGCCGGAGCCATAAAGAGCAACGACAGTACCATTGCGGGTAGAATTTTCTTCATACGCGTTTGTTTGGTTATCCTATTAAATTAGGGTGGTTCTACAAATTACCACCATATGTTTATTCTTATTTTACCATCACGGCTTTGCCGTTGTGTATATACAAGCCATGCTTGGGGGTGCCTACGCGTGTTCCATTGAGATTGTACCAACGGTTATCGGTGGCCCTATCGCTATTTAGGGCGTCAACGCCTGTAGTAGAGTCTATCTTAGCAATCTTAAAACTGCCCCAATAGGTATCGGCCTTGTAGGTATCTACCAGTTGTTCGGGCACATACACTGTGGCCTTCATGTAAATTAGCTTGTCAAAGTTTTCGCCACCGGTTACCATGGTATTGCTCTTCAGTACAAGCTTGCCAAGCTGGAAACTCTGGGTTACTTTATCGTACTTGGTAAAAGCATTTTCGCCTATCGACTTAACTCCCGTGCCAAACACAGCTCTTTTCAGTCCGGTACAACTATAGAAGCATTTGGCAGGTATAGCCTCTACGCCATCGGGTATCTCTATTTCTTCCAGCGACTGGCATGTAGCAAAAGCCGACGAACCAATACTAGTAACACTCTGAGGTATTGTGATATTTGTCAGCAAAAGGTCGGCCGCAAAGGCATTGTCGCCTATAGTAGTTACACGGTCGTGAAGGGTTACGCTCTCAAGCTTGGTACATATAGAGAAGGTAAACTTCTCTATCTCTGTAATACTGCTGGGTATAGTTACCTTTTTTAGTCCGGCGCCAACAAAGGCTGCCTCGCCTATATAGGTTATAGCATCGGTTATATTGATATCCGACAAATTGGCAGAGTAAGCAAACGCATATTTATCTATAGTGGTAACGCTCTCTGGCAGTTTTATCGACTGTATACCCGTAGTGTAGAAACATCCGTAAGGGATAGTGGTTATACCATCGGGTATATTTACCTCTGTAAGAGCTACGCAACCATTAAAGGTATAGATACCCAGGGTCTTGATAGTGCGGGGCAGACTAACGCTTACCAATTCTTTACATTGGTTGAACGCATACATGTCTGTACCGGTTACGGTATAAGTAGTACCATTGATTTCTACGGTAGCGGGTATTACCAAGTCGCCTACATAGGTAATGCCACTGGTAACACTTACCGTGCGGTTATCTTCAGAAGTTATGGTGTAGTTAATGTCATCTACCGTGTACACATCGGCAACGATTGCTGTAAATGCCTGAAATAAGGCTACTATAAAAAGTAAAGTTCGCTTCATTAATCTTTTTTTGAGAATTGCTATATAAATTACCACTGTACATTTATAGGGGTGGGTCTAATAAATGGCTAAATAGATTAGCCCGTTTAGCTATCTTTATGTGACTATTACCGCTGTCAGAGTCATACCCATTTTAATTACAATTTGTTAGAATATTTACAGAAACACCGCAAAAGTAATAAATAATATTTTAAATAACCTAACAAATCGTAATTTTTTTTGAAAAACATCTTACAAGTTACAATCTATAACCATCATTAAGCATAGTATAACTTCTGATAGTCACTAAATAGCAAAGAGGATTTTACCTAACGGGGTAAAATCCTCTTTGTGTATACAGTATATTCCTCAAAAATAATTGAGAAATTAACCAAAGCTATTTTTTAGAACCACCCTAAACATATTCTTTGGCTTCACGCCGATTGTGCAACACTTCGAGGGCATTGAGCGCTAATGCCTGCATCTCGTCTTCACCTGGATAACAGTATACGGGAGCCAAGAAGCTAATACGTTGGCGCAAACGGTCGACAAGATACTCTGACCGAGCCAAACCGCCCGTAAGAAGTATGGCATCAATGTTGCCACAAAGCACAGCGCCCTCGGCAGCTATATTCTTGGCCACATGATATATCATAGCATCTACCACCAGCTCGGCATGCTTATCGCCCTGGGCTATGCGGTTTTCTATCTCTTTCATATCATTGGTGCCCAAGTGGGCTATCAGGCCGGCTTGACCGGCAATGCGCTTGAGCAGTTCTTTCTCGGTAAACTTACCGCTAAAGCAGAGGCGTATCAAGTCGGCAGCGGGCAGCGAGCCAGCACGCTCGGGCGAGAATGGACCTTCGCCGTCGAGGGCATTATTGGCATCGATAGCCCTACCCTTCTGGTGGGCAGCAATAGAGATTCCACCGCCCATGTGGCATACTATAAGGTTTAGGTCTTCGTAGGTACTGCCTATCTCTTGTGCATAGCGGCGAGCTATGGCTCGCTGATTAAGAGCGTGCCATATACAGATGCGATTCATCAGTGGCGAACCGCAGATACGGGCCAAAGGCGAGAGTTCGTCTACCACACCCGGGTCGGCAATAAACGCACGGCATCCGGGAATAACGCGAGCTATCTCGTAAGCCATAATACAGCCCAAATCGCACGGATGCTTGTGTATAGCCTGGCGGGTGTCTACCAGCATTTTCTCGTTAATCTCATATACTCCGCCCGAAACAGGCTTGGCCAATCCGCCACGACCTATCACCGCCTCAAAGGGATAGTTTACACCCATACGCTTAAGTTCGTCGATAACCAGCGCCATGCGAAATTCGTACTGGTCAGTAACTTCATCGAAGCGAGCCAACTCTTCTACAGTATGGCGTATAGTGCGCAACATAACGGGGTTAGCGTCTTCGTAAACGGCTATCTTGGTAGAGGTTGAACCAGGATTGATAACTAATATATGCATGGCTTATACGGTTTTGAGTGATTGTAGGGCGGCAAGGGCCAAACTGTAATATTTGCTGTCGGCATCGTCGCCACGCGATGGCATCACCACGGGTACCGACGGTCCCTGCAGCACGGCGGCTATACGTGCCGATGAAAGCAGGGTGATAGTTTTATGAAATACGTTGGCAGCCTCGATATCGGGGAAAACTAAGGCATCGGCATCGCCCTCCAATGGCGAAGGTATACCCTTCACGGCAAGACTCTCGGGGCACATAGATGTCTTCAAATCCAGAGGTCCGTCGATGATACAAGCACCAAACTCGCCCTGCTTGCCACGCGCTATAATATCAGCATAACCGGCTGTATGGGGGAAATGTCGCTCGTCTACATGCTCAGAGCAGTGGATGAGCGAGATACGGGGGCAATCGATACCCATGCCATGACAAAGGGCAGCAAGATAACGGGTCTGACAGATGCGCTGTTCGTGCGTGGGGTAAGGTATCACAGCGGCATCGCTATAAGCTATCAGCTTATGGTAAGCCGGCATCTCAGCTACAGCCGCATGGGTAAGCACCTGACCGGGGCTGAGCAGACCAGTCTGCTTGTTGAGCACGGCACGCAACAGGATATCCGAGCTTATAAGCCCCTTCATCAGCACATCGGCCTCGCCATTGTGTATCTTAGCCACAGCATCGGCAGCAGCCTTGGCAGCGTCGGCATCGTCTACCACCACAGAGGCAATCCACCCCTCGGCAGAAGCACGCCGTAAAGCCTCTATAGAAGACTCATCGTTGGGGCATACTGCGGCCACACGAACCTTTTGGCCGAGCGAACGCAGGTAAGTTACAAGCCCGTCGAAACCATTTGTCTTAGTAATTGTATTATTCATTGTTTAGCTTTTTATGGTCTGTGCAAGCCCATTAAGGGAGGCGGTAAATTACAGACCCACCATTAAGCGCCTGCACCATCAACAAAATTACGGAAAAAACTTATCGGCAACAAATATTTTCCTTAAAATTTCCACGTCGTCTTCATCAAAAAGCACAAAAAAATGCGCAAAAAGCGCACAACAAAGCCCCGTATCTCTCAAATCTTCACATTCTTCACATTACACTTTGTTGATCATCCTATTCGCTTATATTACCCACAAACCTAACGGTACTCAATGACTGGCATAATAATTCTTGATAGCAACATAATGTTTTATTGGTTGCTGACAACCGTGGCCCTATTTGCTGACGGCCGTAGGCATTATTGTTGACGACCATAGGCCAATCGGTCCACGGCCGTCAGCATCCCACTAACTTATGCTGCGGCAGCAAGAATAACAAACACCTACTTCACAAAAACTATGTTCGGCATCAATATAAAGGCTGGGTAACCAGCTTTACACGGCCTCTAAAAAGACAAACTTTAATGCGCTATCTCTTCACAGTGACGATGTTTTGCAAAAAAACAAAAAAGAATAAACCCAAAAACAGAGAGCCGCAAACCCATACGGGCTGCGGCTCTCTGTTTATATATAGGGTGGCAAATTACCACCGTAAAGTCGAATATTAATCGTTAACTTCTTCGGTCTCAAAGTCAAGAATATTCTTCTTGTTAGCAGCTATGCGTTCGTAGTCCTCACGCGAACCTACAATAAGCTTATCGAACTGGCGAAGACCAGTACCAGCTGGAATGCAGTGACCACAGATAACATTCTCTTTCATACCCTCAAGACGGTCTTGCTTACCACGGATAGCGGCCTCGTTGAGCACCTTGGTTGTCTCCTGGAACGAAGCAGCCGACATGAAGCTCTTGGTACCGAGGGCTGCACGAGTAATACCTTGAAGTATCTGCGTAGCTGTAGCCTGAACGGCATCGCGAACCTGTACGGGACGCAGATCACGACGCTTAAGACTTGAGTTTTCGTCGCGCAGTTTACGGAGAGTTACTATCTGGCCAGGTTTCAAGTTTTCTGAGTCACCGGCGTCGGTAACAACCTTCTTACCCCAGATACGATCGTTCTCCTCTGCAAAGTCGAGCTTATCAACCAATTCCTGCTCAAGGAATGTAGTATCACCCGGATCGTTAATCTGAACTTTACGCATCATCTGTCGTACGATTATCTCGAAGTGCTTATCGTTGATCTTCACACCCTGAAGACGGTATACATCTTGTACCTCGTTAACAATATACTCTTGAACAGCGGTAGGACCCTTAATGGCAAGAATGTCGCCAGGAGTAACTACACCGTCAGACAATGGAGTTCCGGCACGTACAGCATCATGCTCCTGAACCAGCAACTGCTTGCTAAGACTTACAAGATACTTATGAGGTTCGCCATGCTTAGGTGTAACGATAATCTCGCGGTTACCTCGCTTGAGTTTGCCCATTGTTACCTCGCCATCGATTTCAGACACAATAGCGGGATTTGAAGGATTGCGGGCCTCAAAGAGTTCGGTTACACGAGGAAGACCACCCGTGATATCACCTGCACCACCTACGGCACGAGGTATCTTAACCAGGGTAGCACCTGTAGTTACCTTCTGGCCATCCTCTACTACTACGTGACAACCTACAGGGAAGTTATATGTACCCAAAACATTGCCGTCGGCATCCAATACATCGCAAGTAGGAACCTTGGTATAGTCTTTAGAATCTACTATAATCTTCTCGGTAAGACCTGTAGTATCGTCGGTCTCAGCCTTGTAAGTAAGACCGTCAATTACATCGTTGAAACGCAGTGTACCTGCATATTCGGTAACTATAAGTGCATTGAATGGGTCCCACTTAGCAATCAGGTCACCTTGCTCTACTACATCACCCTGCTTGTTGTATAAAACAGAACCGTAGGGAACATCAAGGGTAGAAAGTACTATCTCTGTGTTAGGATCTACAAAGCGAACTTCACCAAGGCGACTTACTACCATTCGACAATCCTTTGACTCATCATCCTTGAATGGTACGGTACGCAACTCCTCGAACTCAAGGCGTGCCTTACTCTTAGCCACGATGCTGGCATTGGCAGCAGCATTACCGGCCACACCACCAGCGTGGAAAGTACGAAGAGTAAGCTGTGTACCAGGCTCACCGATAGCTTGTGCGGCAATAACACCGGCTGCTTCGCCAAGTTGAACCATACGCGAAGTAGCCAAGTTTCGACCATAACACTTAGCGCAGATACCTTTCTTGCTTTCACAGGTAAGTACCGAACGGATTTCTACCATCTCGATAGGTGACTTCTCGATAGCAGCAACCTTTTCTTCGGTAATTTCCTCACCAGCGGCACAGATAAGTTCGCCAGTTGTAGGATGTATGATATCGTGAACAGAAACACGACCAAGAATACGCTCACCAAGTGAAGACACTATCTCATCGCCACTCTTCAAGGCGCGACATTCAAGACCACGCAGTGTACCACAGTC
>CAVKSZ010000053.1:0-10375 GCA_963659135.1 Bulleidia sp. | reverse complement strand
GGCTTACGAATGTAAACTTTATTGCTGACGGCCGTGGGCAATATAGAAAACCTTGTTTTCGCTACTTAAAACATAATAACTATTTTAAGATACATTTTAGCCAATATGGCAACAAAACGGACAAAAACAGTGGAAATTACAATTTTTGTCCGTTTTATTTTTATTTTTGTCTGAAAAATATCTTGCGCCAGTTGATCTATATCATAAATTTGCAGCCAGTTCAAGATTTTTATAAACCTAAAATAAATAACTAAAAATGTATGCAATCTTAAGAACATTCAAGAGAAGTTTTCTTCTTACGGCATTGTTCCTTCTGGGATGCTTGCAGATGTCTGCACAGACACGCACTATCCAGGGTAAGGTTACAGATGCCCAAAATGGTGAACCCCTCATTGGTGCTACAGTTGTAGTAGAGGGACAGCAAGGTGGCGTGATTACCGACTTTGACGGTAACTTCAAGCTGCAAGTGAACCAGGCTGCCAAAAAAGTAAAGGTATCGTATATAGGTTATATTGATAAGGTAGTAGATATAACCAATAATATGGATATCAAACTCGAGGAAGATAACCATAGCCTGCAAGAAGTAGTGGTGATAGGTTATGGTACAGCCCGCAAGAGCGACCTTACCGGTTCGGTATCTACCGTTACATCGAAAGACTTTAACAAGGGACTCGTATCATCACCCGAACAACTTATCAATGGTAAAATCTCGGGTGTGCAGATTATGTCTAACAGTGGTTCTGCTACTGCTGGTAGCACTGTACGCATACGTGGTGGTGCCTCGCTTAACGCCAGCAACGACCCTCTGATAGTACTCGATGGTGTGCCATTGGAACATGGCGGTATTGCTGGTAACGACAATAACTTCTTGAGCATGATTAACCCTTCGGATATCGAGAGTATGACAGTACTCAAAGATGCTTCGTCGACAGCTATCTATGGTTCGCGCGCATCTAACGGTGTTATCATTATCACTACCAAGAAGGGCCAGCAGGGTAAATTGAAGATAAACTTCAGTACAACCAACAGTTTGCAGACTCGTGCACAGATGGTAGATATGTTGGGCTACGACGACTTTGTAAGTGTTATCAATAAGTATGGTTCAGATGCTCAGAGAGCTCTTCTTGGCGACAGTCGTACCGACTGGAACGATGAGGTTTACCGCACTGCCTTTGGTACAGACAATAACCTTAGTATTAGCGGTATGCTTACCAAGTGGTTGCCTTTCCGCGTTTCTGTAGGTTATTACAACCAGAGCGGTTTGGTACGCGGTGATAATGCCGAGCGCTGGACGGGTAACGTAGTACTCACCCCAAGCTTCTTTGACGATCACCTAAAGCTTACCATCAATGCTAAGGGTACTCTTAACAACAACTCATTCTATAATAGTAGTGCAGTATGGGCTGCAGCTACATACAACCCCACTATTCCTGTATACTCTAACAACAGTGCATTCTTTGGTTATAACGAAGCTTTGGACGCCAACGGTCAGCCTGTTAACGGAGGTGTAAGAAACCCACGCGGACTAGTAGACCTCTACGACTCGCAGAGTAAGATTACCCGCTTTATAGGTTCTATGGATGTAGACTATAAAGTACACTTCTTGCCCGAACTTAAGTTGCATGCCACTCTAGGTGCAGACTATGCCCAGGGTAAAGGTACTGTATATGTACCCGCAGATGCAGCCCAGTCGTACAATGTAGACGAAACACTGGCAGGATACGATTATGAATACGGACCTCAGAAGAACGAGAACCGCTTGCTTACACTCTATGCCAACTATGCCAAGTATTTTGAGAATATAAAGAGTAATGTAGACGTTACCGCTGGTTACGACTATCAGTACTGGAAGAGTGCTACCCCTCAATATTATATTAAGAGTGCTGCAGGTACAGTGCTTTCTACCACCAAAGCTTCAGACTATCGCCATGTGTTGCTCTCATACTACGGTCGTTTGAACTATTCTTTCGACGGCAAGTATCTGCTCACAGCTACCGTACGTAGAGATGCTTCTTCACGTTTCTCTAAGAACAATCGTTGGGGTACATTCCCATCAGTAGCTTTGGGATGGACTGTTACAGAAGAACCCTGGTTAAGAGACAATAAGGTGCTCTCTAACCTTAAAATACGTGCCAGCTATGGTGTTACCGGTCAGCAAGACGATATAGGCAACTACAACTATCTGCCAGTATATACCCAGGGCGTGGCTGGTGCCGAGGCTCTTATCAATGGTCAGTATATCAACACCTATCGTCCCGAAGCATACGTAGAAAATCTGAAGTGGGAGACCACTACTTCATGGAACTTTGGTATCGACTTTGGCTTCCTTAAGGGTCGTTTGGGTGGTTCTATAGACTACTATACCCGTAAAACCAAGGACCTGTTGGCTTCGGTTCCTACAGCCGCTGGTACCAACTTCTCAAAGACTATTCTTACCAACGTAGGTAACTTAGACAGCCGTGGTATCGAAGTAACCCTCAATGCTACCCCCATACAGACCAAAGACTGGGAGTGGAACCTGAGCTACAACTTTACTTGGCAGAACATGAAGGTTAAGAACCTGTCGCTGGTACAGGGCGGCGAGAAGACCAATGTAAAGGTTGGTCCCTCTATCGACGCTTATTATTTCCAGGTACTTACCGAAGGTTATGAACCCAATATGTTCTATGTATACCACCAACTGTACGACCCCGAGACAGGCAAACCTATCGAGGGAGCTTATGCCGACCTTGATGGTGATGGCGAGATAGGTACAGGCGACTTGTATCACTACCATTCACCAGCCCCCAAATATATTATGGGTCTCAGCTCATCACTTCGTTATAAGAATTTTACACTGGGTATGAACTTCCGTGCTAACATAGGTAACTATGTATACAACGGTATGGCTATGAATGCCGGAGCTTGGGAAACTGTAGTTTACAATAGCTTCCAGCTTAACAATCTTCATTCAAGCTTCCTGGATACAGGCTTCAAGACCCGTCAGTATCTCTCAGACTACTATGTAGAGAATGCCTCGTTCTTGAAACTCGATAACCTGAGCTTGAGCTACAACTTCGGTCAGATTACCAAGTGGGCTTCGCTTACCGTATCGGCTATGGTACAGAATGTATTTACCATTACCAAGTATAGCGGTACCGACCCCGAAGTACCTAACGGTATGGACCAGTCGTTCTATCCACGTCCACGAACCTACTCTCTGAGTCTTGGATTCCAATTCTAACAGTAGATGGATGTTTTCATAACGAAAAAAAAGATTTGAATATCTTAAAAGAAATAACAAATGAAACTTAAGAATACAATATATACAATGATGGTGGGTGCGGCTGTTATTACCGGCGCTACGGGTTGTGTGTCAGACCTGGACCAGTACCCCCATACAGAGACTACATCTAAGGATGTATATACCACACTGGCCAATTACGAGGCTGTGTTGGGTAAGATTTACGCCGCTATGGTTACCAGTGGACAGGGCAAAGGTGGCGATAACAAGGATTTGGAGTCGGTACTTAACAATGGCGACGGATTCGACTATATGCGTATGTTTTGGAACCTGCAAGAGTGCGGTACCGATGAGGTAGCTTCTACTTGGCTCACAGGTGAGCATACTACCGGTCTTACCTATCTGTCTTGGGATGCCAACGATTCATGGGTGTCAGATATGTACTACCGTATATATTACAATATAGCTCTCTGTAACGAGTTTCTGCGCAATGCCGCCGGTGCATCGTTCACAGGCGATGACGCAACCAAGATGACCGAGTACAAGGCAGAAGTTCGCTTTATGCGCGCATTGTTCTACTATCACGCTCTCGACTTGTATCGTTACATCCCTATGGTAACCGAGAACGACCCCGTAGGTAGCTACATTCCTCCTCGCTATACTCCACAGCAAACTTTCGACTATATAGAGAGCGAACTTAACGACTGTGTAGCCGACCTTTTGCCCGCCTCTACCTGTCCTTATGGTCAGGCTTCTCAGGCAGCCGCCTATACACTGCTGGCAAAACTCTATCTTAATAGCGAAGTGTATACCGGCGTGGCTAAGTATACCGAGTGTCGCCAGGCTTGTGAGAAAGTGATGAATATGGGCTTCTCTTTGGAAAACGATTATAGCAAACTGTTCAACGCCGACAACGACAAGCGTACCAACGAGATAATCTTTGCACTGCCAGTATCGGCAACACATACTGTTAGTTGGGGTGCTTCTACCTATGTAATCTGCGGTCAGCTTAACTCTTCAAGCGACTACCAAGTTCCTGCCGATTATGGAGTAACTAATGCTTGGGGTTCTTTCCGTTTGCGTCCTGAATTTGTAGACAAGTTCTCACAGACCGATATCGATGGCGGAACAGGCGCTGATAAGCGTTGTACATTCTTCACAACCGGCCAAACCAAAGATGTAACCAGCATGACCGATCCCAATACAGGTTATCTCTCAGTTAAGTGGAGCAACTTAAAAGACGATGGTTCTACAGCTTCTAACACTGCCAACGAAGGTGCTGATACCGATTATCCTCTTTTCCGTCTTTCTGATATCTATCTGATGTATGCCGAGTGTGTGGCTCGTACAAGTGGTGCCAGTTGGGATCCATGGCCCGATGGTAAGACCGATGCCAGCGACCCTGAGGTTATAGCTTCGCGCAAGCAGGGTGCTATCTATTGGATTAACCTGGTTCGCGAGCGTGCTGGTGCAGCCGATGTATGGTCTAATAACTTTGCCGACGACGCTGCCTTCTTGCAGTTCATTATCGACGAGCGTGCCCGTGAGTTCTATCACGAGGGTTACCGCCGTACAGACTTGATACGCTTTGGTCAGTTTACTACTGCCGATTATATCTGGCAGTGGAAGGGTGGGGTACCCGATGGTCAGGCAGTTGACAGCAAGTACAACTACTATCCCATACCTAACACCGAACTTACGGCCAACCCAAATCTTCACAACGACAACTATTAATAGGAAGAACAATGAAAAAGATATTTAGCAATCTGATGATGCTGGTCTGCGCAGCTGCCGCTATGGTAAGCTGCGAAGACAGCGGCGACAAGATATACCTTGACGGCTTCAAGGCTTCAGACTTGATAGCTTCGTCGTCAAATGTAGAATTATCGGTAGATAATAGTCAGAACGTAGTACTCTCGCTGGCTTGGAATAATCCTACGTTGCTCTCGAGCGACGATACCAAGCCTGCTGCTAGCGGTACTATCATTACTACCCTGCAGGCTTCGGCCTCTCAAGACTTTACTGTAGTCAAAGAGTATTCAGTAACCACTCTTTCAAAAGCCTTTACCGGTGGCGACCTCAATGCATTGGCCAAAGATATGGGCTTGACGCCCGATGTAAATGCCCCGTTATACTTCCGCATGAAGAGTCAGCTGGGTGCTAATCTCGAGGCTGCCTATAGCAATGTATGCCAAGTTACGGTTACACCTTATCTTATAGATATGAGCTATATCAATATCTTGAACAAGGACAAGAATGCCGTGCTTACTTACCTATATTCGCCCAACTCTGATGGAGTATACAGCGGTTATATGAACGTATCTTCATGGCTCAAATTCTATGGTAAAGAGAACGATGGTACTATCTGGGGTAACTCTTCTACAGCCGGTACTTATGTATTGGATAACTCTTCGTCTATGTACAATCTGTGGTTCCCCGAACCATCGGGTATCTATTACACCGTACTTGATACCAAGAACCTGGAAATGACCTCTACCTACATTAAGAGTCTTACACTTAACGGCGAGGCTATGACTTTCGATAAGCCCAATTACGCTTGGGTAGGTGTGGTAACTACCACTACAGCCAATGCCTCTGTAACTATTGCTGGCGAAGGAGCCCAATACGATAAGAGCACGGGCGATACAGGTACTCCAATAGCCAAGACGCTTAACTATACCTGTGCCGACGGTAAGATGACTTCTGCTACAAGTGCCGGAAGCATTACCATAGCTACAGCTGGTACTTATACCATAACTGTAAAGGTGGGCGAGAATAGTGAACTTACCTATTCAGTAGCCGAAGGCGACAATACTCAGCCCGAACCCGAGGCCAAGAATACTCTGTGTATGTTTACTACAGACGGAAACACTCTGCTCGCTGTAATGGAACAGACCAGTTCAGGCGTATATACCTGTAAGTACAAACCGTCTTCTTGGGAGAACTTCCGCTTTATCTATGTAGGCGAAAGCAAGGACGACAAGCAGACATGGTATGGAGCCGATGGCGAGCAGTTTAAGTTGACCAGTGCATCAAGTGCTTGGAACATCTGGTTTGGCAATGAAGACGGTCAGACAGAGGTTACTGTAACCGCTGACCTAAACACCATGACCTGGAAATACGAATAGGAAAATTATATAGATTATAACAGACTATAATATTACTACAATGAAAAATAAATTTGGAAAAGCAATATTGCTGGCATCAACCCTCTTGTTCTCTATCACGGGTACAAGTTGCAGTAACGATGATACAGCTACTCCCGAACAGCCCAAAACTTACGATATGAGCGGTTTTGCCAAGGGTGCCGACGTATCATGGCTTACCCAACTGGAGTATAACGGAACTAAATTCTATAATGCCGATGGTAAATCGCAGGAATGTATGGCACTCCTGCGCGACCTGGGCATGAACTCTATACGCTTGCGTGTATGGGTTAACCCCGAAGGCGGATGGTGTGGCAAAGACGATGTAGTGGCTAAGGCTTGGCGCGCCCAGCAATTGGGCATGCGCCTGATGATAGACTTCCACTATTCTGACTCTTGGGCCGACCCTGGCCAGCAAGATGTACCTGCTGCATGGAAAAACTATAATTTTGAAGAGATGAAACAGGCCATTGCCAATCATACTATCGAGGTGTTAACCGCCCTGAAAGAGCGCAACATTGATGTAGAATGGGTTCAGGTGGGTAACGAAACCACCGACGGTATGCTTTGGAACGATGCCGATGTATCTGTTACAGGACGCATCTCGAAGAGTATGTCTAACTTCGCTGCTTACGTTACCGCTGGATACAATGCCGTGAAGACTGTTTATCCTGATGCTAAGGTGATAGTTCACCTTGACCGTGGTAACAAACTTAGCAACTATACCCGTATTTTTGATGGTCTGAAGAACAATGGTGGTAAGTGGGACGTTATAGGCATGTCGCTCTATCCTGACTGGATAACCAACCAGACTTGGGAGGAGGTAACCAACGACTGTCTGAGTAACATCCAGACTCTTTCTACAAGATACAACTGCAATGTAGTTATAGCCGAAGTAGGTATGGTATGGAACTCAGATAACGCTGCTCCATTCTTGAAGAAAGTAGTAGACGGTTGCAAGGCTATCTCTACCTGCGAGGGTGTGTTCTACTGGGAACCCGAGTCCTATAATAACTATAATGGTTACGACAAGGGCGCTTTCGATGAAAGCGGAAAGCCCACAACAGCCCTTCAAGAGGCATTCAAGTAATAGCATCTTCAATAGGTAACACTATATGGTTAATGCAAAAAGTGTTTTGATTGCAGCGGTTTTTGCCCTGGCTCTTCCATATGGGAGTCAGGCGCAAATCCGTAAAACAATCAAGTTGAACTCATGGAACTTCTCTCGTGACGGCAAGAAGTGGACACCCGTTCAGGTGCCTCACGATTGGGCCATTAGCGGACCGTTTGACAAGAAGTACGACCTGCAGATGGTGGCTATCGAGCAGAACGGTGAGACCGAGAAGACCGAAAAGTCGGGTCGCTCTGGTGCACTGCCTTGGATAGGTAAAGGCTATTATCGCATGAATCTAAGACTGCCCAAAGGCTACAAGCAAGCCGTGCTGGTGTTTGATGGTGCCATGAGCGAGCCCGTAGTAAAGGTAAACGGACGCGAGGCAGGACGATGGGCCTATGGCTACAATGCCTTTAGAATAGATGTTACGCCCTATGTAAAGTTTGGAGGCAAAAACAATCTGATAGAGGTTAGTCTTAACAATCGCGAAGAGAGTTCTCGCTGGTATCCTGGTGGTGGTATCTATCGCCCCGTTTGGGTTGAACTCACTGGAAACACTCGCTTCTCTACCTGGGATACGTATGTACATACGCTCTCTGCATCGAAGAGCGAGGCCCGCATAGAGGTAAGCACTCTATTAGAAGGTTTGGCCGATAAGAAAGGCACTACTGTAATATCTTTGGCCGACGCTGAAGGTAACGAAGTGGCCAGTAATACCCTAACGGGCGATAGTGCACAGGTAAAAACCCAACTGGTGGTTAAGAATCCACAACTATGGTCGCCAGAGTCGCCTACGCTCTACCAGCTAAAGCTTGCCCGGTACGAGGACGGACGATTGGCCGATGTGCAAACCCTTAAAACTGGCATCCGTACCGTTTCGGTTTCTGCCAATTACGGTTTCCAGCTTAATGGCGTAACACGTAAAATAAAGGGTGTATGCTTGCATCACGATTTGGGCCCGTTAGGAGCTGCCGAGAACAAGGCCGCCCTTGTGCGACAGATAAAGATGATGAAAGACATGGGGTGCGACGCCATACGTACAGCCCATAACATGCCCTCTACACTGCAGATGGAAATTTGCGACTCGCTGGGCATGATGGTGATGGCCGAAAGCTTTGATATGTGGAAATATCCCAAGTGCAAGAATGGTTACGCCAGTTTCTTCGACGAATGGAGCGACCGCGATATCACTAATCTGGTAAAGCACCACCGCAACCATCCCTCTATCATTATGTGGAGCATTGGCAACGAGATTCCCGAACAATGGAGCAAAGAGGGTGTAGAGATAGCCCGCCGTTTGCAGGATATATGCCATAAGTACGACCCTTCGCGCCCCGTAACCCAAGGTATGGACCGTGCCGAAGATGCTTTGGCTTCTGGTTTTGCACAGGTTATGGATGTGCCTGGCTTCAATTATCGTGTATATAAGTATTACAACAGTATCAGGCAGTTGCCCCAAGGATTTCTGTTGGGCTCAGAGACAGCCTCTACTGTAAGTTCGCGCGGCGTATACAAGTTCCCCATAAGGGTAGGGTATAACGACCATAACCCATATACCGACGGTCAGTGTTCAAGTTATGATACCGAGTATTGCTCGTGGAGTAATCTGCCTGACGATGATTGGAAGATGCAAGACGATTACAGCTGGGTTATAGGCGAGTTTGTATGGACTGGTTACGACTACTTAGGCGAACCCTCGCCTTACGATACTTACTGGCCCTCGCGCAGTAGCTATTTTGGCATTTGCGACCTTGCAGGTCTGCCTAAAGACCGCTTCTATATGTACCGTGCCCGATGGAACGGCGGTAGTCATACCACCCACCTGTTGCCCCACTGGAACTGGAATGGTCGCGAGGGGCAGATTACCCCCGTGTACTGCTATACCGACGGGGTAGAGGGCGAACTCTTTGTAAACGGAAAGAGCCAAGGTCGTGTACGCAAGGATGCGTCAAGCAGGTTAGACCGTTACCGTCTGCGCTGGAACAATGTAAAATACGAACCCGGCGAGATACGTGTAGTTACTTACAACCAGTATGGCGATAAGGTAGGCGAAGACGTATGCCGTACCGCTGGCGACCCCGTACACATTAGCATGCAGGTAGAATGTCCCGATAATGTAGATACCGGCGTGGCATGCATGGTAGAGGGTTGTAACGAGTGGCACGCCAGCACGCTGAAGGCCGATGGTAAAGACTTGGCTTTTATTACCATAAGTATGGTTGATGAGAAAGGCAACGAATGCCCAACAGCCGATGATGAGCTAACCTTTGAGGTTACTGGCGCAGGTACCTTCAAAGCTGTATGCAATGGCGACGCTACATCGCTCGAGCCGTTTACTCAGCCTAAGATGAAACTCTTCTCGGGTAAGCTAGTGCTTATAGTACAGAGTACAACAAAGGCCGGCAACATTACCGTAAAGGTGAAAAATGCCAAGCGCAATATAGAAGAGACACTTATACTAAAGTCTATCTAATAAGTAGGCTTTATAAATTGGCTTAGGCTTATTATAGCCCCCATATAGTTAAAGGATGGTTCTGTAGAGGACCATCCTTTAACTATTTTTTTGTATCTTTTTTTGCTCATCAGATAAATGCGTAGACAGAACAATTGCCAAGATGGTAGTAAGTGCAATGCTCCCACTGCACCCTTGTAGTTGTTAACTAGATGCAGAGTGAGACCGTGGCAACTACTATGTTCTTCTTGCTTGAGCGTTTGATGTGAGACACGTCAACTACTATTAGTCTGCTTAGAGAGTATGAAGATAAATTAAACGGTTATGGGCATAATAGTTTGTTTTTACCTATCTGCGCATTTAGTGACGGTGAAAAATAAATTGGTAAGTAGGTGTTCAAAATTATTTGATATGGATATGTGCCTTATTTTTGTCTGTAT
>CAVKSZ010000052.1:0-11033 GCA_963659135.1 Bulleidia sp. | reverse complement strand
AGAAAACATTACAACAATAACCATAGAACCCACAAATATGTTGAAGAATAGCCATATCGGAGATAAGCATGGCATTTTAAATGAAAGAGCCGTGCGTTTTTTATCAGTGACAAAACAAAAAAGGGTGGAACTGCAAAGAACCACCCTAAAAATTATGTTATTCTAGTACTTACGCATACGAATGCATTCCTGCCAAGAAGTAATTTACGCCAAAGTAGGTCATCAGCACACTGAGAAATGCCAACAACATATATATATGTATATGGCGGGCTGGGCGCAACCAACGTATATCGCCATGCAGCGGAGCGGCATAGATAAGCATAGTGATAAGTGCCCAAGTCTCTTTAGAGTCCCATGTCCAATATCTGCCCCAACTTACATTGGCCCATATAGATCCTACAAATATACCTATGGCCAACAGCGCCACAGCCGGATAGAGCAAGAAGCGCGAAAGGGCAGCTAGTTGCTCTTCGTGGGCATGGTTACCACGGCAGCCTAGTACTAGCCCCTGTACGCCTATGAGTGCCATAAGACCCAACAGGGCATAAGAGAACATGATAACCATAACATGAACCGAAAGCAGAGGCGACTGCAATACAGGCATAAGCTGGGTAATCTGCGGATTGGAATCGGTAATCATGGCCACAAGCAGGGCAAACGAAGCAAGCAACGGGCCAAGACATCCTATCTCGGCAAATTTGCGACGAACCAACAGGGTTACTACCAGCGTGGCCCATGCCATAAACTGCATAGTTTCGTAGCCGTTAGACAAGGGCGGATGGCCCGACACTACCCAGCGCAAAACCAACAGAAGTGTGATATGTACCAGCATAACTACGGGCAAGAACACCTGGCACCATTTAACATATCGCGAAAAGCGGTTTACGCTGGCTGAACATATTATCACCAACAGTGCCAACGTGATATAAAGCATAACGGGCCACCTCTGCGTATTAAGCGCATTGTAAAACAGTTCGGCCCAAACCGAGGGCGTAGACGGCATAATACCACGAGCCCTTACATGCTGATAATTGTATATCTTGCCCACCATCTCGCGGGCATTGGCCTGATTACCGCTAATAACATTCTCGGCAAGACAGTCCATAGACTTACGCACAAACACCAGTTCTTCCTCTGGCAGACGCACCCCCTTGAGAGGTTGCCCGGGCGAATACCATTCTACATGCTTGGTCTTGGGGTTAAGATAGGGAAACATCTTAAGCATTTCACCATGATAGAGCATACGGATAACGTTAAACTTTTCGTCGGCATCGCGCAGGTTCTTTATAAGTGTCTGGTTACCGCCATTGTATGCCTCTTTCAGGGGCTTTTCCAACTTATAAGTGCCATAATCGTCGTAGAAATCGGCAAACGCGGCCCATTTATCTTTAAGTCCCAACAGTTGGCGAACTTGCTTATTCTTAATCTCTACCATCTTGGCCTTCTCCCAGTAAGGCACATCGAATACCCATCCGGCAAATACCTCGTTGGCCGACATGCCGTTCCACGACGAATGGCCACAGAGTTTGGTAACAAAATCGATAGCCACGGTATTGATAGGGCATACACGCCCATTGTAGAGTACCGATATACGGCCAAAGCCATTATATATATCGGCTGGGATGTTTATCCTATTTTGGCCATCGGCATGCATCATGGGCACGACTGTCAGAGCCACTGCCAATACCATTGCCTTAGCACTACCCGGAAGAGCAGTAGCCTTACGGTAGAGCTTACCAAGATAGGCTCGACGCGAGAAGATACAGCCAAAGAGCGAGATAAACAACAACACATAACCTACATAAGTAACGGTTATTCCCCAAGGGTCGTATAGCACGCCAAGGGTAGAGCCGCCCATATCGTCGTCGTAACTAGACTGCGTAAAGCGGTAGCCACGATACTGACCTATATTATTCATAGATACCTCTATGGTATGGTTATCGGCAGAAAGCTGGGTAACATAGTCTTGCGCAGCATCGGTGCCGGGATAGTAAACCACATGGAAATCTTTAAGTTGTAGACTGAAACCAAAATCTACATTCACTCCGGGCTTAACCTGCATTTGCTGTACGGTATCGCCCTTACGCAGATGTATCTTGCCGCTCTCTGCGGTAAGCCAAGAGAGAAACGCGCCCAACAGTATTACACCGAAAGACAGATGTACAGCCATAATCCACACACGATGGCAAAGTTTCTGCTTTAGCATATACACTATAGATACAGCAGCCAGCAACGCCCATAGCGCCACAAACCACCACTGGCCATATATATGGGTGTGAACAAAGGACGTTCCCTTAGCCCCCTCTATAAGCGTAGCCGCCATCATCACCACGATGAGCACTATGGCTACGGCAAGAACAAATACTTTAAGTAGTTTCATTACATATATCATTAATCGGACACAAGCATGTTGCCCGCAATAAGTAGATGAGCAACAAACACCATCTATAAGTGTAAAAGCCACACGCCGGTAAAACAACGTGTGGCCATAATTAATTATCCAAATCTGCCTACTAGACAGACAGTAAGTGGCGTATTAGATTGACTCAACGAAGAAGATAATATCATCGCGGTCGCTCTTAGAGAGTTTGCGGAATTTCTCAACCGTCCAGCGGGCATCGCTCTTGGCGTTACCATGCCACATAATAGCCTCCATAGTATTACGGGCACGACAGTCGTGCATACGGCTACCCTCGCCAGTACAGAGTTGTGACAAACCACGACCCCACAGAGGTGTAGTGCGGCACCATCCGGTACGGATATCGTTCTCCATAAACAGGCGGTGCTGTACAAAGTCGGTATAAGGCCATATCTTCTGGTGGGGATAGCGGGGCATATCGGCATTTGTAAATACCTTGTTAGGATCCTGGATATTATCGTCGCCGGTCTGCCATGACGGACGGTGACAGCTGGTACAACCTATCTCGTTAAAGAGTTTGAAACCATGCTTAAAGCGGTCGGTAGTAGTATTACGGGCAGCAGGCACAGCCAGACCACGATGCCAAATCATGAAATTCTTGTACTGGTCGGCAGTCATCTCTACATCCAGCTCTTTAGAGGTAAGATAGTTGTAGATATTCTGCCTAACATCGGCAGTATGCCATGAGGGGTGAGTCTTACCTGGGTCTATACCATTGATATACTCTTCAAAACCGTCCTGTACATCAGAATCTTCCATAGCGGTCTTGGCATAGATAGTAGCATCAAGACTAAGGTAGTGGTAACGACGGTCTGGGCGGGTAACGTTGGTGATATTCCAAATAGCGTTAGCACCAGGACCATCGAGCAGCGGACCACGACTCAAAGCATAGGTATAACGGCGCACATACTTAGTGCCGTCGCCCTGAAGAGAGTTGCTGTAATAGCTCTTCCAGGTATTGGTAGACTGGTCCCACATTGCGGGATTAAGGGCATCGGTCTTGCCTACAGAGTTGAAGTAATCGCTCTCTTTCTTCCACTGGGCTGTGATAGAATCGTCAGGGATGGCATCGGTAAGACCTGTACCATACACACCAATAGTAGACTCAAGGCGTATACCTATCTCGCTGGCCACCTGATCGTTAGTAAGAACTACAGGGCTACCATTACGCATTACCGTAACAGGCGAGTAATAAGCGGTAGCAGGGATGGTTACTTCGGGATATTCCAAGTCGTAAGTTTCACCATCGTCGAACTTATTACCCCAATCATCGGTATATTTTTTCCAGCTTATATCTATCTTAGTTTCGTCTATCTGGGGCTTGAAGGGTGCTACAGCTGCAGTCTGAGGCATACCGGCTACAGAGTAGATATAGTTGTTGGTCTGCTTGTCGTAGATTACCAGTAAGTAACCATTACCATCATCGTCGGCACGATATCTGTTCATACGCTTGCCATGACCGTAGTTGGGGTGACAGTACAGACAGCCACGACGTACATATACAGGGCCAAGACCGGCAAAGGCACCTTCGGTATTGTTGTTGTAGTCTTTCTCAAAGAGCGACTCACCTACCTGGAAGTTAATGGCAAGTCCGGCTTGGTCTACAGCGGGAGTAGCCTGGCGGTAAGCATAAGCACTCTGAATACTGGTAGTACCCAGTTTGCCACCGGCGTAGTACCACTCGTCTGGAGTGCCTAGATTGGTGGGAAGGCTCAAGTCCAAGGTATTGTCATCAGAGCAACCCAAGAGCAACAATGATGAGAACAAACCTGAAATCAAATTTACTTTCTTCATTTTTACTTATAGTTTTTTTTATTAAGTTAGGGCGTCAAAACAGTATTGACCTATATCAGCGCAAAAAGTTGGCAGCCTATTTTTATACACAGACCGCCAACAACGTGAGTGATTTACGAATATTAGTTGAGCTTACCTTTCTCAAGAATAGCTTTGAGCGAATTGAGTGACGACTCGAGTCCCTCGAGGGCTGTCATAGCATCAAGTGCGCTTTGGTCTTGATAGAAAAGTACAAACGGTGGCTTCATGATGCTGATTTTAGCCAAAGCGTTCTCCATATTGGTCATCACATTCTGAGCAGCTTCCTTGGTAGCATCGTTCTGCAGACAGATACCTATGAGCGAAGTAGCCTGAGGGGTAGTACCGTCTACAGTGCAACCGCCATAGAGAGTGTGCTTGCAAGACATAATGTTATCGTAGAAGTCTTGGATAGAGTTGTACGAATAGGGTGACTCTATGTAGTTTACATCCTCGCCAGTAGCAGGAGCACCAATCTTAGAGTCGCGAACCTCGCCAATAATTTCGTTGGCACCATCTATAATCTGGCAAGAGGCGAGCAGCACGGTAGAATAGCTAGAACCAGCCTGGCCTGCCTTGACAAAGTCGGCTCCGTAGTCTTTAGATTCAAACTCGGCTTCATCGAGCAGAGCCTGCTCTTCGTCAGAAACTTCACCACCCCAAGCAGAAACAAGCTTAAGCGAGCTAAGATACAAATCCTGTGCAGCACTCTTGGCAAAGTAAATCTCATCGGCAGTCATATCGGCATAATTACGAGCATTACCATCGCGGAAAATAAGATACTCTACAGCGTGGAAACCAGTAAGGTTCTTACCATTGGCTATAGCCTCGTCTATAAGAGCGGCATCAGATTCGTTGGTAGCAGGGTGATATTTAGCCATGTAGTTATCAAACGATTTCTTGTCGAACGGCCATGTGTCGGTATGAGGGTCGATACTGAAGTCACCGGCAGGGCCAAAGAGGAATGCCTCTGAAAACTCCCACCATTTACGTGAACCCTTCCACGATTGGCAAGCCTTAGCTACGCCGACATCGTTGGTCATGGCGTTGAGGTCAGCTACAAGCTGCTTGTTGTAGTTAGCCAAGTTACGGTATGTAGGAATAACCGTTTTGTTAACAAAGTCTTTGTTTACTGTTTGCAGTGCGCTCTGGCTGAATACTGGTGAATCGTCGTCGCCACTGTTACTGTCACTACAACTTGTGGCGCATACTGATACGGCCAAAGCCATGGCAAAAAGCATTGAATTCCTGAAAAATTTCATCCTTTTTTTTGATTTATTGATTATACATTGATTTGTTTTTGTGAATAGGCAAAGCCTGCATTACTTGCCTGCCTTCTTGCAGCAACCGGCAGCCTTCATGGTTTCCAGTTGGTGCATAAGAGAGTTAATCTTTTCTAACTGCTCGGCAGTGAGCGAGCCGGGCTGATTGGCATTCTGAGCAAGCACCTTGGTATCGAACATGCCGCTGAAGGTAATACCCAGCGAGAAGTTAGGCTCGTTATTATATCCGTGGGCAAGGAAACGCTTGCCATACTCGCCCTTAACGGTAATCTGCTTGATGGGCGAATAGTTAAGACCAAACGACATACGCTTAACACGATCGTAACGGTAAGCGGCACGGTGAAGGCCAGAGGCATAGGTATCGTAATCTTCGTAACGGCCAAAGATATACATGCTCTGCTTGCCACGAAGGGTACTAATCTGCGAGAATACATTGTAACCAGCCTCCATAGCTACCGAGTAAGCATTGCTGGCTATGGGCGAGTGCTTAGAGGGAGAACCGTCTTGTACGGTATGCTTGGGGAAGGTATTCATAAAGGTAGTCATACGCTCGGCATCGTCAAGATGGGTATAAGTAGCGTTACCGCGTACTATCCAGTTCCAACGCTTCAGTTCGAAACCGAAGCTACCTATGCTTAGTGCTCCATGCACATTATCGTAAGAGCTACCGGCCTTTTTCTCGGTATTCTTAAAGGTATAGCCATAATAGCCGCTAAGACTTAGACGCAAACCTTTAATAGAGTAGTTATCTACGCGCAAAGCACCGGCATATACGTTACCTAATTTATACTCGTAAGGACTGGCTGCGCCATAGTGGGCAAAGCAGTTGTGACCAAAACGCTCGGCATCAAGACCCGAGGTAAAGATGGCTTCGTAACGCCACTGTGGCAGACGGCCCCACAACGAAACACCCACCTGGTGCCAAGTGTTAGGCAGAATCTTGGCTTCGCCCTCTGAACGGTATACAGAGAAGAAGTTGCCGGGCAAGTGGTAAGCATTAATCTCGCCCACAGGGATGATTATCTCACCGGCCTTGATATTGAACTTGCCGCCCCAGAAAGCCTTGTT
The DNA here is from genome assembly GCA_963659135.1 of Bulleidia sp. GTDB lineage: Bacteria > Bacteroidota > Bacteroidia > Bacteroidales > Bacteroidaceae > Prevotella. The sequence goes on along the minus strand of CAVKSZ010000052.1, from coordinate 4,451 downwards.
GAGCCAGAACTGCTCTAAGGCAACCTCGCCGCCACGTTCAATCTCGGCTTCATACTCACCGCTCTCGTCGGCATCTATCTCAACGGCACTCTCGGTACCACCATGCTCAAATTCTATCTCCATACCCAAGGTCCAGTTATGGCCAAAGTCGTAACCCAAATTGAGGGTAACGTGGGGAAGGTCGAAACGACCATGACTGGGGTCGTTCTTATAAGTGGTAGGATCGCTGTAGCGATTAAAGTGCTGACTATAGAAATTACGTGACATTACGGCCTCACCGTAGCCACCAATAGTAAGACGCGAAAGGGGCGTAGCGGGCGTTGGTTTTTTCTCAACTCGTTCGGGCACGGCCTCATTCTTAGCCTTGCAGCAACTGTCTTGTACGGCAGCAGCATTGGCAAGAGTGCTGGCAAGCAGGCCCATAAACAATAATCTAAATCTCATATTACTTATTATTACTCTTTTTCCAAAAATAACATTCATAAAAATCCGAGTGCAAAATTACTAACGAACGTTAAACGCTACAATACCCATTTAGTGGTAAATTATTTTTGCCTTTTTCCAGCAGCCATCCCAAATATATGGTAATGGTGGCAAATATATAGGATAAGCCTTAATCATATATATATAATAATGTTTGATTATCAGTCTACGGCCGTGGGCAAAGCAGTCTACGCCCGTAAGCCAATCTGCTTACGGACGTCAACCATTCGGTTCACGTCCGCCAGCATTCAAAAAAGGCTTACTCGCAATTTTTCATCAGCATTTTGCACTTTTCTATCTTAAATCATTTATCTTTGCAAGAGTAAACAAATAGGGATAGCCAACCACAAACGGGCTACTATCCCTACTAAAAGCACTGATAGCTATGATACCCAAGACCATACACTACTGCTGGTTCAGCGGCGATGCCTACCCCGCCAAGATTCGCAAGTGCATAAACTCGTGGAAAAAATACTTGCCTGACTACCAGATCAAGTTATGGACTCTCGATTCGTTCGACCTAAATGCCGCACCACGCTATGTACAAGAGGCTATAAAGCATCGCAAATGGGCATTTGCAGCCGACTATATTCGCCTGTATGCACTATACACCGAGGGGGGTATATATTTCGATTCGGATGTATTGGTACTAAAGTCGTTCGACCCGCTACTAGACAACAATTTCTTCTCTGCCATGGAATATCATCCCACACAGTGTGACAAGTGTGGAGCATGGGACATGATAGATGCCGATGGGCACCGCATAAAGCCGGGATATGTATCGGGCATCATGATACAAGCCGCAGTAATGGGTGCCGAGAAGGGTTGCCCCTTTGTGCGCGAAGTGCTTGACTGGTATACCAATCAACCCTTTGTAGACGACAACGGCGAATTGGCCACAGAGATAATAGCACCAGAGATATATGCACAGGTGGCCGAAAACAGAGGATTTGTATACTGCGACAAAGACCAAGATCTAGGTAACGGCATCAAGATATACCGATCTGCCATTATCGCCGGCAATCGCCACGAAACCACACCCGATTCGTACGCAATACACTACTGCGCCCACTCGTGGAAGCCATCAGCAATAGAAAAAGTAAAACTATGGTATAAGCACACGTTTAAACCAAGAAAAAAAGTTTAAACGCAGCTTACCGTACATTGATAATCTTATGCAACTGGAGAGAAAGTTGCCACTTAGGATGCAACTCTACAAAAGCCACCGTCTGCTTAAGAATTAGCAAATTCTTATCTTTATCGCCTACATCACAGGGCTGAACATAATAATAACGGGCAGAAATACCACAATCACTTATTGGGTGTACCCCATCAAAGACAACCTTAACCTCGGATGCCTCTTTGATGGCCACCGCACCATTATGTACAAAGGCGGTCTTAGGCGAACAGGTTACCCAATCGATACCTTCGGGTATGGCATGGGTTCCGTTGGTTTCCATCGCAAGAAAATATCCTTTCTCATGAAATAAGTTAATGAGAATAGCATCTATCTGCAACGTAGGCTCTCCGCCAGTGATTACAACAAAACAGCAATCACCGCCAACATTACTTACTTCACGGAGGATATCATTAGCACTCATCTCCTTGAATGCCATGAAATCAGTATCACAGAAAGGGCATTTAAGATTACAGCCCGAAAAACGAACGAAAACAGCGGCTCTTCCAGCCCATCTACCTTCGCCCTGAATAGAGTAGAATATTTCGTTTACCCTATACACAGACATTACAAAGCCTCCCTTCCGTCTATTTGGGTGTCGTCGCAATAAACAGCTACATTACCCTCACTCTCTTGAACCATGGCTTTGTAGCAAGTATCTATTTGGTCTACAATCCATTTGGCCATATTCTCTGCCGTAGGATTGAAAGACAAAAGTTCGTTAAGATTTCCATGGTCAAGATAACCATGAATACGCTCTTTAATATGGGTAAAGTCGGCAACCATACCATCGCAGTTTAACTGCTCGGCCTTACAAAATACAGTTATCACCCAATTATGTCCGTGCACGTGAGAGCATTTACTGCCATAAGAAAGCGTAAGGCTATGACAAGCCGATATTTCCATTCGTTTAGATACGTAATACATACTCTTATTTTTTGATTAATCGTTTTTATCTATAGATTTATTAATCGTTTTACCTATATATTTATTGTCAAGATTGATACAAACCCTCTTCCCATAATACCATTTATTGCTATGAACGGGGTTTAATGGCGGAAAAGCAACTACATAGAACCACTAGATAAGAAAATGATTAAATTAACATTGTCTTAAGTAGGTTTCAATAATTATTTGATATGGATATGTTCCTTATTTTTGTCTGTATGCCCAGATTGAAGAGGGAGTGTAGCGGGCTACATAACCGATGATAGCCGAAAATACAGGCAAAAAGAGAGTGCGGAGACCTATCAAAAACCAAATCTGTTGACATATTATTTATATCCGATGACATATTATTTATATCCGAATAATTTTGTACACCTACTTATTTCTCGCTATATGTATCATCGCTAAACATAGACCTTCAAAAAAATATCTTTTTATCAATGTCCCATTGCACCATAAGCGTATCTATACTCCCCGTATCCATACTCTTTGAACTACGAGAACATAAAACATCCACCTCAACAACACAAATGGAGTATAAAAAAATCCTTGGTCTTAAAAAGGCCAAGGATTATAATGTTTATGATTCACCAAAATTATTCGGCAGCTGTCTCTGTTGTGGCCTCTTCTACAGGAGCTTCAACAACAGTTTCTTCTACCTTCTTTGTAGAACGACGGCTACGACGTGTCTTCTTTTCGGCCTTAGGAGCCTTAGCCATGTTCTCGTCAAAGTCTACAAGTTCAATAAAAGCTATTGGAGCAGCGTCACCCTGACGAGTACCCAACTTGATGATGCGAGTATAGCCACCGGGACGATCGCCTACTTTCTCTGCAACAACACCGAAGAGCTCTTTAACTGCATCTTTATTCTGAAGATAACGGAAAACAACACGACGATTGTTAGTGTCACCTACCTTAGAACGAGTAATCAGAGGCTCTACGAATTTCTTCAGAGCTTTAGCTTTAGCGAGGGTCGTAGTGATTCTTTTGTGCAAAATCAAACTAGAAGCCATGTTAGACAACATGCTAGCGCGATGACTTGCAGTACGACCCAGATGGTTGAATTTTTTATTATGTCTCATTTTAATTGTTTCTTTAATACAAGGTTATTCCTTGTCTAATTTATACTTTGAAGTATCTGTTCCAAACGATAGATTCAGACTCTCGAGCAAATCATCAAGCTCTGAAAGCGATTTCTTACCGAAGTTGCGGAACTTAAGAAGGTCGGTCTTATTATACTGTACCAAATCGCCAAGAGTTTCAACCTCAGCTGCCTTGAGGCAGTTGAGTGCACGTACTGACAAATTCATGTCTACGAGCTTAGTCTTCAACAATTGACGCATGTGCAGAACCTCTTCATCAAACTCTTGATTCTCTTCCTGTTCAGGATTCTCTAATGTAATCTTTTCGTCAGAGAACAACATAAAGTGATAAATAAGAATCTTGGCAGCCTCCTTCAAGGCATCCTTCGGGTGAATGGAACCGTCTGTGGTAACTTCAAGTACCAGCTTGTCATAGTCGGTCTTTTGTTCAACGCGATATGGCTCTACTGCATACTTAACGTTACGGATTGGGGTGTAGATTGAATCGATTGGGAGTACGTTGACATCTGTGCAGAACTCACGATTCTCATCGGCGGGAACATAACCACGACCTTTATTGATAGTGAATTCTAATTGCATAGATGCTTTGCTATCTAAATGACAAATCACCAAATCAGGGTTTAACACTTCAAATCCAGTCAGATACTTGTTTATATCACCAGCCTTGAACTCTGTTGCGTTCTCAACAGTGATACTAACTTTCTCATTCTCGAATTCTTCTACTACTTGCTTGAATCTTA
>CAVKSZ010000051.1:0-11147 GCA_963659135.1 Bulleidia sp. | reverse complement strand
TTAAAATCCCTTGGCCAGTAATGGCTGTGCGGGTTCGAGTCCCGCTCGCGGCACACATTAATTCTAAACATTATGCGTAAAACCCTATTATTCACGTTAACCGCAGGGTCATTTGCTCTGTTGACCTCTTGCTCCAAAATGGGAGCCCTTTCTGCCGACAATTTTACAGTTACTCCAACCCCTCTTGAAACGCAAGGCGGCGTGGTGGCAGCCACGGTGAATGGAGTATTCCCCGAAAAATATATGAAGAAGAATGCCGTGGTTACGGTAACTCCCGAGTTGCGCTATGGTAACGGTCAGGTGGCTAAAGGCACACCGGCTACATTCCAGGGCGAAAAGGTGCTGGGCAACGACCAGACTATCTCGTACCGCTTGGGTGGTCACTACACCATGAAGACTTCTTTCGACTATGAGCCCGATATGCAGAAGAGCGATATGTATCTTACATTCAACGCTCGCCGTGGCAATAAGATAGTAGAAATACCCGCAGTAAAGGTAGACTACGGAGTGCTGGCTACATCAGAATTGTACCGCCAGGCCCTATTGAACGGTGGTGGCTGTATGGCGCTCGACTCATTCCAGCGTGTAAAGGCACAGAAGCAGGCTGCCAATATCCGCTTCCTTATCAATCAGGCCAATCTGCGTAAGAGCGAGTTGAAGAACAATACCGTTACAGAGTTTGTAAAACTCTTGAAAGAAATAAACCGCGACCGCGAGGGTCTGAACCTGCAGAATGTAGAAATCCAGGCTTATGCATCGCCCGAAGGTGGTTACAGTTATAACGACAAGTTGGCCAACAAGCGCCAGGATGTATCAGAGAGCTACGTACGCGACCAGATGAAGAAAGCCGGTGTAGACGGCGTAATTGATGCTCACTATACCGCCCAAGACTGGGAAGGTTTCCAGCAGTTGGTACAGGCTAGCAATATCCAGGACAAAGACGTTATTCTGCGTGTGCTCTCTATGTATAAAGACCCCGAAGAGCGCGAACAGCAGATACGCAACATGAGCGAAGGTTTCCGCGAACTGGCCGATGGCATTCTGCCCGAACTGCGCCGCTCACGCCTGATTATCAACTACGAAACAATAGGTCGTAACGACGAGCAAATACAGGCTCAGTACAACGAAGACGCAGCCAAACTGTCGCTTGAAGAACTGCTGTACTACGCTACACTGGAAGATAACACCGCCAAGAAAGAAGAGATATACACCAAGACAACCCAGTTGTACCCCAACGACTATCGCGCTTACAACAACTTGGCTACACTGGCTCTCAACAGTGGCAGCGATGCCAAGGCAAAGTCTCTGCTTCAGCAGGCTTTGGCCAAGAGCAGCCAGGCTAACGAGGCTAACGCTAACCTAGGCTTGATAGCTCTGAAGAACGGCAACGTAAGCGAGGCAGAAAATCTGATAGCCAAGGCTACCGGTGCCAATGCTCTTAACGAGGCTCTGGGCAATCTAAGCATAGCCCAAGGCAACTACGCCCAGGCAGAAAACTACTTAAAAGATTCGTCTAACAACAGTGCTGCCCTGGCTCAGCTGCTCAACAAGAACTATGCAGGTGCCAAAGCTACACTGAACAGCATTAAGAACCCCGATGCCATAACCTCTTACCTGCACGCTATAGTAAGCGCACGTCAGGGCAACAAGTATGCGGCTACATCGTATCTTAAAGAGGCCCTGCAGAAAGACTCAAGCTTGAAGGCATATGCCGACAACGACTTGGAGTTTGCCAATGTGAAATGAACAATAGAATAACTCTTTTTATACTGCTCACCTTGATTCTTGCGGGGTGTAGCTCTTCTAGCGACCGGTTTACGGTTGAAGGGCGGCTACTCAACATGGATCAAGGTGAGTTTTACGTTTATAGCCCCGATGGTGGCATTAACGGTATAGACACTATCCGACTGCAGGGCGGACGCTTAAGCTACGAAATAGTATGTACAGCCCCCACCACGCTGGTAGTGGTATTCCCCAACTTCTCTGAACAACCTATCTTTGCCGAGCCAGGCGCAAGCGTGAAGATAGAGGGCGATGTCTCGCACCTGAAAGAAATGAAGGTGAAAGGCACCAAGACCAACAACTTGATGAACACCTTTAGAGAACAGATAGTGAATGCCTCGCCGCCACAGATAGTGCAATATGCCGAAACATTTATCAAGGATAATCTCTCTTCGCCGGTTAGTGTATATCTGCTGCGTCGTTATTTCATGAGCAGCGTAACGCCCGATTATGCCAAAGCCCTTAAGCTGTGCCGTATCCTGACTAAGGCCAACCCCAAAAACGGGTTGCTTACCTACTACGAACAACAACTAAAACAACTCTCGCGAGTAGTTGTAGGCAAAAAGTTGCCTCGCTTTGCGGCAGTAGATGTAAATGGTAAGAAGGTAGACAATGCCAGCCTGGGCAAGGGTCTGGCAGTAATCATGGCTTATGCTACATGGAGCTTTGATGCCCAGCGTATGCAGCAAGACATACGACAGATAGAGAAGAAAAACAAAGGCCGACTGAAAGTAATAGGTATCTGTGCCGACCCTAACCCCAACCAGTGTCGCAATACCGTAAATCGCGACTCTATTCCATGGCCCGTAGTGTGCGATGGACGTATGCTGGAAAGTTCTACCCTACAGACACTCTCGCTCTTTGATATCCCCGACAATATTCTCGTAAACAATGGCGTGGTGATAGCAAAGGGTCTTACCAACGACGAACTAAAAAAGCGCATAGAGCGTATGCTCTAACCATCGGTGCGCGCTATTATTCAATATTATACTTATGCTGGTCAAAACTTATTGTGCAGCCGTTAATGGTATGGAGGTTACCACTATTACCGTAGAGGTAAACGTGGCACGCGGTGTGATGTATCATCTTACCGGACTAGGCGACTCGGCGGTGAAAGAGGGTAAAGACAGAATAGCCGCTGCACTGCAGAACAATGGCTACAAGTTTCCTGTGGCCGACCTAACCATAAACCTAGCACCTGCCGATCTGCGCAAAGAGGGCAGTAGCTTCGACTTGCCTTTGGCTATTGGCATACTGGCAGCCAGCGGTAGCATAGAGAGTTCGTGTCTGGACCAAGTTATGATGGTAGGCGAACTTAGTCTTGACGGCCGGTTGCAACCCGTAAAAGGAGCGTTGCCCATAGCCATTAGGGCTCGTGCCGAAAAGTTTAAGGCACTTATTGTGCCTAGGCAGAATGTAATGGAGGCTGCTGTTGTAAACAATCTTGATGTTTACGGCATGGACACCATTACCGATGTAATACAGATGATTACTGGGCTCAAGGAATTTCAGCCTACGGTGATAGATACCCGCAAGAAATTCTATGAAGAGCAGTATCACTTTGATATAGACTTTGCCGATGTGCGTGGTCAGGAAAACGTAAAACGAGCCTTGGAAGTGGCTGCCGCAGGTTCACACAATGTAATTCTGATAGGCCCACCGGGTTCGGGCAAATCTATGATGGCCAAACGCTTTCCTACTATTATGCCGCCACTTACGCTGGCAGAGAGTTTGGAAACTACGCAGATACACTCTATTGCCGGAAAACTGGGCGGCAATACGTCGCTCATCACTCAGCGACCATTCCGCAGTCCACACCATACTATATCAGAGGTGGCACTTGTAGGCGGTGGCTCAAATCCTATGCCTGGCGAAATAAGTCTGGCTCACAATGGTGTGCTCTTTGCCGACGAGCTACCTGAGTTTAATAAGCATACTTTGGAGGTGCTTCGCCAGCCGCTTGAAGATAACCGCATCACCATAAGCCGTGCCAAGTACAGTATAGAATATCCCTGTAACTTCCAGTTTATAGCCTCTATGAACCCATGTCCGTGTGGGTATTACGGCGACCCTACCCACCACTGCGTGTGTACGCCCTGGCAGATAAATAAGTATTTGGGACGCATCAGCGGACCGCTGCTCGATCGTATCGATATACAATGTCCCATCACCCCAGTGCCCTTTAAGGATATCTCACAGGCTGCCCAGGGAGAGAAGAGCGAAGTTATCCGCCAGCGGGTAATGGCAGCTCGCGCTATACAGACAGCACGCTTTGCCGATACACCGGGTATATACTGTAACGCACAGATGACCGAGCGCATGATACACACCTATGCCGAGCCCGATGCCGACGGACTGGCGCTGCTGCGTAACGCAATGGAACAGCTCAAGCTATCGGCGCGCGCCTACAGTCGTATACTCAAGGTGGCACGTACCATAGCCGACTTAGCCGGAAGCGAAAAGGTACTATCAGAACATCTGGCAGAGGCTATAGCTTACCGCAAACTCGATTGGGGCGATTGGGCTGAGCGGGGTGTATAAACAAGCATTATCAATTACGGCTACCGCATTATAAAGCGTATATCACTATGGCATTATCCAATATAGAGAAACACTACAATAAGCATCCTGAAGACTTGCGCTTACTGCGCAGACATGGCATGGTAGAATTTCAAGTTACCATGCATCATTTGCACCGCTTTCTAAAGCCGGGCATGCGTCTGCTGGATATAGGGGCTGGCACGGGGCGCTATACGTCGGCATTAATGGCAGAGGGTTACGCAGTGCAAGCCGTAGAACTGGTTCGCCGGAATATCGATGTGTTCTTGAAGCGCGAATCTACCGCCAATGTAGTGCAAGGCGATGCTCGCAGCATGCCTTTTCTGCCCGACGCCGAGGCAGATATAACGCTCTTGTTAGGACCGCTCTATCATCTCATAGGCGATGAAGATAAGGTAAAAGCGCTTGTTGAAGCCCGCAGAGTTACAAAGCCTGGCGGACTAATCTTTGTAGCTTATCTTATGAACGAATACAGCATACTGCAGTATTGTTTTGATGACGACCGCATAGGCAGCTTGATGGAACAAGGCGCAGTAGATAGTAACTTTCATATCCAGGCTCAGGCTGACGAGTTATACGATTATGTTCGCCTAACGGATATAGACCGTCTTAACCAGCAGGCAGACCTTAAGCGCGTATGTATATTCTCGCCCGACGGTCCGGCCGACTATATGCGTACTCGGCTCAACCAAATGAGCGACGACACCTTTGCCCGCTTTATAGACTATCAGAAACAAGTATCCTTACGCCCCGACCTCATCGGCGCCGGTAGCCATGTGGTCGATGTGGTGCGCGTGGCAGAATAGTCAGCCTTGCTCCCTCCTTGATAGAGCATAGTTCAAGGAGGGGCGGTAATTTTCAGTCGCTTAGGGATTGAAATCCTCGATATCTGAGCGCTTGATGCTGAAGCCTTTTTTCGAGGCGCCGTCGGCCACGTTGCGCATGAGCTTTTGGTAGCCTTGGAGGATCTTGCGCTCACCCGCCGTGATCTGACCTTGCTTGGAGTTTTGGCTGTCTATCTTGCCGTTCTTATACCATTTCATGGCCGCATGCTCTGCCTTAGCAGCCCACTTGTCATATTCGTTCTGATAATCTTGCTGTGTGCGGCAAGAACCAGTGTTGGCGTCCTCGTCTGAGCCACTGGTTGCGTTTGTCCCATTGCCACCCTTGGTGCCACCCTTGATGTCGGTGTAGAGTTGTGCGCTGGTGGTGAGCAGTCCGCCAAAGATCTCGACAAACGACACCTTGTTTCCGTTCTCGTCTACGGCCCCAGGATAGTAGGCACCGCCCACCTGCGTGATGCGGTAACCATTGTTGCAGCGCTTGTGGATAAATGCCTCTGCACTCTCACGCGAGTCGCAATAGGCCACATACTGCTCGCCCTCGCGTGGCTTGGTGTAGGTGTTGTAGACGATGAGGTACTTGTTTGTCATTGATACGTCGATGACGCCCACTCGCCACCCTTCCTTCCATTTCACCTGTATGTCGGCCAAGGCGTTGTTGGCGTTTTCATAGAAGCATATTTGTTGCTTGTCAATGTCGGTTCCGTCTTGTGCCACCACAGCGCAGTCGCCAAACTTGCGCGAGCAAGTGGTGAGCTTCAGCCCCTGCTCAGCCTGCTGCTCCATCCACTTGGGCAGTTGCTTGCAACCGACCATGTCCACCACTTGGCGTGTCACACCGGGCTTGGTGTTGAAGACACCCCACCAGAGCCAGCGTGTGCCCACCTCGCCCAGCGAGAGTCCTGACACGTAGAGCCCTTTCTTGATGTTGGCCTCGCATGTCTTCTTCACCTCCTTGAAGGAGTTGTAGACATAGCTTTGGTTTTCGTCGCCAATGGGTTGGCGGAGCACGGTGAACCATCCTGTCCTTGTGTTCTTGGCCGCCATGATGTATTTGCCGGCGCCCCATTCTTTCTTGAAGTAGTCGCCCGAGAGGCGCGTGTCTAGAAACTCATACCACTGCTTGGGTATGTCGGCTTTTTCGATGAGGATGACGAAACACTCGCCCTGCTCACTGGCTGGCGCCGCAAGATGCGAGAGGGCAAAGAGTAGAGACAGGATAATCAGTCTTTTCATATCTGCTTTTTTACATTTGGTTGGTTTTCCGATGACAAATATAACACTTTTTGCTCAAGTAATCCGTAAAATTCCCAAAGAATGCATCCGAAGAATCATTCGTGAAGCAAAAACAGATAAACATAGTAAAGGATACAATACTTGGAGTCAATTTGTAAGCATGATGTTTTGCCAGTTCTCTGGTCAATACTTCTCCTCGTATTTCGTTGCATGGGTATACTTTGTCGCGTACATAGTTCCATCGGTAGGACAGCTCGCTATCTTTATTCCCTCAAAAAAATAAGTTTAGGGCTGAACTCCATTACGAAGTTCAGCCCTAAACGGTTATGGTGTTCTGCTTAGGCAGAGTAGTATTACTTCTGATAAGCTTTCAGGCCTTGCTGCAGGAAGTCGAGATATGCAGCGGCATCTTCTTTATAGCTATAGGCGCGGTTAAGGGGTTGGCCTTGATTGTCTACGGCTACATAGAAGGGTTGGGCGTTGGCCCCAAACTTACTTGCTTGCAGATAGCTCCACTTGTCGCCAACGGTACGTAGGGTGCGGTGCTGCCCGTTTAGGTCTACCTCTATAGGTTCGGTCAGTGGAGTCTTATCGTCTACATAGAGCGATATCAATACGTACTTGTTGTTTAGCATATCGGCTACCGACGGATCGGTCCATACGGCGGCTTCCATCTTGCGACAGTTTACGCAGCCAAATCCAGTAAAGTCGATAAGCACCGGCTTGCCTTGGGCTTGTGCGGCAGCCATTCCTTCTTCGTACGAGTGGTAATGGGCTTCTACCGTCTTGGTGTTCAGATTGAAGTCTTGTGTGTTCATGGGTGGAGCAAAGGCACTTACAGCCTTACAAGGTGCTCCCCAAAGTCCAGGAACCATGTATATGGCAAAGGCTATGGCACACAGACCCAACATGATACAGGGTACGGGCATAGGCTTGTCTATTTCGCCACCAATTGCATCTTCTTGGAACTTGAGCTTGCCTATCAGATAGAGGCCCATAGCTCCGAAGATAACTATCCATAGTGAAAGGAATACCTCGCGGTCTAACAGATGCCAGCCGTAGGCAAGGTCGGCTACCGAGAGGAATTTAAGCGAGAATGCCAACTCTACAAAACCAAGCACAACCTTAACCGTAGTCATCCAAGAGCCCGAACGGGGAGCCGACTTGAGCCACGATGGGAAGAGGGCAAATAGGGTGAAGGGCAGAGCCAGGGCCAGGGCAAATCCCAACATACCAATGGTGGGTGCCAGCCAGTCGCCCGTAGTTACGGTTTGTACCAGTAGCAGACCTATGATAGGTGCTGTGCACGAGAAGGATACCAGTACCAGCGTAAATGCCATGAGGAAGATTGAAACCAGTCCTGTGGTGGCACTTGCCTTGGTGTCTACGGCGTTAGCCCAACGGTCGGGTAGTTTTATCTCAAACCATCCGAAGAACGAGAAGGCGAATACCAGCAACAGCAAGAATAGTATAATGTTGAATACCGCACTGGTACTTAGTTCGTTTAGCTTGCTGGGACCAAAGATGGCTGTGATAAGCAGTCCTACGCCTAGGTATATCACCACGATAGAAAGACCGTAGGTCATGGCGTCTTTTATTCCCTTGCTGCGGTCGTCCTTGGCGCGTTTCAAGAAGAAACTTATGGTCATGGGAATGATGGGCCAGATGCAGGGCATTACCAGTGCCAAAAGTCCGCCTACAAATCCTACTATAAAGATATACCATAGCGAGTGGCTGGCTATGTTGCCCTCGGTATCGTAGGCTTGCAGTTGCTTTACTACGGGCTGCCACCAGCGTGCTTCCATGCTGGTATCTACCGTTGTGGTGGCGCTGTCTGTGGTGGCAGTCAGTACTTGTGTGGTGTCTGCCTTGGCTTCTGTCTCGGTGGTTTCTTGTATGGTAGCATTGGCCTCTGTAGCCTCGGCTACGGCTGGAGCCTTACCGCTCTTCATTAGTTCTACTTCGCCTGGCGGCAGACAGTTCTCATCGCTACATACGCCGTATTCCAAATAGGCATCTATAGTATATGTAGGCTTGGTGAAGCGTACTTTCTGTACAAACTGTGCGCTACCCTCGAAGTATCTCACGTTCATATTGAACATCGGGTCGAAGTGGCTTTTCTCATTTCCCTTCGGAGTGAGTTGCCCTACCAGTTCTACGCCATCTGCCTTGTTTACGTGCAGCGATGCCTCGGTAGGACCGCCGCCACCCAGACGGGTAGAATATATGTGCCATCCGGCCTCTATGCGTGCGCTGAATACTATCTCGGCCTCGGCTGTTTTTCCAGTTTTTAGCTCGGCGCTAAACTTTACGGGGTCTTCCATTTGGGCCATGGCTGTGAGTACCATCAGCAGCATGGCGCCCAGTGCTATTATTTTCTTCATTTTAGGATTATCCTACTTGGCTTCCTGATTTAACTTCTTTTGATGTGGTTACTACCGATAGCGATCCATCGTAGTCTACAGCCGACAGAATCATGCCTTGACTCTCTTCGCCCATCATTTTGCGTGGGGCAAAGTTGGCTACAAACAGCACTTGCTTGCCCACTAACTGTTGTGGGTCTTCGTAGTAGGCGGCAATACCACTAAGTATAGTACGGCCGTCTTTAGTGCCGTCGTCTATATGGAACTTCAGTAGCTTCTTCGACTTCTTTACTTTCTCGCACGACGTTACCTTTCCTACGCGTATATCCATCTTCTCAAAGGTATCGAAGTCTACGTTCTCTTTGAAAGGCTCTGGAGTATAGTTGGCCTCTTCGTTGGCCTTCTTGGTGTTCTCCAGTTTCTGCAGTTGGGCTTCAATTACACTGTCTTCCAGTTTCTCGAAGAGTAGCGAGGGTTCACCCAGCTGAGTGCCTTCGGTAAGGATATCCATGCTACCCAGCTGCTCCCAGTCGAAGCTGTCCATGTTGAGCATTTCGCGCAACTTCTTTGATGAGAAGGGCAAGAAGGGTTCGAAGGCTATAGCCAAGTTGGCGCAGAGCTGCAGACATACATATAATATGGTTTCTACGCGTTTGGGGTCGGTCTTCCATACTTTCCAGGGTTCGCATTCGGTGATATATCTGTTTCCGATACGAGCCAGATTCATGGCTTCTTTCAGCGCATCGCGGAACTTAAAGGCGTCAATCAGCTCTTCTACCTTGGCCTTTACGTCTTTAAATTCGGCTATGGTCTGATTATCGGCTTCGGTCAGTTCTCCACAAGCTGGCACTACGCCACCCCAGTATTTACGGGTAAGCTGCAAGGCACGGTTTACAAAGTTACCGTAGATAGCCACCAGTTCAGAGTTGTTGCGCTCCTGGAAGTCTTTCCATGTAAAGTTGTTGTCTTTGGTTTCGGGTGCATTGGCTGTGAGCACGTAGCGCAATACATCTTGCTTTCCGGGGAAGTCTTTCAGATATTCGTGCAACCATACTGCCCAGTTGCGCGATGTAGATATCTTGTCGTTCTCCAGGTTTAAGAACTCGTTGGCAGGCACATTGTCGGGCAGTATATAACCGCCGTGAGCCTTGAGCATAGTGGGGAATATCAGACAGTGGAATACTATGTTGTCTTTACCAATGAAGTGAATCAAGCGGGTATCTTCGTCTTTCCACCATTGCTCCCAACTGCCCCAGCGTTGTGGGTTGCTGTCGCAGAGTTCTTTGGTATTTGATATGTAGCCTATAGGGGCATCGAACCATACGTACAGCACTTTGCCTTCGGCTCCCTCTACGGGTACGGGAATTCCCCAATCTAGGTCGCGAGTCATGGCGCGGGGCTGCAAGTCCATGTCTAACCATGACTTGCACTGGCCGTATACATTGGGGCGCCACTCTTTGTGGCCCTCTAGTATCCACTGTTTAAGCCACTGCTGATAGTCGCCCAGTGGCAGATACCAGTTCTTGGTTGGACGCTTTACCAGTCCGTGCCCGGGATTGTTCTTGTTGGTGGGGTTTATCAGTTCTTCGGGCGAAAGGGTAGCGCCGCATTTCTCGCACTGGTCGCCATAGGCACCCTCGGCACCGCAACGCGGACAGGTTCCTACTATATTGCGGTCGGTAAGAAATTCGCCCGTTACCTCGTCGCAGTATTGCTCTTCGGTTATTTCCTCTAGTTTGCCATCGTCGTAGAGTTTACGGAAGAAGTCTGAGGCAAACTTATGGTGAATAGAACTTGTAGTACGACTGTATATATCGAACGATATGCCGAACTCTTCGAACGAGTCTTTAATCATTTTATGATAGCGGTCTACTACCTCTTGTACGGTAACGCCCTCTTTGCGGGCGCGAATGGTTACGGGTACGCCGTGCTCATCGCTTCCGCCAATGAATACCACGTCTTTCTTCTTCAGTCTAAGATATCTTACGTAGATGTCGGCCGGTACGTATACGCCAGCCATGTGACCTATGTGTATACCGCCGTTGGCATAGGGCAGAGCCGCAGTTACGGTAGTACGCTTGTAATTCTTCTCCATTATATTATAACTATTGTATAAATTTTGTGCAAAGTTACAAAATTATTGTCAAGTAATGTGCTTGTTTACAAACATTTGCACCCATCTCTCAGGGCTCTTTCATTTAAAATACTACGATTATCTTAGATATAGCAATTCTTCAACATATTTATGGGTTCTATGGCTATTATTGTTGTTATACAAATAATATAAACTTTATTGCCGACGGCCGTGGGCAATAAAGTTTACGGTCGTCAGCCAATTGGCCCACGGCCATCAACCAACTTGTTT
>CAVKSZ010000050.1:0-11408 GCA_963659135.1 Bulleidia sp. | reverse complement strand
AAACATTACAATAATAACCATAGAACTCACAAATATGTTGAAGAATAGCTATATCGGAGATAAGCGTGGTATTTTAAATGATGGGCCATGATATATTTTTTGTTTTCTCCGGATTTCTCCTTGTGTGCGACCCTTATTCTCACGGGTCTATCGCCTAAAATTGTGGCAATTTCACTGCAAACAAATATTAATGAATTGTTCTGTTTTTCGGTAAAAATGCTAATTTTATATATTATTGACCATTTGAGAGGCATTTTTCCTTTGAAAAATCAGATAATTGGCTTACTTTTGCACTGCATAACAAATATTTACCATATATATATGAAAACAAAAATACTTGTGCCTGTGGTACTTGTTGCCCTGTTGCTTGTTGGCGGTATAGTGTACCTTGCCCTAAGTTTGAACCAACAGAAGCGTGAGAACCAGGCCATGCAGGAACTCGCCGAGATAGACAAACGTGAGATGGAGAACGAGTATCGCCAGTTTGCCAATCAGTATAGTGAGATGAAGACCAAGATAAACAACGATTCTATTGTGGCTCAGCTTACTGCCGAACAAGAACGAACCCAACAGTTGCTCAAAGAACTGCAAGAGACCAAAAGTTCAGACGCCCGCGAAATAGCCCGACTCAAGAAAGAGTTGGCCACTGTGCGTGCCGTATTGCGCAACTATGTGCTTGAAATAGATTCGCTAAACCGTCTTAACCAGAACCTTACGGCAGAGAACAATCGCGTACGCGGACAGTACGAAGAGGCTACCCGACAGATAGAAGGTCTTAATTCTGAAAAGGCTTCACTCTCAGAGAAGGTGGCTATAGCTGCCCAACTAGATGCTATATCTATTAGCGTTAACCCCGTAGACAAGCGTGGAAAGGTTACTAAGAAAGTAAAGAAGTGCAAGGCCATCCAGGTAAACTTCTCGCTGGCCAAGAATGTTACCGCGCAGAGCGGAATGAAGACAGTATATGTACGCCTTATGTCGCCCACGGGTACACTGCTCGGTGGTGCAGGCACATTCAGTTATGAGAACCGTCAGCTACAGGCTTCTATGAAGAAGGTGGTAGAATATACCGGTCAGGAAACGCCCGTTAGCTTGTTTTGGAATGTAACCCAGGCATTGGTAGAGGGAACCTATCAAGTAAGCATTTTTGCCGATGGTAATATGATAGGGTCAAAGAGCATAACGATAGACTAAACGTAAATAGATGACAAGGCTATTACTATCATTCATATTATGTGCCGTCTGTCTGCCGCAGGCGCAGGCTCAAGAACTTTCGCTCGATAGTTGTAGGGCTTTGGCGTTGCGCAACAACAAGCAGCTTAACGTGGCGCGCCTTAAGCAAGAAGTGGCTCGTTATAACCGCAAGGCTATGCGCACCAAGTATTTGCCCAAGGTAGATGCCGTGGGCGGCTACGAGTATTTCAGCAAAGAGATATCGCTACTTAATAGCAATCAGAAAACGGCTTTTAGTTCGCTGGGCACTACCGCTGCAGGTAGCGTAGGCACTAGTCTTAACCAGCTTATCACGGGTCTTGCTCAGCAGGGTATTATTACTCCCGAGGCAGCCCAGCAGTTGGGGGGCACACTAAGCAAACTCTCGCCACAGTTGGCTGAGGCTGGCAACAAGATAGGTCAGGCAGTAAATGACGCCTTCCGTACCGATACCAAGAATATATGGTCGGGTGCGGTAATGGTACGCCAACCTATATTTATGGGCGGTGCTATAGTAGCTGCCAACAAGATGGCAGATATAGGCGAGCGTATGGCATCGAGCGACCTGGATATGCGTCGCCAGTCTACCCTATACGATATTGACCAGGCTTACTGGTTGGTAGTATCGTTGCGCCAAAAAGAGCAATTGGCGCATAGTTACCGCGACTTGGTAAAGAAACTAAGCAACGACGTACACAAGATGATACGCGAGGGCGTGGCTACCAAGGCCGACGGATTGAAAGTAGACGTCAAGGTAAACGAGGCCGATATGCAGGTAACTCAGGTAGAAGACGGATTGGTGCTGGCTCGTATGATGCTGTGTCAACTCTGCGGTCTGCCTATGAATCAGAATATAACCTTGGCCGATGAGAATAAAACCTCGATCGAACCAGCCGTGGCAGAAACCTATGAAAATGCCGATACTACCTATGCGGCTCGCCCAGAGATACAGATGCTCGAAGATGCCGTAGAACTGAGTTGTCAGTCTACCCGCTTGGCGCGTGCGGCAGCTATGCCACATGTAATGCTTACGGGCGGTTATATAACCAGTAACCCCAATGTGTTCAATGGTTTTGAACGTAAATTTGCTGGTGTATGGAACGTAGGCGTACTGATACAGATACCTGTATGGAACTGGTTTGAAAGCAGCTATAAGGTGCGTGCCGCCA
This sequence comes from Bulleidia sp., assembly GCA_963659135.1. Classification (GTDB taxonomy): domain Bacteria; phylum Bacteroidota; class Bacteroidia; order Bacteroidales; family Bacteroidaceae; genus Prevotella. The sequence goes on along the minus strand of CAVKSZ010000050.1, from coordinate 9,027 downwards.
AGACGGCTTCGTCTATTGCCAAGATGGAGCTAAGCGATGTACGCGAAAAGGTAAATCTACAGATAGCACAGAGTCGATTTAAACTTAAAGAGTCGCTTAAACGCTACCATATGGCCAACGAGAATATGAAGAGTGCCGAAGAAAATCTACGTTGCGCCAACCTGGGATTTAAGGAAGGTGTAATGGAGGTTACCGATGTTATGGCTGCACAAACAGCATGGCAGATGGCGCAATCGCAGAAGATAGACGCCGAGGTAGGCGTTAAACTCTCACAAGTAAATGTAAAGAAAGCATTAGGTATATTAAACTGAAACTAAAGATGTCAGCTAAAACACAACATAATAGTATTCTTCTCGCCGTTGTAGGTTTTACGGCAGTGGTGATAATAGTAGCCCTTATAGGCTATCTTACACTGGGCCAAGAACCCGAAATAATCCAGGGCGAGGTAGAGGTGTCAGAATATAGAGTATCAAGCAAACTGCCCGGGCGCGTGGTAGAACTAAGAGTAAAGGAGGGCGACTTTGTGCATGTAGGCGATACGCTGGCCATACTCGAGGTACCCGAGATAGATGCCCAGAAGCGCGTGGCCGAAGCTACAGGCGAAGCTACCAAGGCGCTGCAAGATCTTACCGATGCTGGAGCACGCAAAGAACAGATACAGGCAGCTTACCAACTGGTACAACAGGCCAAGGCCGCCAGCGAGATAGCCCAGAAAACCTACAATCGTATGCAGAACTTGTATAACGAGGGTGTAGTAAGCGGTCAGAAGCGCGACGAGGCTTTTGCAGCTTATAAGGCAACCGAAGCGCAGGTAATAGCTGCCGAGAGTCAGTATCAGATGGCTAAGAACGGTGCTCGTAAGCAAGAGCGCGAAGTGGCTGCCAAGAATACCCAGGCTGCCAGCAACGTGGTAGATGTAGTAAGTTCACTGTTGCGCGAAACCGTACAGGTAGCACAGGTAGATGGTGAGGTAAGCGAGGTATATCCTAAGGTAGGCGAACTGGTAGGTCTCGGGTCGCCCATCATGAGCATATCTATGATGAACGATATCTGGGGTACATTTAATATCCGTGAAGACCAGTTGGGTGGTATGAAGATAGGCGATACCTTTACGGCTTATTGTCCAGCATTCGGAAAAGACATTAAATTAAAGGTATATTATATACACGACCAAGGCAGCTATGCTGTATGGAAAGCCACCAAGACTAACGGTCAGTACGACCTCAAGACTTTTGAGGTAAAGGCGCGACCGGTAGGCAAGTTCGAGGGGCTTCGCCCTGGAATGAGTCTGGTGCGTAAAGATTAACGCCCGTCTATACGTATGGTAAAAAAGATTTGGCAGATAGCTTTACGCGAATGTAGCATCCTAAGGGCTAACCCTATCTATGCTTTCTGCATGGTGGTGTTTCCGGTGCTGATAGTGGTGTTCTTTACATCGCTCATGACCGAGGGACAGCCGGTAGATATGCCTGTAGGTGTAGTAGATCAAGACAATACGGCTACTACACGCGCTATGGTACGTAAGCTCGATGCCTTTCAGACTACGCATGTAGTGGCTCATTATGCTAGTATTAGCGATGCGCGTCAAGCTGTGCAGCAGGGTAAGATTTATGCTTTTCTGCTCATTCCCCAAGGTACTACCGCTGGCATGATGGCATCGCGCCAACCCAAGATTTCTTTTTATTACAGTTCAGTGACGCTTTTGGCGGGTTCTACCTTGTTTAAGGACTTAAAAACTATTTGTACCTTAGGTTCTGCGGCGGTAGGTTCTGCTAAGTTGTCTGCCATAGGCAAGACCGGACGTGAAATCAAGGCTTTCCTTCAGCCTATCTCACTCGATTTGCACATGATAGGTAATCCGTGGGCCAACTATAATGTATATCTGTCTACCATTATGGTACCCGGACTATTGCTATTGTTTGTATTCCTTGTAACTCCTTATTCTATAGGTACCGAACTAAAATTCGGTCGTTCGCACGAATGGTTGCGTATGGCAGGCAATAGTATGCCTGTGGCTTTGGCTGGCAAGTTGCTACCCCATACGCTGGTATTCTTGGCTGTATTTTACGGGTTCGATTTCTATATCTATGGCATATTGAATTTCCCACATCCGGGCGGTATCGGTCCAATCTTGTTATCGGGCTTCTTGGCTGTGTTGGCAAGTCAGTGCTTCGGTGTGTTCGTGTTTGGACTTATGCCGTCGTTGCGCATGTCTATGAGTATCTGTTCGCTATGGGCTGTGCTCAGCTTCTCGGTATGCGGAGCCACCTATCCCGTATTTGCTATGGACTCTATGCTCGAGGCGTTAGCACAGTTGTTCCCACTACGCCACTATTATATGATGTATAAAGTAAGTATATTCAATGCATTCCCCCTCGCTGATTGTGCCATAAATGTGCTGGCTTTGGTACTGTTTACCCTGCTGCCTCTGCTAACAGTGCGCAATCTGCGTAAGGCCATGCTGCAATATGTATATCTGCCCTAATGGTTATGAATATTGGTCAACGTATTTTTTCTACAGTAAGGCAAGCCGTACAGGATATATGCAATGTATGGGCTAAGGAGATGCGTACGGTATTTTCTGACGAGGGCGTACTCTTGTTTTTCATTGTATTGCCCTTGTTCTATCCCTTGCTTTATTCGTGGATATACAATAACGAGGTGGTACACGAAGTACCCGTGGCTGTGGTCGACTACTCGCATAGCCATGCCAGTCGTACCTTTACCCATAAGGTTGATGCCTCTTCGGGTGTGCGTGTGGCTTACTATTGCCATAGTCTTGACGAGGCTCGCTGCGTAGTGGGGCATCAAGATGCTTGTGGTATTATCTATTTCCCAGCCGACTTTGCTCTTAAACTCAATAGAGGAGAGCAGGCGCATGTAGGTGTATATTGCGATATGAGCCTGATGCTTACCTATAAGGCCATATTGCAGTCGGCTCAGGCTGTGTCTATGGAGATGGGTAGCAAGATACAAGTGGCTGGATCTACGGCTGTTACTGCCCGCGACGAAGAGATAACCACCAGTCCGCTGGATATAGAAGAAGTACCTATATTCAATGCTACGGGCGGTTATGGTAATGCTATTCTGCCAGGCGTGTTAATGCTTATACTCCAACAGTCGTTGCTCTTGGGTATAGGTTTGGCGGCAGGTACAGCGCGCGAGAAAAACAATTATAATGACCTAATGCCCGTGTACAACCATTGTCACGGTATCTTCAGAATAGTAACGGGCAAGGCCATGTGCTATTTTATGATTTATGCCGTTACTTCGGCGTACATCACTCTGTGTGTGCCCCGTTTCTTCCACTTTACAACTATGGCACAGGGCGGTCCGTTGTTGGCTCTTATGGTACCCTATCTGTTGGCGTGCATCTTCTTTGGAATGATGCTATCGTGCTTGGTGCGCTATCGGGAGAATGTAATGCTGTTGGTTGTATTTACCTCTGTTCCCCTACTGTTTATGACGGGTATCAGTTGGCCTGCAAGCAACATCCCAGGCGTATGGAAAGGGGTTTCTATGCTCTTCCCTTCAACCTTTGGCGTGAAAGGTTTTCTATCGATTAGCAGTATGGGCGGCACGCTCGACGATATTCGTACAGAGTATGTAGCCTTGTGGATTCAAACCATAGTTTATTTCTGCGTGGCTTGCGTGGTTTATCATATGCAGATAGCCAAGAGCCAGAAGGAGGCTGTAACATCCAGTGTGGCTACTGATGTGACAGAGACAGAGGAAAGTAATCAATAAATGCCTTTGTATTAGTCATAGAAACAATAATCCCTACTCTCTTATCCTGATAGGATTGGGAGTAGGGATTACTCTTTGAATAAGGTAATGTCTATTTGTTGTCTACACCTACTATATTGGTCTTGGGCAACTCCTTATTGCGCCTGTTGGTCATGGTCACTACGGCTTGGGCAAGATTAAGAAAAGCCTGTCCGGTAATGCTGTCGGTATTCAGTACTGCGGGTGTACCGGCATCGCCGTTATCGCAAATGCTTTGTACCAGGGGTATCTGGGCCAACAAGGGGAACCCCATCTCTTTGGCCAGTTCTTTACAGCCTTCTTTGCCAAAGATATAGTAACGGTTCTCGGGCAGTTCTGCCGGGGTAAACCACGCCATATTTTCTACCAGTCCTAATATGGGAACATTCACTTTATCGTTGCGATACATGTCTATACCCTTACGGGCGTCGGCAAGTGCCACCTTTTGTGGGGTAGAAACAATTACTGCTCCAGTAATGCTCAGCGTTTGCAGTAGGGTAAGGTGAATGTCTGACGTGCCGGGTGGGGTGTCAAGAATAAAGTAGTCTAGTTCGCCCCAGTCGGCATCGGCTATTAGTTGCTTTAGTGCCGATGTGGCCATACCTCCGCGCCATAGGGTGGCGGTGTCAGGGTTTACAAAGAAACCTATCGACAGTAGTCGTACGCCATATTTCTCTATGGGTTCTATCAGTTGCCGCCCGTTTTTTTCTACTGCATAGGGGCGCTCTTGCTCTACGCCAAACATCTTGGGCATCGACGGACCAAAGATGTCGGTATCCAGCAGACCAACCTTATATCCCATAATAGATAGGGCTATGGCAAGATTGGCTGATACGGTAGACTTGCCCACACCGCCTTTACCCGAACTTACGGCTATCACGTTTTTTACCTGTGGCAGCAGTTTGCCCACTTCGGGTCGAGGAGCTGACTTGAATTCAGTTTTTATCTCAACCTCTACCGCTTTGTCTACATGATAGTGTATGGCAGCCTCGGCCGCTTTGATAGTAGACTTTAAGAAGGGGTCGGTCTCGCGGGGGAATATCAGTGTAAAGCTTACTTTCATGCCGTCTATGCGAACATCGTCGGCTAGCATGCCGCCCTCTATCAAGTTCTTCTTGTTGCCGGGATAAGTCACCGTGGCAAGTGCATCGGTGATAAGTTTCGGATATAATGTCATAATGTTTATGTTTGTACGTGCAAAATTAGCCAAAAATATGATAACCTGCCAATAACTCATCGTGAAATCATGTAGTTTTGTGTTCGAACACGCGACTCTTTCATTTAAAAATTCTTTGAGATTTCAGCTTTTGGGTGGTTCTAATAATGACTATTTACTTTTCTTTCGATATCTTTTTGGTTTTATATACTGCCCACGGTCGTAAGCAAGTTGGTTGATGGCCGTCGCCCAATTGGCTGACGACCGTAAACTTTATTGCTGACGGCCGTCGGCAACTCATCACCTTTTATATCTATACTGTATCAATAGTGAATGGCTAAACTATGGTTTTTTTGTTGATAATCAGTGAATTGTTAAGTTGTAGTATCGCTACTGATAAGTGCATGATTTCAAAAAAATGTTGAGAAAATTGACGATAAATGCAAGAAATGCCGTAACTTTGTGCCTAAAGTGCTGTATTACTGCAAGTATATAGGCACCAAATGATAGAAACACAAAGCCACATAAGCGGATAAATGCAAGATGGTCAACTATTTTTGGCATTTTATATTTTTCTCTTTTTGTGGTAATGTTTCTGAGCCAAACACAGCGAATGGCACAGAGGAAGAAATATATGCTAACCAGAGTCTTGAACGCAGAAGTATATGCGCTGACAATCAGCAGATAATATCGCCTAAAAAGGTATGCGAAAACTCTGAAAACCTAGAAAATACAAACAAACAAACTAAAAAACTTGGCTTGAAAGAGGCTTTTGCCACCTATTATTTCATGATAGAAGAAATAGGTTACTACTATGCGTCTGTTCTTAACTGGTTTGGCGATGCCTTGAGCCCTATATTCGAAGCCGGTAGTAGGGTAATGGCAGATATTGATAAAACCTTTACCGCCATAAAGCAAGGAAAGGATGCCGAACTCGCTCAGCGCAGTGAAACCGAATCAGAAGAACTGAAAGCTAAGTATGGCTATCTGTTTGAATAGCCCATTTTATTTGCAATAGAAATCCATTAAAATATGCGTGATTTTAAAGATATAAAGGTAGCCGTGGCAGGCACAGGCTACGTAGGACTAAGTATAGCTACGCTGCTGGCGCAGCACCATCAGGTTACGGCGGTCGACGTAATACCTGAGAAGGTAGAGAAACTCAACAACCGTATTTCGCCTATCCAGGACGATTACATAGAGCAGTATCTGGCAGAAAAGCCTCTGCACCTCACGGCAACGCTCGATGGTTGCACGGCTTATAAAGATGCCGACTTTGTAGTGATAGCTGCCCCCACCAACTACGACCCCGTAAAGAACTACTTTGATACTTCTCATGTAGAAGAGGTGATAGACCTGGTGCTTCAGGTGAACCCCGATGCTGTAATGGTTATCAAGTCTACTATCCCTGTAGGCTATACCCGCAACCTCTATTTAAGGTATGCACAGAAGGGAGTAAAGAAGTGCAATCTGCTCTTTTCGCCCGAGTTTCTGCGTGAGAGCAAAGCCCTCTACGATAACCTTTACCCCAGTCGTATTATCGTGGGTTATCCTAAAATAATCAATAAGCCTGAGTTTGCCGAGGAAAACAATGCCGTTGCGTCTGTTACCGATGTAGATATGTTGCAAGCGGCAGCCCAGACCTTTGCCGCCCTCTTGCAAGAAGGAGCTATCAAGCAGAATATTGATACGCTCTTCATGGGTGTGAAAGAGGCAGAGGCAGTAAAACTCTTCGCAAATACTTATCTCGCCCTGCGTGTTAGTTATTTCAATGAACTGGATACCTACGCCGAGGTGAAGGGACTCGACTCAAAAGCGATTATCGAGGGCGTAGGTCTGGACCCCCGTATCGGCACACATTATAATAATCCGTCGTTCGGTTATGGTGGATATTGTCTGCCTAAAGATACCAAGCAGCTATTGGCCAATTATCAAGACGTGCCACAGAATATGATGACCGCCATAGTAGAGAGCAATCGCACTCGAAAAGATTATATAGCCGATGCTGTACTGCGTAAGGCGGGTTGGTACGATTATTCCAGCAATAACCAGTATGGCAACGAGCCAGGCAAGTGCGTTATTGGAGTATACAGGCTTACTATGAAGTCCAATTCTGACAACTTCCGCCAGTCGGCCATCCAGGGCATCATGAAGCGCATTAAGGCCAAGGGTGCCGAGGTTATCATATACGAACCCACCCTTGATAATGGCACTACATTCTTTGGTAGTCGTGTTGTAAACACCCTCGACGAGTTCAAGGCTCAGAGCAAGGCCATCATCGCCAATCGCTTCGATGATTGCCTAAAGGATGTAGAAGATAAGGTATATACCCGTGATATATTTAGGAGAGACTAAAATACTTATTGATTTGTTGATAATTTCCCAACGGGCTACAGGTACAGAAACGCTTAGCCCAGGGCAACTGAATAGCAACAGCAATGCGCCCTGAAAGCGGCAAAAGTATTTCTCAATGCCCCTAACTTACTTAACCCTTAAATAAACTCATGATGTATAACTTGATCGCTTTACCCTACGCTCCCACTGCTTTGGAGCCAGTTATCAGCCCCCAAACGTTGGAGTACCATCACGGCAAGCACTTGCAGACTTATGTAGATAACCTCAACAAACTGCTACCCAATAGCGAGTTTGAGGGAATGACTATAGAGCAGATTGCGCAGAAAGCTCCAGCAGGAGCAGTATTCAATAATGCCGGACAGATTCTGAATCATGAGATGTACTTTGCGCAGTTCAAGGCCGCTACTTTGGCCAAACATGAACCTACGGGACCATTGGCTACGCAGATAGCGCAGCAGTGGGGTAGTATAGACGCTTTTAAGGCCGACTTTGAGGCCAGAGGAGCCTCACTCTTTGGTTCTGGTTGGGTGTGGCTGTCGGCAGATGCCGATGGCAACCTTGTTATCACGCAAGAGCAGGGCGCATCTAATCCTATAGTTAGAGGCTTAACCCCCTTACTCACCTTTGATGTATGGGAACATGCCTACTATCTAGATTATCAGAACCGCCGTGCCGCCTACTTATCCTCCCTTTGGAATATTCTAGATTGGGAGGTTGTAGAAAGACGGTATGCCCCAAATTGAGTACTAACCCTTATGATTGAGAAAGAGAAGAATTCTAAAATTGATGAACTCTATTATAAATTGTACGGAGAACATCAGACCAAGGAAGGGAGGCTTTAGAACGGCTATCAGCCGTAGCATTTAAGTTGCTTGAAGAACAACATAGGGTTCGGTATAATCAGCAGGTAAGAGCAAAGTATAGTTCTACTACTTATCAGTTGGATGGATTAATAGGAGAGGGTAATGAGCAAGTAATGATAGAAGCAAAAGACTATACTGTTAGAGATAAGGCTGTGGGACGTGCTGAAATCCAGATCATGTGTGTCCCTCTACGCCCGAAGACGAAAAGGGAAGAATAAAAACTATTGTTGTTACGATTACTGCCAATGGACTTGAATTTGATAGAGGTAAGTATTGCCCTATAATAAATTCAGACTTCTTAGAGTCTATTAGGGAGCAAATTCCCCAAGATGGACAAAATGTACATTCCATATTTTGCCATTTCTTTAACGAAGAAGGAGAAATGGTAGATACTTTTGAGAATGTTACAAAGCTGTTGAATGATAAGCTACCTCAGGAATACGGTAAAGATTATGCACTTGAAGGCCAATGGAACTTTCCGCAACCCGTATTTATGGATATGCCTCCCTTAGGGAAAGTGTTGATAGATGGATTCAAATATAGAATACCCGCGTATATAGATGAATGTACATTTGCAAAAGATGCAAAGGGTAGCCCCGTATTACTCATTAAGCCAGAGAATGGCAAGGTAAATAAATTGTTTACCGACCAAGACCTTAAACAGTACCAGTTTAAAGATGGTGAGATAACAAAGGTTTTGCGCCGGTAACCATTGGTTCGGATGCGTGATAGTTGGCATAGCAAATAGATGGATGATTATGGTCAAAGTTGACTTTCGTTGAATAGCACAGAACAGAGGGTCTCTCTATATATTATATAAATGTATATCCCCTTTGAACGCGGCATTTATGATTGATATAAATCAAGAGCTGAAAATTTATTGCAACT
>CAVKSZ010000049.1:0-13477 GCA_963659135.1 Bulleidia sp. | reverse complement strand
AAGGTAGTGCAAGTTGAGAGAAATACAAAATAAATTTATTTATTTTTATTTCCGAAGCGCAGCCTACCTTCATGCTGAAAGCATAAAGAGTGCAAGTTGAACACAATGCAAAGAAAAAACGAAGTTTTTATGATTTGTATTGTTGAAGCGCAGCCTACCCCATCTTCACCTCCACTTATACTGATTGCTGTTATGCTGTATAGGTTTATGGTACTGCTCACGGCCGTAAGCCAATTGGTCTACGGCCACAGTACCATTGGCCCACGGCCGCAGGCAATCAAGTTGACGGCCATCAGCAATCAAGAAATTCTTTGGGCGCATTGTCTTCACCTTGCACTACCTTTTGATAAGGTAGGCGGCGCCTCGGAAATAAAAATAAATAAATTTATTTTGTATTTCTCTCGGCTTGCACTACCTTTGTACACAATTATATTAATATGGAATATACACTGAATATCCGCGGAAAACTAATCAATTTATCGCAACCGCAGGTAATGGGAATTCTCAACGTTACGCCCGACAGTTTCTATGCCGGAAGTCGCAAGCAGACAGAGCGCGAGATAGCTCAGCGTGCAGTGGAGATAACCCAACAAGGCGGCACAATGATAGACATTGGTGCCTTCTCTACTCGCCCAGGTGCTACCGAGGTGAGCGCAGAAGAAGAGGGACGACGACTGCATGAAGCCTTAACAATAGTGCGCCGCGAAGTGCCCAATGCCGTAATATCGGTAGATACATACCGCCCGGCACTGGCCCGCAAGTGTATAGCCGAATGGGGTGCCGACATAATAAACGATGTAAGCGAAGGCGGCATAACAGGCATAGTAGACACACCCATACACGAAGAAGAAAGCATGTTCGACGTGGTAGCCCAGTTGAGTTGCCCATATATACTAATGTCGGTAAAACCTACATTGCCCAGCATGATAAAAGCCTTTGCCGGCGAGATTCAGCAGCTACGCAACCGTGGGGCTAAAGACATCATTCTAGACCCAGGCTTCGGCTTTGGCAAGACTATAGAACAGAACTACAGCATCATGGCAGGCATGGCTGAGCTACAAGCACTCAATCTGCCTATACTGGTAGGTATATCGCGCAAGTCAATGATATTCAAACTCACTGGCGGAACACCCGCAACTTCGCTACCCGGCACTACGGCCCTTAACACCATGGCGCTGGAGCGGGGCGCGTCTATCCTGCGCGTACACGATGTAGCAGAAGCCGTACAGGCAGTAACCATAGCGCAAGCGTTAAAACTGGCCCAAGCCAACGAGAATAAAAATTGAACATTGTAGAAAATTAATCCATATAACCACCCATATAACTGAATAAACCGTGTTTTTCGAATTCGGACTAAAAGATATCATAGACATCATACTAGTAGCGCTATTGCTCTACTACATCTATAGGCTTATGAAAGAGAGCCGGTCGCTCAACGTATTTATAGGCATTATGGTGTTTGTGATACTATGGCTCTTTGTGAGTCATCTATTGGAAATGCGCTTGCTTGGAGCTATTATGGACAAGCTAGTAAGCGTGGGTGTACTGGCACTTATCATTCTCTTTCAAGAAGACATACGTAAGTTTCTATACAGCCTAGGTGCCCACCAGCGGTTTAAGAATCTATTCCGCCTGTTCTACACTTCAGAGAAAGATAAAGAAGAAGACAAAGAAGCCATAATGCCCATAGTAATGGCGTGCATGAACATGGCGCGAGCCAAGGTGGGCGCACTCATCGTGATAGAGCGTACCACTCCGCTTACCGACATTATGGAGACTGGCGACGTAATAGATGCCAACATCAACCAACGGCTCATAGAAAACATATTCTTTAAGAACTCGCCCCTACACGATGGAGCCATGATAATATCGCACCGCCGTATTCAAGCCGCAGGATGCATACTTCCCGTAAGTCATGATATGGATATACCTAAAGAATTGGGACTGCGACACCGTGCCGCCATGGGTATATCGCAGAGTTCTGACGCTATAGCCATAGTGGTAAGCGAAGAAACAGGTCGCACTGCCGTAGCCATACACGGCAACTTCAGACTACGCCTATCGGCAGAAGAACTGGAGAGTATACTCACCCAACAGTTGTTAAGCTAAAACAACATTAAGCGACAATAAAAAACCATCGCTACAAGCCGAATTTCAACGAAAAAATCACTACTTTTGCAGCGGCTTTAAGTAGTCATAAACACTGAAAAATATAACATACATAGAAAATATGGATTTATTACAACAGATTGTAGCGCGCGCCAAAGCAAACAAGCAGCGCATTGTGCTTCCCGAAGCTGAAGAGGAACGCACACTAAAAGCAGCCGACAAAGTACTGGCTGACGATATAGCAGAAATAATTCTCATCGGCAACCCTGCCAACATCCACAAGCTCGCCACAGAGTGGGGCTTGGAGAATATAGACAAGGCTACGATTGTGGATCCATTAAACAACCCTAAGAGCGAAGAATACGCCCAACTGCTGGCCGAACTGCGCAAGAGCAAAGGTATGACTATCGAGCAGGCTCGCGAACTGGTGAAGAACAACCTGTATCTGGGTTGTATGATTATCAAAACCGAAGGTGCCGATGGTCAGATATCTGGTGCGCTAAGCACTACGGGCGACACTCTGCGCCCAGCACTGCAGATTATCAAGTGTGCTCCTGGCATTTCGTGTGTAAGTGGAGCCATGTTGCTCATTACCGACCAAAAGCAGTATGGCAACGAGGGTGTAGTAGTAATGGGCGACGTAGCCGTTACTCCCAATCCTACAGCCGACCAGTTGGCACAGATTGCCTATACTACTGCACAGACAGCCCACAGCGTAGCTGGAATAGACGAGCCTCGCGTAGCCATGCTTAGCTTCTCTACCAAAGGTAGTGCCAAAGACGCCAAAGACAAGGCTACCGGAAAGAGTGTATATATTATAGATAAGGTAATAGAGGCCACACAGATAGCCCACGAGAAATATCCTGAACTGAAGGTAGACGGCGAATTGCAGGCCGATGCAGCGCTGGTACCATCTGTAGCTCAGAAGAAAGCCAAAGGTTCTGATATTGCTGGCAAGGCCAACGTGCTGGTAGTGCCTAATCTGGAAGTAGGAAACATAGGCTATAAGCTAGTACAACGCTTGGGTGGAGCCATCGCCATTGGTCCAATCCTGCAGGGTATAGCTCGCCCCGTTAACGACTTAAGTCGCGGTTGCTCTGTAGACGACATCTACTATATGGTAGCTATCACCGCCTGCCAAGCACAAGAAGCCAAGAATGCTTAAAGTATAAGACAAGAATACAAAACAGAAAAAATGATAGTATTAGTATTGAATTGCGGCAGTAGCTCTATCAAGTACAAACTCTATGATATGAGCAACGAGAGCGTACTGGCGCAAGGCGGTGCCGAGCGTATAGGACTGGACAACGCCTTTGTGAAAGTAACCCTGAAAGACGGAAGCAAAGAAAAGGTAATGCACGATATGCCCGACCATAAAGAGGGTGTAAAATTTGTGTTCAGTCTGTTGCTCGACCCTAAGTACGGTGTACTGAAGAGTCTTGACCAGATAGACGCCGTAGGCCACCGCGTAGTGCAGGGCGGCGACCTGTTTGAACAGAGTTGTATTGTTACCCCCGAAGTAGAAGCTGGCATTGAGAGCCTCTGCGATTTGGCTCCCGTACACAACGCCGGTCACCTAAGAGGTCTGCGTGCTGTAGACGCACTTATGCCCAACACTCCACAGGTAACCGTTTTCGACAACGCCTTCCACTCTACCATGCCCGCATACGCTTATCTTTATGCCGTACCTTACGGTTTGTACGAGAAATATCATGTACGTCGCTACGGTTTCCACGGAACCAGTCACCGCTACGTATCGCAGCGTGTATGCGAATACCTAGGCGTAGACATAAAGACCCAGAAAATTATTACCTGCCATATTGGTAACGGTGCATCGATAGCCGCTGTACAGTACGGTAAGGTAATTGACACTTCAATGGGTCTTACCCCACTGGCCGGACTTATGATGGGTTCACGCTCGGGCGACATTGACCCCTCTGCCGTTACCTATCTCATGGAGAAACTGGGCAAGACACCGCAAGAGATGTCTGAATTCCTGAACAAAGAGAGCGGTGTGGCTGGTATTACAGGCCTAAGTTCGGATATGCGCGAAATAGAAGCTGCCGATGCAGCTGGCGACGAGCGCGCCCACTTGGCTCTACAGATGTACAACTACCGCATAAAGAAGTACATAGGTGCATACGCTGCCGCCATGAACGGTGTAGACATTATTGTATGGACTGCTGGTGTAGGCGAAAATCAAGAAGGTGTACGCTGGGATTCATGCACAGACCTGGAATACCTGGGGGTGAAGATGGACAAGGAACGCAACCACTGCCGCGGAGTAGAACAGATACTCTCTGCCGACGACTCTAAGGTTAAGGTGGTAATGATTCCTACCGACGAGGAAATAGTAATTGCACGCGATACTGTAGAACTGGTATCCAAAGCTAAGTAATAAATATTATATATAATACTAAGGAGAAGCCTTTCATACGTTCTTCATGGCGTATGGAAGGCTTCTTTTTTATGGGTGGTTCTATAAATTACCACCCTTAAGTGACGATAATAAAAAAATAACTTGGTACGATTATTCACTTTTTTGCATTTGTGAAAATAGTTGTTAATTTTTTTGTTTTGAGATAAACCATTGACCCTTACAAACATCTCCCTAATAAAGACGTTACTGTAAAAAAGAGGTAAAAAAGAAACAAGCAACAAATTATGAACGGAAAAATGAAGAATGCCGTAGTGGCCCTAATCCTGGCAACGGCACCGCTGGCTACACAGGCCAAGCAGTGGACGCTAAAGGACTGTATAGACTATGCTCTGGCCAACAACATCACCCTACAGAAGACACTGCTTACCAAGGCCAGTGCCACAGAAGACTATCTGCAGTCGAAAGCAGCCTTGCTACCTTCGCTCAGTGCCAGTACTAGTCATAATGTAAACTACAACCCCTGGATAACCAGCGGCGTAAGCGGCGACGGATTCTCAAGAGCCAGCGTAGACAAGGTATACTACAACGGCTCGTACTCTGTAATGGGCAACTATACCATATGGAATGGCAATAAGAACCGTAACCAAGTAAAACTCAACAAGCTGGCTACCGAAGCCGCACAGTTAGACTCTGCCACACAAGCACTACGTCTGCAAGAACAGATAGCCCAACTCTACGTGCAGATACTCTACTCTACCGAGGCTGTGACCGTAAATCAAGAGAGTTATGCATCGAGTCTGAAAAACGAAGAACGCGGCAAAGAGATGCTCAAAGTAGGCAAGATAAGCCAGGCCGACTTTGCACAATTGTCTGCCCAGCGCGCTCAAGACGAATACGACATTGTTCAAGCACAGAGCAACGTAAAGAACTACAAACGACAACTTAAAGAGCTGTTACAAATAACCAGCGACGAGGAATTTGATATAGCCTCGCCCACCAGTGCTACCGACGATATGGCTCTCGCCTCAATTCCCGCTCTCAACGGGGTTTATGCAGCCGCATTGGATAGTAGACCAGAATTAAAATCGTATCAGAACCAATTAGAACAGAATGAACTAAACATCAAGATAGCCAAAGCCGGAAAGCTGCCTACCATAAGTGCTAACGCTGGAGTGTCTACCAATAATACATCGATGAACGACAACTCTATGATTCGCCAGCTCAAAACTAACTTCAACGTAGGTGGAGGCATTGGCGTAAGCATTCCTATCTTTGACAATCGCTCTACCAAAACACAGGTAAACAAGGCGTTGATACAACGCCAAAGCATACAACTTGACTTGAAGAACGAGCAAACCACGCTCTACTCTACTATAGAGAACTACTGGCTACAGGCTACAACCAACCAGAGCCAGTTCAAAGCCGCCAAGGCAAGCAGCGAAAGTGCACAAACCAGCTACGACCTGCTGAGCGAACAATTCCGCCTGGGGCTGAAGAACATAGTAGAACTGCGCACCGGTAAGGATAATCTGCTTAAAGCCAAGCAAAACGAGCTACAGGCCAAATACCTTACTATACTCAATGCAAATATGCTGAAGTTCTACAAAGACGGACATATCTAAGCCTCAGCTCTAAAAAACATACCCATCAACATAGCAAAAACTATAAAATACATACACAACAATGAAGAAACCCAAAATCAGCAAAATCTGGATTGCCGTAATCGCAGTGGTAGTAGTTGCGGTAGCCGCATGGGCTCTGTCTGGCGGTAAACAGAAAGAGGAAATCAATTTCAACGAAGAGACGGTGGGGCAGAAGACACTGCAAAACAGCGTTACCGCCACTGGTACAATAGAAGCCGTAACCTCAGTTACCGTAGGTACCCAGGTGAGCGGTATTGTGAGCAAACTCTACGTAGACTATAATACCCAAGTAAAGAAGGGACAGATTATTGCCGAACTCGACAAGACCAATCTGACCAGCGAACTGAATATAGCCAAGGCCAACCTAACCAGCGCCCAAAGCTCTCTGAAATATCAGACTGCCAACATGGAACGCTACCAGGCACTCTATAAGAAAGGACTGGTAAGTGCCGACGAATACGAGAACGCGCTGCTTACCTATCGCCAGGCCAAAGAGCAGGTAGCTTCGTCTAAAGAGAGTGTACAGCGCGCACAAACCAACTTGGGATATGCCACCATTACCTCGCCTATCGACGGTACAGTAATCTCAAAGAGTGTAGAAGAGGGTCAGACCGTGGCTGCAAGCTTCAGTACACCTGAACTGTTTACCATAGCCAAAGACCTTACCAATATGCAGGTGATAGCCGATGTTGACGAGGCCGATATAGGTGGCGTAAAAGAGGGCAACCGTGTAAGCTTTGCCGTTGACGCTTATCCCGACGATGTATTTGAGGGTGTAGTTAAGCAGGTACGTCTCGAACCTACCACTACCAACAACGTGGTTACCTACGAAGTAGTTATCTCAGCCCCCAATACCGACCTTAAACTTAAGCCAGGTCTTACCGCCAACGTAACCATATACACCCAAGAGCGTAGCGGTGTAACCGCCGTTCCTAACAAGGCTCTGCGCTTTACCCCCACCAAAGAAACTGTGGGCAAAGACATGAAGATAGTTGACTGCAAGGGCAAGAACAAGGTATGGACTCTTAACGGAAAAGTGCTAACAGCCCACTCGGTAACCATAGGTCAGACCGACGGTGTAAACACCGAAATCACCAAGGGTGTGAAGTTGGGCGACAAGATAGTAACCGAGATTGTGGTAAACACCAACGAAGAGGAAGAGACCACCGAACAGAGCCAAGGGTTGATTTCGGGTCCCGGTCCTAAGAAAAAGAAGTAAGTATACTAACGGCAACCATGCCACCACGCACAATCATGACTGATACAGCAAATAAAACTGATAATAGAAAGGTAGTCATAGAGCTCGACCAAGTAAGGCGCGACTTCCTTGTGGGCGACGAAACCGTACACGCCCTCAAGGGAGTAAGTTTCAAGATATACGAGGGCGAGTTTGTGACCATCATGGGTAAGTCTGGTTCGGGTAAGTCTACCCTACTCAACCAGCTGGGCTGCCTCGATACACCATCGAGCGGCGAATACTATCTCGACGGTGTAAGCGTACGCAAGATGAGCCGCAACAGCCGTGCTACCCTGCGCAACCGTAAGATAGGTTTCATCTTTCAGAACTACAACCTGCTACCCAAGACCACAAGTGTAGAGAATGTAGAACTGCCGCTGATGTACAACCCCGAAGTTACTGCCGAAGAGCGCAAAGAGCGTGCCATAGAGGCCCTCAAGGCCGTAGGTTTGGGCGAAAGACTTTACCATAAGAGCAATCAGATGTCGGGCGGACAGATGCAGCGTGTGGCCATAGCCCGCGCACTGGTAAACAATCCTGCCGTGATACTGGCAGACGAGGCTACGGGTAACCTTGACACACGCACCAGTTTTGAGATATTGGTACTCTTTCAGAAGCTATACGCCCAGGGACGCACCATCATCTTTGTTACCCACAACCCCGATATAGCCAGCTACTCAAGTAGAAATATCGAACTGCGCGACGGTCACATCATAAGCGATACCTACAACACCAATATACTCTCTGCAGCCGAAGGACTGGCGGCACTGCCCGTAAGCACCGACGAGTAGCAGATTAAAGCAAGGTAAAAACAATACAAACCAAAAGAAATGAATTACCAGAATCTTTTCAAGATAGCCATCCGCGCCATTGGAGCCAACAAGATGCGGTCGTTTCTTACCGCCCTGGGCATTATCATAGGTATAGCCGCCGTGATAACCATGCTCGCCATAGGTCAGGGAAGTAAAGCCAGCATTAAAGCCAACATAGCCGAGATGGGAAGCAACATGATTATGATATCGCCTGGTGCCGACATGCGTGGTGGTGTTCGTCAAGACGCATCGTCTATGGAGACTCTAAAGCAGGCCGACTATACCAGCATCAAGGAAGAGTGTAACTACATAAGCGCCATTTCGCCTACAGTAAACAGCTCTGGCCAGTGGATATATGGTAACAACAACACACAGAGTTCTATCTATGGTGTTAACCAGGATTATCTTACCATACGCCAGCTTAAAGTGGCCGATGGCGAGATGTTTACCGACTCTGATATCAAGGCTGCCGCCAAGGTATGTATACTGGGTCAAACCGTGGTAGACTACCTGTTCCCCGACGGTAGCGACCCTATTGGCAAGGTAGTGCGCTTCAATAGCATTCCCTTCCGCGTAGTAGGTGTGCTACAGAAGAAAGGTTACAACAGTATGGGTATGGACCAAGACGACTTGGTGCTTGCCCCTTATACCACTGTAATGAAGCGTATCATGGCTCAAACCTATCTGGGCGGTATAGTATGTTCTGCCATTACCGAAGAAGCCTCTGAACCCGCACAGAATCAGATTACCGAGATACTGCGCCGCAACCACAAACTGAAAGATGCTACCGACAGTACCGAAGCCGATGAAGACGACTTCAATATACGTTCACAAGAAGAGATTTCGAGCATGATGAACTCTACCATGTCTACCATCACCATTCTGCTGGGTAGTGTGGCTGGCATATCACTGCTTGTAGGCGGTATTGGTATTATGAATATCATGTACGTATCGGTAACCGAGCGTACCCGCGAGATAGGTCTGCGTATGAGTGTAGGAGCCCGCGGCATAGATATCCTCAACCAGTTTCTTATCGAGGCCATTCTGCTCTCTGTAACCGGTGGCGTAATAGGAGTGTTATTGGGCGTAAGCCTATCCCTTTTCCTCAACACCTTCTTACACATAGCCACGCAGGTAGAGGCATGGAGCATTGTCATGAGCTTTGCCGTATGTACCTTTACTGGCGTATTCTTTGGCTGGTATCCCGCAAAGAAGGCCGCACGGTTAGACCCCATCGAGGCCATCAGATACGAATAAACGCCAACAGATAAGCAGGCTACAACTTACTTATCTATTACTCATATTATCAACTAAAAAGGTTTGCTTGGTTATCCACACCTTGCAAACCCTTTTCTTATAGTATTCGTCAAGATGCCACTGGCGCAACGCGGAAAGGTAAAAGGCCAAAGCATAATAGATAAATTGTGTTTTAATGCTTCTGCTACTACTTAAAACTGTATAGGCACTACCACCTTGACACATACATTGCGCCCCATATTGTACACACCTTGCCTGTGGGTTACGGGGTTAAAATCGGTGTATTTTAGTCGGCTCAGATGGTTTTGGTATACGCGGTCGGTAAGATTTTGCGCCGAAAGATAGAGCGATAGTAATCGGCGCCCGTGACTCTTCACGTCTACCCCGGCATACACATTAAGCAGGGTGTACGATGGTGTAGGCGTCTCGGTGTTATTGGCCAACAAGCAATGGTTCTGTCGCAGATTGCAGTCGGCCTCAACCCGCAAAAACAGGTGGTCTATGTGCCGGCCATCGCATACAAACTCGTATCTTACATCGGCTATCCAGCGCGGTGCTGGCGTAAAGGGCAGCCAACGCGACTCTGCCGGGCGGTTAAGCTGCATAGAATTAACGTAAGAGAAGCTATTGCCCACGTGCAAACCCTTAACCGGATGCACATCTAGGCGAGCCTCGCCACCCAGGATACGGGCATCGCCCGATTGAAAGGAGTATGCCGGGGTATCACCGATAAGTGCTGGATTACCGTCAATATCGGGCATGCGCTCGCTGTATATATAGCGGTTTATGCGGTTGGCAAACAGCGCCAACTCTGCCGATACTACCGATGCCGAATAAGTTACCCCAAGGTCTACCTGCCAACTGTTCTCTGGCTTTAGGGCGTTGTTGCCCAACTCGTAACGTTGCGTACCCTCGTGTACGCCGTTTGACGCCAGCTCGCTTATATTGGGCGCACGGAAACCACGAGCCACATTGAACTTGACGTTTACCCCGGGCGCAGCCTGATAAGTAGCACCTATGCTACCGGTAACACCCTCGAAGGTACGAGCAAAATCGGTGAAGCGCAGGTTATCGCCACCCTCTTCGCTATCAAGCAGTGCATCGCTGTGTAGTTGGCGGTGGTCGTAGCGTATACCGCCACTCATATTTAGTCTGCCCATCTCTTTGCTCACGGTGGCAAACACGCCATAGTCTAACAACTTGTACGAAGGTATCAAGTACTCTACGCCCTTATTTACAGACCGCTGCCACATGCCCGATAGGCCCGTGGCTATCTTCCATCCGCCAAAGGTAGGCGAAAGATAATGTAGGTTGTAGTTCACGGTATGCAGCATAAAGTCGAGTCCACACTGGTTGGGATTTTCGGCCTCTTCGAACTCCTGTCTGCGGTTGTGCTGATATCCAAGAAGCAGTTTAATGTTGCCATCGCCTACAAACCACGAATTGTCTAGCACCGTCTTATAGTGGTGTATCTGTTGGTAGGGCATGGGCGTGCCATAGCTGTTGGGGGTATAGCCATCGGGTACTTCCAGTTGGCCCGTCTGCGAATTTCGTTCGCCCTCTATAATACCGGGAGTAAGGTGATAGTAATCGAATATTAGATGGGTATGCCCCTGCCGATAGTTCCATCCCAAGAGCTGGCGGTAAGCCTGGCTACGCAGAGCCGAGCCATATACATATCCGTCGGCTCCGTTCTTGTAGGCATGCGCTGCCTTTCCGCTGTAGCGTGAATCCCATACCAAATGGCCCTTATGTCCAGCAAAGTTGAGCGAATAGTCAAAGAGTCCGTTATTGCTCTGATAGCCGGTAGAAACATTGGCGCGCATTTCGCCCTCTATCAGGGTAGGAGCCGAATGGAATATTATAACACCCGCCATGGCATCAGACCCATACATAAGACTTGCCGGGCCTTTGAGTATCTCTACCGAGTTAACGGCCGAGGGGTCTATTTCAATGCCGTGCTCGTCGCCCCACTGTTGGCCCTCCTGGCGCATACCGTCGTTTACGGTTACTACGCGGTTATATCCCAATCCGCGAATTACGGGTTTGGCAATGCCGCTGCCAGTAGTAATCTGCGATATGCCGGGCTGGCGCGATATGGCGTCCATCACGTTGGTGGCCGACTGCATCTCTAACTGTCGGGGCGATACTATGGTTACCGGGGCGGGCGACTGCCGTAGCTTTTGGCTTCCGGTTAGCCCCGTAACTACAACCTCACCCAGCTTTAGGGTAGTTTCGGTCATTAGTTGGTGCTTTATGGTATCATTGTCTACCTGCGTATGGGTAGCACTCATGGTTACTGGCCAGCAGAGGGCCAGCGTAAATATGGCTTTGCTTATTTTTTTCATTGTTGTTAATCATTTATAATACATAGGGAGTACGCCCTTTGACATACGCCATTACGCACTACATACCATTACAGTACGCAGCGCGGGCGTTCTCTTTTTTTAAAAAAAAGGATATATTAATTACAACGAAAAATAAGGAGGAGCTCGGGGAGAGATTGATGTCTTGTGCCGACAAATGTAGATAACTGGCACAAGACTAACAAGTAGGCGATATGGCAATGCAAACACCATACCTATAATTAATACGGGAACTATGCACGGTGAGTTCTGCAACTGGCAGAGCACACAGGGATGTGCCGTAGGTTGTAGCTGTACAAGGTGGCCGCCATGATGTATGTTGTGGGCGCAGGAGTCGCAGTAATACTCGGCATTGGCTGTCTGCGCTTCACCATGACGGTGCAGCGTAACGGCTAGCAGCATAGGTATATATACCAGTAACAGCAGCCACGAATAGCGCATACGCTTGTTTACAGCATTATGCATAGATATTATTTTTACAGCTCTTGCTTACGAAAGTCTTTTGGCGTCATGCCGGTTTGCTTCTTAAAGTAGCGGGTAAAGAACGACTGATCTGGAAATCGCAGGTCGATGGCTATTGCCTGCACGCTATCGTTGGTGGTACGCAGTCGCTTCTTAATTTCCTGAATACAGTGGCGGTCTATTATCTTCTTGGGCGTTTCGTGCGAGAGTTCGCGCAGAATACGGGCAAGATAGCGGGGCGTAATACACAGTTTGCTACAATAGAAAGTCACCTCGCGCTCGCGGGCGCCATACTCGTATACCAAATGTATAAACTGCATAAACAGTTCGCCCTGCCGGTTAACGGTATTGGGACCTATGGCCAAGAACTGTACCTTAATGGCATCGTACATCTCGAAGATAATGTTCTGTATTATGTTGCGAACAATAGATATACGATGCTCGCCATTATTCTGATACAAGAAGTAGGCTATATCTGCCATATTAAGATGTATGGCATCGGCTCGTTGGGCGGGAACTTTTCCCTTGGGGTAACGACGCATAAAGTCCATAAATTCGGGGTCGGGCCGGGGCATAGCCTCTACCGCCTCGTCGTGGTCGAACGAGAGTATAGAGCAACTCAAATCATCGCTGCAGCCAATGTATCTAACCAGCGTCTTTGGGGCAAACATTATTGTCATGTTCTGACTTACATCGTAGCGCGTAAAATCTATCTCTACGCTTAGATTTCCCTGCCTTACCAGCAACAAGGTGTACCCGTCGGTCTGACAACAGTAAGTGGCCACTACATTGGCATTGGCAAGAAGATTAACCTCTACACCGTTAACCTTATGGCTATCACCTCTATATTCTTCCATACCTAATATTATAATGCGCAAAGATAGCATAAATAAGTTCATTTTGAGAACTATTTACCAAATATTATAAATTAAAAGTACTTTATCACCCACGGCTCTTTCATTTAAAAATGCTTTGAGATTTCATTTTTTTGTGACTTCTAGGCATTTAGAAACACCCCAACGTCGCTATTGACAATAAGTTTAATTTAGGTTTTATATACTGCCCACGGCCGTAAGCCGGTTGGTTGATGGCCGTGGCCCAATTGGCTGACGACCGTAAACTTTATTGCTGACGGCCGTCGGCAATATAGAAAACATTACAATAGTAACTATAGAACTCACAAATATGTTGAAGAATAGCTATATCGGAGA
>CAVKSZ010000048.1:0-13616 GCA_963659135.1 Bulleidia sp. | reverse complement strand
AAAGCATGTTTGCGCAAGTGCTTTTTGTGATGGCTTGGTTAGTTATATTTTGGGGGTATAGAAATGGGTGTTGATGGTAGCTTTTGTGGGTGTGTTGACTGCCTTTATAATGATGGAAACTGGTGGGGTGTGGATAAAAAAAGACCACTACTTTTTGAGTAGTGGTCTTTGGGGTATAGGATATATTTGTTTGTTGTATTATCCCAACTTGCTGATATGTAGTGCAAGGCTTGACTTCAAGTTTGCTGCCTTGTTCTTGTGGATAATGTTGGTCTTTGTGAGTTTGTCCAACATAGCCTGAACGGTAGGGAATAACTTAACAGCCTCTTCCTTGTCTGTCATGGCGCGCAGTTTGCGTACTGCGTTACGCATGGTCTTTGCATAGTATTTGTTGTGCAAAGTCTTCGTCTTTGTCTGACGAATTCTTTTCAATGATGATTTGTGATTTGCCATCTTTTTCTTTCTTTATTTTTATTTGTAGTCCCTAGGAGAGTCGAACTCCTCTTTAGAGAATGAAAATCTCTCGTCCTAACCGATAGACGAAGGGACCATTAGCCTATTAGCGGATGCAAAGGTAGGTACTTTTGATGTAACTTGCAAATTTTCGGCAAAGAATTTTTCACAAATGGCTGTTTTTTATTATTTTTGTAATCTATGCAAGTCAAAACAGAGGCAATTGTGCTAAAATGTGTGAGTTATGCTGACCGTAAAATGGTGGTTGAAATGTTTACTGCCGATTACGGTCATTTGGCTTTTGCAGTTACCGTTTCGGCTTCTGGTAGGGGAAAAATGAAAAAACAGTACTTTATGCCTCTATCTATTCTTGATATTGCTTTCGACTTGCGTGCCAATCACCCATTGCAGCGTATATCGGATATAAGGCTGGTTTACCCTATGCCGCAGTTGTACGATGATGCGGTAAAGTTGCCCGTGGCTATGTTTGTAACTGAGTTGCTGGCCGTGGCTACGCGCAACGAGCAGACCAATAGCTTGCTCTACTTATATATTAAACAAGGTGTAGAATGGTTATCGGTGGCCGCAGAAGGCATAGCTGACTTTCATTTAATATTTATGGCTAAGCTTGCCCGTTTTTTGGGATTCTCGCCTGATGACAGAACTTATGCTGACGGTTCTTGGTTCGATTTGCGCGAAGGTTGCTTTACTTGCGTACGGCCTATGCATCATGATGTTGCCAACCCTGACCTAACCAGGAATATCGTGGCTTTGGTTCGCTGCGATAGTTTCAGCCTAACTAATCTTCGTTTGAGTCGTACCGATCGCAATGCTTGTCTCGATGCCTTGGTAGACTACTATCGTTTGCATCTTCCTGCTTTCCCCGAACTCAAGTCGATAACCGTACTCCGACAGGTGTTTGAATGAAAACTCCCGATACCGTGCCTGCTATTTGCAAGTATGGTATCGGGAGTAATATATAATATGGTAAGCGTCTGCGCGATAAATGCAGTACTTGCCGGTATAATTTACGCCAAAAGTTTCTTTACGATTTGTGAAATTACGCCACCCTCGGCCTTGCCTGCCAGTTGCTTGGTAGCCATACCCATAACGCCCCCCATATCTTTCATTGATGTGGCACCCGTTTCGCTGATAATGGCTTTTACAATTTCTTCTATTTCTTCTGCGCTGAGTTGCTTTGGTAGATAGCTCTCTATAACTGTGGCCTGTGCGGCTTCTTCTTCGGCTAGGTCGGGACGGTTGTTTGCCGTGTAAGTAGCGGCAGTTTCACGGCCCTGTTTAGCTAGCTTCTGCAGAATCTTCAATGCGGCAGCATCGTCTAATGTATCGTTGGCACCGGGAGCAGTCTTGGCCTCCAAGAATACTTTCTTGATATTACGTAGAGTCATCAAGCGCACTTTATCGCGGGCCTTCATGGCCTCCTTGATGTCGTTGTTAACTTGTTCAAATAGATTCATAACTTTTACTTTATTTATATACCGCTGCTTGAGGGCGGTACTATGTTATACAAATGATATAATAGCGGGTGCTTCTTCTGACGTTTCGTCGCTGGCGGGCTTGCCTGTATCTACTATACCCGAAGCCTGGCGGTGTATCTCGTCTATCATTATTTTTGACCGCTTGTAGGTGGGAGTATTCTCTATGGCCAATATCACATCTTCGTTATCTAGATACTCAGGAGTAAAGAGGAAGATATGTGGGCGTGGTTTGTATACGGCACGCGTCTTGTTGTTTCCGTAATATTGGTTGATTCGCTCTAAGTTCTTGAGATGTTCTTCGTTTTCCTTTGCAGTTTTTTCTGCTTCGGCCTGGGTAAACTTTTCTGTAAGATGATCTTTCATTCCATCTACGTTCTTGATACCGAAGCCCGTGGCAAGAATGGTTACCTTAACTTTGTCACCAAGATCTGGATCGAGCGACAGTCCCCACTTAGACTGATAGTCGCAGTTGAAGTGTGACATGAACTCGTTTACATCGTTCATCTCTTCCATGCGCAATCCTTCGTTGGTATTCTTGTCGGCAGCAAAGCTTATGCTGAGCAATATTTTCTTAGAGTTATAGATGTCGTTATCGTTAAGTAGTGGCGAGTGTAGGGCGTTGTCTATGGCCTTGCGCAAGCGTCCTTCGCCTTCTCCGAAGCCTGTACTCATGATGGCTACGCCACCGTCTTTGAGCACGGTGCGTACATCGTTGAAGTCTAGGTTAACAATACCCCGGTTGGTTATTATCTCGGCTATGCTCTTGGCTGCTACACTCAGTGTATCGTCGGCCTTTCCAAAGGCGTTGAGTACCGATAGGTCTGAGTATACCTCGCGCAGACGCTCGTTGTTGATTACCAGCAATGCATCTACATTCTGTGCCAGCTCTTCTACGCCGTCCAGAGCTTGGTTGATTTTTCTTTCGCCTTCCCAGTGGAACGGAATGGTTACGATACCTACAGTAAGAATTCCCATCTCCTTACTTATGCGGGCGATAACTGGAGCTGCCCCGGTACCGGTACCTCCGCCCATTCCAGCGGTGATGAATGTCATCTTGGTGCCATCGTCAAGCATCTGCTTGATTTCGTCTACAGTTTCTTCGGCTGCCTGTTTGGCTACAACGGGCTTGTTGCCAGCGCCTAAGCCTTCGTGTCCCAATTGTATATGAACTGGTACGGGCGACGCATTAAGAGCCTGTGCGTCGGTATTGCAGAGTACGAAACTTACATCGTGTATCCCTTCGCGAAACATGTGGTTTACAGCGTTTCCGCCACCGCCACCTACGCCGATAACTTTAATGATGTTTGCCTTCTCGGGAGCGTCAAAGATAGGCAGTGTGCTATGTATATTGTTATTGTCTTTATCCATGATGGTAGTGTATAATATGGAGTTGATTATGATAGTTTACTCATCTTCTGTGATAATCTGGTTGAAGAAATTCTTCATCTTTGACGATGCGTTGTGCCAAAATCCGCTTTTTGCTTTTTTGGCTTCTTCTTTCTCAGCTTCTTCTACTTCTTTTAGTCTTTCTTCTTCCTCTTTCTTGCGCTTTGCTTCATCGGCTGCTTTCTCTTCGGGAGTCTGGATGATTCCCTTTCCGGGCTGATGTGGCTCTTTGGGTTTTCCAGGGGCAGGCTCCTGTCCTTCTTCGGTGGGGAAGAGCGAGTCGTTAATCTCTGTTCCGGCGCAATTTTCGTTGCCGTGTTCTAACAGTCCGAGTACGGTGTTCATGCGGCCGTCGTGAGCGGTAATCTCGGGTAGATTAGAGTTGATGGTAGCATTTACAAATTTGGCAATTCTTATTTTCTCTATCGGAGTGAATTTCTTGAAAGCTTCTGCCATGTTGGCCATATTGGCGCCGCCACCGGTGAGGATAATACCGCCCAGCATCTTGTCGTTAAACTCGTTAGGCATCTGATACCATACGTTGCGTATGATTTCTTCTACACGGGCTTCTACGATATTTATGAAGAGTCTACTTTCTACCTTGCGGCCATCACCGAAGGGCAATTCCAATGTGTCGTCAATGGCGTCGTTCTCGGTATAGGCACAACCGTACTTCAACTTCATATTTTCGGCAGTTTCTTCATCTATATTCAGTGAAGTAAGGTCTTTGGTAATATTATTGCTACCCAATGGAATTACGGCTATATGGCGTAGAATGTTTTTGAAGAATACCGATACGGTGGTGGTTTCGGCTCCCATGTCAACCAACATACACCCGCTGCGTTTCTCGGTTTCGGTCAGTACGCTGTCTGCCAATACCAATGGAGCCAAATACATCTCTACAATGTTGATACCTGCACTCTTGAAACATTCGTTGCAAGCGTAGTAGAATTTCTTACGCCAAAGGATATTCAGGAAGTTACCTTCCAGGTGTTTGGCTTGTATGCCAGCAGGTTCTATCTGGTATTGGTTGTCTACCTTGTATTCTTGGGTGATGGCATCTATTATCTCCTGTTCGGGATAGTCCATGTTGCGATTAGCGTCCATCAGTGCATCTATCATGTCTTGACGAATGATGGTGCTTTCATCCAGGTCTTTTACTATGACATTCTTTACGCTGCGTATTGACTGTCCGCCTCCGCAAACGTAAACGCCGGCTATTTTTGACTTGAGAGAGGTCTCGAGTTTGTTCACGATGTTAGTCAGACATTGTACCGTGCGGTCATGGTTGTAGACTACACCCTTGCGGATGCACGCTGTTGAGTCTTCTTGCGCTACGGCCAGGATGCTGATGCTTCCGTCAAGGTTTTTCTTGCCGGCTACTCCGGTTATCTTTGACGAACCCAGTTCGATAGCTATAATAAATTCCTTTGCCATATATATAAATGTATTTTATTTCTTATATTCTTTTTTTGCAGATTATCTGGTTGTCAAATTCCAGATTGATGTACGAGTATTTGTTCCATCCAGCCTGTGATAGACCGTATTTGTAGAATTTCTCCAACCGGTCTAACTTGTGGCGGGTAAATTCGGCTACTACTTTCTGCCTTTCCTTGGCGGTCTTGGCTTCGGGTAAAGGTCCTAGATAAATAATATGGTTTCCTACTCTTGGCACCAGTTCTATGCCGTGGTCTGATAGCACGTTTATCTGTACTATCTGACTTTTCCAAAAGTCGCTGCCCATAAGCGTCTGTGCCAGATAGGCTATGTAGTTGCGTGCATACCATTGACTAATGTTGCCCGTTGCTATTATCAGATCGCTGGTATAGTGGGTGTTGGGCATAATGCTGCACTTGTCGTCTATATAGTAGTCGGCACCATTGGTGGCTTTTACTCTGATTATTGGCAACAGCTGACTGAAGGCTATTGTTGTTTGCCCATCTTGGGTGATATAGCATTCTGCCGTTTTTACAAACGGGCTCGCCATCAAGCTCTCTTCTATCTGTCGGGTCTTGATCTGCGTTATGGGTTTACCCAGTGGGAACAGCCCCTGCTTCTTCAGCCGCGCTTTTATCTCGTCGGCGTCAATGAAGCCGTTAGTTTTGGCGTCGGTAATCTGGATGTTGACCTTGCCGCATTTCAGTCCGTTGTCTTCGGGCTTGTTAAATGCAGTGAAAGCCAAGAAAAGGTATACTCCAAGGACTATGTCGGCCGCTATCAGTACCCCTCTTTTCCAGTTTAAACGTAATCTTGCCACTTTTACTTACTTTCTATTATTTGGGCTATTTGGTCTGCGTAATTGTCTAAGTCGCCCGCTCCAAGTATTACCAGTACGTCGAAGTTGCGACTTTTTACCAATTCCAGCACATCGTCTTTCTGTATGATACTCTTCTCTACGCCGGGCTTTAGGTTGTCGTAGATTATCTTGCTGGTGATACCGGGTATAGGCTGCTCGCGGGCTGGATATATTTCGGTAAGGATAACCTCGTCAAGCTGACTTAATGCCTCGGCAAATTCTTGATAGAAATCGCGGGTGCGGGTGTACAGATGCGGCTGGAATATAGCGGTTATCTTGCGGTCTTTGTACAGTTCGCGCAAGCTCTTGGCACTTTGGTAAATTTCTTTAGGGTGATGGGCATAGTCTGAGAGTACTACATGGCTACTGTTCTTCAGTTTGAAGTCGAATCGGCGGTCTACTCCCCCGTAGGTCTTCATGCCCTGGCGTAGTTCGTCGGCTGTACAACCATTAAGCTGAGCCATAGCCATGGCAGCCACGGCATTTTCTATGTTTACCGGTACGGGCTGTCCCAGTTCTATGCCGTTTACGCGCTCTATGGGCGATACCATGTCGAAGGATATTTCGCCGTTTTCTATCTTTACGTTTTCTGCATGAAAGTCGCCTTTGTCACGGCTGTATGTGTATGTAGTTACACCATCCTGTACGCAGGGCTTCATCTCGAGGTCGGTATGCAGTATCAGAGCACCGCCTGGTTGTATAAGCGTGGTGTAATGGTTGAAGCTTTCCAAGTAAGCCTCTTTGGTGCCGTATATATCCAAGTGGTCGGGGTCGGTGGCAGTTATTACACTCATCCATGGTCTTAGCCAGTGGAAACTGCGGTCAAACTCGTCGGCCTCTATTACTATGTAGTCGCTTTGGCTGAGTATGTAGTTGGTACCGTAGTTTTTAGATATTCCACCGAGAAAGGCATTGCAGTCCAAGTGGCTTTGGTGCATAATGTGGGCGCACATGGTAGATGTGGTGGTCTTGCCGTGGGTTCCGGCAAAGCACAATCCCTTGTGCGTACGTGTGAGTGTGCCCAGTACTTGGGCTCGCTTTTCTACCGTAAAGCCGCCGTTGCGGAAGTATTGTAGCTCCTTATGGTTGGCAGGTATAGCCGGGGTGTATATTACCAGGCATGTGGCTGCGTTGCGACAGTCTTCGGGTATCAGGTTGGTGTTTTCTTCGTAGTGTATCATTGCCCCTTCGCGCTCCAATTGGCGTGTAAGGTCAGAGGGGGTGCGGTCGTACCCGGCTACGGTTACGCCTTTGTGCAGAAAGTACCGGGCTATGGCACTCATGCCTATACCGCCGGCTCCTACAAAATATACTGATTTTATATCGTTGAGTTCCATTGTTATCGTTGGGTTGCTAATTTTATTACCTCGTCGGCTATGATGTCGGCTGAGTTTTCTACACCAAGCGTGAGGATGTTATTATGGAGCGATTCTAATTTCTCTTCATCCTTTACCGTGGCTATGGCTTTGTTGAGCAACAGTGTGGCTGCTTCGGCATCTTTTACAAAGATGGCTGCATTGCGGTTTACCAGCGCCATGGCGTTTTGGGTTTGATGGTCTTCTGCCACGTTCGGACTGGGTACCAGTATCACCGGCTTTCCTATCAAGCAGAATTCGCTGATAGAACTGGCTCCGGCGCGACTTATTACCAAGTCGGCAGCCTTGTAGGCGGCTCCCATGTCACTGATAAAGTCGGTTACATGCAGCATAGACAGGCCCTCTTCGCCTTTTAGTCTTTCGGCTATTGCGGCACTGTAGTATTTGCCGGTTTGCCATATAAACTGTACGCCCGATGTTCTAACAATGTCCAGATGTTGCAGTACGCTCTCGTTGATGGTTCTTGCACCCAGACTACCGCCCACAAGCAGAATGGTTTTCTTGCTGGGGTCAAGGCCGAATTTCTGTACAGCCTCGTCGTGAGTTAGCGTAGTTTCTATCAGATTTTGGCGTACGGGGTTACCGGTAAGCAGTATCTTGTCTGCCGGGAAGAAACGGTCCATGTTTTCGTAGGCCACGCATATCTTTTCGGCTTTCTTGGCCAGTATTCTGTTGGTTACGCCTGCATACGAATTCTGTTCTTGTATAAGACAGGGTATATGTTTGGCAGCACACATGTTGAGTGTAGGACCGCTGGCATATCCGCCCACACCCACTGCAGCCATGGGCTTGAATTTGCGAATTATCTTTTTGGCCATGCGCTGGCTCTTCCATATCTTCAGGAGTACGGCAAAGTTGCGCAGCGGATGCTTTCGGTCGAATCCGCAGATGGGCAATCCCTCTATGGGGTAGCCGGCTGCCGGTACGCGTTGCATCTCCATGCGTCCTAAGGCTCCTACGAACAGGATTTTAGCGTCGGGGCGTTTTGCCTTTATGCTGTTGGCTATCGATATGGCAGGGAAAATATGTCCGCCGGTGCCACCGCCGCTGATGATGATTCTCAGTTCGTCTTCCATTTTTTTTCTTACTTGTTCTTTATCAGGGCAAAAATAGCTAAAATATTTTTATTTAAGTGATATTTTACCCGATTATTTTAGTTTTCTTGCTATGGTTGTTTTCAATATATTTATTCTACTTTCTTTTTACGGGTCGATATGTTTGTTATTGCTGCAGTGCCAGTGGCGGTTTTTGGGTGGCTTACGGCCGTAAACCGCTTTGCCGACGGCCGTGGGCCAATTGTACTGCGGCCGTGGGCCACTCTGCTTACGGCCGTCAGCAATACATAAAACCAATACGGCAGACTCTGGACCCCTAATCGATAAGATACGGAGAACTAATGTATGCTTTCTGCCTTGCCGCTGACCGCGTGCTGGTTAGCTTACAGCTACCGTTGCGGGTGTGCTA
Source organism: Bulleidia sp. (assembly GCA_963659135.1). Taxonomy (GTDB): domain Bacteria; phylum Bacteroidota; class Bacteroidia; order Bacteroidales; family Bacteroidaceae; genus Prevotella. The sequence goes on along the minus strand of CAVKSZ010000048.1, from coordinate 5,142 downwards.
GGTATGCGCTTCTTGGCCGACCGGCTTATGCTGAGTATTACGCCTATGTATACACAGTTGATAACGGTAGATGTTCCACCCTTACTGATTAGTGGCAGCGGCTGACCCGTAACGGGAGCCAATCCTACAGCTACGCACATATTAAACAGTGCTTGAGTGACTAGCATCAGTGCCAATCCCATAGACAAGAAGGCCGGGAAATTGTTCTCGCATTGGCTAGCTATGCGGCCAGTTCTGAACAGTAGCACTATGTAGAGGAATGCCACGAAGAAAGCACCAAAGATACCCATTTCCTCGATAATGATGGCGTAGATAAAGTCAGAGAACGCCTGCGACAGGAAGTCGCGCTGCTCTGAGTTACCCGGACCTTTGCCTATGAAGTTAGACGAGGCTATGGCTACATTGGCATACGATACCTGTGCATCTTTGTCCAAGTCTACCGAGTCGGGGTCAATCTCCTTTGAGTTCATAAACTTGTCAATACGCGTCTTCCATGTATCGGCACGTTTTAGAAAGAACGGACGTTTCTCTTTGGGTGCCCCTTCGTCGGTAGTCTCTACCGTTACAGCGTGTGTGGCCAAGAGTTTCTTCTCTTCGTTGGTATCTTTTCCAAGCACCATAACAAATACTATTCCGGCTACCCCCAGCAGGGTGATTACACCCAGCAACTTGCCTAACTGAGAGTAGGGCGTGCGACCTATGAACATCATCATTATGATGACCAGGAATAGCAGTGCTGCTGTAGATAAGTTCTCGCCGCAGATAAGCAGCAACATTACACCCGACAGGCCCATCACCCATTTAAAGGCATTCTTGTCGGCACCGTTATCGGTTTGCAGTACACTGTATATCTGTGCCGTGGCCAGCACCATAGTGCCCTTGGCTATTTCTGATGGCTGAAAACTCAATCCGAATATATTAAGCCAGCGTCCGGCTCCGTTGATATTCTGCCCCGCAAATATTACGGTGAGCAACATTAGTATTGACAGTATGAGCAGGAACGGCAGTGCTATCTTGAAGTATCGGCACTGTATGTTTAGCGTGATAATCATACAGAATATGCCCAATCCCAGCAGAAATATATGCTTGAGCATAGGACTAAGGTAGCTGCCGCCCTTGTACGCCAATTGAGACGAGGCCGAGAAGACCTCGATGATACTGATGACACAGAGGAAGAAAAATACCATCCATATCACCTTGTCGCCTTTGAATAATTTGCTTAAGGTGTTGTTTGCCATCTATAGAGTCTATGATTGTCTTGCTAATTCTTTGAATTGTTCGCCGCGGTCTTCCATATTTTTGAACAGGTCGAAGCTGGCGCAGCATGGGCTTAGTAATACCGTATCGCCATCGGAGGCCAGTTCGCGGCACGCCTTCATACAGTCGGTCATGCTGTGCGTATCGCGTATGGGTAGGCCCAGGTGGTCGAAGGCTTGATGCAACTTGCTATTGTCTACACCCATATATACCAAGGCTTTACACTTATGCTTGGCCAGTTCGGCTATGGGCGCATAGTCGTTGCCCTTATCCTTGCCGCCTATAATGAGTATGGTGGGGGCGGTCATACTCTCAAGCGCATAGCGGCATGCGTCTACGTTGGTGGCTTTAGAGTCGTTGATATACAGTACTCCGTTGCGTGTACATACCTTCTCCAGTCGATGTTCTACACCGGGGAAATCGGCCAGTCCTTGCTTTACGCTCTCGGCAGAAGCTCCGGCAATGCGTGTGGCAAGTCCGGCAGCCAACTGGTTATACAGATTGTGCTTGCCGGGCAGGTTTAGCTGGCTTTGTTCCATTTCAAAACGGTCGGGAGCGTTAAGTATGTATTTACCATCTACTACACATCCCTTCAGCTTGTCATCGTTTTCCAATCCAAAGGGGTAGAGCGTGGCTCCAACAGTGGTCTTGGCCAACTCTTCTTGTATTACGGGGTCGTCGTTCCAGTAGATAAAGGCGTCGGCAAGAGTCTGATTCTGCGTAATACGCATCTTGGCGTCGGCGTAGTTCTCAAACTTGAACTCGTAACGGTCAAGATGGTCGGGCGTAATGTTGAGCAGTACGGCTATGTTGGCGTGAAAGTCGTACATATTGTCTAACTGGAAGCTGCTTAGCTCTATCACATACCAGTCGTGTGGAGCCTCGGCCACCTGTAAAGCCAGTGAATGACCTATGTTACCAGCCAGTCCTACATCGTAGCCAGCCTTCTGCATAATGTGGTAGATAAGCGATGTTGTGGTAGTCTTGCCGTTGCTGCCCGTAATACATATCGTCTTGGCATTGGTATATCGGCTGGCAAACTCTATCTCGCTTATCACGCCGATGCCGGCAGCCATTACGGCTTGTATCATTGGCGCCTCTTTGGGTATACCCGGGCTCTTGATTACCTCATCGGCAGAGAGTATCAACTCTTGGGTATGATGCTTTTCTTCCCATTCTATACTGTGGCGGTCGAGCATTTCCTTGTAGTTGTCTTTGATGGCCGACATATCGGATACAAAGACATCGAAGCCCATTTTCTTGGCCAGGATAGCGGCACCTACGCCACTTTCGGCTGCGCCCAATACGGCTATTCTTTTAGTTGGCATATGCTTTATCTTATTTTCAGGGTTATGATGGTTAGTGCAGCCAGTATTATGGTTACTATCCAGAAGCGCAGCGTTATCTTAGATTCGTGTACTACCGTGTGCGGACCTTTGATAACATAGCGACATTCGGGGTCTAGCTGGCTCTCTTGAGTTCTGAAGTTATCGTGGATAGGCGTGCGACGGAAGATGCGTTGCTTTACACCACGGCGCTTGCCTAACTTGTAGAACCATACCTGCATGATTACGCTCAGACTCTCTACAAAGAAAACGCCGCAAAGTATGGGTAACAACAGTTCTTTGTGTATGATAATGGCACTAACGCCAATAATGCCACCTATGGTTAGCGAACCCGTATCGCCCATGAATACTTGGGCTGGATAGGCGTTGTACCATAGAAAACCGATGAGCGCACCTACAAAGGCACACATGAATACTACCAACTCTTGCGAATCGGGTATATACATGATATTCAGATACGAGGCAAATTCTATATGCGAACTTACATAAGCCAGTATGCCAAGCGTTACGCCTATTATGGCAGAGTTGCCGGCACACATACCGTCCATACCGTCGTTTAGGTTTGCACCGTTGCTCACAGCGGTTACTACCAGTATGGTCATGATAACAAACAGTATCCATCCGGCAGCCGTTTTGTATTTCCCACAGAACGACATAATGTTAGAGTAGTCCAAGTTGTGCCCCTTAACAAAGGGTATGGTAGTCTTGAGCGACTTCTTGGCTTCGGGTCTATGCTTAACCACCATCTCTTGTCCTTGGCGTTTTATAGATAGATTCTCATTCATTTTCACGTCGGGCGATGTCCATAGTACCAGTCCAACAATGAGTCCTATACCTATCTGTCCTACTATCTTGTACTTACCTTTCAATCCCTCTTTGTTGTGATGGAATATCTTGATAAAGTCGTCCATTCCGCCAAGAAATCCTAACCACACGGTGGTGATAATCATCAGGATAAGATAGATGTTGCGTAGTCGGCCTAACAATAACACAGGTATCAGAATAGAAACTATAATGATGATGCCGCCCATCGAAGGCACGCCAATCTTCTTTACACCAAAGGGGTCGATAGAGGCATCGCGCTGCGTTTCGGTAATCTGCTTGCGCTTGAGAAACTTGATAAACCGCTCGCCAAACCAAGCCGAGATAACCAGCGAGAGTATCAGCGCTAACAGCGATCTGAACGATATATATCCCCAGATATGCGCTCCGCTGATGCCAAACTGCTCTAGAAATCTGAATAAATAGTACAGCATGTTTTGGTTTATTATTAGTCGTTGTCGAATATTTCGTGTAGCACTTCCTTATCGTCAAAGTGATGCTTTACGCCCTTTATCTCTTGGTAGTTTTCGTGCCCCTTGCCGGCTACCAATATCACGTCGCCTTTCTGCGCCATCATACAGGCTGTGCGAATGGCTTCTTTTCTATCGGTAATTGCCAATACGTTCTTGCGTTGCTGAGCGTTGAGGCCATCCAGCATATCGTTGATAATATCTTGAGGCTCTTCAAAGCGCGGGTTGTCGCTGGTTATGATTACCTTGTCGCTCTGCCGTACAGCTTCTTGTGCCATTAAGGGGCGTTTACCTTTATCGCGGTTGCCACCGGCACCGCATACGGTGATTACGTGACCCTTCTTGTTAAGTACTTCGTGTATGGCGTTCAGTACGTTGGCTAGCGCGTCTGGTGTATGGGCATAGTCTACTATGGCGGTATATCCCTTCTCAGAGCGTACGGGGTCTAGTCGGCCGTTTACACTGTGTAGTGTGCTTAGGGTTACCAGTATGTCGTTAGGCTCTTTGCCCAGCATGCGGGCGGCACCATATACTGCCAATAGGTTGCTTACATTGAATTTGCCTATAAACTGTACGCCTACCTCTTGGCCGTCTATCTCTAGATACATTCCCTCAAAGTGGCACTCCAGTATGCGTGCTTTGAAGTCGGCCATCTGTCGTATAGAGTAAGTCTTTACCTGCGCTTTGCAGTTTTGTACCATAACCATGCCGTTTTTGTCGTCGGCATTGGTAATAGCAAAAGCCGATTTGGGCAGACCGTCGAAGAATGCTTTCTTGGCATCGCGATAATTCTCGAAAGTCTTGTGATAGTCCAGGTGGTCGCGAGTAAGGTTGGTGAATATGCCACCGGTAAATTTCAAACCGCCAATGCGCTTTTGGGCAATAGCGTGCGATGAACACTCCATGAAAGCATACTCGCATCCAGCGGCAACCATGCGCGATAGCAGAGCGTTCAGTTCTATGGCATCGGGGGTGGTATGGTCGGCAGGTATGGCTTCGTCTTCTATATAGTTGCATACCGTAGACAGCAGGCCGCAGCGGTGTCCCATCTTGCGAAACATATTATATAATAATGTGGCGATGGTAGTCTTGCCGTTAGTGCCGGTAACGCCAACCAGTTTGAGATTCTTTGAGGGCTCACCATAGAATACTGTGGCCACACGACCTACTGCGTCTTCGGTAGATTCTACCTGTATATATGTTACGTTCGGGTTTGTATCTTCGGGCATTGTCTCGCAGAGTACGGC
>CAVKSZ010000047.1:0-13909 GCA_963659135.1 Bulleidia sp. | reverse complement strand
CCAATTGGCTGACGACCGTAAACTTTATTGCTGACGGCCGTCGGCAATAAAGAAATTAACAGCAATAATAACCATAGAACCGATAAATATGCCGAAGAATAGCTATAGTCGGAGATAATCGTGGTATTTAAAATGAAAAGAGCCGTGAAGGGGCAAGCAACTTAACCATTGCTTGCCCCTTAAAAGTGAGTGAATATCTATTGTATATCGACTTATTCTACACTGCTCTTCTTGTTGGTGCGATACTGGCTGAAGCCATATATAAATATCACACAGAAGCATATAAGCGGCAACACAAACGAGGCGTTGACTGCCGGAAGCCCCATCACCGTGCCACGGTCTATTATCAAGCCTTGAAGAGGCGGCATAATGGCTCCACCCACGATAGCCATAACCAGAAAGGCGGCTCCCAGACTGGCATCCTCGGCACTTACATTCTCGAGCGATATACCATAGATTGTGGGAAACATAAGCGACATAAATACACTTATGCCTATCAAGCAGTAAAGACCCGTCATACCTACTATAAATATAGTGCCAAGCGTACATATAGCCGCACCTACGGCGAATATAGCCAACAACATTCGGCCGTTGACATAACGCATAAGGAAGGTACTTATAAAGCGTCCGCTAAGAAAGAGCACCATAGCCACGATGTTGTACGTTTGTGCCATAGCCTTGTTGATACCCAAGTTATCGGCATACTGTATAATAAACGTCCACACCATAATCTGTGCAGCCACATAAAACATCTGGGTAAACACGCCTGCCATATACGGCTTGTTACGAGCCAACCGGCCCAGCGAATCTTTTACGCTGGCGTGGTCAGTCTTCTGTTGCGTCTGCGGCATGCGCATCAGGGCAAACACCACCAGCATTATCAGTACCACCAATCCAATGGCTACATAGGGGTTGCGTATCACTACAAGGTCGTGCAGACGAATGCCCGACTTTTCTGCCTCAGAGAGAGCCGCGAATACGGTATTGCCTGCGGCATCGCGACGGTCTGACCAGAGATGAGGAAGCACCACAAAAGAGGCTATACCCATACCCATAAGCGACCCTAAGGGATTAAATGCCTGTGCCAGATTCAATCGGCGTGTTGCCGTTTCTTTACTACCCAACGACAGTACAAAGGGGTTGGCCGTGGTTTCCAAGAAAGCCAAACCAAAGGTAAGCACATATAGCGACACGCAGAAGAAAGAGAACTGCTGATAAGCGGCTGCCGGAATAAACAGGAATGCACCCACGGCATAAAGAGCCAAACCCAATACTATGCCACTCTTGTAACTATATCGGCGTATGAATAGGGCTGCGGGTACAGCCATAGTGGCGTAGCCGCCGTAAAAGGCAAACTGGATAAGCGAAGCCTCTGATGCCTTAAGTTCCATCACCGTTTGAAAGGCTGCCACCATAGGGTTGGTAATATCGTTGGCAAATCCCCACAGGGCAAACAGCGTGGTTAGCAGAACAAAAGGAAAGAGATACTTTCTCTCTACTAATTTAGGTTTATTCATTAATTATATCTTTAATGGTAGTTCTAAAAAACAAAGAGCGAGGAAACGCCCGTCATGCTGAAATTAATTCATGCTGACTATTAACAAGACGTTTCCTCGCTCACACACAGTTATACTAAGGGTTATTTGTATACAGGACCGAAGTTCTGGCAAGCACGATAGTCGGCGCCCTCTTTATCCATACCAAAGGCGTTCCATGCCGATGGACGGAATATCTGCTCGTCGGGCACATTGTGCATACATACGGGTATACGCAGGATAGATGCGAGCGTTATCACGTCGGCACCTATATGGCCATAGGCAATGGCTCCATGGTTGGCACCCCAGTTGTTCATTACCGAATAAACATCTTTAAAGGCATCGCGAGTAGCGTCAAGACGAGGAACAAACCATGTAGTAGGCCATGTCTTGTCGGTACGCTTGTTCAGTACATCGTGTATTGCTGGGTCAAGGTCTACGCTCCATCCCTCGGCCAACTGGATAACCGGTCCAAGGCCCTTTACACGGTTAACGCGCATCATTGTCATTGGCATACCGCCACGGGTGAGGAAGTTGCTTGAGAAACCGCCGCCACGGAAGTAATCGCGGTCTGCTGGATACCATGTAGTGGCTTTAAGACAAGCGTCTACATCGTCGGCAGTCATCTCCCATGGGCATTTCATTATTGGCTTACCCTCAGCATCGCTCATAGCACCGGTAGCATCGAGAGTAGTAGCGCCCGAGTTGATAAGGTGGATAAAGCCGCCTGCAGCCATACCTGTAGCCTCTTTACCTGCCACGCGCTTCACTGCCTCAGGACTCCAGTAAGTACGAATATCAGAGAACATTACGCCCTTGTTGGTAAGCAGATGACCAAAGAGCATGGCCACACCGTTAAGCGAGTCGTTCTCGGTAGCCAATACATTGGCCTCGCGTATTCCGTTCCAGTCGAACGATGTACACATCATTGACTCGGGGAAGTCGAAATTAGGAATATAGTCGGTCCACTGGCGCTGACCTTGTACACCGGCAGCTATAGCGTTGTGGCCTAAGCTTTCTTCCTTAAAGCCCAACTCTAGCAGACGAGGATTGCCGTGCATCAAATCGTTGATGATAAGCATATTCTTTACGGTAAATTCCCAGTCGCGGTCTTTCTGTTCACGTGTTTTGGCCTTGCCTTTCTCCTCGTTATAATCGTGGCCTTCGTTTACTTTACAGTATTTCTCGGTCCAAGCCATAGCCTTCTTGTATTCTTCGGGGTCGTAGATACCTTCGTCTATACGGCGCAGAATTTCAACTAGGTCTACATACTCTGTACGCATACCCAGGTAGTCTTGGAAGAAGTCGGCATCTACTATACTTCCGGCTATACCCATACAGGTATTACCCATACTTAGATAACTCTTGCCACGCATTGTAGCCACGGCCTGGGCGGCACGGGCAAAGCGCAGTATCTTCTCAGCTACGTCGGCTGGGATAGTGTTATCGTCCAAGTCTTGTACATCATGACCATAGATGCCGAATGCTGGCAGACCCTTCTGTGCATGGGCTGCCAATACGGCTGCCAGATATACAGCACCGGGACGCTCGGTACCATTAAAGCCCCATACAGCTTTGGGATAATGAGGATTCATATCCATAGTCTCCGAACCGTAGCACCAACATGAGGTAACGGTAATAGTACTGCCTACGCCCTCACGCTCGAACTTCTCGGCACAAGCTGCGCTTTCGGCCACACGACCTATTGTTCCATCGGCAATAACGCACTCTACGGGCGAGCCATCGCCGTTCTTAAGATTTGTTGAAATAAGATTGGCTACAGCATTAGCCAGAGCCATAGTTTTGTCTTCAAGACTCTCGCGCACGCCACCCTGACGGCCGTCGATAGTGGGGCGGATTCCAATTTTAGGATACTTCATGGTTTTATGTATTTTAATGTTAAACTGTTATTGGTCTTTAGTGGTATAAGAGGCCATTGTCTTTCTTATAAATACAGAAATGGCCACTCTTGTTTAGATAAAAACAAAAGTAGCCATTTTTTTTGTGTTAAGCCCTATTTTTAAGTAATTTTTCTGTAATAAACGTTAAACGTCACACCATCAGAAACTAATATGCTGTAAGTTGTAGAGTGCCTACGGCTGGCTCTCGCCTTCTACGTAGGTTTCCAAGAACATGTGTTCGCCATCGAACACGGCATAGGTAAACTGCCATATCCAGTCGCCCAGTATCATAAGGCGCGTTTTACGACTAAGCATCAAGTCGAGTTCTATATGGCGATGACCGAACATAAAATAGTCAATATCCTTATGATTGGTAAGATAATCCTTAGCATAACGTACCAGATACTCACGGTCTTCACCCATATAGGGCGGTTCTTTACCATTGCTGCGCTTAAGGCGACTGTGCTTGGCCCAGTTTAACCCTAACCACATGCCCCAGCGCGGATGAATCATGTTGAGCAGGCGCTGGCAGAGGGTACTATGAAACATACGGCGCAAGAAGCGATATTTAGGATCGGGATCGCCCAAACCGTCGCCGTGGGCAAGATAGAATACCCGCCCAAAGATTTCGGTAGTAATGGCCGACTTATGTACTCTTACGCCGCATTCCTCTTCTAGATAACCATACGTCCACAGGTCGTGGTTGCCGGTAAAGTAATGTATTTCTACACCGCTATCAGAGAGTTCAGACAGTTTGCCCAAGAAGCGGGTATATCCCTTAGGTACTACATAGCGATATTCGTTCCAAAAGTCAAACATATCGCCCAGCAGATAGATAGCTGATGCCTTGGCCTTGATGCTATCAAGAAAGCGCACCAAGCGGCGTTCTTGCATACGCGCATGGGGTATGGCCAGTGAACCCAAATGGGCATCAGAAAGGAAATATACATTCTTCATAGCTCTGCTGTTAATCGAAACCTAATTCTACCCTAGCCTCTTCGCTCATCATGCTTTTATCCCATTCGGGTTCGAACACCAGGTTTATATTGGCACTCTTCACGCTTTCGATACTCTCTACCTTGGTACGCACGTCTTCCAATATAAAGTCGGCAGCGGGGCACGATGGTGCTGTAAACGTCATGTCGATATCTACCGTATAATCGTCTTTTACATCTATCTTGTATATCATACCCAGATTCCATATATCTACGGGAATTTCGGGGTCGTATACGGTTTTGAGCACATCTACTATGCGCTCTTCTATTTGGGTTTTCTCTTCTTGAGTCATGGTTGAATACGTATTATACCCACAAAATTAAGTGAAATGGTACAAAGCGCAAAACTTTACACCCTGTTTTTTGGGGTAGTGATATACCGAAATTGTCTATATGGGTAGCAGAAATGGCCGTTTATAATGCCATTGAGTGCCGATAGTTGATGGTTGACGGTCGTGGACAGAATAGCTGATGGCCGTAAACCAAAGGGGCGACGGCCGTAAACCATATTGCCCACGGCCGACGGCAACCCCAAAAACATCATTACTATAGGGGTATAAATCAACAAGGGTGGTGCTATCAATCAACCTTGGCTAACTTACAGTACCACCCTTAACATGGGGAATACATGGGTTATTGCTCTTCTTCTACAAAGCAGTAGGGGCGCATGCCCTTTGCGCTGAAACCGTAAGCATCGCTGGCCTCAACCTCTATTACATGCGCGCCACGGGCTTGTTGCTCCGGCAACGGGAATATCCATACCTGGGGCGATTCTTGCTTACGTAAGGGGTTGCGTCTGCTATAGGGCGTAGGATAACCCTTAATAAGGTTTTGTTCGCGTACACGGGCTACATTGGGGTCTATAGCCTTAGCCTTTTGGCATACTGCCCAAGCGCCACCGTCGATACGACAACGCACCTGGGTAGAATCGCAACCGCCCCAAATGGTAAATAGGGCCTGGCGAGGGACCACATCCTGCATATCGCGCAGATGGGTATCTAGCGTATCTATACCCGTAATATGAACGGTAAGTTGCTGCAGCGAATCAAGCCCTACCCCCTTACACTTGAAAGTATATCGGGGACCATCAAAATCAACTACAAAATAGTTGCGCGGTGTACCGCCCTGCTGCAGAGCCATGGGTACGCCCTGCCAATCGCGCTCGCCTACCCACCAGAAGCCACAGGTAGCGCCTGCACCTAGCTCTGGAATGACAGAACCCTGATAATGGTGAAAGGTACGCATTACCCGGTGCAGATGGGCTGTAAGGGCCAGCATGGGGCGAGCGCCTACTGCGGCAAATAGTTCATCACGGTTACGGGTAATGGCAAGCGGAATATGCATAACCAGCACTACCAACTGGCGGGGAGATACATGCTGCAAGTCGGCACGTACAAACTGCAACTGGCTCTCTGATATACGCCCCTCGTAGCCACGGGCACCCTTACCATACACGTTGTTGAGCACTATAAAGTGTACATCGCCCTGGTTGAAGGCATATACAGGCGAACCGAAATGGGTACAATAGCTAAGCGTTTGTCGCCAACTTACAGTGTCTACATCACGGTCGTGATTGCCCACTACGGTGTACGACCGCGAGGGCAGCCCTTCTATCAAGCTGCGCAGGTAGGGATAGAGCGAAAGGTTATTGTTAACCAAGTCGCCCATAAAGAGGTTTACCTCGGTACTATCCTTATACATCAATTCGGGAAGAATAGTACGCGAAGCATACTCTAGCTCTTGCCCGTTAGATACCTGAATATCGCCCAACACGTTTAGGCGGAAGCGGCTATCGGCAGACTTAGTCTGGAGAGCAAAATCGTTATCGTGGCTAGCTATACGGTTAGGACCAATAAAACAGCTATTTACCAGCCTACTGCCGCTCATAGTGTAACCGGCAGGCAGAATGGGGAACAGGCTGCCGCCCTGGGCTACCTGGATACGATAACGGCCCTTGGCATTGGTAGTAACTACACTACAACCATCAGATACGGGTATGCCGGCCAACAGTTGTTCACCACGGTCGTAACGGCCGTTGCCATTGGAGTCTAAAAACACCTTGCCCTCGGCGGTAGACTGCGCTGAGGCATCTACTACCGAGAGCAAGAATATCAATACGGTCTGTAAAAACTTAATCATTCGGTACGCAGGGTGTACAATACATTACTATTGGTAAAGGTTGCATAACCTACACCATCGCTGGTAAACTTCAGGTTAAGTCCTGAAGCTACTACGTCGGCCACTTTTGCAGGAGTACTCCACTGGCGAGTATCGGGGTCAAGATACATCAAGTAGGGGAAGCCCTGGTCGTTGGTATTGGTGTACAATACATACGGTGTACCATTGGGCGCTACATCAAGAGCCACCTCGGTATGGCGGTCGGGGGTAAAGCCAAGGGGCAGTATGTTGCCACCCAAGGTAAGCCATGCATCCTGCGCAGCGTTGTAATACTTTATGCGTACACCAAGCTGTCCGCTGGCATCGTCCATAGTCCAGATGTAGGGTGTACCGTCGTCAACTACAGTAACACCTATCATGGCTATATTATTGGTAGTATTGCCGGGCTCCAGATAGTTAATTATCATGGGGGTCCACTCGCCGTTCTGATAGCGCAACACGTTGTATCCGTAGTTTACACCATTAACGGCACCGCGGTTGATACTGATAACATAAGCCGCATCTTTACCGCCACCGGCATTGGCCATGTATACTTGGTTGGTAAGTGTTCCGGGTACCTGGCTGCTCCATGCGCCGTTCTTATAGTTAGATACTACAAGGGTACGGTTGGGATAGTCGGCAGAAGACGAATTGTTTACCTGAGCAGCTACCAGTTCGCCATCGATAGCGCAGAAGCAAGCATAGTTAGAAACAGCCTTCAACAAGCCGGCTTCGGTGCCTACAAACTCCCAAGCAGAGCCATTGTACTTCATTACGCTCATAGCGTTCTTCAGTGTGGTAGCTTGCTGGTCAGCATAAGCCACATATAGTGTACCGTCGGGGGCTATATCAAAGTCGAAGTAAGAAGAGTTAACGGTATGACCAAAGCCTTCGCCACCAACAGCTGTCCACTGGCCGTCGTCGCCAAGGGTAAGCACGGTACTGCGGTTGGTAGAATTATCAGAATTACCGGCACGAGTCTTAAAACCTATGTAGGGTTTTTGGTCTATAGGGTTAATCTTGAGTATGGGGTCGCCATAGGTGGTGAGTCCCTCTACCTGAGCTGTAGCTACCCACTTGAGCGATGCCTTGTTTACGGTTACTTCTACACGCCGGCTTACATTGCCCTTGGTAAGAATGTAGTCAACGGGCGAAGTAAAGTCGTTGGCGGTAGTCTGACTTACCTGCTCGGCCGAGCCTACCTTAACAGTAGTACCATCGCTGGTGGTGAAGCGAGCCACAAGATTGGTCTTCTCTACCGTAGGAGGCAGAGCCACACTGATACTCTGTGTAGTGGCGCCAGAGGTTTGGGCAGAGGTAAGTTCTACCACATAGTCGGCACCTATCACACCGGGATTATCGGCCTTATAGAACCCGAAGCTAAGCATAGCCGGGGCATCTACTTGGTTATAGACATAATTGCTGCTGTCTGAACAAGCCGAGGGTAAAACCACAGCCAACGTCAGCGCTATAATATATAACAAGTGTTTCATATCAGTTCTGTTTTTCTATTACAAGTTGTTTCATCAAGCCATCGGGGCCAGGTACGCCTAACTGCACATTCTGATTGGTACCGGTAAGACGAATGGTAAGGGTGTTGTCTTTGGTTTCGTCTACGGTATGGGCAAGCCACTTGATACGGATAGGCATATCGTAGATACCTGGCTCAAAGGTGAGCTGGTTGCCGGTAGTTACCAGCTGGTAATCTACACCCTCTTGCAATCCGTCGCCTACTATAATCTCGTAATTTACCACAAGGGCAGAGGTGAGTGCCTTACTGCTTACAGACACCAAGTAGGTATTAACATTGTTGACATCAGACAGTACCACGGTTTGCGAAGCACCCGTAGTAGTGGTTACCTTAACAAAAGGCACATCGAAGCCTTCGAACTCTTCTTTCTGGCAGGCACACAGGCCAACAACGGCCAGAAGCATTACTATGATTTTCTTCATTGCTTTCTACTTGTTTACTGTGGGGTTAGGCTTCATATTCTCGTTAGCATCGAGTTCGTACTGCGGTATGGGCAATACAAAGAGGTCGTTGGGATAAGTAAGAGTACGCACGGTAGAATTGGTGGTGTACTCACGTACAAGGTCTTGCTTCCAACGGGTAATATCGAAGAAGTTGTGGCCTTCGAAACAGAGTTCCTTAACACGCTCGCACTGAACCAGAGTAAGCAGGTCGGCATCGGCAGTAGCGGCAAGCAACTGGGTTGCCTTTTCTTCGCCTACATTACGCTGCAGAAGTTGCTGCATATACTCGCGAGCCTCAGCTGTAGCGCCCGATACATGGCAAGCAGCCTCGGCGGCATTAAGATACATTTCAGAGAGACGGAATACGATGGGGTCTTCGCGCTTGGTCTGATTGTCGGGGATAGTGGTAGCAGTATATTTCTGGCACTGCTTGACACCATCCTTATAGATAAGCTGCAGGCGTACGTCATCAGTATCGTAGAGCGAGAGCAATGTATCGGCGGGCAGACATTCGTTGGCGTAGAAATCTTTCTGCTTACCGGTAATGTCGGCACCACTTAGACGGAAGATGGCTTCGCCACGGGTGTTAAGATTATCGTACATATCCAGATAATCGGCACTCTGCGCAAGCGATTCACCATTAATGGCCAGCTTGGCATAGCTCAGAGCCTTGTCCCAGTCTTCCATATACAGGTATACACGCGAGTAAAGGGCGTTGATGGCCTGAAGCGATACATAGTGTACATCGCTGGCATGACTATCGGTAAGCAGGGCCGAAGCCTTGGCCAAATCGTCGAGGATAAAGGCATACACCTCTTTTACCGAGCTACGTGGCAGCACATCGTTAGGACCTAACGGAGCCTTTACTACAGGCACACCCAGATGCGATGCATCGGCTGTATAGTTGTAGGGCTGAGCGTAAACACGGCAGAGGTCGAAGTGGCAAAGCGCACGCAACACCAGTGCCTGACCAAGTATGTTATCGATAGTCTCTTTCTGTGTAGGATAATCAGAAGCTACATCGGGGGCATACTTGATAATGTTATTGGTATTGGCAAGAGCTTCGCCCAGGCGATACCAGATGTAATACGACGTAGTGGCCGATACGGGATTGGGTACAAAGTTGTACTGATCTTGCACTGAAGAACCTGCCGAGAGGTTGAGCGAGACCATGTTTCCAGCCACTTCGGGATATTTCAAGAACTCGTTGTCGTAGCTGGCATAATACTTGGTATAGGCTCCCAGCAATCCGGCACGCAGACCACGAGGGTCAGAGAGGAACGAGGGTATGGTGGCCTTTCCCTTCTCTTCGACGGTAAGAAATCCGTCGCACGAGGTAAGCAGCGTAACCACTGCTAAAGCTACATATATAATAGTTTTCTTCATTGTTATACTTGTTTATAGTCCAACATTGAGTGACAGGGTGAAGGTTCGCTCTAAGGGATAACCATTCATAAGCGTCTTGTACGAGTTGTGGTCGCTGCCTGAGTATGGGCTGTATGCCAGCAGATTATCGGCAATAATAGATACCGACGCATTGCTTAGGTGCCAACTGTTTACCAAATTGCGGGGCAACTGGTATGTAAGCACTACGTTTTGCAAGCGAACCAAATCTTTCTTGTACAGATAGCGGGTAGAGGTTCTTGACGAACCGGTAGACACACCTGCCTGTGGACGGGTGTTGGCAGCTATATCGCCGGGATTGCGCCAGTAATTGCGCTGCTCAATGGCCTGGTTATAGCTTAATACATTGTAGCCGTCGGAATTCATAATGCTGGCGAAAGTGCTATAGGCATAACCACCAAACTGATAGTTGAGCAAGAAGCGCAGCGAGAAATCTTTATAGCTAAGCGTGTTGGTCATACCGCCAGTAACGGTACAGTTGGCACTCTTGCCACGTACGCGGTCGTTGGTGCTATCGTATACCTTGGTGATATTGCCATTGGCATCGTACCACATAGGACTGCCGTCGTAAGGGTCTACACCTGCCCAGCGAACCATGTAATAGGTCTTGGTATCCTGGCCTTCGATCCATGAAATCTCACCAAAGTTAACCTGGGTACCATTGTACGACTTGGTAAGACGGTTCTGGTTATGGGCCAAGTTGAAGTCGGTAGTCCAAGAGAAGTCGCCCTCTTTCTTAGGTACAAAGTTGCGGGTGGTAAGACTTATCTCGATACCCTTGTTTACTATTTCGCCTACGTTGCGATAAGCACGGGTGTCGCCGGTAAGCAGCGAGATGGGCAGTCTGCTAAGCAGATTCTTGGTCTGATTGTTATAATATTCTATTTCGAAGTCGATACGGTTGAGCACGGCTATGCGCAGACCCAGGTTGGTCATATAGGTAGTTTCCCAACTCAACTTACTGTTGGGTATTGAACCAAGCACACCGCCCAGTTCGCCATTATACGAGTAAGAGTTACTATAGGTATAGGTACCCTGCGACTCTTGCGAACCCAAGCGTGAGTTACCGTTGGCACCATAGCTGGCTTTGAGCTTGAGCACGTTAATCCATGGAATATTAAAGAATTTCTCGTTATGGATATTCCATGATGCACCTACCGAGGCAAAGTTGGCCCAACGTACATCAGAACCAAACTGCGAGTTGCCATCCTTACGGGCGTTAACGGTAAGGTAATAGCGGTGGTCGTAAGAGTAAGTGGCCTGACCCAATAGCGAAACCTTGCGGCGGCGACTGCTTGAGTTGTAACCGTTGTTGGTATTGGCCTGACTTACATCGCGAATGTTATCGTTGATAAAACCAGAACCGGTAACATACATAGTAGTATAATCGCGCGAACCTGCCTCGAAACCAGCCAGGGCCGATACAGAGTGCTTGCCAAAGGTGCGATTGAAGTTAAGGCGATGTATGGTGTTCCAGTTGATAATATCTACCGACGAGCGGCGGGCATAACCTACGGGGGTACCATCGCTATCCATACCGGTCCAGTTTTTCTGTGAGTAGTACATCTCTTCGAGCGTACTATTATAATCGTAACCAAACTGGCCTGTATAGGTAAGACCCTTAATGATTTCGTACTTCACTGTGAAGTTGGTACGCAGATACCACGACTTTTGGTTGTTGTCGTTCTGTTCGCGCTCAAGCACAGAGTTACTCAAGAAGCGAGTTTTGGTAAAGTGAGGTGTACCGTCGGCATTCAATCCGTCTACCTGCATATTGTACAGGCGCAGCGTGCCGTCGGCATTATATGGCGAATAGATAGGCAGCAGTTCGTAATACTCGCGACCAAGGGCAAAGAGGTCGTTGTTGTTATACGATGCCGAAAGGTCGATACCTACCTTTAGACGCTTCGTGATATTAAGGTTTACATTGGTAGAGAGCGAAAGGCGCTGCTGAGTGTTGCCCTTCACGGTCTTTTCGTTACGATAATACTGACCCGATACGTAATAGTCTGACTTCTGATTGCCACCGCTTACGCCTACATTGGTAAGAAAGGTGGTACCCGTGCCGTAGAATACATCGCGCCAGTTGGTATTGGTAGTAGAATACTGGTTTAGCTCGTTGTCCTGGAAGGGGAAGGTACGCATATCCTTGCCCGAATTGGCATAGGCTTCGCGCGCCAGTGAGAGCCACTCTTGGGCGTTGAGCACCTTGGGGGCAGTACTCTCGTCGATATGGGCTATACCATACTGAGTATTGATATTGATACGCATCTTGCCCTGACGGCCCTTCTTGGTAGTAACCAGGATTACGCCATTGGCGCCGTCGGCTCCGTAGATAGAGGTAGCGGTAGCATCTTTGAGTACGGTAACAGAGGCAATATCGTCGGGGTTGAGATACGACAGCGGACTAACCGTATAACTTACGCCGGGCATCTGATTGGTGCGGTCGCCGGTGTACATAGGTGTACCGTCGACTACCCACAGAGGCTCGTTAGAAGCATTGAGCGAAGCCTCGCCACGTACACGAACCTCGTAACGGGTACGCGGACTGCCGGGGTCTGAAGTATTGGGGTCTATCTTAAGACCGGGGATAAGACCATCGAGCATTACGTCGAGACGCTGCTGGGGCAGACCCTTTAGCTGGTCAGAGTTAACCTGATAGGCACTACCTACAAGGTCGCTACGCTTTTGGGCTGTACCGTAAGCACCCACAATAACTACATCTTGCAGTGCTGTGGCGTCTTCTTTCATCATTACGCGGGCCACGCTGCCCTTTACCTGGAGGGTCTGGGTAGTCATACCTACATAGCTGAAGACGAGCGTACGCGGAGTGCCGGGCTTTACGCTAATGGTATAGCGGCCATCCAAGTTAGTAATCACTTTGTTTTGAGTTCCCCGCTGCTGCACGGTAACGCCGGCAAGCGGTTCGCCTTTTTCGTCAGTCACAACGCCAGAGATGGCATCACCGCCAGTCTGGTCTGTGCCGTTCTCCATAACCGCAGCTGCGCCTGCCGCTGACAAGGGCTGCATACACGCAATTAAGAGAACAAGGAATAAGAAAACAATCTTTTTCATAAAAAACTTATTAATTGAAACTGCAAAGTTATACCATTAAAAACACATTTTAGTTGATTTTGTAAAAAATTTGCAGTTTTTTGATGATAAAACATGCAAAATGATATAAAAACCGCATAAACATAAGAAATATGCGCATTTCTTACACATAAGGGCAAGTAGAGTATAAGCCGGGGCCTTGCCCTTATGACCAAGGGCGGTTACAAAGGGGCGGGAAATCGTTAAGTGGTGTTAAATACAAAACGCCACGAGAATGCAATATTTTCGCGCCACGCCTATATTGAATGCATTTATGGGCCTTAATTCGGGGCTAAACGGGGTAGAAACCGGGCTAAAGATAATCTATAGAATCGTAGAGTTAATCTTTAGAAACGCAGAGATAGTCTTTAGCGTACCAGAGATGGTCTTTAGACGGCTAAAGTTAAACTCTGCGAACGCAAAATTTATGAGAAAGATGGACAAAAGCTGTCCCCATATTTCCCATAAATCATCATTATTTATCAAAAATCAAAGGAATTCGGCCTAAAGAGATAAAAAAGCGAAAGAGAGTTAGGGTAGTAATTCTTCAGAATCGCCACTTTTTTACCGATTTTTAATAAAAAAAGTGCGCTGGATTTAATTCCCGCAAATTAATATCGCTTAACTAAAAACCGTCCGAATTTAGTTAATCAGCGTTAAGCGCAAAGAGTTGGATCTGCCCAAATAGAAAAATTCTAAAATAAACATCGCAGCTATTCACAAAAAAGTTGAAAAGCCCGTTATTATCCATAAAAATAGAACTTTGATAACAGCTTCAACATGAAGTTTCATTAACGCGGGCTGCAAGCCCATAACCCATGGGCCCGAGGCTATGCCCTGGGCTATGCGC
>CAVKSZ010000046.1:0-14519 GCA_963659135.1 Bulleidia sp. | reverse complement strand
AACCTAAATTAAACTTTATCGAAAGAAGACCAAGTAGTCATCCCACGATAAATACGAACTTATCACATAGCCCGCTATACTCCTTCTTCAAGAAACAAAAACATTTCAAAATATAAACCGCAAAATTTACCAACTTATTTTTTCATCGTCACTAAGTCATTTTTTGAAAGCAGCAACAAAAAACTTATATTTTCCTTTGTTTTTTACCCTACATCCACTATCTTTGCATATAGATTATACCATGGGCAGAGCATTCTGCATCATGGCTTCTTAACAACACAAAGCCTACGGCATGAAAGCGACAGAACAAACGGTGCAACAGATAGAACGCGCCATCAGAAGAACAGCACAGAAATTTCCTACAGATAGTGAAATATCTGTGATTACAGACATTCATATCAAGGTGTCGCCTGAAAGTGGCGAGTTGGTATCGTTCGACGACGATGACCAAGAAATAAATCGTTGTGTAGTAGAACAGTGGATAGAATGTAACGATGACGACTTCTATGCCCATGTCACCACGCTGCTTACCAGTACGCTGAAGCGCATGAGCGATACCATCGACAATATGGGTATCATGAAGCCATTTGGTTTTGTTCTTGAGGATGAAGACCGCAATACCATTGCCGACCTCTATTTGGCCGACGACGACACGGTAATCATTGGCGACGACTTGATGAAAGACCTAGACTCTGATTTAGATTCTTTCTTCAGCAAGCTAATGAAAGAATAAGCCACTACTATCACTACAATACTCCCCACAATGCCTATCCTGGCTTGTGGGGACAATTTTTATATCTGAGTAAACGTTTCTTTACCACTTTCTCTACAAACGTAACACTACAATACCACAAAATGAGAAAGTATCTATACCTTATACTATCACTTATTATAATTACGGCAAGTGTCGTAATAGTTGTATTATGGTTACACACATCTACTCGCATCAACAAGCAATACAGCATAGCCATGATAGAGCATACTCGTTGTACCAGTCTAACCATTGGTTCGCAATCTATGACGCTAACCTGCAATATTGACGACCGCGATTCTATTGTACCCTTCCGTTACTTTGACATATGGCAACCCGCCACTACCGATACCCTATATACTCCTGCTGTATGGGTAAACCGATGGGCACTATTCCCTTCATGTAAAGGCAGACTAATAACACCTGTGCCCTATCCTACTTTGGGCTCCGACAGTTTATATACCGCTACTCATCTACGCCGTGAACAAGCGCTATACAAGGCTATGCTCACTTATTATCAGTCTGACTCTAAAGACGAGTACACACTATCGCGCCATATAGACGAACAGCAGCGTGAGATAGATAACTTAAAATACTATCTACGCGTACATGGCGTGCAAGACGAGGGCTATCACGACATCAAGCAACACGAGCAGATACTCGCCCGACAACTAAATTGGCTAAAAAACCAAACCAAAAACAACGCAAAACGTATAGCCCATATCAAACGTTGCTTATCTATTCTTAGCGAAGCAATCAAGCATCCATCAACAGCCCACTTTACTACACATTCTACTTACAGGGCTATATATAAGAATGGTAAAACAACCTGCACCTATAAACTTGACCTTGAGGCCGAACGAACAGACAATGGCTACCTGCTATTACAACGCACCGACAAGACTACTCCCGCAGATGTAAATCCCATAAGCATAACCCCATGGACACATAGTATTAGCGAAGAATACTATGTTACATCTTATGGCTCCCTATACACCCGATACGCTATGCATAATAGTCAACCCTGCATAAAGAATAAGCTACGCATAGACTTGATTGGCAAGACGGCACCCAAAGGCTATACTGGCTACTGGCTGTCACGCCAAAATAACGGCACTATCTATGCCGGAAATATTGTAAAGGGGGTTCGACAAGGTAATGGACTCATCTACTACCCCGACAGCATGGAGATTTTGGGGAAATTCTGTGCCGACACCATAAATTACGGCACATATCAACAGCGTAACTGCATATATACGGGCGAGATGAACCGTCACAAGCAAGCCAGCGGGCACGGTACCATGCGCTATGCAGGATGCCGAATGTACAGTGGCCGTTGGACAAATGGACAGAAAGAGGGATTCGGCTATCAAACAGGGCTCAATATGCCGCTCCAGTTGGGCGAATGGCATGCCGACAGTTACCGTGGCGAACGACTTACCTACACCTCTGACCGCATATATGGTATAGATATATCCCGATTCCAACACGAACAGGGTAAGAAGAAATACGGCATAGACTGGAATAACCTACGCATCAGTCATCTTGGCACTTCCAGTCGTAAACGTATCAACGGGCAAGTAGACTATCCCATTTCATTTATATACATCAAAGCCACCGAAGGCACATCCATACGCAACCGCTATTATACCGCTGACTATACTCAGGCCAAGCGTCATGGTATACATACCGGCAGTTACCATTTCTTCTCTACCACAACTTCTGGCACTACCCAAGCTCAATACTTTTTACGCTATGCACATATACAAAAAGGCGACCTGCCTCCAGTACTCGATGTTGAACCCTCGGCAGCACAAATAAAACGCATGGGCGGACCTACAGCTCTATGGCGCGAAGTAAGGGCATGGCTACAAACCGTAAAGACGCATACCCATGTATCGCCCGTGCTGTATATCAGTCAGATGTTTGTCAACAATTATCTGCCCTATGCTCCCGATATGCGCCGTAACCATCATGTATGGATAGCCCGCTATGGCGAATATAAGCCCGATGTGCGCCTTGCTTACTGGCAGCTATGTCCCGATGGACGCGTTTCTGGTATCAAGGGCGAAGTAGATATCAATGTATTCAACGGATATAAAGACGAATTCAGACTCTTTCTTGAACAGAACTGCATACGCTGAGATAGACCACACACCTATTCTATAAATCTACATTTACCAGTTTTTTTGGGGGGGCATAAAAAAAGATGATGGCGTTGCAACTTTTGCGGGCTACGTTTCGTCAAATAAGAAAATAAACAAAAACAATGGCAATTATGAAACGTACTATCATTATGGTTCTTGTGGCTATGATAAGCTGCACAGCCATACAAGCTAAAAAGAAACAAGCAAACTCTACCGAAGCCCAAACGGTATCATCGGTGCGTAAAGTGTCTAACTTTACCAAAATAGCATCTACTGGAAGTTTTGATGTCGTTTTCACCCAAGGAAACACAACCAGTGTAAAAGTAGTAGGCGATGCCGATGACGTAAATCGTATTTCCACCACTGTTGAGAATGGAACACTAAAGATAGCTACCAATTCAAGAGGCAAGTACACTTCAAATTTCTTCTTCGGCAAATCTAGAGGCGAAACTACAATCTATATCACATCTCCCGATTTAATAGAAGTAACCATAAAAGGCAGTGGCGACTTTAAGTCAAAAGGAAAGATAGATAGCGACAACCTTTCCATCAACCTCATTGGTTCTGGAGATGCCGACATCAAGTATATTATCTGCGACAACCTGAATCTCAATGTTCGTGGTTCTGGCGATACAGAAATCGACTATCTGCGTTGCGCCACATCGTCTATATGTGTACAAGGGTCTGGAGATGTATCGGTAAAAGAAGACAGGGTTAACAATACCAACTTGGCCGTATATGGTTCAGGCGACATAGAACTGGTAGCCAATGGTTGCGGCAACATTAACGCCAGTGTGTCAGGCTCGGGCGACATCACTCTTAGGGGCTCTGCTCGCAATCTTAACAAGAGTGTAAGGGGTTCGGGCGATATAAGTTCTTCACGACTGCGTATAAAATAAAGAATAATTCTATAAACCAGCAGAGGCCATCTTCTCTCATCCAGTAGAGAAGATGGCCTTTACCGTTTAGTGCCGACTTACCAGCGCTGCGTAATGCGCTATCCACCTACGCCCAGCGGCAGTATGTTGCAATACCAGTTCGGTAAGCGTTACACCTACAATAGCTGTAACTATACCCAACAACACATCTATAATATAATGATGACACGTGTATACGGCCGTAAACCAAATGCCTATGCAGATAAAGGCAAATACTGCTATCAACCAACGCCTACTATGCCCCAACACGGCATAAATAGTAGCCACCAACATATATGCAGCGTGTAACGAGGGTACTGCAGCAAACACATTGGCATTCTGTCCATACAAACCATGAAAGACCGAAAGGCCTGTAAGCGCATCAAAACGTGCCAGCCCAGCCATATTACCCGGTGTATGCAAAACAGCAGTAAACCCATAATCAAGTGCATACCATGGCGGAGCTGCTGGGTAAATATAATATCCACAGAATCCGATAAGGTTAACCACCAAGAAGGCTATAGAAAAACGCAAACATAATCTATAACGACGCCTTATATACAAGTATACGGCAAAAACCAATGGTACTGGTACCCAACAGAGATAAAACAAGCCTGCCAAAACATCGGCCACAGCCTGATGATATTGCGACAGGAATACTCCGGGTATAACCGTTTCGCCGCTTGGTAATGTTATTCCAAAGCAATTAAGTTCTGCCTGATAAAGATACCTTACATCGATATCGTTAACCATATAGTTGGGATAAAGGCGCATGGCATCGTACGAACAGGCAAAGATTATCCAGGGCGTAAGTGCCAACGCTATGCGGCGGGTAGGTTTTACGGCTACCAGCACAACATAAGCCAAGATAATATAGATGCTAAACATAACTCTACTTTTTGTCGGCTTTCAACACTTGATAGCAATGCTGTATACGCCAGCAAGCAGTAAGGTTGGCAAGAACGGCAATAACAAGCATGCCACCTGCCATCCACCACAAATTGGCGGTAACACCACTAACAATAGCACTCAACGCGGTGATTACCACGCGCTCTGGGCGCTGCAACAGACCTACCTTACACTCTATACCCAATCCCTCGGCACGAGCCCTAACATAGCTTACCATTACTGAACCCAATACTGCGGCATAGGTAACAACACCTGTCCAAAACCATCCGAAACTTAAAAACACGATAGATACACCAAAGAGTGATACCATCTCGCTGTAACGGTCTAATGTAGAATCCCACAATGCGCCAAATACCGATGACTTACCGCTAACACGCGCCAATCTTCCGTCCATCATATCAAAAAGTCCGGCAAAGAGAATGGTGGCTCCACTCCATCCTATCATATCCATAGCCGCAGCCGTATCGCCCCGGCCCGCCACTAATGCCGCCATTATAAATAGCGCCGTAGCACCAAGGTTTCCCAAGAATCCGATTGCGGTCACCATATTGGGTGTTATACCCGCTCTTACCATTGCTTGTACAAGCGGATTGATAACAAGATAAATTACACGTTGTAGAAAGTCTCTATAATTCATATTCTATTGATTATTATCTATATTACACTTACTGGATGCGAAAACATAACTACGTTGCATCTGATAGTTCCACAGTACTGCCACCATCACGGCTACTGCTACCTTGGCTATGATATAATTAATTCCTGCATACTCTGTTACAAAATAGGTAAACAGCGTGTTTAGCACTATGCTCCCCCCCCATACCAACAAATAGCGCACGGCTATCAATGTCTTGCCCATATGCTGAGCAGTAAATACCCAGCGATAATTCACCGAGCAGTTAACTACTCCACCTGATAGCGCACCTACAAACGTGGCATACCCATACCAAATGCCTATAACCTCGGCAAGCATAAGAGTAACTGCAAAGTCTACTGCCGATGCTACTGCTGCAGAGGTCTCTGCCTTACAAAAGGTAACTATTTGCCTTCTTATATTGCCCATTTCAACACGAGTATAACAATGAGCGAATAAATACCTGCTAGAATATCATCGGCCATTACCCAGAATGCTCCTTTTCTACGGTCGAGTACTCTAATGCCCAACGGTTTGATTATATCGAAAAAACGGAAAAGCAACAAGGCGGCCACTACATACCACCACTCACCTGCCCGGCATGCCATAAGCGGTATCCATACACCAATCATTTCGTCTACTACCACGCGCGATGGGTCGTCTCCCCAATAAGGTTGCAACCTGTGTGTGGCCCACGTTCCGACCAGAGTGAACACTACTACGGCTACAAAGGTGGTGATTATCAGAGCAGAGACAGATACAAACAGCGACGCTACCAACCATAACAATGTAGCAAAAACTGCTCCTGCAGTTCCTGGCCCCCAAGGCCAAAAACCGCTGCCAAACCCTGTTGCTATAAGCATAGGTATTGCAGGTATGTTACTCTTCATACATGCAAATGTAATGATTATTAAAACAATATAGAAATCATTTAACTTAAAAATGCCATAGCAAGGCAAATATTTTAAGGGTGGTTCTAAAAATTACACCGTAAGTTCATTCCTTATTAAGGGCTAGCGTTATGCCGTCATTCGGTTTCATTTTGGTTTAAAGTGTAAGTTCGCTCAATTACAATGCCAGCATTCTTCGCAGAGCTCAGACGTTTCACTGAAGTTTTCTTTGCTTGCTTCCACTTTGCTCTCAAAAATAATTCAGAAATCAGCCAAAGCTAATTATTAGAACCATCCTCTAATTATTGCTTTCCACTAAAACTCAAAAATAATAACGATGGTTTCAAATTGTAAGCATCCTTCTTTTTGTGTTCAGAATATTTAACAAACCACCAGCTCATACCGTTAACAAACGTTATAATACCTACCATTTCCGCACTATCCCCAGACAGAGAAAACACAAATGCATTATCTATTTTAAGGATAGTTTTGACAAAATTTCTGCGTTCTGATGGGAAACAGATGACACCGATTGCCGCAAATGGCAATAATATTTGAGTACAGAATGATAATATTTGCCAAAAACAGCGAAATTCTTGGGAAATTTTATAATAACTTTCTCAGTGCTGAAGATGGTCATTATAGAGACCAACAACCATCTCCAGCCGTCTAAAGGATAACTCTACGGCGCTAAAGCTTATCTCCTACCACGAAAAGGGGCTTTATAAATCGCAGATTTGCCAACAACCTAGTGTTCATGTGCAAATATCGCAGTAGTTTGAGTCTTCGTTTTAACTAAAATTAATACTTACAATTTGTTATCATTCATGGATATTTGTGCCTCTATCTAGTGCTTTTATAAATTACCACCCATATGGCAAAAAAACATAAAAAGACAAAAAAGTTTTCTCGTATACCGACATAATGTTTACCTTTGTATGGCAATAGAGAGGGAGGTAATAACAAGCTCTCCATCACTCACTTACATTTTTTAGAAATAACCGCGAGATATAACAAAGCTAATTGATATAATTCACTCTGAAAAGAAATGGATAACAACCATATAAGTATTATCCGCCGAACATATTTTATGCTCTTATTGCTAATGCTTGCGCATACGCTAACAGCACAAAATATGCTTACCGGACAAATAATTGATGCCGAAGACGGGGGGCCTATACCCTATGCCAGCGCTTCGTACAAAGGAAAGCACATTGCCGTATCGAGCGATGCCGACGGATATTTCAGCATAGAACGCCACGAGGGATGGACGCTAACGTTTACATCGTTAGGATATAGTGCAGCATCGGTTACCATAAATGCCGACACCCGTAAACTTACCATTAAGTTGAAGCCCGAATCGCGTAATATTGACGAGGTGGTAGTTAAAGCCCGCAGGGGCAGATACCGCCGCAAAGACAACCCGGCGGTAGAGCTAATGCGCCGCGTGATAGCAGCCAAGAAGCGCACCCATCTGGAAAACCACTCTTACTACCAATATAATAAATATCAGAAGATAACTTTCGGACTGAACGACCTGAGCGATACCGACCTACAACAAGGCCTCTTCAAGCGTTCGCCATGGCTGGTAGACTTTGTAGAAACCAGTCCGTACAACCACAAGCGCATACTGCCCATATCGGTTGACGAAACGGTAACTCAGCAGATATACCGCAAGAATCCAAAGTCTGAGAAAACCATCATAAAGGGTCAACGCAGCGACGGAATAAACAACGTACTGCAAACAGGCGAGATACTCAACACTATGCTCAAAGAGGTGTTTACCGATATAGACCTCTACGATGACCATATCCGCTTGCTGCAATATCCGTTTACATCGCCCATAGGCGAAACGGCCATCTCTTTCTACCGTTATTATATAGAAGATACGGTGTATGTAGACCGCGACCTGTGTTACCATTTGCAGTTTATACCCAATAACCAACAAGACTTTGGCTTCAGGGGCGACCTGTATATTCTTGCCGACTCTACGCTGCATGTCAAGAAGTGTACCATGACTATCCCCAAGAAAAGCGATGTAAACTTTGTTGACGATCTGAAGATTATACAAGAATACACACAGCTTCCCAACGGCGAATGGGCGCTTACAACCGATGATATGATAGCCGAACTGAGCATTATATCAAAAGCGGCCAAGATGATATGTATACGTACCACCAGGCTTAGCGACTATGCCTTCGACGAATTACCCAACAAGATATTTAAGGGTCGCGCCAACACGCGGCACGAAGCCGATGCCATGATAAGAGACGATGCTTTCTGGAAACAGTATCGCGCTATAGAACTTACCAAAAGCGAATCGTCTATGGATGCCTTTATTCACCGCATGGAACAATCGCGCAACTACAAGTGGATACTGCTTACCGTAAAGGCGTTTATGGAAAACTATATAGAAACCAGCGCAAAGAACAACAGCAAGTTCGACTTTGGCCCGGTTAACACGCTTATTTCAAGCAACTTTGTCGACGGTATTCGTCTACGCCTTAGCGGACGTACCACGGCCAAACTTAACCCCCATCTCTTTTGGAACGGCTATTATGCCTACGGCACTAAGTCGAACAATCATTATTACTCTTCAGAGTTAACCTACTCGCTGAACAGTAAGAAGAATGTACCCTTCGAATTTCCACAACGCAACATTATCTTCGAGACATCGCGCGATGTAATGTCGCCATCAGATAAATATCTTATCCACAACAAAGACAATGTATTTATGGCTTTCCGCGTGCAGAAAGTAGAACAAATGTATTTCTACAACCGCCAACGACTGGCCTTTGAATACGAAACCGACTGGGGACTGAAACTGAACGCACAGATAAAGGCCGAAAGCAACAGTCCGGCAGGCAATCTTACCTTTACCCGCAATACCGATGGAAATTGGATATCGCGCATACGCACCACCGAGGTTAATGTAGGATTAAAATACTGCCCCGGTCAGACCTATATCAACACCAAGCAGCAACGCCTCCCAGTAAATCTGGATGCTCCAGAGTTCACCCTAAGTCATACGGCTGGCATAAAGAACTTTCTTGGAGGTCAGTACAAACTGAATCTTACCAATGCCAGTATATACAAACGTTTTTGGGTAGGAAGCTGGGGATATATAGACAACCATATCAACGTAGGTGCGCAATGGAGCAAAGTGCCATTTCCGCTACTTATTATGCCACCCGTAAACGTTTCATATTTTGAGCACGAAAACACATTCTCTATGATGCGCAACATGGAGTTCCTTAACGACCGCTATGCCTTCTGGTCTGTAAGTTGGGACCTTAACGGAAAGATACTTAACCGCATTCCGCTTATACGTCGGCTAAAATGGCGCGAATATATAGGTTTCAAGGGCATGTTTGGCGCACTGACAGACAAGAACAATCCTGCCATAAACCAAAACGACCCTCTGTTGTTCAAATTCCCAACAGAGAGCCATGTAATGGATACCCATACGCCCTATATGGAAGTGGTAGCAGGAGTACACAATATCTTTAAGTTTTTCGGTGTTGACTACATTCGTCGTCTAAACTACTACGACAATCAAGACATTAAGAAAAACGGAATAAGATTTAGTTTTTCCATGTCGTTCTAAGTATGCAATACGCCATGCAGATATTACTTGCCGACAAACAAGGTATAACCCGGGCTGGACTCATGTTTCTATGCAACGAAGCCAGTTACCCCTATCGTTGCACCGATGACAAGACCGAACTGATAGAAGCTCTACGCACCAACGGTGAGGCCATAGTAATACTCGACTATACCCTATTTGACATTGGCGATGCTGCTGAGCTACAGATATTAAGTCAGCGTTTCCCACATGCATCGTGGATATTGTTCAGCGAAGATTTGAGTGTAGACTTTGTGCGAATGATAGCTGCCGGAAACGGTCAGTTCAGCATACTGCTAAAAGAATCGCCAATAGAAGAAATTAAAGAGGGACTTACCGAGGTTGTAAATCATCGCCGTTACATCTGCCGAAGAATGACCGAGATGCTTCTCACACCAGTATCTACATCAAAAGATGAAAACAGGCTCACCCCTACCGAAACAGAGATACTGCGCGACATAGCCTTAGGACTTACCACACGCGAGATAGCCGAGAAAC
This sequence comes from Bulleidia sp., assembly GCA_963659135.1. GTDB lineage: Bacteria > Bacteroidota > Bacteroidia > Bacteroidales > Bacteroidaceae > Prevotella. The sequence goes on along the minus strand of CAVKSZ010000046.1, from coordinate 4,148 downwards.
GCTTCTCCAGTTTTCACACCGTAAACACCCACCGCAAGAATATTTTTAGAAAGATAGGCGTAAACAATGTGCATGAAGCCACACGCTATGCCCTACGGGCCGGCCTGGTAGACAGTGCCGAATATTACATCTAATAATTACACTTTAGTGTAGTTCTAAAAAAGTTTTAAGCATTCTATTATTTCACCGTAATTACACGCACATACTCAAAACCCATGGCATGGAGTAGCTTTGTAAACTGTTCTTCTGCCAGGCGAGTGGCTCTATTCATATTTTCTTTGGTCATCACCCGTTTACGCATAAGTATGCAAGCCTTTTGATAAAGTTGTTTACGGTCGGCAGGAGTCCAAGCACCCGTTTCGTAGAAGGTACGAGTACGAGCCTCATCTATAAAATCATTGTCCAACAGGCATACTTGTGGCAATTCGGCGCATAGTGTATCGCCATCTAACCTTATCCAGCCTTTGTGGGCTTTACTTAAGTCAATGCCTAACCGGAGCGTTCCATAATAAATACGTATAAGTTCCGAATCTGAAAAGAATCCATGTTTCACCGTATCTACTATTTCCTCGTCGCTAACGGCAAGAAACTCCCATTGGCCAATACTCTCTATCTGTTTTATTTGGGTAGGTGTTAGCGAAACCGTTGCGGTTTGCCCTACTTTTGCTACATTATTCGCACTGGGATAAATCAACCAAAACAACGTCAACACAACGACCAGTGTAACAAATAATGCTATCCAAGCATTAACCGGTATTGCCTGGAGCAGACTACGCCAAAACGTATTATTTCTATTACTGTGCTGTGCCATGGTCTGATATTTTTGAGGTAATAGTTCTTATTAGGTCTGACGGAGTATAATCTTGCCTAAACGAAACGGTAATGTTACTGCGGTCGAAACCCATTTGCTCTATTATAGGGATAAGCTGTGTTGCTGCGTTAACCCGGGCGGTCTCTACAATACCCAACTTGGGTATGCTATTGATTATCGACTGCCTGCCCCGTTGCTCTATGGCACTTAATTCGGCATCGGTATAATTACTGCGCAAGAATGGAATGCGCGTGGTAGTATGGTCGTGGTCTATACGGGTAGAGGTCATTACAGCCTGCGGGTCGGGCAATATTATCTCTATCTTATCGCCACGGCGGATAACGCTGGCCGATGAAAAATTAGTAAAATCTATATAGGCCTTTACTGTGGCATCTACGGGTATAGCTACCGACCGCTTGCCAGTAGGCAGAGTTACGTTAAAAGAGCGACCCAAGAACTTACCAGAAACTGTCTGCTCATCATCTTGAGTTACTATCTTTCGTACTTTATATTCAGCGGTATAGAGTCGTGAGCATTGCTGTATGCGCATCACTATCATGGGTATCGAATCAATAGACTCAGCCACTTCTTCCTGCGGTTGTGCGCTTTGCTGGCGGCACCCTATCATAGTAACAGCCATACATAGTACAAGGATATATGTTATAACTTTCATCAAATACTTTGTTATCTCCTGCAAAGGTAGTACTAATAAAAAGGTTCAGCAAAGAAACAAACATAAAAAAAGAACTTGCCTACCTTAATAATAAGTGGCAAGTTCTGTATCTTTCGATATGGGCTATACTTTCTATGCCCAATATTATTACTATTCCATAAACTTCTTGGCAGCACGCAACTGATGACGCAGGTTGCTCAACAACTGCTGACTTTCCTGCAACAGGTTAAGATAAAGCATACCTACCTGCAACTGACCGTTATCCTCAATTCCCTGCAAACGTTCTATCTGGCGATGACGGTACTGTGAAAGTTCATCTTTCAAAGTATCGGCTGCAGCAAGCGTATCACGATAGCGGTCGAAACGCCCTGTAGAAATCTGCGCCTCTGTATCGCGCATAAGTTCTACTATTCTTACCTTAATCATCTGATATTCGCTGCACACGTACATAGGAACTGGGGTAAAGTTATTGTCAACATGCTCTTTGATTGGCTCAAGCATACGACGCATACAGTAGATAAGTTGTTGGCTGGCGTTTACCCCTACATGGAACCAAGTATTACGCTCCATAGCCATCTCGATAGGCACACGGTGAAGAGCCACAAGCTGCTGCTTACGCACGGTGCGTAACTCGTCTTTATGGCGACGCAGATTGCGCTGAACCTTACGCAGTGGCGATGGACGATTACCCTCGAAGCCTTCTATAAGCAATTCGTAGTCGGCTATAAGTTCTTCTGTGATATTGCTCTGTGTATGGCGTACGTACTTCTTCAGCAAATCCCATACTATTTCGGGTTCCTGAGTACGCATCATCAATCTAAACAGATCTTTAACATCATTGTTACGACCAGCACTTTTCTTACCCTTACCAGAGAAGAAGAGGATATAAACCACCAGTGCTATAAAGGCTATCTGTACAACCAACCCACCATAATACATAGCGGCACATACAAAGGCTCCAGCCATGAATGCAGCTCCAGCGGTAATAAACCATCCACCTATTACTGACAGCACACCGGTAATACGGAACACGGCACTCTCACGACTCCAAGCGCGGTCGGCAAGCGAGCTACCCATTGCCACCATAAAGGTTACATAAGTAGTACTGAGTGGCAGGGCATAATTAGTACCTATAGTAATAAGCATAGAGGCAAGCACCAGATTGACAGCAGCACGCACTGTATCGAAGGCAGCTGTATTCGACGTGCTTTCGGCTACAGGGGCAAAACGCTGATTTATCCACTCGTTTAATTTGTTGGCCACGGGCACCCGCTGCATTACCGAACCCATATTGTCGCTTATATTCTGCACAGTACGAACAATAGCGCGAGCCGCACGCGACGAACCGAACATCTCGTCACCCTCGTCTTGGCGAGCCAAATCTACCGATGTTTGTATTACCTTCTTGGCCTTTTTAGATGTGGCCATAGCTAGTATCATAACCGAACCTGCTATAAGAAGGAATGCTACTGGCGTTTTAGCGGGCTGCATAAGCGAATCCATCATATATTGCGTAGGAGCCACGCCTGTAGCCAACCCGTTATGATAATAATCAAGATAGCTATCAAGACCAGCCAAAGGTACACCAATGAAGTTTACCAAGTCGTTACCGGCAAAAGCCATAGCCAAGGCAAAGGTACCCATCAGTACCACGATACGGAACACATTGACATGCATAAGATGCAGAGCGCCCATCACTATAGTTGAAATCACACCTATGATAGCCAAAAGCATGGGGATATTCATGCCTATCCACTCTTTCAGATCGGTTGGCATATAAGGCGAGCCACTAATACCTTTGAGGAATATAAAATAAGCAAGGGCCGAGAAAGCTATACCACCAAACAGGGCTACGGCTACAAGTCCGCCACCTGTCTGACGGAAAGTGAACACAATACGCGCAATCCACTGTACCAGCACACCAAAGACAAAAGCAATGGCCACCGACACAAAGATGGCAAGAATTACGCTAAGCGCCTTATCGGTATTCAACAAATCGTTGATTTGCAGACTGCCATCACCCATCATCTTGACAGCAGAGAGCACTGCGGCAGCTCCCAAGAGTTCGAAAACCAGCGAGACTGTAGTTGACGTTGGCATACCCAGCGAGTTGAACACGTTGAGTACTATCACATCGGTAACCATCACCGCCAAGAATACCACCATCACCTCGCTCATAGCAAAATGAGTGGGCAACATAATGCCGTGACGGGCTAAATCCATCATACCCGATGACATAACTGCACCTAATAGAACTCCGGCCGAAGCCACAAAAAGAATAGTGCGGAACTTGGCCACACGGGAACCTACCGCAGACTGTAGAAAGTTAACGGCATCGTTGCTCACACCTACATAAAGGTCGAATAATGCCAAACACAGCAAAAACACTACAATGAGAAAGTAAATTGCACTCATATATTCTTGTTTTGATTAACAGCCGCAAAGGTAAATCACGGATGTTACAATTATGTTAAGGCATTGTGACAATGGGGTGAAAATATGATGGTTTTATAAATTACCACCGCACGGCTCTTTCATTTAAAATACAACGCTTATATCCGATATAGCTATTCTTCAACATATTTGTGGGTTCTATGGTTATTATGCTATTAATTTCTTTATTGCCGACGGCCGTAAGCAATAAAGTTTACATTCGTCAGCCAA
>CAVKSZ010000045.1:0-14771 GCA_963659135.1 Bulleidia sp. | reverse complement strand
CCCCAAAATATAACTAACCAAGCCATCACAAAAAGCACTTGCGCAAACATGCTTTTTATTTTACTTTTAGCCTCAAAATTATCGAGGTAAAGCTTCTCCATGTCTATGATTTTTACTATCTTTGCAAACAAACTTGCACCATAATAACATGGAAGAAAATCAGAACGTAGAAAATAACTATTCGGCGAGTAACATCCAGGTTCTCGAAGGCCTGGAGGCAGTGCGCAAACGCCCTGCCATGTACATTGGCGATATAAGTGAAAAGGGTCTGCATCACCTTATCAACGAAACGGTAGACAATTCTATCGACGAGGCTATGGCAGGCTATTGTACAGACATAGAAGTAACCATCAACGAAGATAACTCTGTAACCGTAGAAGACAACGGTCGTGGTATACCAGTAGACGAACATAAGAAACTACACAAATCGGCACTAGAAGTAGTAATGACAGTACTACACGCCGGTGGTAAGTTCGACAAGGGTTCGTACAAGGTGAGCGGTGGTCTGCACGGTGTGGGTGTAAGTTGTGTTAACGCACTGTCTACCCATATGCTCTCGCAGGTATTCCGCGATGGAAAGATATACCAGCAGGAATACGAAAAAGGCAAGCCTCTCTATCCAGTTAAGGTAGTAGGCGAAACCGAAAAACGAGGCACACGCCAGCAGTTCTGGCCCGATGGCTCTATATTCTCCACCACCGTATACCAGTGGGATATTGTAGCCCGCCGTATGCGCGAACTGGCATTCCTTAATGCTGGCATACGCATCACCCTAACCGACCTTCGCCCCGACGCCGAAGGCAAAACCCGCCAAGAAGTATTCCACGCCAAAGACGGTTTGAAAGAGTTTGTGCGCTACGTAGACCGCCATCGCAACCATCTCTTTGACGATGTAATCTACCTCAAGACCGAGAAGCAGGGTATACCTATCGAAGTAGCCATAATGTACAATACCGACTACTCTGAGAACATACACTCTTACGTAAACAATATCAACACCATAGAGGGCGGTACCCACCTTACTGGTTTCCGCACAGCCCTCACCCGCGTGCTTAAAGCATATGCCGACAACGAGCCAAGCATATCTAAGCAGATAGAAAAAGCCAAGATAGAGATTGCCGGTGAAGACTTCCGCGAAGGTCTAACCGCCGTAATATCTATCAAGGTGGCAGAACCCCAATTTGAAGGTCAGACTAAGACCAAACTAGGCAACTCTGAAGTAGCTGGAGCCGTGCAGCAGGCTGTAGGCGAGGCACTTACAGACTATCTGGAAGAGCATCCAACCGAGGCTAAGCGCATCTGCGAAAAGGTAGTACTGGCAGCCACGGCTCGTATAGCTGCCCGCAAAGCCCGAGAGAGCGTACAGCGCAAGAGCGTAATGAGCGGCGGCGGACTACCAGGCAAACTGGCCGACTGCTCTAACAAAGACCCCAAAGACTGCGAGATATTCTTGGTAGAGGGTGACTCTGCCGGTGGTTCAGCCAAACAGGGCAGAGACCGCTATCGCCAAGCCATTCTACCCCTGCGCGGTAAGATTCTGAACGTAGAAAAGGTACAGTGGCACCGCGTATTCGAAGCCGAATCGGTAATGAATATCATACAGAGTATAGGCGTACGCTTCGGTGTAGACGGCGAAGACGACCGCGAGGCAAATATCGACAAACTGCGTTACGACAAGATAATAATAATGACCGATGCCGACGTCGATGGTTCGCACATCGACACCCTTATCATGACACTTTTCTACAGATTCATGCCCAAGGTTATCGAAGACGGTCACCTGTATATAGCCACTCCACCTTTATACAAATGTAGCTACAAGAACGCAAGCGAATACTGCTATACCGAGCAGCAACGTCTGCAGTTTATTGAGAAATACGTAGCCGGCAACGAGGGCGACAAGGGCCTTCATACCCAGCGTTACAAAGGTCTTGGTGAAATGAACCCCGAACAGTTATGGGAAACAACGATGAACCCTGATACACGCCTGCTAAAGCAGGTTACAATAGAGAATGCCGCCGATGCAGACGAGATATTCTCAATGCTTATGGGCGACGACGTAGAACCACGCCGTATCTTCATAGAAGAGAACGCCACATACGCTAACATCGACGCTTAAACAACTGTCAAAATTACCTGAAAACGGCACGTCTCTGTTATAGAGGCGTGCTTTTTTAATTTGCAGATTACCGAATCGATGTTTTATGGACTGCTGACGGCCGTGGGCAAACAAGTTGATGGCCGCAGGCAGAAAGGTTGACGGCCGTAGACTAAATTGCTGACGGCCGTGAGCAACCCGTAAAACACCTTCTTAAGACCGAGAAATACTATGAGCGGAAGCAAAAAAGGCCCTTCCACTAAATGCGTAGATAGAACAATTGGCAGCATGGTAGTAAGTGCGGTGTATTCAATGCGCCCCTGTGGTTGTTAACGAGAATTTGACGTGAGGACACGTAAACTACTGTATCCTTGCTTGGTTGATGCAACGTAAGGGCACTGCGTCTACTATTGGTACGCTTAGAGTATGAACAGAAATTAAGTCAAGAAATCACGGTTTTAACTTGGCAACGCCAACAAAAAATGGTAAATTTGCAAGCAATGATTAAAAAGGGATTATTGCAGACTATCATAGCGTTTCTCGGTTTACTCACCACGAGCCCTCTCTCTACAAACGCGCAGAGCATGGGCACTGGAACCATAAGTTGTTCTGCTGCCGACACGCTAAGCGATATATGGTTTCGCCATACATACCTTAACAAGCGGCGGCCCATAAGTGGCAAGCTTACCATAACCGCTACCGGAAGATACAAGATATACATCAACGAATCTAACATCACCCCTACGCTAACAGAGGTAACGCCCTCTAATAACGCAAACACCAAAACCGCCACGGCCGTCATTGATATAAGCAGGTATCTGCGCAACGATTCGAACACCATTGCCATACTCTACCACCCGTTATCAATGAGCGCGGCAGACCAGGCTATTGCTATAGGCTACTACGGCATACTGCGCAACGGCAAGCCCTTTGCCCACACTGGCGATAACAGTTGGCTCTGCCGCCCCGTTCCGTCTGTGGGCAACGACCGCATAGACCGGGGCTACACGCAGCTAGTAGCCACAGCCTGCTGGACTGCCGCTGCTATAGAACAACAACCGCTGCTGGCATTTTGGGCAGAACCACAGCAACGCCCTACACCCACTATGCAACCCGGGCGAATAGTAACGCCGCGGTATGCTGAACACAATAATAATGGTATAGAATACGAATTTGGAACAGGGTTCTATGGATACATTCGCATAACCTTGCGCGGTGTAAATAGGGGCGACACCATAACCATCAACGGCTACCCACGCATCTGCCGAGGCGAAACCGACGAACAGATAACTACCTGGCAAGAACCTACATACTACCGCCGCATACGCGTAACGGGCACGGGGCGATTCAAGCCTGCATGCATACAACGTATAGAGGGAATCTGTCTAAAGCCATCGCGTAAGCACCTAACACTCAACTAAGAGCACTATGAAAATACAAAACGATAAAATTACCGAAGTAACCATTGCCGCCACACTAAGCAAATACACGGGTAGCCATATAGACAACGATATTGTGCTATTCGACGACCTTTCTAAGATACCCAACCCCAGCACGCCACGGCGCATGCAGTGCGTAATGGCGGGTTTATGCCTTAGCGGAACGGCCAAGTATGCCTTAGACACACAAGAGCACACCATAAAGCGCAACGATGTAATTGTGGCAAGCACGGGCATGGTGATAGACAACTGTACTTTTAGTGCCGACTTTACAGGCATAGGTTTCCTTATATCGCCCACCTTCTTTAGCGATATAGTGAAAGATGTACACGAAATATCGTCTCTATTCCTATTTGCCCGTAGCCATCCCGTGTCGGCTTTGAGCGAAAGCGAAGCAGATACTTTTGCAGATTACTTCAAAATGCTGAAGAGCAAGATAGACTGCACCAACCACCACTTTAGGCGCGATGTAGCCCGCATGACTATTGCCACGATGATATACGACCTAGGAAATACCATCTACCGCATTATGAGCAGCGACGAGCGCAAGAAAAACCGCTCTGAGTCTATTTTTACCGATTTCATCGCTCTTGTAGAAAAGAATTTCCGCACCGAACGGCGCGTAAGTTGGTATGGCATGCAACTCTGTATCACGCCCAAATATCTGTCGGAATGTATCAAGCAGGCCAGTCAGCGCACGCCTAACGAGTGGATAGACAACTATGTAATTATGGAACTGCGCGTACAACTCAAAAACTCGCGCAAGAGCATCAAGCAAATAGCTCAGGAGATGAATTTTCCCAGTCAGAGTTTTATGGGAAAATACTTTAAAGAGCATGTAGGCATGTCGCCTACCGATTATCGGCGAACATAATAGTTATACGATAGCGCAGAATCAGATAAGGTTCTGCGCTTTCAGTTCATCGGCTACGCTACACAATTCATCGTACCATTCTTTACCAAAACGTCGCGTAAGCGGACCTTCAAGAAAGCGGTAAAGCGGTATATCCAATTCTTTTCCTTTATCTATTGCACATTGGCAGATGCGCCAACGATGGTAGTTTAGTCCTACCTGTCCACCGGGGAAAGCCTTTTCACGAATGGGGTAAAGGGCACACGATATGGGCTTTACAAAACTACAACGTCCAGCTCTATAAGCACGCTCCAAGGCGCAAAGGCACGTATCGCCCTGATAGCAAGTAAACACACAATTCTTGCCGCCAACTATGCTGGTTACCAGGTCGCCATCACGGTCGGCATAAGCTACACCTTGGCGGTCTATCACCGCCTGAGCAGAGGCCGAAAGGTCTTGCCATACCGTATCGAGCGTATCTTCCAGTTGGTCTATTTCATCGAGAGTAACCGGCGCACCAGCGTCGCCCTCTATACAGCAAGCGCCCTTGCATACATCAAGGTCGCAATAGAATTTTACCGTAAATATATCGGGCGAAACAAACACGTCGCCTATTTGCAAAATATGTAATTCAGCCATTCTTACTTACCAATTTATAGGCTCCATGCCATTAGTTACCAGATAGTTGTTGCACTGCGAGAAGTGGTGATTACCAAACCATCCGCCACGGTTGGCCGATAGCGGCGAGGGGTGTACCGATTCGAGTACCAAATGGCGATTTCTATCAATGAGAGTAGCCTTTGACCGTGCATATCCACCCCACAGGATAAACACAAGATGTTCTCTTTCGGCACTGAGTTTACTTATGGCAGCATCGGTAAATCGTTCCCAGCCATGGCGCTGATGACTGCCGGCAAGATGAGCCCTGACGGTGAGTGTAGCGTTGAGCAGCAGCACGCCCTGCTGAGCCCAGCGGGTAAGGTTGCCTGTAGAGGGAATAGGCGTGCCTAAGTCTGCCTGAATTTCTTTAAATATATTCTGCAGCGAAGGTGGCATGGCCACGCCATCGGGTACCGAGAAGCTCAGCCCCATAGCCTGCCCTTCCTCGTGATAAGGGTCTTGCCCAATGATAACCACTTTTACCTTATCAAACGGACATAGGTTGAAAGCGTTAAATACGAGACGAGCCGGCGGATAACATACCTGCGAGGCATACTCGCTGTGCACGAAGTCGGCAAGTTGGACAAAATACGGCTGGGCAAACTCGCTGCCAAGCTGGGCGGCCCAAGTATCATCAATCTTTACGTTCATACTATTACTACACATGGCTATATGCAAAATTACGGCAAAAAGGTGGTAACCCGAGTCTTACTTGGGTATTTTTTGCACAGTCGGCAATATTTTTACCGTCTGTGTTATCAAATCTATACGCCATACATAGAAAAAGGCTGAAACCTCGCAAGAAGTTTCAGCCCTTAATATTATTAATAAGTCTGCGATTATTCTACGGTAAGTACACCACGCAGCGGCAGATTATCCGAAGAGCCGCCAACCATTACATCAAAGTCGCCCGGTTCAACCACACGCTTCATATCGCGGTCTATAATGGCCAGATCGTCGGCAGTAAGAATAAACTCTATATGTTGGGTCTTGCCCTTAGGGATAAACACGCGGTCGAATCGCTTGAGTTGCATAAGCGGTTGCGATACCGATGCTACACAGTCGTGCAGATAGAGTTGGGCTACCTCTTCGCCATCACGGTCGCCCACGTTCTTTACATCGAAAGATACCGCATAATCATTACCCTTCTTGGCAATAGATAGATTGCTATAAGAGAACTGGGTGTAACTTAGGCCGTAACCAAAGGCATATAGGGGTTGAGCCGACATCTCTACATAATTATGGGCCTTAGGAGCGCGCTTGTTGTAATACACCGGCAGCTGACCTACACTTATGGGAACCGAAACCGGAAGGCGTCCGGCAGGGTTATAATCGCCAAAGAGCACATCAGCCACGGCTGCACCACCCTCTTGCCCAGGATAGTAAGCCGTAAGCAGTGCGTCGGCATTCTCAGCAGCCCACGCCTTATCTAACGGGCGACCCTCTATATATACCACTACCAGTGGTTTGCCAGTCTGGCGCAGTGCCTTGAGCAGTTGCATCTGTCTACCTAGCAAAGAGAGTGTAGCGCGGTCGTATCCTTCGCCACAATCCATATCGCTTATCGAGTTAATATCGGTCTCGGCAGCACCCGTAGCCTTGTAGTTGGTCTTGAAGTCGCGTGCGCTGGAACCACCTACTACCGCCACAACCACATCAGCACGACGGGCGGCCTCAACGGCTGCGGGAATATCGGTGTTATTGGTATCGCGTACGGCGCAACCTTTTACATATTCTATCTGGCTGGTTGCCAGTTTAGCCTTTATTCCCGCTAGCACGGTCTTCACTTTTCCGTCGGCTTGAGGAGCGGTATAGTCGCCCAACATATTGTATACATTATCGGCATTGGGTCCTACTACAGCCACACGCAGATTACGGCTCAACGGAAGTACATTATCCTTATTCTTTAACAAGGTAATCGATTGGCGCGCAGCGTCTAATGCTACAGCTGCATTATCGGTACTGCCAACCGTAGAAGCAGCCTTTACATCTACGTAAGGATGCTCAAAGAGTCCCATCTCGAACTTCATGCGCAGTATTCGGGCACACGCTGTATCAACAACAGCCTCAGCCACTTTGCCTTGTTTAACAGCATCTACCAGCGGAGCGTAAGCCGTGCTGCCAAGATCTTCGTCTACACCAGCACATAGGGCCATAACACCAGCATCTTGCAAAGATTCTGCCACATGGTGGGTCTCCCAAATGCCATTGATACTATACAGGTCGGAAACCACGAATCCGCGGAACCCCCACTGTTTGCGCAGAATGTCGTTGTATAGATGTGCGCTTGCGCTTGATGGCACGCCGTCGAGAGAGTTGTATGATGTCATTACCGAGAGTGCTCCGGCATCTACCGCCTTTTTAAATGGCGGGAAGAAGGTTTGCAATAGGTCGCGCTCACCGGCTATTGAGGGGTTGCCGTTTTGTCCGCCTTCGGTAGTACCATAGGCTATAAAGTGTTTCAGTGTGGCGAGAGTTGCATAGGGTGATGATAGATTGCCGCCACCCAATCCGCGTACTACAGCTGCACCCATCTCGCCAGTAAGTACGGGGTCTTCACCATAGCTCTCTTCAACTCTCGACCAGCGAGGGTCACGAGAGATATCGAGAACAGGACCATAGCTGATATGTCCACCCTGTAAACGAACCTCGCGAGCTATCACCTTACCGGCTTTTTCTGCCACGGCGGGTGACCAAGTGGCTGCCATGCCCAAGCCTACAGGGAATACAGTTGTACCTATGGCCATGTGACCGTGAGGAGCTTCTTCTGCCAAGAAGAGAGGTATGCCCAAACGAGTGTTTTCTATCACGTAGCGCTGCAAAGCGTTTCCGGCCTTGGCCGCAAGCGTGGGTGTAAGACCGTTGAGAAGCGATTTCTGTGTCCAGGGATCGGCACGGTATGTAGCCCATAACATTCCAATGTTGCCCTCGGCTATATCTTTCTTAAACGAAGCTGATGGCGACACCTTGTTACCGTTAATGTCATAATAGTTCCAGGCCAACGTACAGCGCAACTGTCCCACCTTTTCCTCAAGGGTCATACGCGATAGAAGGTCGTTCACACGCTGTTCTACGGGCAAAGATGCATCGCGGTAAGACAACTTTTTCTGTGCCGTAATGGTAACGCCAGCCACACACAGTATGGCAGCGGTCATAAAGTTTCGTTTCATATAGGTTTTCATGCGTAATAATATCTCTTCTATTATCTAATTTCTATTTTCTGATAAGCTATCTTCTCGCCCTGGTTTACCATACGTGTGGCACGCAACTGCACAAAGCGTCCGCGTACAGGAGTAAAGTAAACCTCTTGCATAACCGGATTGTTTCGGATATTTGAGAACTCGCCTTCGGCCACTTTCTTCAAATTATTCTTGTCAGTACCAACGTAGACTTCGTAATTAGAAACCAGTCCGTGGCGACTGTCGCCCTGCAGAGGCTGATAGCAGAGATTACCTATCTCGTGTTCCTCGCCAAGGTCGAAAATTACGGCGTTGGCTTCTTCTGTGGCTGTAAAATTAAGACTCTTACGCTCTTCTTTAGCTACTGTGGCCTTGGCGGTTTCTGGGGCTTGATAGGCAGCTAATGTACTCAAACAAACGGGACCTCGCATGGCTTCAATAACTACTCGCAACTTGCGGGTCTTCACGGTAGCAAAGCGCAACAATCGTTTATAACCTATGGTAGTGGTCTCTTCACCAACCGATAGGGGCTGCCACTCTTTTCCCTTTAGCCAGTATACGCTGAATTGTTGTACGCGTTGTCCCAGTGGGATATATTCTTGCAACATTAATCGGTTAACGTTTGTCTCTCTAGGCATAGTAACAACCAACTCAGCCTTACAAGTAGTATCTGCTACACTCCAATAAGTATCATAGTTACCATCAGTAAGACAGGCGGTAGTCCATTGTTTGCCACGAACATTGCTTGCCTTGATTTTGGCTTTCTTCAGCACATCGGTTTTCAGTTCGGCTTGGATGCGGTTGTGGAATGCTATCACGCGAGCCGAATCTATAGGGTGTATGCGTCCTTCCCTATCAACTGGCATATTGAGTAGCAATGTAGCGTTATGCCCTACACTGCGATAATACAGGTCGGTAAGTTCGTCTATTGTTTTTACTCTATTGTCTTCGCTCTCATGGTAGAACCATCCGGGACGGATAGACACGTCGCATTCGGCAGGAATCCACGTATCGCCATCGGCATGACCCTGTTGCAATTCCCAGTATTGAGGGTAACCGGGGTATACTTCACTGCCACGCAAGAACGACCAGTTAGTAGCGTATGCATAGCCATTCTCGTTACCCACCCAGCGACATCCTGGGCCTCCATCAGAGAAGATTATGGCTTGTGGCTGTAGTTGCTTAACCATCTGCCATGCGCGGGGGAAATTATAATAGGTACGACGGTCTATCTTACGCTCTTCGCGAGCACCGCCATAATAGCCGTCGCCACCATTGGCACCATCAAACCATATCTCAAATATATCGCCATACTGGGTTAGCAGTTCTTCCAGTTGGGCATAGAAATACTCTATGTAGAGCGGAGTGCCATAGAAAGCCTGGTGGCGGTCCCAAGGTGAGAGATAAACCCCAAACTTAAGTCCGTACTTCTTACAAGCAGCCGACAGTTCGCCTACTATATCGCCCTTACCGTCTTTATAGGGAGTATTGCGAATACTGTAGTCAGTATATTTGGTTGGCCATAGGCAGAAACCATCGTGATGTTTAGCGGTGATGATTACGCCTTTCATCCCGGCATCGCTAAGGGTCTTTGCCCATTGTTCACAGTCGAGCCTCGTTGGATTAAAGCTCTCCAGCGGAGCGTCGCCATATCCCCACTCACGGTTACCAAAGGTATTAGGACCAAAGTGAATAAATGCGTAAGTCTCCATCTGCTGCCATGCCACCTGGTGAGTGGTGGGCAGAGGGGCAATAGGTGTGGGAGCCGTCTGTGCCACGGCCAAGGCTGTAAGCGTACTGCCCATCAGGGACAGAGCCATTGTCTTGATATTCATTTTATTATTGTTTAGGGGGTGGCGCTTATCGTTACCACCGTATTGATTATGTCAGGATAATGAATAGTTGTGCTTTACGCCAAAGGCTTTACTCAGTAAATTGCTACAGTTACCGAGTAAACTGTTGCGAAGAGCCCAACCATTTTACAAGGATAGGTTCGGCGGGTTTGCCGTTAACCTTTACACCTATATTAATATGCCGGTTAGCATAATGGGTTACCGGTGCCTTGTAGGTAACACTGAATGTGGTACGCTCTTTGGGCTTCAGCGTTATCTTCTTAGGCATTTTGAGCACTTTATTATCGGGATTTTTGGTAAACTCGATTGTCATTTCCTTGTCAGTCTCGTTAGATAGGCGCTGCACTACCCTATACGTACTGCCTTTAGATAATGGAGGAAAAGAGAAAACCTTAAAGCCCATGTAGAGACCATTACCGAAGTAGTAAGGATAGTCTTCTTTTACGGGATGGCGATAAGGTATTACGTTGCCCTTAATCCATATACGGGTATATCCCTTGTTTCCATCCAGATTAAGTATTACCTCTTTACTGAATTTACCGGGCCGCAAATTGGGGTTGTATGTCACCTTTACTTCGGCCTTTTTCCCCGGCATTACGGGAGTCTTGGTAAATTCGGCCGTGGTACATCCGCACCACGAGTTTACATCGCTTATCACTACGGGTACTATGCCTGTATTAGTAAAGGTAAAGGTATGACTTACCTTACCGTCTTTCTCAAGAATGGTACCGAAATCGTGTACCCGTTTGTCGTACTTGAACGACTCTACATACTGAGGTTCTGTTTGTGCCTTGGCTATTATGGTAAGTACAGCCACAACAACTGATAACAGTAATCTTTTCATTTAGGTTCTATTTTACTGCAAAAATACCTACTTTCAATGTGATTACCAAACTTTTAACTTATATTTTGCCCACGATTTTATGACAACTATCCTACCAAATACTATTCCTTGAAATCAACAACACTAGCGCCGTTGATACCTACTTATACTAAAAAACCACCGATAGGTATTATCCTAACGGTGGTTATTATGATGTAATATTTCTATTCAGTCTGTGCAGAACCTAAGGGGCTTACTGCTCCTTGTTCTCTTCGCGACGAGGCTGACGAGGACCATGACCGCGACGGTCGCCCTCACGACGTGGACGGCGCTCACGCTCTACATATCCCTCGGGCTTTTCCATCAGTACGCGGCGCGACAGCTTGTACTTACCGGTCTTAGGATCTATTTCGAGCAACTTAACCTTAATCTTGTCGCCTTCCTTAATGCCAGCTTCCTCTACTGTTTCCAGACGCTTCCAGTCTATTTCGCTGATGTGTAGCAATCCGTCTTTACCGGGCAAAATCTCTACAAAGCAACCATAAGGCATGATAGAACGTACGGTACCTTCGTATACCTCGCCTACCTCGGGGATAGCTACTATTGCCTTGATCTTGGCCAGGGCTGCATCGATAGCTTCTTTGTTAGGAGCCGACACCTGTACCTTGCCTACACCGTCGGCTTCGTCGATAGTAATAGTGGTGTTGGTATCTTCCTGCATCTGCTGGATAATCTTACCACCAGGACCTATCACTGCACCGATAAACTCTTTAGGAATCTCGAAGGCAACGATACGTGGTACCTGTGGCTTCATCTCGGCGCGTGGCTCAGAGATGGTCTCCATCATGCAGTTAAGTATGTGCTCGCGGCCGGCTTTAGCCTGCATAAGAGCCTGCTCTAATATTTCGAAGCTCAGACCGTCGCACTTGATATCCATCTGTGTGGCTGTAAGTCCGTCTTTTGTACCCGTTGTCTT
Source organism: Bulleidia sp. (assembly GCA_963659135.1). GTDB lineage: Bacteria > Bacteroidota > Bacteroidia > Bacteroidales > Bacteroidaceae > Prevotella. Next base: position 2,890 of record CAVKSZ010000045.1, on the reverse strand, counting down.
GAAGTCCATATCGCCCAGGTGGTCTTCGTCGCCAAGTATATCGCTCAGGATAGCATACTTGTCTTCACCGGGGTTCTTGATAAGACCCATAGCAATACCCGATACGGGCTTCTTCATAGGTACACCAGCATCCATCAGAGCCAATGTTCCGGCACATACGGTAGCCATTGATGAAGAACCGTTAGATTCTAGAATCTGACTTACCAAACGTACGGTATAGGGGAAGTCTGCAGGAATCATATCCTTGATACCGCGCCATGCCAAATGGCCATGACCTATCTCACGACGACCTACGCCACGCTGTGCCTTAGCCTCGCCTGTAGAGAAGGGAGGGAAGTTATAGTGCAGCAAGAAGCGCTGATAACCGCGCTGTAGCACATCGTCTACCAGTTTCTCGTCGAGCTTGGTGCCCAGCGTACAGGTAGAGAGCGACATAGTTTCACCGCGCTGGAAAATAGCACTTCCGTGGGGCATTGGCAGAGGTGAAACCTCGCACCAGATAGGACGTATATCGGTAGTCTTACGACCATCGAGACGCTTGCCTTCGTCCAATATGCAACGACGCATAGCATCGCGCATTACATCGTCGTAGTAGCGTGTAGCCTCGGCATGCTTCTCTTCCAGCTCATCGGCAGTAAGGTCGGCATGTTCGGCATCGTATTTTTCCATGAAGTCGGCTATTATCTTGTCGAAAGCGTCCATACGGGCGTGCTTCTCAAGAGCCTGCTTGTTAACATCGTATACAGGAGCGTAGAGTTCTGTCTTTATCTGCTGGCGAAGCTCTTCGTCGTTTACCTCGTGGCAGTACTCGCGCTTTACGTCTTTGCCCAGTTCCTTTGACAGCTCGTCCTGCAGTTCGCACATAGGCTTGATAGCCTCGGCGGCTGCCTTGAGAGCGCCTACAAGATCCTGCTCTGACACTTCTTTCATCTCACCCTCTACCATCATGATGTTATCCTTTGTGGCACCTACCATCAGGTCCATGTCGGCTTCTTCCATCTGTTGGAATGTTGGGTTGATTACATACTCGCCATTGATGCGGGCTACGCGTACCTCTGATATAGTGTGCTCAAAGGGAATGTCTGAGCAAGCCATGGCTGCCGATGCAGCAAAACCTGCCAAAGCATCGGGCTGGTCTACACCGTCGGCAGAGAGCAGCATTACCTGCACGTATACCTCTGCGTGGTAGTTAGAGGGGAAGAGGGGGCGGAGTGCGCGGTCTACCAGTCGAGAAGTAAGTATCTCGTTATCGCTGGCCTTGCCTTCGCGCTTGGTAAAACCGCCTGGGAAGCGGCCTGCGGCACTGTACTGCTCGCGATAATCTACTTGCAAAGGCATAAAATCTGTACCCGGAACTGCGTCCTTAGCTGCACAAACAGTTGCCAAAAGCACGGTGTTGCCCATACGAAGCACTGCTGCTCCGTCGGCCTGTTTTGCAACCTTTCCGGTCTCAATTGTGATGGTTCTTCCATCAGGCAATTGAACTGTTTTCGTAATTACGTTCATCTAAATTGTTATTGTTTTGTTTTTTGCATCTAAAAATCCCTTTCTTCCTACTCTTAACGTGGTCGAAACGAGCCATTTTTAAATTTCCGTGCAAAGATAGCGAATATATTGATAACAAACGAAAAAAACGTTCTTTTTATTATTTTTTAGTTTAGGGTGGTTCTAATAATTAGCTTTGGCTGATTTCGGATTTATTTTTGATGGAAAAGCGGCAAAATATTACACTAAACCCTAATAATGGCAACAACGGCATACCATACGATAGGAACAAGCAGTGCCGGCAACAGGTTAAGGGTCTTAAAATTCTTGATATTGAGCAACGATAGACCCGAAGCGGCTATAAGCAGACCGCCAATAACCAGCAATTCGGCCATGAGAGCATCGCTAATAGCGGTACTGCAAATACTGGTTACGCCATAGAACATGCCTTGCCAGCAGAACAGTACGGGCGCACAGATAAGCAGTCCCACACCATAGGTAGAGGCAAATACTATACTTGACACAAGGTCGAGAGTTGCATTGGTATAGAGAAATGTATTGTCGCCATTAAGCGCGCTAATTACTGGCCCCAGCATTGACAACGGACCAATACAGTAAAGCAAGATAGAGGTTGATAATCCGTCAGCAAGCCTGTTATTCTTATCGCCTTTCGACCGCTTGTCTACAGCACGGCGAAAGCGCCCGTCTACATCTATCCACGTACCCACAACGCCACCTACAGCCAATGCCACGATAAACAGTACCGGATAGCGGCATGCAGAAAAGTGGGTAATGGTGGCATTTAGTCCGATAGCCAGACTGGCCAAGCCCAATCCGTCGTACAATATACGCTTGTACTGGTCTTTGATTCCGCGGTGCAGAAAAGCACCAATCAGCGTGCCGCAAACTATGCAGGCTGTATTCACAATAGTTCCTATCATAACATTTTATATTCATCAGATTTTAAGCGTTCAAACATCAAGAGAACGCAGCTCTCAAATCGTCTTTTACAAGCCGCCCATCTTATTATACGCTTACAACAATCTTTGCAAATATAACCATTTTTAGACGAAACGCAAAACTTATAGGATAGAAATTAATCGCTAACCAGCCAGCAGTAGTCTTTTCTGTACCCCCATACATAGCTACCACCGCCAAACAACGCTTTACCAGATTGCTGACGGCCGCCAGCCAAAGAGTTTACGGCCATCAACCAAGTTGCCCACGGCCGCAGACAACTTGTACTACGGCCGTGGGCAATCCTGAAAATATCATTCAGGCATCAGTAAGACACCATCCTCGGTATATTATCTGTGCCTTCCTATTACCGGCGGAGCCTGCATTACGGGCTTGCCACTATATATAGCGAATGCGCCATCTGTAGATGCACTCACCTTAGCTACAC
>CAVKSZ010000044.1:0-15499 GCA_963659135.1 Bulleidia sp. | reverse complement strand
GATTATACTAATAACCGGCGGTCAACGCTCAGGGAAAAGTGTGTATGCAGAGAAAATGGCTCTTGCTCTTTCCGATAATCCAGTCTATGTGGCAACCGCTCATATTTGGGACGATGAGTTCAAAAAGAGGGTAGACAAACATAAAGCACGCCGTAAACAACGGTGGGAAAACATAGAGGAGGAATTGTTTTTGGGGTCTTTGGTTGTAAATGAAAGGGTAGTGCTTGTAGATTGTTTGACACTTTGGGCAACAAATTTCTTTTTTGCAGAAAATTATGCAGAGGATTTTGACCGAAAAGATCATGCCGTAAGGCAAGATAATGAGATTGATGTTGATCTTACGCTAGAAAAGATTAAGGCGGAATTCAAAAAATTCACTAATCAGAATGCAACATTTATTTTCGTGACTAATGAAATTGGCTGTGGAGGGGTGAGTAGTAATAATGTGCAGAGACGCTTTACAGATTTGCTTGGTAGCCTTAATCAATATGTTGCCCAAGAAGCAGATGAAGTATATTTTTTAGTTAGCGGTATACCTATTAAAATTAAATGAGTATAAGATGGAGTAGGAATGACTCTTTTTTTATATTGTTGTTTTATTATTTAAAAACAGATAAATCTTAAATTATACAATGATATCATTCAATATACAAGCTCCTAATGTTCAATTGCGACAAGCTGTTCAGGAAAAAATTGACAACTTAAACAAACCTAAACATTCTTTAGGCATTTTGGAAGACATTGCTATGCAGATATGTCTTGTTCAGCAGACATTGTCACCTTCTCTAGTTCATCCTTGCCATTTGTTGCTTGGTGGTGATCATGGCATAGAAAAAGAGGGTGTGAGTTGTTCACCTCGTGATGTTACTTGGCAACAAATGATTAACTTTACGAAAGGTGGGGGTGGTGTCAACATGTTTTGTAGACAACATGGCTTCAATTTGAAAATTGTAGACTTGGGTGTGGATCATGAGCTTAGTGACTTTCCTGAAATACGAAATATGAAAATAGCCAATGGAACTAAGAACTTTTTTTATGAGCCGGCTATGACTGAGGCGCAAATGTATAAAGCTTTATCTAATGGAGCTACGCTTGCAGAGGAGTGTATTGCAGAGGGGTGTAACATTTTGTGTATTGGAGAAATGGGAATAGCCAATACTTCTCCTTCAAGTGTATGGCTTCATATATTTGGTGGCGTGCCACTTGATGAATGTATCGGGGCAGGGTCTGGAATAAATGAAGAACAAATGCAGCATAAGCTAGAAGTGTTAAATCATTCGGTAGAACGTTTTTATCGCGATTTTCATAGTGAAGATACATTTGATGTGATACGTAATTTTGGCGGATTTGAAATGGTTGCAGCAATAGGAGCAATGTTGAAAGCTGCAGAAAAACAGATAATCATTCTGATTGACGGATTTATTATGTCGGCATGTCTTCTTGCGGCAAGTAAAATCGCTCCGGAAGTTTTGAAATATGCAATTTTCGGTCATTGTGGTGATGAACATGCTCACGCTACGATGTTAAAAATATTGGGAGGAAAGCCGCTTTTGAATTTAGGATTACGCTTAGGTGAAGGAACTGGAGCTTTGTGTGCTTATCCGATTATAGAGAGTAGTGTTAGGATGATTAACGAAATGAATAATTTTGAAAATGCAAATATCACTAAATACTTCTAAATGGTGGCAGAATGCTTGGGCGGCATTGATCTTTTTTACGCGTTTCCCCTTTTGGCGAATTTACCAACCTCCAAAGGTAGCATATAGGTCTGTTGTAGAATATTGGCCAATGGTCGGTTGGATAACAGGGGGTGTTATGGCCTTTGTTCTTTACTTCGGAGCAAAAGTAATGCCTTATAATATGGCGATATTGGCGGCAATGATAAGTCGTTTGCTTATTACAGGTGCATTGCATGAGGACGGACTAACAGACTTTATGGATGGATTTGGTGGAGGAGGGCATGATAGGCAACGTATACTAGATATCATGAAGGATTCACGAATAGGAACGTATGGGGTTTTAGGAATAATTTTCTATGAATTGTTGTTGTTCTTTTCTTTGGCTTCACTACCTCCAACATTGGCAGCCATCACGATATTTGCTGCTGATCCTTATGCAAAAATGATTGCTGGTCAAGTTATTCAATTTTTGCCTTATGCGAGAACAGAGGAACAGTCAAAAGCTAAAAATGTATATAGGCGTATGAATGTGCAGGCGGGAATAGGACTTGCTGTTCAAGGATTGTTGCCGTTATGCCTGTTCTTTTATTTTGTTGGTTCTGTGTTTGATTGGAATATTGTAGTTTTTGTTCCATGTGTTGTAATGTTTTTTTTGTATCGTATGATAATGAAACGGTTGCATGGTTATACAGGTGATTGTTGTGGTGCATTGTTTTTGCTTACAGAATTGTCTGTTTACATTGTTGTTGCAATCCTTTGGAATTTGGCATTGAAGTCTGCTGCATTGAAGGATATTGTGCTAGATTTCGACTTTTAGTAGGAATGATAGTGACTTGAAAAATAAATAAAAGGTTTATTACATTATAGCATGAAGGTTACGTTAGTGAGGCATACAAGTGTTGATGTGCCAAAAGGTGTCTGTTATGGTTGGTCTGATGTTCCTGTGGCAGAGTCTTTTCAAGAAGAGGCTGAACGAACGAAAAGACTTTTAGATGGCAGAAAATTTGATATGGTATTTTCTTCTCCACTTTCGAGGGCTAAGGTACTTGCAGAGTATTGTGGCTTTGCTGATTGTCAGACGGATGAAAGGCTTAAAGAATTGAACATGGGCGATTGGGAGATGAAAAAGTATGATGAGATTGAGGATGATAATTTGCAGAAGTGGTATGATGACTATATGCATCAACCTACAACTAATGGTGAGAGCTTTCCACAACTCTATTTGCGCGTTTCGTCGTTTCTTGATTGGTTAAAGATGCTGGCTTATGATAATGTAGCAATTTTTTCGCATTGTGGAGTTCTTATTTGTGCGGGAATCTATGCTGGCCTTTTTGACGAAAAAGATTGTTTTAAACATTCTGTTGGGTATGGAGAAATTGAGGAAATTGAAATCTAGTATGTAAGAGCTTGTTTAAAATGGTATAAAAATTTGTGCAATAATATAATAAGGTGGAAAGGTATTGTGGTATTGGTATCATTGCTTTGGTTGATAGCAGAAAGTTATAAATAGAGAATGTGTAAAGAAATATATTTTATAAACTATAAAGTCGAAAGGTAAAAACATGTTTAGGCAATTAGCGATTATCATTGGATGTCTTGCAGTAGGGGAATTTGTTGTCTGGTTGACAGGAGTAACAATACCGTCAAGTATCATTGGGATGTTGTTGTTGACTTTATTCCTTAAAATTAAAGTTATTCGATTAGAATGGGTTGAGGATATTTCAAATTTTCTAGTCAAAAATATGGGCTTTTTCTTCGTTCCGCCAGGTGTGGCACTTATGCTTTACTTCGATATAATACGAGCCGAAATATTGCCTATAGTATTGGCTACTGCTATAAGTACTATACTTGTGCTTGTTGTTACAGGATGGACACATATTGCTGCTAGAAAAATAGTTAATGCCTTAAATAAAAAAGTGAAAAGAGAAAAAGATAAGTGTTAAGGCTTTATATAATAAATGCGTGTTTTTTTTCTTTGCGTGAGAAATTTTATTAAAATTTATAGAATAAAGATAGGTTATAATGGATATTCACGAATACTTCAATAATGATTATTTTTTGTTGACACTTACATTTGGTGTTTATTTCTTGGCAAAATTAGTAAGAAAAGTTTTAAACTTGCCAATTTTTAATCCTATATTGGTGAGCATTGCTTTTATGATTTGTTTTTTGTCCGTGGCTGGTGTTGATTATGAAACGTATAAAATTAGTGGGTCAAAGATAGAGTTTTGGCTAAAACCTGCAGTTGTATCGTTAGGAGTACCTTTATATAAGCAGCTTAGTTCGATAAAGCATGAACTTATTCCTATTTTTATGTCACAGTTGGTTGGTTGTCTTGTTGGAATAGTGTCTGTTGTTATGTTGGCTCAATATTTTGGTGCATCTCATCGTGTCGTACTTTCTTTGGCAGCAAAGTCTGTAACAACACCGATAGCAATGGAAGTTACAAAAAGTGTTGGTGGTATTCCCTCGCTTACAGCTACAATAGTGGTGTTTGTGGGGATTTTTGGAGCTGTGACAGGATTTCGTATATTAAAATATGGTCATATTGGTATGCCATCATCACAAGGTATTTCTCTAGGAACAGCTTCACATGCCGTTGGAACATCTGCAGCAATGGAACATGGTATGGAGCATGGGGCTTATGCTTCGCTTGGCCTTACTTTAAATGGAATCTTTACTGCTATTTTAGCACCATATATTCTTCAATTACTAGGCTTATTGTAGTCTTAGTATTAGCTGATATCATATGGCTTTTCTTCCAACGTGTTGATTCATTCGGGGTGGGAGAAAAGCCGTATGATATTTTTATATTAACATTAGATTAACGATAATAGGTTTTTTATTTTAATGCATCTTTGTAAAATTAGAATATAAACTTACATTATTTGTTCGTTTTAAATGTTTGCAAGACTATATGTGTAGGACATTCTACGAACGGTTTATGTATTGTCTTATGGGCGTCTGTGAATAAAAATAGCTACAAATCACTCCTTACTAGTAGATTTGCAGCTATTAGACTTCTTAAATAATCTCTTTGTCTAAGACCTTATTTAGATATTTTTTTTGTGACTCCGGCGGGATTCAAACCCACAACCTTCTGATCCGTAGTCAGATGCTCTATTCAGTTGAGCTACGGAGCCATTCCGTATTGCATTTTAAGTAAGAAGCGTAAGCTTGTTCCTTAATTGCGAGTGCAAAGGTACAGAGTTTTTTTATTACCTCCAAATTTTTCTTCATTTTTTTTGAAATATTCTTGTTATTTCTTTTCATCCGGATAGCATACGGCGTACCGAATCATAACTTCAACCTCCGTACTATACACCTTAATGCGCTTTGTCACAATGGTTTCATATTATTGTCAGCACAAAACCTGCTCTCTACCCTATCTCAAGTATAATTTAGAATAAAATTACAGTAAAAAATAGCCACAGTCTGTTAGAAACATATCGAAAAAGGCAGAAAAAAGCCACGCCTATGATATAGACGTGGCTTATAGATATAGTCTTTTATGGTTTATTTTTCTGAACTTCCTTTAATCATATCAACCGAACGCTTGAGGAATTCGTTTAGGCGCTGACCTTTCAACATACCATTCTGAAGCAAAGCCAGGTCAATAAGCTGATGAACAATCTCGTTACCGGCTGCATACTCACTCAGTATTTGAGTCTTCTTGGTGCGTTGGTCATCGATGGCTTTTTGAGTATTGGTCTTATCGTCTTTTTCTTCTTGGCTTATCTCTTCGGCCTTTTTGCCACTTTGACTCTGGTTGAGAGCAGCCAAACGAGCCTTTTGTCCGCGCAGTTCTGCCTCGATAGGCTTCAAAGCTTCCGAGGTAGCCTTGTCGGTGTCGTCAAGTACTTGTTTTACTAATGGATGGTCGCTATTGAGTACTACCATATACGAGTCGGGCATCTGCATATAGAAGCTCATTCCTGGCTGATACTTGCTGGTTTCTTTCATACGACGCATATACTCGTTTTGGGTAACCAATACTGGTTGCGCATCTTCACCCATAGCATGAACCTCTACCATAAATTCGGCCTTATCCATCTTAGGCATCTGACTCTTGAATACTTCTGAAAGTTTATCGCTCTCTTCCTCGCCCAACTGATTCGCTTTAGCGTCTTCCTTTACTATAAGGCGGTCGGCAACATCTGCATCAACTCGGGTAAAACGACTCTTCTCCAGTTTCTGCTCTAGCATAGAGATGGTTGGAGTATCCAGTTCGCCATCCATTAACAATACACTGTATCCCTTGTTTTTGGCAGCTTCTATATACGAATATTGCTCGGTAGCATCGTTGGCATAGAGATATACCAAGTTGCCATCTTTGTCGGTCTGATTATCTTTGATAAGGGTCTTATATTCATCAAACGTAAAGTATTTGCCATCAGTATCTTTCATCAAAGAGAAATCTTTAGCTCGGTTGTAGAAGTCTTCCTGCGACAGCATACCATAGTTGATAAACAACTTCACATCGTCCCATTTCTCTTCAAAAGCCTTTCTATCTTCTTTGAAAAGTGACTGCAAGCGGTCGGCAACTTTCTTGGTGATGTAGGTAGAAATCTTCTTTACATTCGAGTCGCTCTGCAGATAACTACGACTTACATTAAGTGGAATATCCGGCGAATCGATAACACCATGCAGAAGTGTAAGGAAGTCTGGTACTATGCCCTCTACCTGATCGGTAACAAATACCTGATTGCAATAGAGTTGTATCTTATTGCGCTGGAGTTCTATATTGCTCTTTATACGGGGGAAATAGAGAATACCTGTAAGATGGAACGGATAATCTACATTAAGATGAATCCAAAACAAAGGCTCATCGTGCATAGGATAGAGCGTGCGGTAGAAGCTCTTATAATCCTCGTCCTTTAACTTATTAGGAGTGGCAGTCCAGAGGGGCTCTACATTATTTATTATATTGTCTTCATCGGTATCTACCTGCTTACCATCTTTCCATTCTGTTTTCTTGCCAAAGGCTACAGGTACTGCCAAGAACTTGCAATATTTGTTGAGCAGAGTCTCTATACGAGCCTTCTCCAAGAATTCCTTGCAGTCATCATCTATATAAAGAATAATATCTGAGCCACGACCTTCTTTCTCGGCATCTTCTAAGGTATACGAGGGACTACCATCGCACGACCATTTTACAGCCTTGGCATCATCCTTATAGCTCTTGGTTACTATCTCAACCTTCTTACTTACCATGAAAGCCGAGTAGAATCCTAAACCGAAATGACCGATAATAGCATTAGCCTTATCTTTATATTTTTCTACAAAGTCGTTTACTCCAGAAAAAGCTATCTGGTTGATATAGCGGTCTACCTCATCGGCAGTCATACCTATACCGCGATCACTTATAGTAAGGGTTCCCTTGTCTTTATCCAGATTCACATGCACTGTTATATCACCCAGTTCGCCTTTAAAGTCGCCTTGGGCAGCCAGTGTCTTCAACTTCTGTGTAGCGTCTACTGCGTTAGAAACCATTTCACGAAGAAATATCTCGTGATCTGAATAGAGGAATTTCTTGATGACAGGAAATATATTCTCTGTCGTTACACCTATATTACCTTTTTGCATAATTATATATATTTTTATTCTGTTCTGCCAATAAATATACAAAAAACGTGCCACAGTATTACAATTATGCGCAAATTCGCAGTTCTTTTATTTAAAAATGCTTTGAGATTTAAATTTTTGTGACTGATAGGCATTTAGAAGCAGCCCAATGTGACTATTGATACAACATGACCTAAATAATACGTTAAATGCCATGTGTATTTGCTGGTGCAAATCCACACAATCTGTGGTTATCAGCTTGTTCTAAGTTATAAAAGAAAGAGCCGTGACATAAGTTTGTTTTTATCGTGGGATAACGACTTGGTCTTCTTTCGATAACTTTTTGGTTTTATATACTGCCCACGGCCGTAAGCAAGTTGGGTGATGGCCGTCGCACAATTGGCTGACGAATGTAAACTTTATTGCTGACGGCCGTCGGCAATAAAGAAAACATCAATAAAAAGCCCGTCATAATCCGACAAGGTTGACATCGACATTCAGATGCCAGACACCATCCTATACCTAATTAATATATATACTGATTTACGTAAATTCGTAAAATAACAAAAAAGTACTACTAACAGTCAGATTTTCATTAATTTACTTTTATTTTCCAAAAACTTATACTAACTTTGCATCCGCTGTCACGCGATGACAGCAATTAAATTCAAACCTCATTATAATTTTACATTAAAAATGGCAACAAAAATCAGATTACAGCGCGGCGGTCGTAAAGGCTATGCTTTCTATAGCATCGTAATCGCTGACGCAAGAGCACCACGTGATGGTAGATTTACTGAGAAGATTGGTACTTACAATCCTAACACCAATCCCGCAACTGTAGATTTGAATTTCGAGCGTGCACTCTATTGGGTAGAGGTTGGCGCACAGCCTACCGATACAGCCCGCAACATTCTTAAGGGCGAGGGCGTATACCTGATGAAACACCTTAAAGGCGGTGTAAAGAAGGGCGCATTCGATGAAGCTGCTATGCAGCAGAAATTTGATGCTTGGAAGCAGAGCAAAGACCAGAAAACCACAACTGCTCGTGAGAACGTAGCTAATGGTAAGAAGGAAGCCGCTGCCAAGGAACTTGAGCAGGAGAAGAAAATCAACGAGGCTATCGCCAAGAAAGTAGCTGACAAGAAGGCTGCTGAGGCTGCTGCCAAGGCTGAAGCCGAGGCCGCAGCACAGGCTGAGTCTGCTGAAGAAACTCCAGCAGAAACTCCCGCAGAGGCATAGTCCTTTATCGGAAGAAATAAAATAGGCTGAACACAAATGGTGTTCAGCCTATTTTTATTAATGCCAATAAAAAATCTCGTATAAAACAAGCAAAACCTATTTTCACTTTATCCTCCATAAACAAGCGTGGCACACATTCCTATGAATGTGCGCCACATATATTTTTCCTATCTAAATGTATATAGCGTATTACATTATGCCATCTTTACGTAGCTTGAGCTGCCAGTTCCAGGCACTACGCATAACATCATCAAGAGGAGTATCGGCTTTCCAACCCAACACTTCGTTGGCGTAAGTGCAGTCGCCCCATATCTTTTCGATGTCTCCACTGCGGCGGGGACCATATTTCCAATTGAGTTTTACACCTGTAGCACGCTCGAAAGTTTCAACTATCTCAAGAGTAGAGTTACCCTTTCCTGTACCTATATTGAAATACTCTATTGGCTCAGTTTCCTTATCCAATACACGAGCCATAGCTGCCACGTGAGCCTTAGCCAAATCTACTACATATATATAGTCGCGTATACAAGTTCCATCTGGCGTATCATAATCGTTACCAAAGATAGTTAGTTCCTTACGCACACCTATAGCAGTCTGGGTAACAAAAGGAATAAGATTGTTAGGCACTCCATTGGGCAGTTCGCCGATTAGGGCCGATGGATGAGCACCTATGGGATTGAAATATCTCAGCACGATACTTTTGATAGCAGCACCACTATTAATATAATCTAATATTATCTGCTCGTTTACTTCCTTGGTATTTCCATAAGGTGATGTAGCCTTCTGGTGGGGAGCCTTCTCTGTTACTGGCAGATTCTCCGGTTTTGGCTGACCATAAACCGTACAAGACGACGAGAATATGATTCCCTTGACATTGTACTTAGGCATAAGTTCAAGCAGATTAACCAGCGAAACAATATTATTGCGATAATACAGCAGAGGCTTCTGCACACTTTCGCCTACAGCCTTAGAAGCAGCAAAATGGATAATACCCTCTATATCTGGGTATTTCTCAAATACTTTCTCTGTAGCTTCTTTGTCACGCAGGTCTACTTTCTCAAATACAGGACGCACTCCAGTTATTTTCTCTATACCATCAAGTACATTCTCATTTGAATTTGACAGGTTATCAACTACTACTACCTTATAACCAGCCTCAATTAACTCTACTGTGGTATGAGAGCCAATAAAGCCAGTACCACCTGTTACCAAAATTGTTTGTTTCATATTTTAGATATTAACTTTTATTCTTTTCTACTCCATGCCCAAAGCGGCTTTCAGACCACCATCAACGCCACTGAATCCCATAAACGCAAGACTAAGCAGACCTGCCGTTACCAGCACAATGGCCATACCACGCATTCCCTTAGGTATCTGCACCAAAGCCAACTGCTCTCTTATTCCTGCAAAAACCGTAAGCGATAGAGCAAAACCCAAAGCTATAGAAAATGCGTAAACCACACTCTCCATTAGCGAATATTCTTTCTGTACTACAAGGATGGCCACACCCAGCACAGCACAGTTGGTAGTGATAAGGGGAAGAAATATACCCAAAGCCTGATAAAGTGCTGGCGATACCTTACGCAATATAATCTCAACCATCTGCACCAACGCTGCTATAACCAAAATAAATGCCAACGTCTGCAGATATTGCAATCCTAACGGCTCAAGCAGCGCATACTGCACTACATAAGTTACCACGGTTGACAAGGTAAGTACAAATGCCACCGCCATACCCATACCCAATGCGGTATCTATCTTTTTGGATACACCCAAGAACGGACATATACCCAAAAACTGTGAGAGTATAATATTATTGACAAAAACCGCAGAGATAAATATCAATATATATTCCATAGTCTAAACTTTTTTAAAACGATTGAACACTGCTACCAAATACCCCAAACTGATGAATGCTCCTGGAGGAAGTACAAATAGCAAGATATTGGTAGTCTCGGGCAAGAGCGTATAGCCAAAAATAGAACCAGCACCCAATATCTCGCGTACCGAGCCAAGCAGCGTAAGTGCTGAAGCAAACCCCAAACCTATACCTATACCATCGGCAATACTGGCTATGGGTGTATTTTTACAGGCAAATGCTTCTGCCCGCCCTAATATGATACAATTTACTACTATCAATGGTATATAAATACCCAAACTCCTATTGACTTCGGGCAGATAAGCCTCTATAAACATCTGAAGAATGGTTACAAATGCTGCAATAACCACTACAAATACAGGTATGCGCACCTTATCGGGAGTAATATTCTTGATACACGAAATAGCAAAATTGGTGCATATCAGCACGACCATCGTGGCCAAGCCCATCATCAGTCCGTTAGTCGCACTCGTAGTGGTAGCCAACGTTGGGCACATACCCAGCAGCAATACAAACGTGGCATTTTCTTTTACAATGCCGTTCCATATTATATTGAGTAGTTTCATCTTCTATCCTTTCTTTACTTTGGTTGCACCAGTATGAGCATCGGCCGACTGCTTCATATAGGCAGAATATGCCTGATTAACTGCTTTCAAGAAAGCTCTTGACGTAATGGTAGAAGCCGTAATGGCATCAACGTCTCCCCCATCCTTTTTCACCGTGAGTGGCATGGCGGCATTCTTACCTATAATCTTTCCTTTTCCGTCTTTCTGAAACCAAGTTGTGGCCTTAGCTCCAAGACCTGGAGTTTCTGCATGCTGCAATATAGTATATCCCGTTATTATTCCATCAGAAGCAAATCCAACAAGCACACGCAAGTCTCCGCCAAAGCCCATTGTCTGACTCTCTACGGCAGCTCCGCCACCAACGGTACGATGTAATACTAAAGTAGTTTGCTTTCCATCTACTGGAATTTCTACCGTATCTGTACGCAATACGGTTATATCCTTGCTACCCATCACCATACGTATGCCTTCGGCCAATGTTTTTGTTTTCTGTTCAGCCTTAGCGCCCTCGGTTACATGATTTACCATAGCCAATAGAAAGCCAGTTATCAACGATACGCCAACCAGCACAATTATCATGTTAGTAAGTGTAGATTCTATCTTTTTCATTTTTTAACCTCCCCAAATCGTTTAGGTTTGACATAGAAATTGATAAGTGGCGTAAATGCATTCATAATAAGAATGGCAAACGACATACCTTCGGGATAACTCCCCCAGTTACGTATTACTACAGTAAGCACTCCTATGCCCACGGCATAAATTATTTGGCCCTTATGGGTCATAGGCGATGTAACATAGTCGGTAGCCATAAAGATAGCTCCTAACATCAATCCTCCACTAAGCAGCACTGCTACCGGGTTGGCATAGACTGGATTACATACATGTAACAAAGTGCTCAACACAAATACTGTGCCAAAAATTACTATTGGAATATGCCAAGTAATAACTCGACGCCATAGCATCCATATCAATCCTATAATCAAGGCTAAGGCACATACTTCGCCGATAGTTCCTGCGCCAAAACCATTGGCTACATTTCCCAACAGCATATCCATTGTATCTGGCAACTTTTCCAGTACGGTTACATCGCCCGTCTTAATGGCTGTTTTCATCAGACTTAACGGAGTAGCCCCTGTAACTGCATCGGTATAAACAGTACCCTGACCTACCACTGGCCATGATGTCATGGCTGCAGGAAAACTTACCAACAGGAAGCAGCGCCCCACGATGGCAGGATTAAATATATTGCATCCCAGGCCACCAAACGTCATTTTTCCAATTCCTATCGCTACCAACGCCCCGACAATAATCATCCAAATGGGAAAGTTGCTGGGTAAATTCATTCCCAACAACAGACCGGTAATACAAGCCGAACCATCCAGCAAGGTGGTTGGTCTACGCAGTAAATAACGTGTTATAGCCCATTCAAAAAATACGCAAGCGGCTACGCTTACCGAGCAGACTACTACCGAACCTAAACCGAAATAATAGAAAGACACTAGCAATGCCGGAACCAATGCTATCAGCACATTATACATATTGCGCTCTACACTGTCGCCGCCATGAACATGGGGGGAAAGAGATATTATCAATTTGCTCATTATGTTATTTCTTCTGATTACGTGATTTTATAATTCCCATTACCTTGCCCTTTCCTATCAGTATATTGTCAAGAATAGGACGACCCGAAGGACAAGTAAACTGACAACTACCACAAGCTATACACGATACTATCTGTTCTTGCTCGGCACGCTCATACATACCATTAGCAGAAAGAGTAGCCAAGAGATAAGGCTCAAGCCCCATAGGACAAGCTTCAACACACTTACCACAACGAATACAAGGTTGTACCTTGACGCGATGGGCATCACTTCCGCTAAGCACGGTTATGGCATTGGTTCCCTTGCATACTGGAACATCGAGCGAAGCAACCGCCTTGCCCATCATCGGGCCACCTGCCAATACCTTATTATCTGTTTCTGGCAAAGAGCCGCTAAGCGATAGCAACTGCGAGAATGGAGTTCCCATACGCACCAAATAATTGGCCGACTTACCCAAAGCAAGACCCGAAACTGTAGTATAGCGTTCAAACAGAGGCTTATGCTTCATCACTGCTTGATACACAGCATAAGCCGTAGCCACGTTCTGCACTATAGCGCCCACATTTACAGGAATGGCTGGTGGAGCCGGAACTTGCCGGTTTATAACCGCATCAACCAATTGCTTTTCTCCTCCTTGTGGATACTTCATCTTAAGGGGTACTATCTCTACATCTGTACGATGAGCAGTCTTTTCACGCAACAATCTGATAGCTTCTGGTTTGTTCTCCTCTATACCAATATAGCCTTGTGTAACATGAGTAGCACGCATTAGCAAATCCAAGCCTACCAGTATCTCATCGGCATGCTCTACCATAAGCCTATAATCAGACGTAATATAGGGCTCACATTCTACACCATTGAGTATCACACACTCTGCCTTTGCAGTAGGAGGCGGACATAGCTTGATATGACAAGGAAAACCGGCACCACCCATACCTGTAATTCCGCCCCATTTTATGCGGTTTACTATCTCTTCGGCGGTAAGTTCGGGATGCTTGTCAAGCGTTTCTAAGGTATCACTGCGGTCAATGGTTTCTTCCCATTCATCGCCCTCTACCTTAACGATAATTGCCAGACGGCGATAACCCGTAGCGTCAACTACAGTGTCTATCTTTGTTACAGTACCTGACACTGACGAATAAATAGGTGCCGAAACAAAGCCGTTGGCCTCTGCAATAAGTGTACCAACTTTCACCTTGTCGCCTTTCGATACCACTGCCTTTGCTGGTGCACCTATATGCTGCGAGAGTGGAAATATAGCCTCTACGGGCAATGGAGCCTGAACCGTAGCTGTTTCTGCCGTAATTTTATATTCTGACGGATGCACGCCGCCTATCTTGAATGTATGCAGTTTCATGCTTCTGCCTCCTTTTTCTTAATGGGGAAATTTACTTTAACTATAGCACCCGTAGGACATTCTGCCACACACTTGGTACACATACGACACTTGTTATAGTCTATATACGACAGGAATCCCTCTACGGTTATAGCGCCAAACGGACATACTTTCTCGCATTTTCCACAACCTATACAGGCTGCTTGACAAGATTTTCGGGCCACCGGTCCACGGTCTTTATTCACACAACTCACATAAACTCTACGCCCCTTAGGACCTTTCTTTCTTAGTTCTATAATATTGCGTGGACAAGCCTTTACACAACCACCACAACCCGTGCAAACCTGCTCGTCTACTTCTGGTAATCCCGTTTCTGGATTAATTACAATACCACCAAACTGACAGGCAGCTGTGCAGTCTCCACATCCCAAGCAACCATAGCCACAACCAGTTTCGCCAGCACCTACGGCATTAACCGCCGCACAGGTATGCAGACCTTCGTAGGCAGCCACCCGTGTACGATTCTCACAAGTACCGTTACAACGAACTACAGCCACCAAGGGTTCTGTGGCCTGTACCGTTATACCTAGCACACTAGCTATATTGCCCATAGCTACATCGCCACCCACTGGACATCGCAAACCTTCTATACTGCCACTATCGGCACCCTTTACCAGTGCTTCTGCTAATGCTGCACATCCTGCAAAGCCACAACCGCCACAATTGGCTCCTGGCAGACAATCTTGCACATCCTTTATACGCGGATCTTCTTTAACGGCAAATTTGCGCGATACCAGATACAATATCACAGCTGCCAACAAAGCCACACCGCCAAGTGCAAACATCGCCACTACAATATAATTCATTTCATTCATATTTTTCAACGCTTATATCTACACATCTACCTACAATATTGCGGCAGAGATATAATATTATATAATAAGGTATAAGAACAAGTAGCCCAAAAGAGGCGGCTCTTATCTCGCCTGTATCAAATACCAACTGGCAAAAACCAATGGTTGCCAACAATAAAAATAAAGGAATAGAGAACCCCATAAGCAACGCTTTTTTTACCGAAGACGACGATGTTACTACCATTACCTTATCGCCAACACTATAAGTAGCCCCACTATTTACCGGAACGCTTACAATCATATCCCTACATTCCGATGCATTGCAGCGAGCCGACAAGTTACAACCGCCGCATGCCGAAGCACGAGTTATCCGCACCTCTATACTTGTCGGGGTTATCTTATCTACCACACCTTCTCTTCGTACAGCAGACGCAGACTTACAAAAAGACTCTACAAATGTTGTCAAATTAATTCTCTATTCAAAAGCAGAATATTCTGCCTATGTATATGCGCAAAATTACTTATTTTTTATGAATTGACACACGCTTTAACCACAAAAATTACCACCACGAATTACACATTGAGAAAAAGTCTTACTGACACTAATTTCTTTACTAAGTGACGATAAAAAATCACGGTGCTTTCATTTAAAATACCATGCTTATCTCCGATATAGCTATTCTTCAACATATTTGTGGGTTCTATAGTTATTTTGTAATGTTTTCTATATTGCCCACGGCCGTCGGCAATAAAGTTGACGGTCGTCAGCCAATTGGG
>CAVKSZ010000043.1:0-15616 GCA_963659135.1 Bulleidia sp. | reverse complement strand
TCCTCTACCTTAATATTATTATATATATTAAGCCGACTTATCAATTTTGAGATACAGCCAAGGTCTATTGGTTCTTTCACAGAGTCAAATGCCTTGATTATCGCATTCATAATTTTGTCCATTGAGAAGCGGTCTTTCCCACCATCTCTTTTTGTAATGGTAAAGTTTTTAATTTCCATATATCCCGTTATTTATGTTCATGTCAATTATTAAGAAAATTTTCTTTTTGGAAAACTTTTCCGTTTGATTTTTCAAAAAAGTTTTCCAAAATGGAAAACTTTAGATAAAATATTCAGGCATTTGTTTTCTATTTTTATCACTTGCAAAGATAATAAAAAACTTGCTTACGCTATTGGCGAATACAAGAAAAGTTTATGCGTTTACATATTTTAATAATTACCTCAACGCTAAAAATATAGCCTATGTTTTACTGGTATTTAAACTAAAAAAACAACCATATATTAGTAACAATATAGCTAACAGATGGTTATCTACCATACTAAATAATAGACGCTTTCAACGTCTTGAATTGAATTAAAGCTTGACCGATGTAATATCTATCAATCCCTTGGCAATAGCATAAACGGTAAGTCCTGCCGGAGAATGAATCTGCAATTTGCGCGCAATATTTTTGCGGTGTGTAATTACCGTGTTTACAGAAATACACAAATGATCAGCCATCTCCTTGTTAGTCATTCCCTGTACCAAGCAAACTATCACATCGCGTTCTCGTTCACTCAACACATCAGCATCGCTATTCTTGTTAATCATATTCGACAACTTTTGTGTTATGTCGTTTTGGCGTATTTTACCCTCAAGAAGTTTTACTGCTGGAATAAAAATATTATCTTCTACATCAGAATGTTGCGAAAGCCAAGACTCACAATTGTATATATCGAACAGAGTGGCGTAAAGCTGATTATTACGATGACTGTCTACTGGGAAATACTGAATTATAATATTCTTCAACTCGCGCAACTTTAAGTCTATTTGGTCATGATGCTTCGAGAACGTTTCAACATCATAATTAGCCTGTCCTCTTCCCTGAAGAAGTGCCTCAACATACGGAAACACATTTTTCTCTTCGTACTTCATATGCTGAACTACACTATGCGCATATTCATCATATATTTTTATAATAAGCGAAGTCAAATTATCGGTTGCTTCAAGAGAGGCAACCAACTCTTTGCGAATAAAGGGTAATTCAAAACCTAAATAATACTCGTGCGATGCTTTAAGATATTGTAAAAGCGTAGGAACCGACAAGCGGGTAACATCATCGGCACCCATATAGCCGTTTATGGTATAATTTACCACACACAGAAATGTAAAACTATCTACACCTTCATTCTGGCAAACCTCTTCTACAGTTTTGTTACCAAATCCCAAGTTGATACCAAACGAACCAAGACAACGCAGCACTGCATAGTTATCTTGCAGAAGAGTTATCATCTTGTCTGTTGCTTCGTATAATTTCTGCTTTTTCATCGCCTTACAATATTTGCGGATGGTCCTATTAAGAACTGTTCTACAAATTACCATCCATATGTCATCTAATTGCAAAATTACAAAAAAAAGAAAAGAAGCCTTACCTTTACCCTCTTTTTTTACAGCTCTACAACACAGCTCTTTCATTTAGAATCGGGTCAAAATACGACTTTTATCTCATTCACCGGGTCAATTAGACCTGATTTTATGAATGATTAACCGCTTTTTGACCCGATTGCAACGTTTTGAACTGTTCAATGGAATGGCTGATAAAAATCAAAAAGGTTCTCCTGTATTGCTTATTTGCAATCAGGAGAACCTTTTTGTATCTATAGTCAAATCATCCGTTATTCGGCATCAGGAACTATCAGTTTGTAGCCCTTGCCATGAATATTGATGATTTCAATCTGGTCATCGTCTTTAAGATGCTTGCGCAACTTAGTGATGTATACATCCATTGAGCGAGCATTGAAATAATTATCGTCAATCCAAATGGTCTTCAGAGCAAAATCGCGTTGCAGTATTTCGTTAGAATGAGCACAGAGCAGCGCCAAAAGCTCGTTCTCCTTAGTGGTAAGCTTGGTCTGCTTGTCACCGATAGTAAGCAGTTGTTTTTGTGCATCGAATACAAAGCGACCAATACGGAATACCGTGGTATCTTTGTTCTTCTTACCATGAACGCGGCGCAAGATAGCCTCTATACGCAATACAAGTTCTTCCATAGAGAAAGGCTTGGTAATATAATCATCAGCACCAATCTTGAAACCTTCAAGGATATCCTCCTTAAGTGCACGGGCGGTAAGGAAGATAATAGGTATCTCTGCATTGGCCTGACGTATTTCCTGAGCCAAAGTAAATCCGTCTTTCTTAGGCATCATCACATCGAGTACAGCTATATCAAATTTACCTTTGGCAAATTCCTTATAGCCTTCTTCGCCATCTTGACAAAGTACTGCCTGATAATCTTTAGCCTGTAAATACTCGCGAAGCAACATTCCCAAATTCTCATCGTCTTCACAAAGCAAAATCTTCAACTTTTCGTCCATAATAGTTGTATTTTTAAATGGTTATTAATATCTATATAATTATTGTCAATCTTCTATCTTGGGCAACTTAATGGTAAACGTAGTACCTTTGCCAAATTCGCTTTCTACCTTGATGATACCGCTATGCAAATCTACTATTTTCTTGACATAAGCCAAACCTAGTCCAAATCCCTTTACATCATGTACATTACCTGTATGCACGCGGTAGAATTTTTCAAATACTTTTTTCAAGTTTTCCTTTTTAATACCTATTCCTGTATCGCGTACCGAGAAGCATAGATGAGTATCATCGTTCCATGTGCGCAGATATATATTAAGTGGCAGATCGGGCTTACCATACTTCACTGCATTGTCCATCAGATTAAAGAGCGCATTCTGAAAATGTACCTCGTCTACATAAATTGACGAATCAACTGCCTCTATCTCTGTATATATCTTTCCACCAGTATGTTCTACGCGCAAAGTAAACGAATTGGCCATATTCTCAACCATTTCATTAAGATCAAGATGTTTCTTCTTGAATACAGCTTTTTTACGATCAAACATACTCATCTGCAGTACTTTCTCTACAAGAAAGCGAAGTCGTTTGGTTTCGTCTTGCACCACACCTGCCAAATGCTTCATCATATTTTCGCTCTTGGTTACGCTACCATCATTCATCATCTGTGCTGCCAGAGAGATACTGGCTATAGGCGTTTTGAGTTCGTGGGTCATGTTGTTAATAAAGTCGTTCTTTATCTCTGACAACCTCTTCGACCGGAATATCGTTACTATCGTGAAAATGAATGTGATAAGTAGCACTATGGTGAATATCACACTAGGTATCATAAAGCGGATAGACGAATAGATATAACTATTCATATCAGGGAAATGCAACTTCACAACACCCATTTTGCTAGCAGGATCGTTACGGAATAATACTTGGGTATAAGTATACTCCTCACCTTCGTCAGAGTAGTCTGGGCAACGATACACCTCACGCCCATCCTGGGTAGACACCGTAAAGTGATAAGTAATGTTTACACCATTATTCATCAACTCGGCTTTCAAATCTTGATCCAACAGTTTGAAATTGATACGTTCTCTAAGAGGTTTGTCTGAAGCCGAGTAAAGTATCGAAACTACCACCTCGTCGAGCAAAGCCTTCTGATAAACGTAGCGATTTTTTACTATCTCTTGAAGCGAACGCGAAGCCTCTGATATACTACCCTTATCGTTTTCTAGTATCATACCTTTAGGCTTTGTAGCCGGACTGGCCGAAATAGTCTTCAGCTCAAACGATGTATAGATAGTTCCATCCTTACCTACGGCAGAATACTGATGTGATTGTTGTGTGGTAGCATCAGGCTGTCCCGAGCGTGTGCCCACAGAATCCTTACTATATGCCTTACGCTCCGTCTCGTTTACATCTTTCTCCAGATAGCGCAAGGTTTCATTGAGTTCCAAGTTACGTGAAGCCTGATAAAGAGAACGGTTAACGCTTTCGTCGAACTGTTCTTTCTTCATATCCACCATTTCTTGGATATATTTAAGCTGTAGGAAAAGCAATATCAAGAAGCTTACTCCCATGATAATTGCTATAATCCATATGGTCTTCTTTTTCATGCTGCAAATATACTTAAATACTTAAATCATTAACATTAAAAAGTTAATTATATCAATGATATTTAACATTATTAACAATAATAGCGATTTTTAATTACATATATCGAATTATAAAAGAATAAAATACATACAAAAAAGCCATACACCTATTAGACAATCTATGTTAGTCAAATAAAAAAAAGCGGAGTGAAAGAATCTTCATCCTTTCTCTCCGCTTTTTATTAAGCCATCCTTATATTATTCGTCTTCGTCTTTCTGCTCATTCTCATGTTCGGCAATGAGCTTAGACTGAACATCATTAGGAACAAGTTCGTAGCTGGCAAACTTAGTGCTAAACGAGGCACGGCCACCAGTAAGACTGCTCAAAGATATTGAGTAATTGGCAAGTTCCTTCAATGGAATCTTAGCCTGGAGCTTTTGATATCCAGCTTCTGAGTCCATACCCATGATGAGAGCACGTCTACCCTGAAGGTCGCTCATCACATCGCCCATATAGTCTGACGGCACATAAACCTCAAGGTCGTAGATAGGTTCAAGAATCTTTGGACCGGCCTCTTTGAATGCCTCCGAGAAGGCATGGCGAGCAGCCAAAGTAAACGAAATTTCATTAGAATCTACTGGGTGCATCTTTCCATCGTATACTATCACACGTACATCACGGGCATAACTTCCTGTAAGCGGTCCGCGCTCCATACAGTCCATAATACCCTTAAGTATAGCCGGCATAAAACGAGTATCAATAGCACCACCAACAACAGAATTTAAGAATACCAGTTTACCGCCCCATTCCAAATCTACTTCTTGGCGACTCTTGATATTCATCTTGAACTCTTGTCCACCAAAATTAAATACTGATGGGTCTGGCATACCTTCTGCATATGGTTCTACTATAAGGTGAACCTCTCCAAACTGACCAGCACCACCACTCTGTTTCTTATGGCGATATTCGGCTTTAGCTTTCTTTGTAATAGTCTCTCGGTAAGGAATACGTGGCTCATCAAAGACAACATTCAGTTTCTCGTTGTTTTCCAAACGCCACTTCAGTGTACGCAGATGGAATTCACCCTGGCCATGTACAATAGTCTGGCGCAATTCCTTACTTTGTTCTACCACCCAAGTTGGGTCTTCCTGGCGCATCTTGAGCAGAGCTGCCATAAGTTTCTCCATATCTTGCGCATTGACGGTACGAATTGCACGCGAATATTTTGAGTTCGGATATTTTATAAAGTCAAATCGCCACTCACAATCTTTGCCATTGAGTGTATTTGCCGTCTTAACATCCTTAAGTTTTACAGTACACCCTATATCACCAGCCTCTAAGCGGTCTACGGCTATACGATTAGCTCCGGCACAAGCATAGATAGTACCCAAACGCTCTTTAGAACCGCGGTCGGCATTGGTTAGGTCGTCTCCGGCTTTAACCGAACCGCTCATTACCTTAAAATAAGATACTTCACCTATATGGGGCTCCATCCCGGTCTTAAAGAAGTACAAACTCTCTGGACCTGCGGCATTAGCCTCAATTTCCTCGCCACGGGTATTGTGTATCTTTGGCATTTCGCTTACAAATGGAACTACATTTCCCAAGAATTCCATTAAGCGGCGCACGCCCATATCCTTGCCTGCACACACGCAGAATACAGGGAAGATAGAACGTGTAACCAATCCCTTACGAATACCTTCGCGCAATTCGTCTTCGGTAAGCGTTTCTTCCTCAAAGAATTTCTCCATCAGAGTCTCGTCGTTTTCTGCAGCAGCTTCTACCAACGCCTTATGCAGTTCCATGGCCTTATCCATTTCTTCGGCAGGAATATCTTCTATAACAGGGGCTCCGCCTTCTGGCTTCCAACTATATTTTTTCATCAGAAGCACATCTATCAGCGAATTGAAACCAGGACCTGTAGCAATAGGATACTGTATCTGTACGCACTTGCTACCATAGATTTCTTTCATGCTGTTGATAATATTATCAAAATCGCATTTATCTGAATCCAACTGATTAACAAGGAAGATAACGGGCTTCTTGAGTTTCTCTGTATAACGAAAATTGTTCTGTGTACCTACTTCTGGTCCGTACTGACCGTTAATAAGAATCACTGCCTCATCGGTAACATTCAGAGCAGTAATAGCTCCGCCTACAAAGTCATCCGATCCGGGACAATCTATAATATTAAGTTTCTTGTTGTTCCACTCTACATGAAAAACTGTAGGAAATACAGAGTAGCCATACTCCTGCTCAACAGGAAAATAGTCGCTCACTGTATTTTTAGCTTCTACGGTTCCACGACGCTTGATAATTCCAGCTTCAAAAAGCATACTCTCGGCAAGTGTTGTCTTGCCGCTACCCGCACTGCCAAGCAGAGCGATGTTCTTGATTTCATTCGTCTGATATACTCGCATATCAAAAAGATTTAAGTTGTTAGTAATGTTCTTAGCATGGACCACATGCAACAAAGCACTGGTCTTATCGATGCTAAAGTTATATATTTTAAGAGAGACACCAAAAGAAAACAACAAAAAACTTACTTTTTTTTCGACTTATTAGTAATTTTGCGTGAATTTATGACTGGATTATACATACATATTCCGTTCTGTGCGTCGCGTTGTATATATTGCGGTTTCTATAGCACTACGCATGCAGAAATGCAAGACAGATATATAGATGCCGTATGCCGTGAATTAGATATGCGTTTGACAGATACGGACACTATAGGCACCATCTATCTTGGTGGAGGGACACCCAGTATGCTTTCTGCCGATAATCTACAGCGATTAATATTATATATATATAATAGGTGTAATGTTAATCCTGAAGCCGAAGTAACCATAGAATGCAACCCTGACGACATATGCCGTAAAGATTTCTTTCTGCCCAGGCAAATTAACCGTGTAAGCATGGGTGCACAGACATTCAACGACAACCGTCTGAAATTTATACACCGCCGTCACAACTCCAGTCAAGTTACGCTAGCAGTCGAAAAAATACGAAGCATGAACATCGGCAACATTAGTATCGACTTGATGTTTGGATTTCCTAACGAGACGCTTGCAGACTGGGCAGCAGACATTGACCAGGCCCTTGCACTCAACCCCGAACATCTGTCAGCCTACTCTCTCATGTATGAAGAAGGCACCTTACTATACAATATGCTCAAACAAGAAAAAATAAAAGAAATAAGCGACGACTTATCGCTCAATATGTACAACATGCTGGTACACCGACTTACCGCTGCTGGATACGAACATTACGAGATTAGCAACTTTGCCCGCCAGGGTTACCGCAGCAGGCACAACAGTAGCTACTGGAACAACACTTACTATATAGGAATTGGTGCTGCTGCCCATTCTTACAATGGCCAAACAAGAAGTTGGAATACCGCCAATCTTCACAATTACATCGAAGCAATAGAAAATGGCACTCGCCCTTACGAATATGAAACCATAGATACCACCACGCACTACAATGATATGATAACTACCACTCTGCGCACTTGCGAGGGGTTGCCGCTTAATAACCTTACAGCCACCGACCGCCAATTTGTTTTAAATGCGGCACGCCCCCATATAGACAAGGGACTCTTGGTTATTGATGGCAATCTACTGCACCTCACCCACAATGGACTGTATCTTTCTGACAGCATAATGAGCGACCTAATGCAGATTTAATAGTGGTTACAAGCAAAGCTTTTTCACTATCCTACTGCGTATTTACGGGTTAGGCAATAATGGTTTCTTGTTTGCCCACGGCCGTCAGCAACTGGGTTTACGGCCGTAGACCTATTGTACGTTGGCCGTCAACCAATCTGCTCACGGCCGTGGGCAGTATAGTAAACTTATACAGGGAGAATAGATTTGCAGACCTTAAGATTGGAAGAATCATAATGCTATAAGTAGGTGCTCAAAATTATTTGATATGGATATGTGCCTTATTTTGGTCTGTATTTCTAGATCGAAGAGGGAGTAGCGGGCTACTCGACCGATGAAAGCCGGACATATAAACAAAAAGAAAGTGCAGAGACGCATCAAAAAACAAATCTGTTGACATATTATTTATATACGAATAATTTTGAACAGCTACTTACCTTTGTCAGCGGCAAAGCGGGCGTAATTACAAATCTATTTTACCATTACGCTGATACAAGCGGTAATAGTATTGCTTAATTTCATTATCAATATCAGCCACACTGCGTTTTCCCGTTACATAGGGGCGTATCATTTGGCATACTGCCACACACACTACACAGATACCTAACAAGATTAGAAAATTAATCAAACCGCTAGACACGAATTTGTAATCCATCAACCATACTACCACTGCAATAGGAGCAATCCACAACAACCAATCGCCAAGAGTATTCATACCAAGATTGCGCTTACGCTCATCTATAAAGTGCTGGGGTGCCTTTTCTATGAGTTGCTTGCTATGAGCTGTCCAAAACTCTTCAAATTCTTTTTCCATAATATTTAATAGTACCTATTTATCAGAATTTAGTATGCCGCTTTCTCTTTTTGAGGTGCCTGATAGGGTTTTACCGTCTCGTTCTCCCATTGACGCACTTGGTATTGCGAATACTCTCGCAAGCAACCCGTTAAAGCCTGTTCGATAACCAAGGCACCCATAGGAGCTGCCATGTCTGCGCCAAAGCCACCATTATCTACTATCACGGCAACTGCTATACGGGGATTGTCCATCGGAGCAAAACCTATAAAAAGCGAATGGTCTTCACCTTCGTTCTCTGCCGTTCCTGTCTTACCACATATAGCATAGGCTCCACGATTTATTTCTGAGCAAGTACCCGACACAACAGCAGCACGCATGCCTTGAATTACCAGTTGATAGGCTTGAGGCGTGCCCAAAGCACGATGACGAGAGAGATACGCACTATCTGCACTATGATGATACATGTGTGGAGTTATATACCAGCCACGATTGGCCACCACTACAGCAAGATTACAAAGCTGCAAGGGTGTTGTAGTCACCTCACCCTGACCCATACCCATCCACATGATGGTCTGCGGACTCCACTGCTTGTGCAGTTTTACCAGATAATTATTATTGGGCATTACTCCCGTTGCCTCGCCTTCTACATCAACGCCCATACGTCTGCCCAATCCGAAACTACTCATATACTTATGCCAACGGTCTATCGCCTCGGCACGCGTCTTATAACGGGCATTGCCTATCATAGACATAAACGAACGGCAAAAGAAGGAGTTACATGAAGTACCCAGAGCTGCCACTACAGCACGAGGCGACGAGTGGGCATGACACCCTATATGAATACCACCTTGCGTAAATCCACGAGCGCACGGATAAGTAACGGTTGGCGTAAGTGTACCTTCTGAAAGTTGGGCCAACGCTTGCGCCACCTTAAAGGTAGAGCCTGGCGAATAAGCAGTTGCCACAGCCCGGGTAACATTTTCGCCATTGGGCGATGCACTTACCATACACTTAATCTCGCCCGTAGCAGGGTCTATGGCCACTATGCTTCCTTGTTTCCCTTTCATCATCCGCTCGGCCAATTGCTGTAGAGATGTATCAAGAGTAGTAGTTTCTTTAAGCGGTACTTGAGCCATGCCCGCAGAAACGAGAAGCCCGAAAGCTATTGTCAACAATTGTCTTTGTATTGTTATCATATTATATATAGGTATTCTAAATTATTATCTATCATGGTAGTTCTATAAATAACTTCAAAATCTGACAAAGCTAATTTATAGCCTCTCTATACTCTCTGCTCGGTATTGTTGAACTGGAGCATACGCTGAGGCACACTGGCTCGTACAGCATCTGCTACAAGCCGTATAAGAGAATGGCGCACATAGCCTGGAGTAGTTAGCAATACCACTTCACGGGTAGGAATAGGCAAGGCAAATGGTCGCACCAACTCGCGTTGCGATGCAGAGAGTTGCTCAAGAGCTAATTCGGGAATAAACGTAACCCCCTGCCCACTCTCTACCATACGCATAAAGGTCTCTATACTTCCTAATGAGTAGGTTCGCTTGCTATTGGTAGCCGACTTTAACCCGCAGAATTTAACCAACTGGTCACGAAAGCAGTGCCCCTCGTCAAGAAGCCATAAGAACTCATTATTCAGGTCGGTAGTCTTTATATTTTTCTTAACAAAAAGAGCATCGGTACGAGATACATAGGCCAAGAACTGTTCATAGAAAAGTGGCGTCTGCACATAGTTGTCCATATCGTCAAGACTCACCAAGATGGCCGCATCCAATTCGCCCTTATTCAGAGCGCGCTTAATATCGGCTGTTTTCATCTCCATCACGCGAATATCTGCCTCGGGATGTTCGCGCTCTAACTGTGTAAAAAAACGGGGCAGCAAATAAGGAGCTATAGTAGGAAGAATTCCTAATCTAAAGATACCCGTAAAGGATTGACGCTCTTCGTTAACAATATCAACAATACGATTGGCTCGCACCAATACTTTCCATGCCTGTTCTACTATCTTACGCCCAATCTCTGTAGGCATAACCTGTTGTGACGAACGCTCGAATATCTTTACGCCTAGTTCGGTCTCAAACTTTCGTATCATAGCACTCAGTGTAGGTTGGGTTACTCCACACTGTTCGGCAGCACGGGCAAAATGGCGGCATCTGTATACAGCCACTATATATTCCATTTGTTGTAGAGTCATCGTATTATCATTAGAAATCGTTGCTAACTAAATGTAACTTATGCCAACAAAGTTAAAAAATAATTATCACTAAATGATGCTATAATAGATTATTTCTATCAATGAATAGAAAAAAACATTTGGTGATAACAGGCAATATAATTAACTTTGCAACAATATTAACAACAAAGCATTTATGATCATGAAAGAACTAAAAGGAACCAAAACAGAGAAAAACCTCCTTGAGGCTTTTGCTGGTGAGTCAATGGCTCGCAACAAGTATACCTATTTTGCATCACGCGCCAAGAAAGACGGATTTGAGCAGATAGCTTCCCTCTTCGAGGAAACTGCTGCTAACGAGAAAGAGCATGCCAAGATGTGGTTCAAATATCTTGAGGGTGGTGCCGTAAAAGATACTGTAAGCAACCTGAAAGCTGCCGCAGAAGGTGAGAACTTTGAATGGACAGATATGTACGAGCGTATGGCTAAGGAAGCCGAAGAAGAGGGCTTTACAGAGATTGCCGAGAAGATGCGTGGAGTAGGTGCTATAGAGAAGCATCACGAAGAGCGTTACCGCAAGCTACTGAAGAACATCGAAGATGCAGTAGTATTCTCTCGCGAAGGCGATGCCGTATGGATTTGCCGCAATTGTGGTCACGTAGTAGTTGGCAAGCAGGCTCCTAAAGTATGTCCGGTATGCAACCATCCACAAAGCTATTTCGAACTGAAAGCCGAGAATTTCTAAATTCTCACATCTCCCTATAACAACACATCCATATCTACCCACAAGGGAGGGGGATATGGATGTATTTTTTGTTTATAGAGAACCTGTATTTATAGGCTATTCTATTGAAAAAGGGTCTCTTTCTTAATTATAGGAAAGAGACCCTTTGTTATGGATATACAAATAATTATTTAGGATTTACTATCTCGTTTACAGCATCGCCTATGCAAGCATTAGGCATCTGTATATGTAGCATTTCACATACGGTTGGCGCAATGTCTACTATCCGGGTAGGCGTTGAAGTCTGGCCATGAGGAACTTTCCATCCCATAAACACCATAGGGATATGCGAATCGTATGGATTCCATACGCAATGACTAGTACCTAGATAGTCGGGGGTAACTACTCCATCTACATTATGTGGCTTAGGCATAACAAAGAGATCGCCACTACGATCTGGATTCCAGCCATTAACAATACGTTCGCGAATAAGTTGTGGAAGATTGGCATTAACAGCATGGGCATAATCAACAACCATATGCACCTTGGGGTTTTTACTCAGCGAGTCGGCCACCTCCTTCTTTACGGCATCAAAATCAAGACCGGCTTTGGCTATGGCTTTATGATCTAAATAAATACGGTTAGAATTGGCCATGAGTATAGTTTTAGCTATACCATACTTGGCAGATAAAGACTTATTGATAGACTTCATCTCATTCCATGCTGCATATCCATCGGCTGGTATTTTATGTTCTTTCATCACATTGGCATTGTGCATACCGCCATGGTCGGCAGACAGGAAAAAGAGGTAATTGCCCTTTCCTACTTTTTGGTCAAGATAGTCTAAGAATGCAGCCAATTCAGCATCGGTACGCATATACACAGCCTTGTTTTCGGCACCACGGGTACCATAAGAGTGACCTATTACATCAGTTGACGAGATGCTAATGGCCAACATATCAGTAACGTCGTCTTGGCCCAACTGTTCATTGTCCAACACAGCTTTTGCCATTTGAAATGTCTTGGTTACACCGTCGGGTTGCATCTTCACATCGGTACCAGGCTTAACTTGTACGGTCTTATTGAAACGCTTCACCCAATCTGGCAATTGCTGCATATAATAAGTACTAGAAACAAAATGGCCAGCCTCTGTGTCCCACCAGTAGGCAGCATCGGCAGCATGACCAGCAGGGAGAATGGCAGCACGGTCTTTAAGTGCCACACCGTAAACCTTAGCTTTGTAATCGGTAGCTATTTTCAGCATATCTCCAATACCTGTAGCCAACAAGTTACGAGGCGACATTTTTCCAGCCTTACCCTTTGAACCCACACTCTGCACGGTAGAATCAGATACACAGTACATGGGTTTACCGTCTATCATAAAGTCGTTTCCTGCAATACCATTTAGTGCTGGCACCGAGCCTGTATAGATACATGAGTGACCAATAGCCGTTACTGTAGGTACATAATTAATCATAGTATTCTCGCAGCTGAAGCCTTCTCGCAGCAACCGCTTGAAACCACCTTCACAGAACTGATCGTTGTAATAATAGAGATAGTCCCATCTCATTTGGTCAACCACGAAGCCAACAACAAGTTTAGGACGGTCTACTTGGCCAAATGCCGTTATACAGGCAACCAGCAGCATTAAGGCCGAAAAAAATCTTTTCATAGTAATTGTGTTATTAAATAAATAGATATAGAAGACAGATACTTAACCCATCTTTCTTTGCAAAGATAGGCATAATAACACAATTAAGAGACAGATATATTCAAAAAAAATCCCGATTTCGCATGAAACCGGGTCTCTATAACTAAAAATAATATAATTGTAACGCTATGGGCGTTTATCTTCTCTTCGCAAAGGGCTATTACTTGCCCATATTCAAGTTACGACCTAAACTAATAGCCTTAACCAATGCGACTGCAATAATCATAAAAAATCCAAATGTCAACATAATCTTTTACCTTTCTTTTTTAAATTATTATTGTTATCCTGTTGTTAACGAGTGCAAAGTTATACTGTTTGCGCACACAGCCCAAACATTTTGCATTAAAAACCCATTAAAGTATACTTTTGTTGACCTTAGTCAAAATAATTTTTACAGACTTGCGTTATATCAATAAATAATAGTAATAATTGGGATAAATACACCTTGATGAAGACAGAAGGATATATAGTTAAGCGTTTTGGACAACCCGTAAAACGCTATGTACAGATATTAGACCTCAAAAACGACCTAGAGTCAATAGCCGCATACCGCAAGGCTCACTCTCGCGAAGACTTTTGGCCAGAAATAAAACAAGGTATTCAGGAAGTGGGTATTCTTGAAATGGAACTATATATAGTAGGTTCACGCGAGGTTATGATAGTAGAAACTCCACTCGACTTTGATTGGGACAAAGCCATGAAACGACTCGCCCTACTACCCCGTCAGCAAGAATGGGAAGACTTTGTAAGTCGGTTCCAGCAATGCCGAAAAGGCGACACGTCTAATGAAAAGTGGCATACAATGGAGCGTTTCTTCTATCTCTACGAAGACTAATCAAAAAACAGGTCATTAGAAACATCACATTTAAGGATTTCTAATGACCTATTTTCTTTAAGGGTAGTTCTAAAAATTACCACCGTAAGTTTTTCCTTTATTCTTGGGATGGCTTAAAACACTATGCGCACCACCTCGTCCATTGGAATATTCTGCTCCTTGGGTACTGCAAAGAAAAGATGCCCATCACGATAGACAAATGACAGTTTTTCTTTGGTTCGCAATACGGTAACCTCATTGGGTTTGCGAGTGGCTATCATATTTATCTGCCTTGTACCTTGTGGCATTACGTGGGCATATAGCGTATCACTACCTCGCGATGTTAACTTCACATTACACATTTCTGGGCCAGGAGTAACGCCTGTTCCAAATACCGATTCTCGCCCGTATTTCATCCATTGTGCAAGGCTATCCATCTTTGTATAAAACTCGCGTGGCATATCTCCATCAGGCCTGGGTCCAACATTAACAAGAAAATTTCCACCCAAAGAACGAGTCTGCGCAAAACGATTGAAGAACCATGCCATTGGTCGGAAGTATTCTTTTCTATCGTATCCCCATCCGCCACCATAGGTCCACAGGTCTTGAACTTCCCACCACGTAGAGGGTATATAAGTAGGTTCGCCACATTCAAAAGGTGTGGTAAAGTCGCCTATACGCACACTAGTACCACTGGGGTTATCTGGGTCTACCAGATTGGCCCATCTATCATTTATTACTATTCCTGGTTGTAACGACCTTATCCATGTATATATCTTGGCGGTGTTGTTTTCGGGTACACCTCGCCAATACATTCCATCGAGCCATAACAAGTCTATCTTTCCGTATTGGGTAAGTAGTTCCTCTAACTGACGCATAACATAGCCCACAAATTTTATATATTTCTTATAGTTGCCTACACTGTCGGTAATAGCAGATACCTTAGAGCGAGTAAGCACATTAAATTCGCAAGGCTCCATAGCGTCGGGATAATGCCAATCACGAGGTGAGAAATAAATTCCAACTTTTAGTCCAGCCGCACGACAAGCGTCTACATACTCGCGTATCAAGTCGCGTCCTGGCAAATCGTGACGCACCCCTATTCCATACTTCGAAGGCCACAACGCATAGCCATCGTGATGACGGGCAGTAAGTACTGCATAAGTAAAGCCTGCTTTGCTAGCTGCAGCAAGAAAACTATCAGGATGTATGGTAGGCTTAAATTTTTCGGCCAATTTATAGTACTGCTTAGGAGTATGGTAACGCTTACCGCCATAGCGGAAATGTTTTATCATATTCCACGAAGGTTGTATACCCTCAACACTATGTATACCCCAATGCATAAATAAGCCAAGCCCCGCTTCGGGATACCATTGTGCCTCAGGATGACGAGTGGGAACTACCAAATCGTTTTCTGATTTGGCATTGATAAGCTGTTCGGCACGCCGTATATCGGTAGCATCTATATTATAATCACTAAGATTGATACGAGGTTGGGCACAGAGCAAAGATGTTGCAAAACTTAAGCCCAGTAAGATGTTTGTTCTTCTCATTGTTTTTGGTATTATTAATGCAAAATTACGAAAAACTACGAGCAAG
>CAVKSZ010000042.1:0-15879 GCA_963659135.1 Bulleidia sp. | reverse complement strand
ATTCCACCGCAACCACATACTTCATACAAAGAAAAAAAATATAGAATGCAGATATAGCAAGTAAAACACAACATCATAAACCAAGAAAATATTAATCCTATTTTTTCTTTGAATAATAAAAGAACTATACAAATGCATTCTACTGCCAACGCTATATAGGCAATTATATCTACTACAATGCCTCTGAATAAAGAAGTCTTTGCTATATTTAATTTAAAACCATTCATATCCAATGCCTTATTAATAAAAGTATATGAGAAAAACATTATCAATAAAAGCAATAAACAGTGACTGATATTTTTACTTTTTATAAAACTCATTATTTTTGTTGTTTATTTTACACAAAATTAAAATATAAAAATTTAAATCAGTTGTAATATTCGTGAGTTGTATTTTTTAACTAAAAAAAGTTTGAAATAAAAAATATTAAAAATAACTTTGAAACGTAAACTTTAAAAAGCAAAACTATGAATGCAAAACCCAAATTTATCGCTTTATTATGCGGAATGTTTTTAGCAGTAGCTTTATTGCTTACTCCGTCACAAGCTGAAAAGAATTCAACTTCTAAGTTTCTCAAGAAAAAGACTTCTTTGTCTTCAAATCCTTTTACACGTTATAGAGGTGAGTGTAAAGGTAATGGAGTATGTATGCAAGATATTACAAGAACTTGATTTGGTCATTGGTATGAATATTAAAAAGAACAAAAAATACGAAATAGCCCACTCTTCATATTCTTGGTGGAGGGTGTGCTTTTTGGTTGCTGTTATCTTGTTGCGTATTACAACATACGCACAAACAACAGTAAACCTTACTTTCTGTGACAGCCAGCAAAATGGAATTCCAGGTTTATCTGTAAAATGTACAGCCTGTGATAGTGTGTTTCATCATCTAACTAATGCTAACGGACAATTAACGATAAATATAAAATCAGCCATTTGCAAACAACTGCAAATACAACTAAACTCTAATTTTTACGAAAATACTGATACCCTAATTGCGTTTACAAAATCTATAGAAAACCAACAAATTATTCTGAAAGACAAGGTGCAAGGCATAAAGCAGGTTGAGGTAGTCGCCTTTAGACGCATGGCCAAAAACGATGCCAAAAAGAGTGTATACCGAATAGACTCGCATGGACTGCTGAAAACTACAAATGCAGAAAGGGCACTAACGTTTCTACCCGGAATAATTGCCAATAATGGTAGTTATGCACTGATAGGGCAAGATAGGAAATGCCGGATAAAGATAGATAACCGTGATGCTTCTGCTGAAGAACTGAAAGCTATTAGTGCCAAAGATATAGAGCGGGTAGAGGTACGCGAAATAACTGAGAACGATGACAATAACTCTGCTGGAGAAATTAATATCATCAAGAAAAAAATACAGCAACCTAAAGTGTTTGCCCGTCTGTCTGCATGGACAGGACTATTGCGTCCACAAACTGGAACTTTCGACAATTTTGGGTACCAAAGCAAGAAATGGGATGTCACAGCTATGCTTAATTTGGTAAAACATACGCAGAAATCAGAGAATCATGTAACTCGTCTCTATACCGACCAGCAGACGGCCCCCCAGCATTTCTTTGAAAGCAGAACCATTAACACTATACAAGATGCCGAACATGTAAAAATTAATTATTTTGCTACAAACCAACTTACCATAACGGCATCAGCATATCATAGCGGATATCCTACCGATGCTTCCAATTGGGGTACCGACTTTGGTAATACTTCTTTTCAGCGCAGTAGCACCGAAAAGATAGACCATTGGGGAGGATATACCAACATAGGGTATAAGTTTAGCAACCGCAATACACTTACTTTGAAAGGTAACTGCTATTACTATCGCTACGCCATACTTTGGGATGGTATAGACATGGACGATTACCGTTCTGCCATGCGCGAATTTACGGGAGAACTGCTATGGGAGAACCGGAGCAGACTATTTGGTCACGACCACGAAATCAATGCAGGCTTCAAGAATATCTACCGTAAGAATATTACTTCGTACAAACCCAATAGCCACTCTGATTATTCTATTCAGCAACTTTACCTTTCTGATTACTATTCGTTCACCAAAAATCTGTCGGCATACGTTATTTTGAAGGGCGAGAGCGATAATCTTATGGGACAACGCCATTTTGCCTTTCTTCCCTCTGTACGACTTAATTACAACCTTGCTAAAGCGGGTTCTCTGGCACTAAACTACCAGCGGCGATACACCCGTCCAAGTGTAGACTATCTAAATACGGATACTTTGTTTATAAACGACTACACACAGACGGTAGGTAATGCCGATCTGCGCTCACAGCATAATGATGCTTTTTCGCTTTCATGGCGTCATCAGATACGCAATACATACCTTACTATTTCTACCAATTATGAACGCGAAGCTGATGTGATAAGTCAGATATACGCTATACCTTATAATTATAATGTTACTACCTATGCCAATATAGGCCGAGGCGACTATGTGTCGCTATCAGCTAATGCCTCTAAACGTTTCTTTAAGAATCGCATGAATGTGTCGGTTGCGCTCACTGGGTTCTATCGTGCTTATCATCTAGATAATGCTTACCGCGAGCATACGCTAATAGAGCCAGCTAAGGGCTGGGGATGGAACGGAAATCTTAATTTGAGCTATCTAAGCAGTAAGGGATGGATGTATATGCTTTCGGGCAACTACCGCCCCAAGAGTTATAGCCTGAACGGAACATTCTATCGTAATCCGCAACTGTTTCTTACCATCAACAAGAACCTGTTCAAAGATAAGTTAGAACTGGAATTGAGTTTCCTAAACTCGCTGGTATATTTCTGGGATACCCGCAGCAATACCTATTTCAAGAATATGCAGCAACAGTCTACCCGCCGACTATATGCCAATAACATCACTATATCTGTGGCATGGAATATTGGTAAACAGTTTAGAAGTAGACGTACGGCCAGCGGAATAAGCAACGATGATATCACCACCAAAAAGGGTGGATAATCACGGCTAATTTCGGTTCACCCTTATACCAACGAACAACAAAAAGCCCATTGGGTGATACTCTAAGTATCAAGTCCCAATGGGCTTTTTTAATGGTGGTTCTATAAATTACCCACCCATAAATTAGAACTTTGCCATTTTGATAGCGTCAATGGCACATTCGCTTCCTTTGTTACCATATTTGCCTCCGCATCTTTCTTTGGCTTGCTCCAGATTGTTGGTGGTAAGCAGACCATAAATTACGGGGATATTCTGGTTAGAATTGAGTCGTGCTATGCCGTAGGTAACGCCCTGACAGATATAGTCGAAGTGGGGTGTCTCTCCGCGTATTACACTTCCTAGAATGATTACGGCGTCGAAACCATCGTTCTTGGTCATCTGCTGTGCACCGTAGATGAGTTCGAAGCTGCCGGGTACGGTTTTTACGTGGATATTTTCTGGCAGTGTGCCGTATTTCTCAAGCGTGGTAACAGCACCGTTGAGCAGTGCATCGGTTATCTCTTTGTTCCATTCGGCTACAACTATGCCGAAGCACATGTTGCTGGCGTCTGGCACGTTGGCTATTTCCTGGTCAGAGAGATGATGGAGTGCAGTGGCCATGATTATTTTTCTTCAATGCGTTGGATATACTTGTCAATCTCCTGGCTCTGTACTAGCGAAGAGTTTACATACTTAGCCTTGATGTCTTTGTAGATTTCCAGGGCTTCGTCTGTTTTATTCTGGCTTTCCAAGAGCTGAGCGGCAGAGAGCAACCACTGTGGCGAGAAACTGTTGTTTACACCAGCGTGACCCTTGCCATCGGCCATTTTGGCAGCTTTCTTCAAATCAGATACGGCCTGGTCAACCTTATTCAGATTGGCATATACCTGACCGCGAGCAGCTACGGCTGCCGGACTTACCAGCGCATCAGAAGCGGTAGAATATTTGTCTAGATACTCTGCAGCCTTAGCCCATTTTTCGGTATGAGCATAGCACAAGCCAGCATAGAGGTTAGCCAGATTGGCAGCATCGGTACCGCTGTAGTCGGCAGCAATTTTTACAAAACCAGTGCAGTTGGCTCCATCGCCATTGAGGGCCTTGTCGAATACGCCCTGCTCAAAATACTGCTGGGCCAAGCCTAAAGCGGTAGAAGCTTTGTCCTCGCGCGGACCGCTTACATAATTCTTATAGCAGAAAAATCCTACGATAAGTAGAACTACTGCGGCTGCAACAATAACGATAGGCTTCTTGTATTTGGTAACAAAAGCCTCTGAAACGGTAAGCACGTCGTTGGCGGGTGCCTGTTCTTTCTTGTTTGTCATTTTATTTTTAATTTTTGTTTTATTCTTAAGTGTATTTGAAAACGCTTGAATTACCTATATTTGTGTAATCTTCGCAAAATTACGCAAATATTCTTACATATTGAAATATATTGCTTTGTTTTTTTAGATTACTCGCATGCGAGCCATGAATTGGCGCAGTCTGTATATAGGTATTTGCTGTGTAAAGAAGTGCTACAAGGCAAGATGTAAGTAAGCACCCATAAGAAGACGCATATTCATTACTTAATTTCCCAACCGTCAATTGTACCTGTATCTGACGAGAAATTGCAACCTATCTGGTGGATGGCTCTGCTATCGGCTGCATATTCGCGGGCGTATCTTTCTACTGCCGTAGAGTAAACTGTTTTTGATGGTTGGTGGCCGCCGTACAAGCGGTCTACGGCCGTAGACCATTAGGCTTACGGCCGTGAGCAATACTGCCTACGGCCGTGGGCAACCTGTAAACTGCCATTTCAAAAAAATAATTGATGCAATATTGGTATATGCGTGATAAATGGCGTAACTTTGCATAGCTTACGTGGATTATAGCAACGATAGATAGATAATGATACTTAAAAGACTGTCAATACTTAACTATAAGAACATACGTGAGGCGACGGTAGACTTGTCGCCCAAGATAAATTGTCTTATAGGGCAGAATGGTGTAGGCAAAACCAATTTTCTGGATGCCGTATACTATCTGTCGTTCTGTAGAAGTGCCTTTACGTCTATCGATTCGCAGGTAATTATGCACAATCAGGATTTCTTTGTGCTTGATGGCGATTATATGAACGACGCCGGCGAGGAATTCAATATATATTGTGGTATGAAGCGGGGCGTGAAGAAGCATTTCAAACGCGATAAGAAAGACTACAAACGATTGGCTCAACACATAGGTCTTATCCCCTTGGTGTTTGTATCGCCTGCCGACAGTATACTTATAGCCGGTGGTAGCGAAGAGCGAAGGCGCTTGATGGATATGTCTATTTGCCAATATGATGTAGCTTATGCCGAAGCACTGATGCGCTGCAACAAGGCTTTGCAGCAGCGTAATGCGCTACTTAAACAAGATGCTGAGCCTGATGCCCAGTTGATGGATATATGGGAAGAGGAGATGGCTACCCAGGGCGAAATTGTCTATCGGCAGCGCGATAAGTTTGTGCGCGAATTGATACCCGTGTTCCAACGTATCTACAGTGAAATATCTGAGAATAAAGAGCAGGTAAGCCTGCGCTATGTATCGCATTGCCAGCGAGGACCTCTGCTCGACGTGATACGTCGCGACCGGGCTAAAGACCGTGCTGTAGGCTATTCGCTCCATGGTGTACATCGCGATGATATGGAAATGCTGTTGGGCGACTATCTGATGAAGCGCGAGGGCAGCCAGGGGCAGAACAAGACCTTTGTGTTGGCACTGAAGCTGGCCCAGTTTGAATTCCTTAAGCGTATCGTGCAGACAACCACCCCCATGATATTGCTCGACGATATATTCGACAAACTCGACGCACGGCGTGTAGAGCAGATAGTAAAACTGGTGTCGGCCGATAACTTTGGGCAGATATTCATTACCGATACCAATCGCGACCATTTAGACCGTATACTGCAACATAGCGCTATGGACTATAAACTATTTGAGGTAGCCGATGGCGAACTTACCCAACGCAGGGAGGACCGGGCTGATGTTTAGACGAGATGTAAAGTCGATAGGCGATGTGCTGAATCAGTTCTTGCGCGACCAGGGCATAGAGACTCCGCTACTGCAGCGGCGTCTTATCGATGCTTGGGAGACGGTTACAGGGAAAACCGTAAGTAGATATACCGGCGATAAATTTATCAAGAATCAAACTCTTTTTGTAAAAATAACAAATCCCGCCCTTAGGCAGGATTTATCGATGATGCGTTCAAAGCTAGTACAGCGTCTTAATGCCGAGGTAGGGGCTATGGTGATAGCCGATATCCGTATATATTGAGTTTGAACTGTAATTTATATCACTTCGTTTACCGCTATATCGGTAGGTTGGGTAGGTATATGGGCTACTCGCTGAAAGTCGAAGCAAATTCCTATTTTATAACAATCGGGCAGGTGGGCAAGAAAGCGGTCGTAATATCCCTTGCCGCGCCCCAATCTGTGCCCGTCAGCATCGAAAGCCATACCGGGAATAATGGCTAGGTTGATATCTTTATAAGCACAGAAACACTCTCCTGTAGGTTCGGCTATTCCGTATGCTCCGCAGCGCATACTGTCTACTCCCTGGTATATGCGTAACTCCATCTGGCTATTATCTATCACTACGGGTAATAAAACGGTTTTGCCTTGTAGATAGAGCGTTTCTACTAGGCGACGAGTATCTACTTCGTCGGGTAGAGAGTAGTAGAGTAGTAGAGTCTGCGCAGCCTTCACTTGCGGGTGTTCTAGCAAGCGGGTAATAACGCTAAGCGACATTTCTTCCAACTCTTGCTGGGAGAAATGTCGCTTGCGTTGGCGTATTAGTTGTCTAAGTTCTTGCTTTGACATATCGCCTGATACATTTAGAG
The DNA here is from genome assembly GCA_963659135.1 of Bulleidia sp. Taxonomy (GTDB): domain Bacteria; phylum Bacteroidota; class Bacteroidia; order Bacteroidales; family Bacteroidaceae; genus Prevotella. Next base: position 9,055 of record CAVKSZ010000042.1, on the reverse strand, counting down.
ATATACTCTTATTTCTTGGTGTTCTTAGCCTTTGCGGTAGCTTTCTTGGCTGCCGTTGCGGGCTTTTTAGGGAAAGCTGTGCCTTGTTCGAATACGTTGAGGGCGGCTTTTACGTTATTGTCGCTTAGGTTTAGATATTCGTTCCAAGCCTCTTCGTCTAGCATATTGTAGATAATTCTGCTGTTGATATACTTGTCAAGCAGATTGCGCGACTTGCGAATCATCAGGTTGCGGCGCTGCAGACCGTGGCGGTCGGCATAGGCAGCAAATTGTTCTACAAGGTTCTGCTTCTTCAGATAGTCGTATAGGTCGGTCATGCTACGATATTTGTTCAGCTGTAAGCGGTTGTCGTCGGTATATTCGTAGGCAAACTGCAATATCAGTCCGCTCATGGCAGCCCGCTTATAGTAGGAGGTCATACCCAGCGTATCTTCGGGTATGAATATATCGGGCGTAATACCACCACCACCATAGACGGGGCGCCCTATCTGAGTATGGTAGGCAGGACCTGAGTGCTTGATAGAGTCTTGAGAGAAAAATTCACCATGCAGGTAGCGCTCTTCCAAGTCTTGAGCATAGACAGATTCGTCGCCCATGGTGTAGGGCTTCTGTATGCATCGGCCCGACGGTGTATAGTAGCGGGCTGTGGTAAGACGTATAATGCTGCCGTCAGGGAATTCCATTTGCTTCTGTACCAATCCTTTGCCAAACGAGCGGCGACCTATAATGGTGCCACGGTCGTTGTCTTGTATAGCTCCGGCAAATATCTCTGACGAAGAAGCTGCGCCTTCGTTGATAAGCACTACAAGGGGGATGTCTTTATAACTTCCACGCCCGTCAGAACGGAATTCCTGTCGTGGCTGCTTGCGACCTTGTGTGTATACAATCAGTCGGTTCTTGGGCAAGAATTCATTGGCCATCTGTACAGCCGTTTCCAAAAATCCTCCCGTGTTGTCGCGCAGGTCTATCACAAGGTTTGAGAATCCGCTCTGCGATAGTTTGGCCAGCGAGATAAGTAACTCGGCATAGGTAGTTTCAGAGAATTTCTTTATGCGAATATATCCGGTCTTGTCGTCGAGCATATATGTGGCCGAAATGCTCTTCTGAGGAATATCACTGCGTGTTACGGTAAACATGTGTACCTTCTTCGAACCATAGCGCACTACTCCTATCTTTACCTTGGTATCTTTTGGGCCCTTCAGCTTGTGCTTGGCTTCTTCTTCGGTTACTATCTTGCCTACAAAGGGTTTTCCGTCTACGCTAACTATCTTGTCGCCAGCCAGTAATCCCGCTCTTTCAGCCGGGCCATTCTTGATTACGCCTTGAATATGTATGGTGTCTTGTCGTATGGTAAATTCTACGCCTATACCAGAGAACGAACCCTTAAGATCGTCGGTAGCCATCTGTGCTTGCTTGGCATTGATGTATACCGAATGAGGGTCAAGTTCTGATAGAATTTGCGGTATGGCCACGTCAACAAGCGAGTCTATATTAACCTCGTCTACATACTGGTCGCTAATGATGTGCAGCAGATTGCTCAGACGGTTACTGCCACTGTTGATAATATTCAGGCGGTTTCCCGAGAAATGGTTGGCATAGAAAGTGCCTATAATGATACCTATGATGGTACAAATGGCCATCAGTAAGGGGGTAAACCGGTTCGACTTGTTATGATTCATTGTCATTTGCGTTTAGATAAATCACTTCTATATTTGCCCGCTTCAGAAGATTTATACCGTCTTCCAAGCGGTATTTTTCACCATATACTACGCGCTTGATACCAGCTTGTATGATAAGTTTGGCACATTCTATACAGGGCGATGCGGTAACGTAGAGTGTAGAGCCGTCGCTATTGTTAGAACTGCGTGCCAGTTTGGTAATAGCGTTGGCTTCGGCGTGCAGCACATAGGGTTTGGTAAGGTTGTTTTCGTCTTCGCATACATTTTCAAAACCGCTTGGCGTACCGTTGTATCCATCGCTTATTATCATTTTATCTTTTACCACCAGCGCACCTACCTTGCGGCGTATACAGTAGGAATTTTCTGCCCATATATGTGCCATGCGCAGATAGCGCAGGTCTAGGCGGTATTGTTTCTCGTTGTCAGTCATAATCTATAGGATGTTATTTGCTGTTGTGGGTTATGCCGTTGCGCTGGAGTAGGGCATCAATAGTGGGCTCTTGACCACGGAAGCGCTTGTAGAGCGTCATTGGGTGCTCGGTGCCGCCACGAGAGAGGATGTTGTCTCTAAACTTTTGGGCGGTATTTTGATTGAATATACCATTCTTCTTGAATACACTGAAGGCATCGGCATCTAATACCTCGGCCCACTTGTAGCTGTAATATCCTGCTGCATATCCGCCAGCCATAATGTGCGAGAACTGTACCGTCATGCAGGTGTCTGCAAGTTGCGGGGTAACTATGGCTTCTTTCCAAGCGTCGTGTTCAAAGCTGATTATATCTTTATCAAACTCGCTGCGCTGTGTATAGTAAGCCATATCAAGCAGGCCGAAGCTTACTTGGCGCAAACAGGCATAGCCTACCATAAAGTTACGGCTGTCTACTATACGGCGGATAAGCTCGTCGGGCAGAGGCTCGCCGGTTTGATAATGGAAAGCAAAGGTGCTGAGAAATTCTTTTTCTACGGCATAATTTTCCATGAACTGCGAAGGTAGCTCTACAAAGTCCCACCATACATTGGTGCCTGAAAGGCTTTGGAACCGGGTGTTGGCAAACATTCCGTGAAGAGAATGGCCAAACTCGTGCAAGAAAGTCTCTACTTCGCCTAGTGTAATCAGTGCCGGCTTTTCGGGGGTAGGCTTAGTAAAGTTCATTACCAGTGATACATGTGGGCGTATGTTGTTGCCTTTGCGGTCTATCCATTGCCCTTGGAACTCAGTCATCCATGCACCACTTCGCTTTCCTTTACGGGGATAGAAATCGGCATAGAGTACAGCTAGGTACGATCCATCACGGTCGAACACTTCGTATGCTTTTACGTCTTTGTGATAAACGGGAATTTCGGTATTTTCACGGAAGGTGATGCCGTAGAGGCGGGTAGCTAGTCCAAAGACACCTTTTATTACATTTTCTAACTTGAAGTAGGGACGCAACATTTCTGCATCCAAATTGTAGCGTTCCATCTTGAGTTTGTGGGCATAGTACGAAATGTCCCATGGCTCAAGTGTAAAGTCTTCGTCTTCGTGCTTGCGAGCCATAGCCTCTATCTCGGCCATCTCGTTGATGGCGGTAGGCTTATATGCAGCTATAAGATCGTTAAGCAACTGATATACATTGGCGGTGTTAGAGGCCATGCGTTGTACCAATACATAGTCTGCGTAGGTATCAAAGCCCAAGAGTTGTGCCACTTCTCGACGTAAATTTACCAGCCGCTGACATATCTTTAGGTTGTTTTGCTCGTTATCGTGGGTACAAACCGTCATGTGGGCCATATACATCTTATGACGAAGGTTGCGGTTGTCAGCATAGGTCATGAAGGGTGAGTAGCTGGGAAAGTCGAGTGTGAATACCCAACCATCTTTTCCTTTTTCTGTAGCTGCTAGGGCCGCTGCCTCGCGCTGTGTATCGGGCAGTCCGCTAAGTTCTTCTTCGTTTGTAATATGTAATTCGTATGCCTTATTCTCTTTTAGTAGGTTCTGTGAAAACTGCAGTGAAAGCATGCTTGCCTCTTCGGTAAGTTGGCGCAATTTTTCTTTATCTCTGTCGTTGAGTAAGGCACCACTGCGTACAAATCCATCGTACGAGGTTTGCAGGAGCATGTTCTCTTCGGGGGTGAGTTCGCGGTGGTGTTCGTACACATACTTGATGCGCTCGAAGAGCTTACTGTTAAGACTTACATCGTTGGCATGCTTAGTAAGAACAGGACTAAGTTTTTGAGCCAGCGCGTCTAGCTCGTCGTTGGTTTCGGCACTAAGCATACACGAGAATACGTTAGAAACACGGTCTAGCAAGTCGTAGTAATGCTCACCTTTGCTTACGTCAACCCGAGTGATAGTATTCTCAAAGGTAGGTTCATTGGGGTCGTTTACCAGTTGGTCTATCGCCTCGTCATCGCGGCGTATTCCTTCCATAAACGCTTCTTCGTAATGCTCGGTCTTGATTTTATCAAAGGGAATGGTATCGTAGGGAGTGTTATAGGGGATGAAAAAAGGATTCTCCTGAGTTTTTTGCGTATTTGTTTTGGTGTTCATACTAATCGTAGTTGTATTTCTATGCGAGATGTTGATGCCTTAGTGTGATAGATAAATCTATCCCTTTATAAGCAATATCTATTCACTGCAAAAATAGTAAAAAACTAACATATTCAGCCCATTATCGCCATTTTTTTAACTAATGTTTTATATAGCTAGGCGGCTTAGCCTAGGTTTCTTGGGTATTGCTGAATAAAACCGATTGAGATTATAATCTTACATCTGTGATGATGAAGCTACCCCGGTAGAGCTTTGCCAGTCCTTGCTCTTCCAGTTGATGTAGCGCTTGCGACACTTCTAGTCTGCTGCAACCCAACTCTTGAGCCAAGCGTGTCATCTTAACCTCTACATGTTTCTCGCCCACGGCAAACCGGCTATGACGCTTAACAAAGTGGAGTATACGCATATCGATACTTTGGTTCTGGCTATGCCAGTTGTGTACATGTCGCTTCTGAATAAGTGCTGAAAGAAGATTAAGATAGTTGATACGGAATATGGCGAAATGGTCTAACAGCTTATATATTTCGCTTTTGTCTATCATGATAACGCTGCATGGCGTGGCAGCCGTATAGCCACTTGTAAAGTGTGGACTTACTCCGAATAGCGCTTCGGGTTCGAACAGCAGGGGCGCCTTGGCGCTCTCTGTTATGGTATACGAACCGTTGTCTGACGATGTGGAGACGCTAACTTTGCCATCGATAAGAAAGAAGAGACGATTGCATGCCATTTGCTGTTGGGCTATTGGTTCATATTGGGCATACTTGTGAAATCCCAATTTTGTGTAGGTTACCAGTGCATTGAGTTCGGTTTTGCTCAACCCTTGAAACAGGGCAAACTGCAATAGCTTATCGTATATGTGTAGCGTATCCACGGGGTGGAAGTGGTTTCTATCTAGTTATTTCTCCTTTGCTGCTTTTGTTTCAGTCTTTCTGTCTAACAGCGCTGGCGATTGCCATACTTTATGTTTGCCTTCACCGTCGGTGTATACCAGGTAAGCAATTAGGTCTTTATGCCGAGCCAATACTTTACGGGCACTATCCAAACCCATTACCATAAACGATGTGGCATAAGCATCGGCACGGGCACAACTGCTGGCTATCACTGTGGCCGAGAGTAGACTGTGCTGTACGGGATAGCCCGTCTTAGGGTCGATGGTGTGGGCATACTTACGCCCATTCTTGTAATAGAAGTTGCGGTAGTTTCCACTAGTAGCCATAGCTTCGTTGTTAACTTCTATTATGTCTATCAGTCCGTTATTTACATTTAGACTATCGTCTACAGGCTTGGATATACCTATGCGCCAAGCAGAATTCTTGTCATTTACACCATGGGTTACTACTTCGCCGCCTATTTCTATCATATAATTGGTTATGCCTTTGCTCTGCAGAAAGTGTGCCACTACATCGCATCCGTAGCCTTTGGCTATGGCACTGCAGTCGAGCATAATGCGAGGGTCTTGCTTCTTAATGCGCTTGTTGTATAGTTTAACTTTCTGATAACCTACTATAGCGCGCAAACTGTCAATTGTAGCCTTAGATGGTGGCGTGCCGTTTTTGAATCCAAATCCCCAGGTATTTACCAGGGGTGCCACGGTAATATCGAATGCACCGCCAGTGTCTTCAGATATTTCTTGCGCCAAGGTGAATACATCGGTAAAAAGACGGTCTACCTCTACATTCTCGTTGCGGTTTACCTGTGAGATAATAGAATGTTGGTTAAACGGAGATAGAGAGCTGTCTACTTGTAGTAATTGGTTTTCGATTTCCGTTTGCAAGTCGCTGTTGTACTTGTATATTATATTATAGGTGGTGCCAAATATGCTACCTTGGTTACGGCGGTAAATATTATTTTGATTTTCAAGTAGTATCCACGTTGTGCCCACTATAAGGAAAATCAGAAATACGGTTTTAGCAATGATTTTCTTTATATTTTGTTTTTTCATAGAGAGTTATAGTTAGAATTATAGTTATAGTTCTATAATAACATTGAAAGTTCCGCCTATGCGGTCGTCGTAACGGCCATAACCAGGAATGTACCAGGCTTTGCCGATAGAGGGGTCTTTCACTGCTATTTTGCGCTTGTAGCGTACGCTCCATCCCAGTCGCACGGGTCCCCAAAGGCGAGCGTCAATGCCAGCAACAAACTCTAACCAATGGCAATTGGCACTATTGTCGGTATAATTATAAGGCACATCGTCGCCCCAAACGGGGTCTTTCACGGCTGTACCTTCTACATCGTATTTAAAAGATGTGTATCCGTATCGGCCACCTACGTATGCACGGTTTACATCGTGCTTGTTGCGCAATACGTTAAAGTCGATACCTAACTTACCGTAGGGTGCCGACGTTTTGTAGCGCAGTCCAATATCGGTGTCTTCGGCATCGGCTTGCCCCATACCTACTTCGATAATGGGGAAATAGCGGTCGCGCAGATTTATTCTGGCGGCAGCCTCGTACTGGCCATAGTCGCCCAGTGCTTTCTGTATTACACCCACAAGGTCGAACGATACAGCTACACCGCGAAACAAGGGTATTGTATCGCGGTCGGTAAGGGTCTTTATGTTTTTGCCGTTTCCTGTTTGTGCCGGGATCTGCAATGCTGCTGTGAGGAGCAACAAACTAACTATCAAGACTCTTGAAATAGATGAGCAAATGGGGTTTCTGGGCATCGTATGTTACTTTATTCGTTTTAATCACTACCGAATCTATACGGTTGTGGGTACTGGTTACTTGCTGTAGGGTGTGAAACATGGTGGCTTGGCAGTCTACCGACTCGAAATGAGGCTCGTTGGTCTTGCTTATGGTTACTGTATCGAGCGTTCTGTCACCATCGGTGGGATGTATGTCAAAGTAGAACTCGTCGGTATCGTGACTATAGCTCAGGGGTATGCTGAAACTATCTACCCCCAGGGCCTTATTGAGCAGTACGGTATCGCTCCCCTCCGTGCGTTTTACCGATATGGTAAGGGTATCGTTTAGGGTGGTTACATTGCCGGCCAACTTGTATTTGGTATACACGGTATTGTTGAGCGGACAGTCTATCGACGAGCATCCCGCTACAACAGCTACGGCCATTACCAGCAACATTATTTTCCGCATCTTATTTCCTCCTCTATCTGGTAATCGTTGCGGTTGGGGTTACTGCGGCTTACCAGGTCGGCTATGAAGCCTGCCAAAAACAATTGGGTACCTATAAGCATCGAGGTAAGGAAGATATAAAACCAAGCCGAATCGGTAACCAAATGGCCATAGTTGCCTTGGCTGAGTTCTACAAGCTTGTTTACGCCCAAAACGACGAGGGCTATAAAGCTGAATAGGAATACCAGCGTGCCTAAGAAACCGAATACGTGCATGGGCTTCTTGCCAAAATTAGAAAGAAACCATAGTGTGAGTAGGTCAAGATAGCCGTTGAAGAAACGGTTGAGACCGAATTTAGATTTTCCGTACTTACGGGCCTGGTGGTGTACTATCTTTTCGCCTATCTTGTCGAACCCGGCATTCTTGGCCAAATAGGGTATGTAGCGGTGCATTTCGCCATACACCTCGATATTCTTTACTACATCTATGCGATAGGCCTTCAGTCCGCAGTTGAAGTCGTGCAGATTCTTTACACCACTTATTTTGCGGGCGGTGGCGTTGAATAGCTTGGTGGGTATTGTCTTAGACAGTGGGTCGTATCGTTTCTGCTTGTAGCCTGATACTAGGTCGTAACCGTCTTCCTTTATCATCTTGTAGAGGGCGGGTATCTCGTCGGGCGAATCCTGCAGGTCGGCATCCATAGTGATTACTACATCGCCCTTTACCTCGTTGAACCCGCAGTATAGCGCCGGACTCTTACCGTAATTGCGGCGGAACTTGATGCCGCGCACGTTATCCGACTCTTGGCTCAAGCGGGTGATAACATCCCATGAATGGTCTGTAGAACCATCGTTTACAAATATTACTTCGTAGCTGAAACCGTTGGCTTCCATTACGCGCTTAATCCAGGCGTAAAGTTCTGGCAGCGACTCCTCTTCGTTATACAGAGGGATTACTACTGATATATCCATGATTAGTATCGTTTATATACATTATTTTTTTATACGGGGCGTAGTGCGGTGCATTACGGCAGCCACAGGCAGAGCCAGCATGGTGCTGATTGATATGTTCTGGCAGAAGAAACTAAACACCAACTCGATATAGCTTATCTGGTGCAGCGTGTTAACGGCTTCTTGCAGTTCGCGTATTGGTAGATTCTGCTCGCGGTATACCTGCTCTATGGTTCGCAATGCGCTGATAAGCATGGCTATGAAAGTGCCATTGTCAAAGAAGCGGAAATATACCAATTGGAAAGCTGCAAATAGCAGACTGGCATAAAAGAAAGTATACCATAAGTAGGCGTAGCCACGGCGGAAGGAGATAATACCATCAAGGGCCTGGTCGCGAAATACCTTTAGGCGTGCACCAGCCACAAAGGGAGTAGAAAAGGCCAGCATAGCTCCCCATACAGATTGGGGATTGAAGACCATAGTGATAAAACTTACGGCCCACAGCACTGCCATAAACACCCCATCAATACGGGCAAAGGCTTTCACCTGTACAAAAGCTTCTCTAATTGTCATATTGTTTGCAAAAGTACTGTTTTTTAAAGAGAAAATTCATAAAAGTATAGTTTTTTCGCTTGTGCCAACTGCTAAAAAGTATTTTTTGTATGGCTCTTTCATTTAAAAATGCTTTTAGATTTCAGTTTTTTGTGACTTCTAGACATTTAGAAATAGCCCAACGTAACTATAGTTTAATTTAGGTTTTATATACTGCCCACGGCCGTAAGCCGGTTGGTTGATGGCCGTGGCCCAATTGGCTGACG
>CAVKSZ010000041.1:0-16391 GCA_963659135.1 Bulleidia sp. | reverse complement strand
GAGCGTCGGATTCATAATCCGGAGGTCGTGGGTTCGGGTCCCACCCCCGCTACAGATTAAGCACTTACAAGATTATCTTGTGAGTGCTTTTTCTTTTTATATAAGTTCTTGAAATGTGGTGCCATTTTTGCACGATATAGCATAAAGGGCGGCTTATAGAACCGCCCTAACTATCAACTATTTTCAAAACCATTTGTAAGTTTATCCAAATATTTCGCGCAGCTGCTTGTTGCTTAGTTTGCCTATCCAGTTTTCGCCTGCCGATACGGTAAGTTCGGCAAGAGCTCGCTTAGAGTTTATCATATCGTTAATGCGCTCTTCAAAAGTATTCTTGGTGATAAAGCGGTGTACCATTACGTTCTTGGTCTGACCTATACGGTAAGCGCGGTCGGTAGCTTGTGCCTCTACCGCCGGGTTCCACCATAGGTCGTAGTGTATAACATGGGTGGCTGCCGTCAGGTTGAGTCCGGTACCGGCAGCCTTGAGCGATAGAATAAAGAAGCGGTCGGTACGGTTGTTCTGAAAGCGGTCTACCATCTCTTTGCGTTGCTTGATAGAGCAACCGCCATGCAGAAACATGGGCTCTGTACCCGTGGCATCGGCTATAAAACGCTGCAGCATATCGCCCATCTCTTTGAACTGGGTAAAGATAAGTGCCTTGCCGCCACTGTCCTTGATAGAAGAAACCAGGTCGAGCAGCATCTCAGCCTTACCTGAAAGTGTGGGGTTAGTATCACCGTTTTTAAGATACTCAGCCGGGTGGTTGCATATCTGCTTTAGGGCTAGCATCATCTGTAATACCAGTCCTTGCCGCTTGAATAGCATTCTGCTATCATCTTCGTCTATGCTCTCTATCACTTTCATACTCTCGTTGAGCACCTGTTTATAGAGGGCAGCCTGTCGGGATGTAAGCATAGAGTATTCGTCTTGTTCTATCTTGTCGGGCAGGTCGTTAATAATGCTCTTATCGGTCTTTAACCGTCGCATCATCATGGGAGCCGTAATTCGGCGGAAGCGTTCGGCAAGTTCTCTGTCGCCATCCTGCTGTATGGGTTTGGCATACTCTTCGTTAAACGATTTTAGGTTGCCCAAATAGCCTTTGTTGGCAAAGTCCATAATACTCCAGTACTCTGACAGGCGGTTTTCTATCGGCGTACCACTCATGGCTATATGCACATCGGCTTTGACAGAGCGCACAGCCTTGCTCTGCTCGGTGGTGCTGTTCTTGATATTCTGAGCCTCATCTATAACTACCACTGCCCACTTCTGCTTCTTCAGCAGGTTGCAGTCTGAGCGCAACAGTCCGTAAGAGGTAAGCAATATATCGTGCTTAAAATTATCCAGAGTGCGGGTAGCCCCATGATAGAGAAATGCCGTAAGCTTAGGGGCAAAGCGCTGCAGTTCGGCCTGCCAGTTGGCAAGCAGACCGGTAGGAGCTACTACCAAGATATGCTTTTTATCCAGTGCTCCATCGTTTTTCAACTTTTGCAGTAGCGTAATTACTTGCAGGGTTTTACCCAGTCCCATATCGTCGGCCAAGATACTTCCAAAGCCTAGTCGCATATTCTGATACATCCACTGGTAACCACGCTTCTGATAGGGGCGCAGCGTGGCACACACCTCGGTAGGTACATCTATTTCTTTAAGGGTGGTCCACTCTTTAATAAGTTCTTTCACCTGGTCGGCAATAACTATCTTAGCTCCGCCAAAGCTACCTGCCAAGGCTGCCTGCAACATTCGCGCCGGCGTCATCTCGTTCTTGGCAGAAAAAGCCTTTTCTATGCGCTTCAGATCACTAGCCGACACATAGATATACTGCTGCTTATAGCGTATAAGTCCTTCGGCCCTATCCAGCAGGGCATCAAACTCTACGGGCGAGATAAGTTCGTTGCCTATTGCCACTTTCCAGTCGAACTGCAACAGTTGGTCCATACGTAAGAACGATTTGCCATCGGCAGGTGCAACCTTAAGCGATACCGACGGTTTAGGTCTAAGCAGTTGTTGCAGCGAGCGGGGCAACAGCAACTGTATATTCAGCAATCGTATGGCAGGCACCACATCCAGTAGAAATCGGGTAAAGTCGGCGTTACTCATTCTTATAGACCACTGCGCCTCATGGGCAAGGTATTGCCCAATACCACTGACCATAGACGACAGCAGAGATACATCACGCAAAATGGCGAAGCGCGTACTCTGATATTCTAGGGCTGTAAACACGTCGCACAGACTTACCATAGAGGTGTCGGCCTGAGCTGTATCTGTAACTGCCACATCCAGCAGAAACTCGGTTCCATTCTCGCGTTCGTCGGTAACTATCAGCGTAGGCCTATAGCGCATCTCTGGAGCAGAAAGGTGGTTGAGCCATATGCTTACAGAAGCGGGTATCGACTGCTCTCCCACCCCATTAAACACGTATCTCTCGCCTTGGTAGAACATTTGGGTAACCCCATCGTTCCATGTAGAAGTCTTAGCAGTGGCATGCACTATGGCGGTAATAAAGCACGATGTAGCAAACCAAGCCGGATGACCTGGTATCATTTCGCGTTTGGCAGTAGACTTGTACAATATAGAGTCTATAGAGAAATAGGCATCAATCTTATCCAGTATCTCGCGAGTCTTACTATCGGCCATAAATGGAGTCCACATTATCTGATATCCGTCTTTTTCACCACTCATAATAGGCACTATATTACCCTTAGCTACCAAATGCAGCGCAAGCATAGCGCACATACGGAAAGCATACACCGGATTAGAGAGGTCGTTTATTTGTTCGGTCTGAATATCCGTTAGTGCTTGCATTAGTTCTACCACGCTAAGTTCTGCATCACTATTATTATAATGTATAGCTACATGATATTTCGGGTCAACAACAAGCAATATTTTTGTTAATGTGTTATCTAGGCGCTGCATTGTAATTGTCCCCAGTGGCTCGTACAGGTATTTTCTTCCACAGAGTATTGATAATGCAGTTTTAGAAGCACGATGTATATTGCCTGTGTAGATTTTGGTAAAGTCGCCACCACCATAAAAGGGAGGCTCTATGGGTAACAGTTTCTGCACAGCATCGCCTAAAGACACTATCTTACTAAAGTCTACCGGTAGCAACTCGGTTGGTTGTTCGCGTGTATCCTTAGCGGGTCGTTTTACAAAGCCCATTGCATCTTTCCATCCAGGTATATCCACATCGGTACTGGCACTGATGCTTATCCCCCGCTTTTCTAATTCGGCTAGAATATCTACGCCATGAAGTTTGAAAACAAGAAAAGGATTGTTGTCTATCTCCATTCCTACCTTGTATATCACCGCCGCAAGATGCTTGCACGGCACTGCCCAGTCTGGGCAGCTACACTGCATACCCAAGTCTCTCCATGTAGACGGAAACACTTTAAGTCGCTTCTGTTTGGCTATATCAAGCACGGCTGGCGAGAGTTTATGGTTAAGCAGTTCGGCCACGATGGCAGGATGTTCAAGAATACCATCGATGAGCGACGCTGTTTCTTGAGCTGTAAACTTATTGACCGATATTGTTTCTTTGTATGGTGTAAACCGTGAACCCTGCACGCGAGCCTCTATAATATTATCTTTTATAGCTATACTCTTAACCGAACCATTGCGGGCATATCGAGCTCCGCGCGGTATTCTATTAGAATAATCTATGTTTGCCAACGCATTGAGCCACGCTTCACCCCACCAGGTCTTTCCAAAATCTTTTGCCATAAGTTTATAGTATTCTTATCTAAAATTACATGCTTCTGTTAGCCATTAACTATGATATACACAAAGTTACTATTATAATCTGCAAATATTGATGAAATGATGATAAAAAAAACAATTTCCTAAGATTTTTTCAATACAGTTATTTTTTACACGCATGATTATAGGCGAGTTGGTGAACAGAAATAACTACAAAAACGCCTAATAATTACAAAATCTTCGTATTATTTTAATAAAAGTAGCAGTTTTATAGGTTTTTCTATAATTATTTACTAATTTTGCATAAAATTCTTAATTATTACAACAAAACGTAATTATTTTTTGGACATAACGAAGACAGAGGTTGATAGTAACATAATTTCAGAATAAAAACTTTACAATTTTATTTACAAAGCATAGATATTATTTATTTATAGAGTATATGTATTGCGGTTTTTTGCTTTATAAAAACATACTATAAGCAATTTATTTTTCAAACATATTTATTTTTTAATCACCAACAAAATGCAAAAGAACTTTATTTTAGGTCTATGCAGTGCAATGCTCATGATGGGTATGGCTACTGCCGACGCACAAAAGCTTTCTGCTGCATCTGGACCACAATACGTGGAGGGTGTTGTACGCGTAAAACTCCAACCGGAGATAGCATCGCTACTACAAAAAGCTACCCTACCCGACGGTAGCGTCCAGACTAAAGCTAAGGCTCAGTACGTAACGACCGGTGCTGCAACGCTCGACCGCGTTGCCACTAAAGTGAAAGCTGTGAGCATGAAGCGTGTGTTCCCGTATGCGGGTAAGGACGAGGCCAAGCATAAGGCTGCCGGACTGGACCGCTGGTACGACATTACCTATGCCGAGGACAACATGACTGTACTTCAAGCCCGCAACCTGTACGCATCAACGGCCGGTGTAGAGTATGCGCAGCGCATACCCGCCTACCAACCCTACGGAGGCGAGAGCTTCCGTGTAGTGTCATCAACTGGCGATGAGTGGCCAAAGAAATCACTCACTACCATGCCCTTTAACGACCCGCTGTTAACCAAACAGTGGCACTATTACAACAGCGGTTCTATCGAGGGTACTGTAGCCGGAAACGACATCAACGTATTCCCTGCATGGAATAGTGGGGTTACCGGTTCGAAAGACGTAATTGTAGCCATTATTGACGGCGGTTTCCAGATAGATCACCCCGACCTGAAGGACAATCTATGGATAAACGAAGCCGAGCTTAACGGTCTACCAGGTGTAGACGACGATGGCGACGGCTATGTAGACGATATCTATGGTTACAACTTTGTTATCAATTCGGCCAACATCAACGCCCATTCACACGGAACGCACGTGGCTGGTACCGTGGGTGCCACCAATAACAATGGTATTGGCGTTTCGGGTGTAGCTGGAGGTTCTGATGGTACTGGCGGTGTAAAGATGATGGTATGCCAAGTATTCGACTCGCGAGCCAGCAGTTCTGCCGAGGCTGATTTTGCTGCGGCTCTCGTATATGCAGCCGACCGTGGCGCCAGCATAGCCCAGTGTTCTTGGGGTATGAGCATGGCCGACGAAGAAGATAAGGCAGTATCTGAAGCCGTACGCTATTTCACAAAGAACGGTGGTGGAGACAAAATGAACGGCGGTCTCTGTATCTTTGCAGCAGGTAACAACGGTGAGCAAGGTAACTTCTATCCCGGCTGCCTCTCTGAAGCCGTGGCAGTAGGAGCAATGACTGCCGATGGTACTGTAGCTAGCTATTCTAACTATGGCCAATGGGTAGACGTAACTGCACCTGGTGGTCTGGAAGATTACGGTGAGCAGTATGGTGTACTGAGTACATTGCCCAACAGTAGCTACGGCTACAACGAGGGTACATCAATGGCTTGTCCGCACGTGTCGGGTATTGCCGCTCTTATCCTCTCTAAATATGGTAACAAGAACTTCTCTAACGAAACTCTTCGCACATTGCTTACCACTTCGGTAAACGATCTCTATACCAAGAATCCTGCCTATGCCGGACTTATGGGTACTGGCTATATAGATGCCTATAAGGCTCTGCAGGGAAAAGAGGGAAGTGTACCTGATGCTGTAACCGACTTTGCGGTGACACCATCGCACGACAATGCGCTAATCGAATGGAAAATTCCCGAAACCGAAGAAAAAAGCATTGACCATCATATTATATATTATAGCACCGACGCATTTACTGATGGTGACAATCTGAACAAACTCAACTCGGTATCGGTAGATACTAAGTTCAAATATTCAGGCGACTCGGTATCTTACGAACTTACTGGGCTGAAAGCCTCTACTAAATATTATTTCGCCATTGTAGCTTACAATCGCTGGGGCAAGGCATCTGCTATGTCGCCCGTAAAAGAAGCTACTACCAATGCCGGACCGAAAGTACAAGTAGACAAGACATCGCTCTCTATGACTGTCAATGCCGAAGAGTCTGATGTTGCTACTAGCACGTTCAATATTTCCAACGCTGGTGAAGGTATGCTGAAGTATCAGCTAACAGCTGCCACTACACGCGCCACAATGTCTACTAGTTCGCGTGCCACGAAGCCATCGCCTGGACAGGTAATTCCTTTCAGCGGAACCGTAGCACCAACACTTGTAAAGAGCAACGCCATTGCTACTGCTGACTATCAAGCCGAAGACTGGCCCGATACGCTTAGCTATGCACACACGTTGTATAGCTATTTAGGTGAATCTGACACCAAACTGCCCAACGCTCTTGCGCAGTATTTCTATGTAGACAAGACTAAATATCCCGATGGTTTCAACCTTACAGCTCTGAAGTTCCAGGGACAAAATGGGCAAGATCCCGAAATTGAAATATACGACGGTTCTCGTTCTATCTCAACTGCAAGCTTGATACAGAAAGTAAACTATAGTTTCTGGATGTACAATTACAACATCACATTAAGCGAGCAAATCTATTTTGCTCCTGGTAGCAGTTTCTGGGTAGTTGCCAAATTCCCCGCAGGAGCCAAGAACCCACTGGGTGCTGGCAAGACCAGTCTTGACGACGTATCACAGTATAGCTTCTATAGTTCTAACGGCGGTTCTACATGGACTCAGTTGAGCGAAGTACTCAAGGGAACAAGCTTCGAATCGGTATCCGACCATCTTACTTGGGCGGTTCAGGCACTCAGCTTAAATCCCGACTGGAGTAAGGTGCTCAACCCCGAACCCATAAGTGGTGAGGTTCGCCCCGGAGAAAGTCAGCCCGTAACACTTAAGAACGATGGACAAAAACTGGTAAACGGTACTTACAAGTTCAATATACACGTATCGTCTAACGAAGCCGTAGACTCTAAGAAGCAGGTTGCACTCAGCATGACGGTTAAGGGCAACAAGCCCGAATTGCACAGTCAACAACTGGTAGACTTTGGCGATTTGCTTGTAGGCGAAAGCAAGACCATCAACGTAGAACTTACCAACAGTGGCTATGGCGTATTCGGTGGCAAGTATGGATATCTACAATACCCTACCAACGTATCTACATCGTCAGACCAGTTTGATGTATCTAATGGTCTTTCTAACATTGCGGCACGCTCAAAAGGTACATTGCCCGTAACGTTCAAGCCTACCAAGGCTGGCAACTTTACCAGCAATATCACCGTTACCGACAAGAATGGTATACAACATACATTTGTAGTACGTGGTGTGGCTTCGGCTACTGCCAACTTAGAGATTGCCAACAGTGAGTTCAACCTTGGCGATCTAAAGGTGGGCGGCGAGACAAAGACTGCCACCGTAACTCTGAAGAACACCGGCGAATACCCATTGCAGTACGTATTCCCTAAATATTCTTCTACCAAGATTGAAGGTTCTACCGCACAGGTACACAAGTTTGGATATACCCTGCTCTCTAATGTTGCTGGCGACAACTCGTTCGATTACGAGCCTGCCCCCGAACTTTCCGATGAGCAAGATATCACATCGCAGTTTACTAACGACAACTGGCAGTCGGGTCCTATCAAGATAGGCTTTAAGTTCCCATTCTACGGTAAAGACTACGAGCAAATATATGTATCATCGTATGGTGGCGTGAGCATGCAGGCCATTACGGGCCGCATCTCGTGCATGGTTCCTACGGGCGACTGCGTAGAAGGACTCGGTTACATCTCTGCCTACACTAACTCGGGTTGGATGGATATGGGAGCCAACAGTAAAGTTACCTACGGACACAAAGACGGCAAGCTATATGTGAAGTTCAAAGATGTGGTAACACCTGCTACCGATGGCGGCGGCGAAACTACTACCATAAGTTTTCACATGGCTCTCTGTCCCGATGGAAGCGTTGAAGTATACTACGACAATTACGACCCTGCTGGAGTATTCGGTAGCGGTGGTCACAACTTTGTAGGCGTTTCTGACATCGAAGCCAAGGATGCATGCGTATTTACCGACGGCAATAAGATACAGGATGCTAACGACGGTCTGGATGCCCCTTACTACGATATAGCCACGGGTAGTGCTATCAAGATAGTAGCTCCTGCCAAATCGATGATCAAGAGTCTGTCAAGCACCGACGGATACATTGGTAACGGCGAGAGCAAGGACATCACAGTTACTCTCGAGGCTGGCGACAATCTCTATGCTGGCGAGCTAACCAACTATCTTACCGTGCTGACCAACGACCCACAACACGCCAGTACAAACATCACGCTGAAGGCCAACATCACTGGCGACAACCTCAACCCTGAGGCCTCAACCGATGCCGAAACTGTAGACTTTGGTGATGTATTCCGTACATCGGTACAGAAGCACAATGTGCTGCTGAGCAATAATGGTAAGGATGTACTGCACGTAAGTAGCGTAAGCACTAAGAACGGCAAGTTCAACGTGGCCTCTGATGTAGCTTCGGCATTCGACGTGGCTGCCGGACAAGGCAAAGACATCACCGTTACTCTGCCTACCGAAGAGAAGGGTGCCGTTGAGGATATTCTGGTTATCGCAATGACCGACGGTACTTCAAAGCAAGTAACGCTTAAGGGTAATGTTATAGGAACACCCGTATGGAGTGTAAGTCCTGAGTCTATAGAGGTAGAAACTGCTTACGGCGTAAATGTAAAGAAGAACGACATAACCGTAACTAACAATGGCGACGAACCGCTCACATTCTCTGCCGAGCCCGATTCTTGGTACAATGCACTTGATATAGAGGAGAGTGGCAACTCTAAGGTTGACTATGTATTCCGTTCAAAGAGCGATGGCTTTGATGTTCCATTCAACTGGGTAGACATCACTTCTGATTATACAGAGCATATGCCTTACTCTTACTTTGTAGACAAGACCGACTTTAAGAAGGTTACCCTGCCATTCGAATTCCCATTCTATGGCAAGAAGTACACCGAAATGTACATCTACAACACTGGTTTCGTATCGTTCGATGCTCCGGTAGAAGACTACAAGCAGTTCCCCGAACCGCCCGCAAGTCTGCCTACTACCGAAACCTTCTATAGCAATATCATCTGTCCGTTCTGGGGTAACCACTCTATGAACACTCCATCGTCTGACGGTGTATACTACAAAGCCAACACCGACGATGTAGTAGTATCGTACAAGAACTATGGCAACACCATGATGCAGGGCATGAACTTCCAGGTTATCCTGCGCAAGGATGGTTCGTTCAAGTTCCAGTACAATCTCGATTCTGATGGTTTCCAACTGGGTGTATTCGGTCTGTGCGGTATTATGGACCACAGCGAAACGCGCGGTATCACACCATCTGACATGTACATCAATTCGGGCAATGCCCTTGAGTTCACTCCTTACAAGAACTACGTAGTAGCTCCTGGCGAGAGCGCAAGCATGCCTATCGAACTGCTGGCCGACAAGCTGGCCGACACCTACAACTATGAGCTTAACGTTACTACCAACGCTCCCGCCAACGAGAGTGTAAAGATTCCGGTAACGCTCAATATAACTGGTGCCGCCGAGCCTGTATTCCCCGAAACTGTATCGGTAGAACAAGTTGTAGACGAGAATCCTATTAATCCCGTATACCACGAGTTTGCCGTAGTTAACAAGGGTACCAAGGCATTTACAATTGACGATGTATATTCTGATCTCTTTGTAGCTTCCGACCCCGATGACCCATGGGCAATGCCCGAGGCAACTCTCGAAGTATATACCGATGCCAATAGCAGCAGTGGTGGCGACGATCCTGATATAGGCGTACTCTCTGCCAGCAGCACCATGGCTTGGATGACCTACCAGCCTGGCGCAATGGCTCCGATAACCGTTGGACAGGATTCTGTAAAATTCCGCATAGCTCTGTATAACACCTACGAAGTGCGCCAGCAGGATTATCAGCTCCAGTTTGCAGTAAGCGGTCTGGCCGAAGAAACCTACAGTTCGGTTATCAAGGTTAATGTTACCGAAGCTCCAGTACTGGCCTTCGACCCCGAAGAGCAATTGTATATCGATAATGTATCGAGCGACTATACTGGCGTTTCTACGGTTAACATGAAGAACGAGGGTGCTTACAAGCTCAACTATACCCTGAAGCTCGATGCTTCGGGCAACGACGAAGTTACCGATGACTATGGCACCGACGATCCCTATCCCGCATTCAACGTGGTAGCCTATCCTACAACCACTCTTGCCAAGCAGTTTGCTGCCGCTTGTGTAGCTCCGGTACAGGGCAAGAATATGGTTAAGGCTCTTGGTCTGAAGAAGGTAAAAGACGACCAGAAGTTTATCTACGACATACCAAACGGTCTGGAGGATAATGTTATCTATCACCCAGTTCTCAATCCGGTAAGCAGTGCCATAGCAGCTGTTATGGGTACTGGTTCGAGTGCTCTCGACGAGAATTTCTATGCCGCTACACGCTACGAGGCTCCAGCCGAAGGATTTAATCTTACACACCTATACTTTGTAGGAACCGTAGGCGACCTTGAGAATGTAGACATCGAGGCTTCTGTAATACTCGGCAACGATGTTACGGCCACTGGCAAGACCATTGGTCACGGCAAGATACACGTAGACAGCGAAGAGCCTAACAGCAGCGGAAGCTACCAGGGCACACCGCGTATGCTCAAGTTCGACAGCCCCGTATACATCAATCCTTCTGATACTTTCTACGTAGTGCTTAAGTATCCCGCCGGCTACAAGTCGTCGGCACTTATGGCATCGAAAGACGGCGATATGGAGACCAATCGCTACATGGCTCATCTCAACTCGCTGGGCGGATGGGTAGACATCGAAGCTCTATACGACAATGCCCAGAGCACGGGTGCCTTTGGTTACTTCATGACCTGTGTAGAACACGAAAAGGGTGAACCTTGGATTAAACTACTCAACAATGAAACCACGGGTACTGTAGCCGCAGGCGAATCGGTTGCTCTGAAGTTCCAAGTAAACGCCAAGAGCACTTACTTTGCCAAGGGTAACAAGGCCACTCTAGTAGTGAAGAGCAACGACCCGGCCAATGCGGTAGTCAACTACCACATCTATCTCGACCGCAATGCCGCTCCTACTATCGAAGTTCCCGAAGCTGTAGTGGCTGCAAGCCAGGGTGAGAGCACCCAGATAAAAGTTAATGTGGCCGACGAAGAGGATGACGAGTTCAGCGTAAGCTTTGCCGACAGCAAAGACTACACCACGGTTGTGGCCTATAATCAGGCTGATGGCGTAAGCTACAACAACGGCACATTCAGCGTACCCGAGGGTGTACAACTCGAAGTTACACTGGCCGTAACACCTGAGTATGGTTACGACAAGGTGGGCAACGGAAACATCACTTTCAGTGCCACCGATGCCAACGGCAATGCTTCTACGGCAACTGTCAACTACAGTGTAGTATTTACCAACCGCGCACCCGAATTTGTAGGACAAGACGAACTGTCGTATGTAGTAGGTCAGCAGTCGGGTGTTATCGCCTACAATACGCTCTTTAGCGATCCCGATGGCGATAGCTTCACCTGTACCGCGGTTTCGGCCGATCCTACAGTGGCTGGTATCTTCGTATCCGACGAAGGCGTAATAGTCAATGCCAAGAAGGTGGGCACCACAGTGCTTACCCTAACGGCTACCGACAGCAACAACGGCGTAACGCGCAAGGATGTAACCGTTAACGTGGCTACTTCTACCGGTATCGATGGTGTTACAACCAATGGCGGTGCCGTTACAATAGCCGCTAACAACGGAACTATTGGCGTAGTAGTCAACGGCGATGTAGCTAACGCCACCCTGCTGCTGTACAACAACGCTGGTCAGCTGGTAGCCGAAAAGACTGCCAAGAATCTACACGCTGGCGATAGAGTAACCCTAACTACCGTTGGCGGTGCAGGGGTATATCACCTCAATGCCGTGCTCGATGACAAGACTTCTACCGTGAAGTTCGTAGCTAAGTAATCCCTATTCTGCTGCGGATCTGTCTGCAGCAGAGTTCTTATAAGAAGCGTGGAATGCCATAATCAGCATTCCACGCTTTTCTGTTATATACTAATCAGAAATCGAAGGACAATCAATTAACACCAGTTAACTATATTCCGACGAATTCTAGTTAAGTAGCCTTAATTTTTAGAACAAAACTAGAAGCTGTTTTATCCCCCCAAAAATACTTGAAATAGGGTATTCTTGGCAATTTTTGATAACTTATAGCAATAACGTATTTCCCGCTTTCTACCAATTACCTATGTTTTTTGGCAAATCATGATAATATATGGTAAAATTGGGATAGTTTTTACCCATTTCTCTTACCAATTCGGCTCCCGCAGAGATTAGCTTTAGAGAGGCTAAATACCATCTCTAGCCGTATAAAGGTTATCTCCACTATTCTAATGATGGTCTTTAGTCTGCTTTTTACCCTTTTTAGGGCCTAATGAAGGGCCTAATTTGCAATCAGCATTGGCTTTGTACTAAAATATCGCAATAGTTTTGCATTTCCCAATTAACAGTAGTTAACCGTCTAAGATTTCCAAAAACAGTACATAACCATCCATACCATTAACCCTTTTAGTGACGGCTAAATAAAAAAATAACCCCGGACACACTGTGGCGACCGGGGATTTTTTTATTATAATATATCTATCTAATCTACTTAACTAATACAACCAGATATTTGCTGGTCGACCAGAACAGTTGGGGGTTGGTTATGCGCAATACATACTGCTTGTTAACATCGGGGGTAAGCGTATAGCTGCCCGATGGGTGCATGGTAAGTATGCGGGCCGACTTAGAGTAGAGTTTTATCTCCTTATCAATACGTATATCTATCTTGGCAAAATAGTTCTTGTTAAAGTTGGCCTGCAGTACCTTGCCATTCTCTACTATATGTTGGTCTTTCAGCTCTTTCTTGGTACCAAATACAAACCAGGCAGTATTAAGTTGCTTATCCTGATTGCTTATGGTCTGTGCTTTCTGCTGGGCATCGGTCTGTAGGATCTCTACATTGTCATTAAGATGGTCTATCTTCTCGTCGAGTTCGGCTATATGCACATCCTTGGCATTAAGTTCGGCCTTGAGTCGCTGCAATTCCTGCTCTTTGGCCTCTATCTGGCTGGTAA
Source organism: Bulleidia sp. (assembly GCA_963659135.1). Taxonomy (GTDB): domain Bacteria; phylum Bacteroidota; class Bacteroidia; order Bacteroidales; family Bacteroidaceae; genus Prevotella. The sequence continues at coordinate 3,153 of CAVKSZ010000041.1, read as the reverse complement.
GATTGTCTATGGTCTTACGCAGTTCGTCGCCATTAAATCGGCTCTCACGCAACTGCTGTTGCAAACGCTTCATCAGTTCGCGGTTGCGCGCCATGGTGTTGGCTATAAACTTAAGATTCTCTTTTATCTGTGCAGCCTTGTCTGATCCCTCACCCGAGCGTACCACACTGAGGCGATTTTCGGCTTGGTTAATAGCTGTCAGACCGTCTTGAATATCGTTGAGCGTACTCATCATGTCGTTAATCTCACTGTCGCGCTGGGCTATGATTCGCTGCAGCGAGTCGTTCTGTTCCATATTGCCTAAATCTGGCGATGCCTTCTTGCCCGTACAGGCGCTTAACAACAGAAGTGCAAGGAATGCGAATGATTTCAATTGCTTCATAGTCTTTATTTTTTAGATTTCTTATTATTTCCAGCCACAACGATAACAAACTCTCCGCGTGGCGCATTTTCTGTAAAATGGGCTATAGCCTGGGCCAATGTACCCCGTACATGCTGCTCGTGTAGCTTAGATATCTCTCGGGCTACACTCACCTGCCTATCTTCGCCAAAAACCTGGGCAAACTGTTGCAGAGTTTTCAGTACACGGTAGGGCGATTCATAGAAAATCATGGTGCGAGGCTCTTCGCGTAGCGATTCGAGAAGCGTCATTCTACCTTTCTTTTGAGGAAGAAATCCCTCGAAACAGAATCTATCGCATGGCAACCCCGATGACACTATCGCTGGTATACAAGCCGTAGCTCCGGGCAGACACACTACCTCGATACCGGCATTGGCAGCCTCGCGGGCCAGATAGAAACCGGGGTCGCTTATGCCGGGCGTACCGGCATCGCTTATCAGTGCCACCGTTTGTCCGGCCTTTAATCGCTCTACAATACCTGCCGAAGTACCGTGTTCGTTAAACTTATGGTGAGCCACCAAGTGATTCTTTATCTCAAAATGGCGCAATAGGTTGCCTGATGTGCGCGTGTCTTCGGCAAGCACCAGGTCGGCCTCTTTCAATATGCGAATGGCGCGCAGCGTCATATCTTCCATATTGCCCACAGGTGTCGGTATGATATACAATATACCCATATTGCTTGCAAACTTACATAAAAATATCCGTATCAATAAGCGTTGCGTAAAAAAAATAATGTAAAAAGAGGATAAAAAGTAAAAAAGCTAAAAGGTTATTCTAATAATTTGCGTCAACCCGTTACTCTTTTTACGTGAATACTCATGTCAAAAATGGTGCAGCCAACTAAAAAAGCAACATTTTGCTTGTTACTCTGAAAAGCTCTTCGTAATTTTGTGGTACTATGATGGAGAATATATACAGAGAATCCCATCGCCCTGGCAGAATAGAGGTGATATGCGGATCTATGTTCTCGGGAAAAACCGAAGAACTGATAAGAAGAATGAAGCGTGCCAAGTTTGCCAAGCAGAAAGTAGAAATATTCAAGCCTGCAATAGACACCCGGTACTCTGAAGAAGACGTAGTGAGCCACGACCACAACGCCATACCCAGCACGCCTATCGATGCGTCGGCTTCTATATTGCTGCTATCGTCAGACATTGATGTGGTGGGCATCGACGAAGCTCAGTTTCTTGACCAAAGTCTGGTAGACGTGTGCAACCAGTTGGCCAACCGCGGCGTACGCGTAATCATTGCTGGACTAGATATGGATTTCCAGGGCGTGCCCTTCGGTCCAATACCAGCCCTATGCGCCATAGCCGACGAAGTAACCAAGGTGCATGCCATCTGCGTAAAATGTGGATCGCTGGCATACGTAAGCCACCGCCTGGTAAAGAACGAACACCGCGTACTGCTAGGCGAAGCACAAGAATACGAACCCCTCTGCCGAGAGTGCTACAAAGAAGCCATCAAGAAAGAAAGCCAAACCGATATTATAAATAAGGAATAATATGGGCAGAGAGATTACCTTTGACATATTTATACGACGGGCAGGGCTGGCAGCCATCACCATAGGCACACTGTGCCTTGTCAACTATCTTAGCGGAGTTCTGTTGCCATTCTGTGTAGCATGGCTCTTTGCCTATCTACTCTACCCTATCGTAAAGTTTGTACAGTATCGGCTAAAGGTTCGCATAAGGTCGCTCTCCATTATTATCACCATGGCTCTGGTTTTGGCTGTTATCGGCGGCGTAATATACCTTATTATACCGCCCATGATAGAGCAATTTCAGAAGTTAGGGCATATACTCACCCAATGGGTTCACCATACCACACATACCAACAATCTTACGACATATATCTCGGCTTGGTTTGAGCAGAACCAAACTGAGGTTGAACGCTTCTTCCATAGCGATGATTTCAGCAACGCCGTAAAGAGCGCCATGCCTAAGGTATTCAGTCTGGTAGGACAAACGGCCAGCATTATCATCAGCGTTATAGCCTCGATGATTACCTTATTATATATGTTCTTTATCCTGCTCGACTACGAAAATCTTACGGCCAACTGGATACGCATTTTCCCCAAAAAGCACCGCCCATTCTGGCACGAACTGGCCAAAGACGTAGAACGCGAACTTAACAACTATATTCGTGGACAGGGTCTTGTGGCACTCTGCATGGGCATTATGTTCTGCATAGGCTTTTCCATCATGGACTTCCCCATGGCCATAGGTTTGGGCATACTTATAGGCATTATGGACCTTGTACCCTATCTGCACACCTTCGCGCTCATACCTACAGCTTTCTTGGCAATGCTCAAAGCAGCCGATACAGGGCAGAGCTTCTGGCTAATATTCGGTATGGCTGCGGGTCTTTTTGCTCTGGTACAGCTAATTACCGACATGATAGTTACCCCAAAGATAATGGGTAAGGCCATGGGACTAAACCCCGCCATACTACTACTATCCCTCTCTGTGTGGGGTGCTCTGCTGGGCTTTATCGGACTTATTATCGCCCTACCCCTTACCACACTTATTATTGCCTATTGGCAACGGTATGTAACCAAAGAGCACACCAAACAGCCAACCGAACAACAGGAATAGCGGATAAAAAACGAGTAAAATCAAAAAAATAGCCAAATAATTTGCACAACAAAATAAAAGTTTGTACCTTTGCACTCGCTTTCAGCAATGAAAGCTGTGAGCGACTCGCTAGCTCAGCTGGTAGAGCACAACACTTTTAATGTTGGGGTCATGGGT
>CAVKSZ010000040.1:0-16446 GCA_963659135.1 Bulleidia sp. | reverse complement strand
TCCAAAAATAAAATCGGCCGAAATCAGCCAACAGTATAACATCCATTAACTATATCAGTAAGAGTTTCGTTAAATATTTATAACCACCCCAAGCCCCTGCTTTCAATTTGAAAGATATACCACTTTACTTTTTCATTCGCTCCTCAATATCAAATATATTTCCTTCTTTTCTTTCAATTAGTTTCTCAATTATTAATATTATGTGTAATTTTGTAGTATTCAATATCATTTAAAACAAAACAGACAATGGCAAAAATTGTAACAATGGGCGAAATAATGCTTCGTCTTTCGTCGCCGGGCCAAAAGCGATTTGTACAGAGCGACTCTTTTGATGTAGTATATGGTGGTGGTGAAGCCAATGTGGCGGTAAGTTGCGCCAACTATGGTCACGACGCTTATTTCGTTAGTAAATTGCCTACCCATGAGATAGGACAATGTGCCCTCAACGCCCTGCGCCGATATGGGGTACACTGCAACTATATAGCCCGTGGAGGTTCACGCTTGGGAATTTATTATTTGGAAAGCGGTGCTTGTATGCGTCCTTCTAAAGTAATTTACGACCGTGCCGGAAGTTCTATGGCGGAAGCACAGCCAGAGGATTTCGATTTTGACGAGATAATGCAAGGAACAGACTGGTTTCATTGGAGTGGCATAACACCAGCTATAAGTGACCGGGCTGCCGAACTTACCCGCTTGGCATGCGAGGCTGCCAAACGTCATGGCGTTACGGTAAGTTGCGACCTTAATTTCCGTAAAAAACTATGGACTTCAGAGAAGGCTCAGCAAGTTATGCGTCCGCTTATGCAGTACGTAGATGTATGTATAGGCAACGAGGAAGATGCTAAGCTCTGCCTTGGCTTTACACCTGATGCCGATGTAGAAAATGGACAAACTTCTGCCGAGGGTTATTATGGTATATTTAAGGGTATGATGAAAGAATTTGGGTTTAAGTACGTAGTAAGTACCCTGCGTGAAAGTCTTTCTGCTTCGCACAACGGTTGGAAGGCTTTAAGTTATGATGGGAAAAGCTTTTACGAGAGTCGTCACTACGATATCTTGCCCATAGTAGACCGCGTAGGTGGAGGCGATTCGTTCTCGGGAGGGCTGATACACGGACTGATAACCTACTGCGGCGATCAGGCCAAAGCCTTGGAGTTTGCAGTGGCAGCTTCGGCATTGAAACATACTATTCCGGGCGATTTTAATATGGTAAGCCGCGATGAGGTAGAAAACCTTGTAGGTGGCGATGCTTCTGGTAGAGTACAAAGATAATATAGCGATTATGGCAAGATTTAATAAAGTACAGGTTATACAGGCCATGCACGATACAGGCATGGTGCCAGTGTTTTATAATAACGATGTGGAAATTTGTAAACATGTGATTGAAGCATGTTACAAAGGTGGCGTACGAGTGTTTGAGTTTACTAACCGTGGTGACTTTGCTCATGAAATATTTGGAGTATTAAGTAAGTGGGCTGCTACGGCTTGCCCTGAGATGATATTGGGCGCTGGCACGGTGATAGATGCGCCTACGGCTGCGCTATATATGCAGTTGGGTGCCAACTTTATAGTAGGCCCTAATTTTAATGCCGAAATTGCTACAGTATGTAACCGTAGGCTAGTACCTTATAGCCCCGGTTGTGGCACGGTGAGCGAGATAAGCAATGCCCAGGCGGCAGGTTGCGACATAACCAAGGTGTTCCCTGCTGGTAATGTGGGCGGTCCCTCGTTTGTTAAGAATGTACTGGCTCCGCTGCGCTGGAGTAATATAATGGTAACGGGCGCTGTTAGTCCTGAAGAAGAGAATGTGTCGGCCTGGATTAAAAGCGGTGTGCTATGTGTGGGTATGGGTAGTAAGCTCTTCCCCAAAGATGTTATCGCTGCAGCCAACTGGCAGAGTATTACCGATAAGTGTATTGAAACATTAGGCTATATAGCTAAGGCACGCCAGTAAATGCGCAGGCTGCAGGTTATATCTAACATAATTATGGACAACAATAGAGCTGGAATATTAAGTGACGATAAAAAAATAACTTGGTATGATTTGTATCGTATATTTATAAAATATGTGCATATTTGTCCGGCTCATCTTTTTGACAGTTTTCGCCTCTTTCATCGGTCACATAGCCCGCTATGCTACCTTTTCAAGAGACAAAAACATCTCAAAAATATAAACTGCGAATTATACCAATTTATATTTTCACCGTCACTAAGCCGATTGTTTGCCTATTTATTCAAAGGCTTTCCTATATCATTGCTTGGTATAGGGGGGCTTTTGTGTGTTATGGCCTGTAGTAATGGTGCTACCCATCAAGTAGACCAACTTAACGAGCAGGCTTACGCCTATCATTATCGTAATCTTGATAGTACTCGGTATTACGCCAATAAAGCTTTGGAACTCTCACAGCATTATGCCAACGGACGGGCAGAAGCTCTTAATAACTTGGCTTTTGTAAGTATGGCACAGATGGATTACGATAAAGTTTCGGCGCTTATCGGAAATCTAGAAAAGATAACCGATAACCAAATAGAACTTCTGGTTGCCGATGTACAGATGATGAGGCTATGTCAGCGCAAATCTAATAACAAAGACTTCTATGTATATCGCGAACAAGCATTGCATCGCATTCGTCGTATAGAAGAAGAGGGCGAACAGCTTACCCGACATCAGCAGATGCGCTTTGCCTACGCATACTCTGAGTTTTACATTGTTGCTTCGGTATATTTTTACTATGTGGGTCTGCCCAGTCAGTCGCAAGATGAAATTGGCCGCTTGTCTGGTAGCGAATATCTTAGACATGATTCTGCTCAATACCTTAATTATTTATATAATGTGGGTTCGGGCGGTATAGTAAAGGCGCGTACCAAGAACGAAGTGCAGCAGACTGAGTTTGAACGTTTGGTAGAATGTTATGCCATAGCTTGTCAACAACGTATACCATTCTTTGAAGCTCAGGCACTACAGGGGCTAAGCGAACATCTTACCGATGCGCAAGGTGGTCGCAAGATTATGGCAGACAATCCTATAGCCATAAGTCTTGTTAATACCGATAATATGCCCGACTCTCTGCTTGCCGGAAACTTGGCCCAGCGTGCACTGAATATCTTTGAACGTTATGGCGATGTGTATCAGACGGCCGGTGCTTATCGTACACTTGCCAAATGCTACTGGGCATTGAAAAATTACAATTCGGCACTTATCTGTTTGCACAACGCCCTTGAAGCAGATACTATTATTGAGCGAGCCCCAGACTTGGTTGCCTCTATCCGCGAGCAGATGTCTTTGGCCTATTCGGCTATAGACGACAAGCCTAACAGCGATTATAACCGCAATATCTATTTGGATATGCAGGAACAAACCCGCCAAGATAGAATGCTTGAGGCTCGTGCAGAATTGCTGGATAAATCGTCGACCCAACTCAATTATATGATTGGTGCCATTGTGTTGGTGCTTCTGTCACTGATAGGTCTGCTTGTCTATCTGTATTTTAAGCGTAAGCGCACTGACGTTCAAGCCGATATGGAGCAGTTTGTGGAGCAGTTGCGCAAGTGGCAGCAACTGAATGATGCCAAAATTGAACAACAGAAAGAACGCTGCGAAGAGATACATGAGGATATAGAACTAGAGAAAAATAATCTTGCCAAGAACCTACGTAGAAATCTTGAACAAAGGGCGAAACTATCGTTGGTTACTAGCGTTATGCCGCTGATAGACCGTATGCTACACGAGGTGGATATGCTAAGCAAAAAAGGTGAGGATAAGGGACGTACCGAATATATAGCCGAACTGACAGACAAGATAAACGAATATAACGATGTACTTACCAATTGGATAAAACTACGCCAAGGACAACTAAACCTACATATTGAGAGCTTTGCCCTGCAATCACTCTTTGACATAGTGGCAAAAAGTAAGATTGGTTTTCAACAGAAGGGGATAGAACTAAATGTACAATCGACCGATATAGTGGTAAAGGCCGACAAGACCCTTACTCTGTTTATGATTAATACTCTAGCAGACAACGCCCGTAAATTTACACCCGAAGGAGGAAGGGTAGAGATATATGCCCAAAACTGTAACGGCTATGCCGAAATAAGTATTGCCGATACAGGATGCGGACTAACCGATGAACAGTTGCTCCATATCTTTGACCATAAACCGATAACCGATACATCGGGAGTCCTGCAGGATGGTAAGAGTCATGGGTTCGGTTTGATGAACTGTAAGGGAATAATAGAAAAGTATAAGAAGATAAGTCCTTTCTTTGCCAATAGTGATATAGGTGCTGTACAACGTGATAAGGGTAGTCGTTTCTGGTTCCGTTTGCCCTTGGGGGTGGTACGATTGCTGATAGCGGCTATTATGATAGCCATGGGATCGCCTTTGTTGGCAGAGAATGAAGCTGGCAAGAGTAAACAATACTGCGACTCGCTATATCAATGTAATGTTGATGGCAATTACAGGAAGACGCTGGTTATGGCCGATAGTTGTATTCAGGCACTGAATGCCCAATATCTGTCTCTCCATCCTAAATCTCCAGCAGCTAATTTGCTTACCATAGAAAATTCGGAAGAGGGAGATGCCGCAGAGATAAAATGGTTTAAGAATGGCGAGAATATAGACTACGCAGTAATACTGAATATGCGTAACGAGATAGCGGTAGCTGCCTTGGCACTGCACAACTGGAAACTCTATGAATACAACAATATTGTATATACCCAGTTGTTTCGTTTGTATAGTGCTGACCGTACTTTGGACGATTATGTAAAGGTATTGCAGAAATCTGATGTTAACAAGAATGTGGCCATTATCATACTGATTCTACTTCTGCTGGTTCTCTTCCCAGTATATTACATATTCTATTACCGTTATCGCATAGCTTATCGCCTGTGTATGAATCGTATACAGCTTATCAATGATGTATTGCTGACAGATGGCAGTACGAAAGAGAAATTGCAGAAGATAGGCGAAATATGGGTAAAGCCTAAAGCCCAGTTGAATAGTCAGATGCAGCAGTTAGATAGTTTTGTAAACCAAATACAACAAGACCTTAGTAGACAGATAACTTGGGAAGAACGGCAGAGCGATAATATTGATTTGCAACTTGACGAATTGAGCAGACTTCAATACGAGACAGCTCGTTTGTATGTGAGCAACAGTGTATTAGATAATTGCCTCTCTACGCTGAAGCATGAAACCATGTATTATCCGTCGCGCATAAAACAGATGGTTGAGGCTAAGCCCATTGACAGTGCTGCTCTTAGCGAGGTTGCTGGATATTACAAATCGCTGTATGGTATATTGAGCGAGCAGGCTCTGCGCCAGATAGAGCAGCCTATGCGCATAGATAGAGAAATGTGGAATATGCTGTTTGATGTGTTGTCAAGTATCAATGGCAAGAAAGTGTTATGGACAATACAGGATGCAGACGCCCGTTATCAGCATGTGATGATACCCATGCCCTGTGTAAAACTTACGGAGGATGAATGTAGGCAACTGTTTACCCCGTTGACCATAGATATAAGGTATCTGCTATGTAGGCAGATAATAAGAGAATTGGGCGAGGTTACCCAAGCCCGTGCCAGTGGTATAAAAGCAGAGATGGCAGATGTGGGGATAACGGTATGCTTGATAATACCCCGCAATGTATCTTTCTTTAAAGTAAGAAAGCAACACGAAGTGCAACAAATGTAAAGTCTAAAGATATGGAAAAATTTCAGGTAGTTATAGTTGAAGATGTGCCATTGGAACTGAAAGGAACCGAAGGTATTATCAGAAACGAAATTCCCGAAGCGGAAATTATAGGCACTGCCGATAACGAGCAGAATTATTTTAAGCTGATGAAGCAGTGTAAGCCCAATCTAGTGCTGCTCGATTTGGGACTCGGTGGGTCTACTACTGTTGGCGTAGAACTATGTCGGTATACTAAGGAGAATTATCCCGAGGTAAAAGTGCTGATATTTACGGGCGAGATATTGAACGAAAAGCTATGGGTAGATGTGCTCGATGCCGGTTGCGACGGTATAATACTCAAGAGTGGCGAGCTGCTTACCCGGGCTGATGTGGCTAGTTGTATGAGTGGTAAACGACTTGTATTCAACCAGCCAATATTAGAGAAGATAGTAGAGCGTTTCAAAAAGAGCGTGAATAGCGGTCTGATGCGTATGGAGTCGTTGGTAGACTACGAAATCGACGAATACGATGAACGCTTCTTGCGTCATCTAGCCCTGGGGTATACTAAGGAGCAGATAACCAATCTGCGCGGTATGCCTTTTGGCGTGAAAAGTTTGGAGAAACGGCAGAATGAGTTGGTACAAAAACTCTTTCCCAATGGCAGCCGTATGGGTGTTAATGCCACCAGACTGGTGGTGAGAGCCCTAGAACTGCGAATATTAGATATAGACAATTTGCATCCGGATGAAGAGTAGACTGCCATATTTGGCATTGGCACTGTTGATAGTATGGGTGTTGCTGGTCCTATTCTCGTGGATATTTACTGCATTGCACCCTACAGCCCCTCTCCGCTCATTGTTTAGCGCCGAGGGGATACGGTGGTTGTTTGGTCATAATGTAGAAACGCTTGCCAAGCCAGTACTGGTATGGATAGTGTTAGGTACTATGGCTTACGGGCCGGTTACTATTAGTGGCTTGTGTAAACTACGCTTGCCCCTGGGAATACGCGAACGCTTCTCGTTACGATTGGTTTCGGCCGAATTGGTTGTTGTGATTGTAATCATGGCTCTACTTACGCTCTTGCCCCAACCAGTATTACTCAGTGCAACTGGCAATGTAAGTCATAGTAGTTTTCTTTATAGTCTTGTTCCGGTTATATGTCTTACCCTTATGGTGATAGGATTAACATATGGGGTTAGTGTAGGTTCTATCAAGGGCTTGCGCGAAGCTTATAACTCTATAGTTTATGGCTTTAAATATGGTGGTCATCTTATATTGTTCTATATACTTCTTACTATGCTTTACGCCACAGTATGTTTCGTATTTGGGTTATAGACATATCGAGTAACCATATTCACAAAAATAAAGGGCAAAAAGAAAATAAGTTACTTTATGGGTGTTTGTTTTCAGTATTATTTGTTAATTTTGCAGCATTAAATAAAAAGACAAGTATGAATGCAATTTTATGTGTATTAGCGTTGTTCTGTGTTGCCCTAATAGGTTGGGCAGTAGCAGAATGTAAGAATAAATTCTTTGGTTATGTAGTATCTGACGAGGAGAAAGAAGCCGCTCATCACGAGGCTGCTCACCATAGTGCAGATGGTAAGGAAATGGGAATCAAAGAGGTAATTCAAACCATTAGTACCAAGGGATATAAGTCGGTTTAATTTTAAGGGTGGTCCTAAGGAATACCACCATAAAAACCGTTTTTTACATTTCTTATCTACTTGTAGGCAGATAAGAAACGGAGTGTTGGGTAAAGTTCATATATTTATGGCTTTACCCAATATTTGTTTGCATCCCTACAAATTTAAAGTGTAGGTTGGCAATACTGCCCACGGCCGTGAGCAGATTGGATGGCGGCCGTAAACTTGCTTGCTGATGGCCGTAAACAGGGTTGCCGATGGCCGTGGGCAATCTGGAAACTATTATTTCGGGAATAGCAATCATAACCATAAGGTGCCCTAAACGCACTGAAGAATAAGTGTATATGAAACAACCGCGATGTTTGAATGGGCTGAGCCGCGCTGTTAGGGTAAAAAAACGTTGAAATTGTGTACATCATCGTTTTTTTTGTGTAACTTTGCGAAATTAATAATTATAGGTATTAATATAGCACAAATATAAAACGATATGGCTAAAAAATTTGCTGAGTACAAAGGATTGAACCTTGTCGAAGTTAACAGAGAAGTCTTGGAAGAATGGAAGAAGAATAGTATCTTTCATAAAAGTATTGACGAGCGCGAAGGCGAACCTCAATTCATATTTTTCGAAGGTCCTCCTTCGGCCAATGGTCACCCCGGTATTCACCATGTATTGGCACGTTCTATCAAAGATACGTTTAACCGCTATAAGACTATGCAGGGCATGCAGGTACATAGAAAAGCCGGATGGGATACCCATGGCCTGCCAGTAGAGCTAGGCGTAGAGAAAGAACTGGGTATAACTAAGAAAGATATTGACAATAAGAATTCAGATAAATATATTTCTACAGAAGAGTACAATCGTAAGTGCCGTGAAAATGTGATGAAGTTCACACAGGAATGGCGTCAACTTACCGAGGAAATGGGCTATTTTGTAGATTTGGATCATCCTTATATAACCTACGACAATAAGTATATAGAAACTCTTTGGTGGCTACTTAAGCAGTTGTACAACAAGGGTTTGCTTTATAAGGGTTACACCATTCAGCCTTATAGTCCCGGTGCAGGTACCGGCCTTTCAAGTCATGAGCTCAATCAGCCGGGATGTTACCGCGATGTGAAAGACCTTACGGTTACAGCCCAGTTTGAAGTGGTAAATCCTAAGGAAGAATGGACAAAATGGGGTAAACCCTATTTCGTAGCATGGACAACTACACCATGGACTCTTCCTTCTAATGTGGCACTCTGTGTAGGTCCTAAGATAGATTATGTAGCTGTAGAAACCTATAATCCATATTCTGGCGAACCTATTACAATGGTAATGGCAGAGAAGCTGGTAGCTGCCTATCTTAATCCGGCGCATCAAGTAGAAGATGGAGCACTTCCTGCATTTGACAAGGAAAAGAAATTGTGCCCATGGCGAATTGTTGACCGCATGAAAGGTACCGATCTTGAGGGATACCATTATCGCCAACTTATGCCTTGGGTAAAGCCCTGTGAGAAAGTAGATGCTTTCTCTGCAGAATTTGTTACCGCCTATGCAGACGCTCATCCCGAAAAGGTGTTTGCAGGTGAAGATGGCAAAGAACGCTTTGTAGAGATGAAAGATGAAGCTTTCCGCGTGATATTGGGCGATTATGTTTCTATCGAAGATGGTACAGGTATTGTACATATAGCTCCTACTTTTGGTGCCGATGATGCCAAGGTGGCTAAAGATGCCAATATCCCTGCATTGTATCTGATTAATAAAAAAGGTGAAACACGTCCGATGGTAGATCTTCAAGGTAAATTCTATTTGGTAGAAGACCTTGATGCAAACTTTGTAAACGCTTGTGTAAACACAGATTTATATGCTCATCATGCAGGTGACTATGTAAAAAATGCCTATGACCCTAAATACAATGTTAATGGCGTTTGGGATAAAGCTGCTTCTGATAAGGCAGAAGACCTAAACGTAGTGTTGTGTATGGAGCTAAAGGCCGAGGGTAAAGCCTTGCGTACAGAGAAGCATATGCACAACTATCCACATTGCTGGCGTACAGACAAACCCATATTGTATTATCCTCTCGACTCTTGGTTTATCAAAGATACAATGGCCAAGAAGCGTATGGTAGAACTCAATAAGACCATCAACTGGCAGCCCGAGTCAACAGGTAGTGGACGTTTCGGCAATTGGCTTGAGAATCTGAATGACTGGAATCTTTCGCGTTCTCGCTTCTGGGGTACTCCTCTTCCTATTTGGCGTGATGAGAACCGCAACGAAAAGTGTATAGGCAGTGTAGAAGAACTCTACAACGAGATAGAACATGCTGTTGAGGTTGGTGTAATGGTCAGTAACCCATTAAAGGAGAAAGGGTTTGTGCCAGGCGATTATTCGCAGGAAAATTACGACCGTATAGATTTGCACCGTCCTTATGTAGACAATATAGTACTGGCTACTGCAGATGGTAAACCTATGTATCGTGAGGCCGACTTGATAGACGTTTGGTTTGATAGTGGTTCTATGCCCTATGCCCAGTTGCATTATCCCTTTGAAGGAGCCATGGCTCATGGCACCGAGGCAGATCGCCAGGCAATGATACACTCACAGTACGAGGGTACACCTATACCACCGGCATATTTCCCGGCAGACTTTATCAATGAGGGCGTTGACCAGACACGAGGTTGGTTCTTTACACTTCATGCTATTGCTACCATGATATTTGATAGCGTGGCTTTCAAGAATGTTATATCAACCGGATTGGTACTTGATGCCAAGGGCAATAAGATGAGTAAGCATGTGGGTAATGTTACCAATCCATTTGAAATGATGGAGAAATATGGTGCCGACCCTGTGCGTTTCTATATGATGACCAACAGTGAGCCATGGGATAACTTGAAGTTCGATCCCGAGGGCGTAGACGAGGTTCGCCGTAAATTCTTCGGCACATTGTATAATACATATAGCTTCTTGGCGTTGTACGGTAATGTTGATGGGTTTGACCCTGATACAATGCTTGATCAGAACAGTCAGACCAATCGCCCGGAAATTGACCGCTGGATAATATCTAAGTCTAACACGTTGATTGCCAACGTACGTAAGCAGATGGATAACTACGACCCCACAAGGGCAGGACGCTTGATAGATACTTTTGTAAACGATGACCTGAGTAACTGGTATGTGCGTCTTAACCGTAAACGTTTCTGGGGTAAGGAGATGGATGCCGACAAGCTGAGCGCTTATCAGACACTCTATACTTGCTTGATGACCGTAGCCAAGCTGCTAGCTCCGTTTGCCCCATTCTATGCAGACCGTCTATATCATGACCTTGGTGGAAAGATGGAAAGTGTACATCTTGATTATTTCCCCGATGTTAATTCTGAGACTATTGATGCCGAACTTGAGGCCCGTATGGACATTGCTCAGAAGATAACCTCTATGACTTTAGCTCTGCGTCGTAAAGTGAACATTAAGGTGCGTCAACCCCTGGCTCAGTTGATGATTCCTGCAACAGACGAAACTCAGAAAGAGCGTATCTGCGCAGTTAAAGACTTGGTTAAAAACGAGGTGAATGTAAAGGAAATCAACTTTGTAGAGAACTCGGGCTTCCTTGTTAAAAAGGTGAAATGTAATTTCCGTGTGATGGGTAAGAAGTTTGGAAAACTCATGAAGAGTATATCAGCCCACATGGATGCGTTAACTCAAGACGAGATAGCCCTGTTTGAACAAGACGGACACACAACTTTTGAGATAGAGGGTACGCCTGTAGATGTAGTGCTTTCAGATGTAGAAATAATAAGCGAGGATATTCCCGGATGGTTGGTTTCTAACGAAGGAAATCTGACCGTGGCTTTGGAGGTAGAACTTACCGATGATTTGCGTAATGAGGGTATGGCTCGCGAGCTAATCAATCGTATTCAGAATATACGAAAGGACGCAGGTTTTGAGATAACTGATCGCATTGCCGTAAAGGTGAGTCCTAATGATAATGTGCTGAAAGCTATCGATAGTTACGGAGATTATATAAAGACTCAGGTTTTGGCTAATATTCTTATAATGGAAGATAATGATGGACAGGAAATAGAGTTCGATGACTTCGTTGTTCGAATACAAGTAGCAAAGAATTAATTAATAACATGGTCGTGGCATGGACTGCTAATGCAAGTAGCGTGCTACGGCTTATAAATCGTCAATGTATGGAAACTAAGGTGCGTTATAGTGACGAAGAACTGCAAGAGTTCCGCACTATCATTAATGACAAATTAGCTTTGGCGCGTGATAGTTACAACAAAGTAATGCGCAGGTTGATGAATCAAGATACCAACGATGTTGATGACACATCGCCCACTTATAAGGCGTTGGAAGAGGGTAGTCTTACCCAGTCGAAAGAGCAGATGGTAGAAATGGCAGCGCGCCATAAAAAGTTTATTCAAGGCTTAGAGGCAGCTCTCGTACGTATAGATAACAAGACTTATGGCATAGACCGTATTACAGGTGAATTGATACCTAAAGAGCGGTTACGTGCTGTGCCTCATGCTACGCTAAGTGTGGCTTCAAAAAACGCCCGTAAGTAGTAAGATGAAAAAAATAAAAAACGTATTGTCACCCGGATGGGCTTCGATACTTATGATTATAGTGCTTTTGGTTATTGACCAACTTATCAAGATATGGGTTAAAACCAATATGTGCTTAGGAGAATCTATCCATATAACAGACTGGTTTTATATAGATTTTGTTGAGAACAACGGAATGGCCTATGGCATGACTTTTATTAACAAATTCTTGCTGAGTATATTGCGTATTGCTGCCATTTGCATTATAGGTTGGTATATTCATCGTCAGGTTCGTCAACGAGCCCGTTTCTGTTATATTGTGTTGTTGTCAATGATATTCGCTGGTGCTGCTGGCAATATTCTTGACTCTATGTTTTATGGCTTAGTGTTTGATGTGTCTACGCCATTTTCTATTTCAACATTCGTACCTTTCGGTACTGGATACGCCTCTTTTCTGATGGGCAAGGTGGTAGATATGTTTTATTTTCCACTTATAGTTACTACATGGCCATCATGGGTGCCTTTTGTAGGTGGAAATGAATTTATATTTTTCTCTCCTGTTTTCAATTTCGCAGATGCTTGTATAAGTGTAGGAGTGATTATGTTGCTCATTGTCTGTAGAAAAGAATTGGAAACACTGGCATTGTTTACAAAAAACAACAACGATAATGTTGAAAAGAAAGATGGTAATTAAGGGTATGGTGAAGACTTCTTCCCCTCTATTCCTTATATTGGTAATATTATTCTTGGTTGGTTGTAAACCATCCTTGCCATCTTCTGTTTTGCCCCGTGACAAGATGGAAGAAATAATGTACGACTATCATCTTTCTAAAAGTTTAGCTTCGCAACAGGTTAACCCCGGTGAGGCTGAACGTATTTATCAAGACGCTGTACTCCGTAAATACGGAATTACGCAAGATGAATTTGACGAGTCTTTGTCTTATTATATGCGTCATACCGAAGAGTTGTCTAAGATATATGCCAATTTAGAAGATCGCTTGCGTGCAGAAGCAGGTTCTTTAGGTGTATCCGCTTCAGATCTTACGGGGATGGGCAATATGAGTACTACAGGTGATACCGCCAATGTATGGAATGACTCACGCTCGCTGGTTCTTATCCCTAAAGCCTCATTCAATCAGAAGTGTTTTACTATAAAATGTGATACGTCATATCACGCAGGCGATGCGTTCAGATTAACTTTTGATTGTAATTTTATCTATCAAGACGGTACACGTAATGCTTGCGTATTACTGGCCATTACATTGGCTAATGATAGCATAATTTCTACTTTTACTCAGGTTTCTATGCCTTGTCAGCAGATGCTCAATCTCTCTGATTTCGGGCGTATAGGAATAAAAGAAATACGTGGCTATTTTATATTGAGTAAAGGCCAAAGTCAATTGGAGTCTGCTACAACGTTGCAACTGATGTTTGTCAATAATATACAATTGGTAAGAATGCATACTATAGCACCTCCAACAACAACGACAAATGAAGTTGATACATCTAAGATGAAACAACCTGAAATTTCACCATCGCCCAAAAACTCGGGACAACTACAGATAGAGAAAGAACCTCTTACTTTACCCAAAGATCAGAAGCCGATACGCATAGAGGCTGATAAAGTAAAATAAATATACATATTATAAATTATACAATAATGCAGAACGTTGACGAACTAATTGATCGCCTTATAGATTTGTCTTTTGCCGAAGACATAGGCGATGGAGATCATACTACATTGTGTTGTATCCCCGAAGAAGCAATGGGTAAATCGCACTTGCTCATTAAGGAAGATGGAATATTGGCTGGTGTAGAGATAGCTAAGAAAGTATTTGCACGTTTCGACTCCACAATGGTTGTAGAGGTATTGATTACCGACGGTACGCCTGTTCATCGTGGCGATATTGCAATGGTAGTTACAGGCAAGGTAAGATCGTTGCTGCAAACAGAGCGACTTATGCTGAATATTATGCAACGCATGAGTGGTATTGCCACAATGACGCATCGTTATGTAGAACGCATTGAAGGTACTGGCGCGCGTGTTCTTGACACTCGTAAAACTACACCAGGTATGCGTATGCTTGAGAAGCTTGCCGTAAAAATAGGCGGCGGAACTAATCATAGAATTGGTCTTTTTGACATGATATTGTTAAAGGATAATCATGTAGATTTCGCTGGTGGAATATCTCAGGCAATTACTCGTTGTCATGCTTATCTTAAGGAACATAATCTAGACTTGAAGATAGAGATAGAGGTTCGTAATTTCGATGAACTTAACCAAGTGCTTGAATGTGGAGGCGTAAATCGTATTATGCTTGATAACTTTACCGTTGCCGACACTCGTAAGGCTGTAGAACTTATTAATCATAGATACGAGGTTGAGTCTAGCGGTAACATCAACTTTGATACTATCCGTGGATATGCCGAGCAGGGGGTAGATTTCATCTCAGTAGGTGCTCTCACACATTCTGTTAAAGGTCTTGACATGAGTTTTAAGGCTTGCTAATAATAATTATAGAACTATCTAAATAATGTACCGATATGTAATTTTGATGATTTTGTCTTTTATTGGGACAAAATCGATGGCTTGTACTAATTTTATAGTGGGCAAACTTGCGTCAACCGATGGCTCTGTCATTTGTACCTATAATGCCGACGATTATGGTATGTTTATCAATCTGGCGCATTATCCAGCGGGCATTCACCCCAAGGGTACCATGCGTAAAATATACGATTGGGATACAGGTGAGTATTACGGCGAAATACCCGAGGCCCCTGTTACTTATAATGTAATAGGTAATATCAATGAGTATCAAGTAACCATAGGCGAAACTACCTACGGAGGTAGAAATGAAATGATAGATACTACTGGACTTTTGGATTATGGTAGCCTTATCTATCTGGCCCTTCAGCGTAGTCGTACGGCTCGCGAGGCTATCAGTGTTATGACTACCCTTGCTGAGACTTATGGTTATAACAGTAGTGGCGAAACTTTTACAATCTGTGATCCAAATGAAGCTTGGATTATGGAGATGATGGGTAAAGGCCCTGGTTCAAAAGGAGTAGTGTGGGTTGCCCTGCGTATTCCTGATAATGCTATTTGTGCCCATGCCAACCAAAGTCGCATTGACAAGTTTAATATGAAGGATAAGAAGAATGTACTCTATTCAAAGGATGTGGTAAACTTTGCTCGTTCTAAAGGATGGTACACTGGTAAGGATGCCGACTTCTCTTGGAAATGGACATACGATGCTCCTGATTTTGGTGGACGTCGTTTTTGTGATGCTCGCGTTTGGAGTTTCTTCCGCCATTTTGATAAAGATTTTGATCGCTATCTTCCTTGGGCTTTGGGTAAAGACAAGAATGCCGAAGATATGCCTCTTTGGATAGTTCCTGATCACAAGGTATCTGTTCAAGAAGTTCAAGCATGTATGCGTGATCACTATGAGGGTACTCCTTTAGCTACTGATACTTGTGATATTGGCGGTGGTATATGGCAGATGCCTTATAGACCTACACCTTTGTCGTATACGGTTGATGGAGTTAAGTATTTTAATGAGCGTCCTACAAGTACCCAGCAATCAGCTTTCAGTTATGTTAGTCAGATGCGTTCATGGCTACCACGCGAGATAGGCGGAGTTATCTGGTGGGGAAATGATGACGGTAATATGATAGCTTACACCCCCATTTATTGTGGCAATACCGTACAGCCCGAGTGTTATAATACTCCGGGTGCAGATGCTGTTACTTTCTCTGATCGCAATGCTTTTTGGGTATGCAATTGGGTTAGCAATATGGTATATCCCCGTTATAGTCAAATGTTCCCAACGCTGTGTGAGGTTCGCGATAGCTTAGAAACAAGTTATTTTGCCCGTCAGAAGAGTGTAGAAGATGAGGCCGCAGCTTTATATGCTAAAGACAAGGCCGCAGCTGTGAAATATCTCACTGATTATAGCAATACCCAAGCACAGAATATGTTGGCTACATGGCGTGAGTTGGCCACTTTCCTTATAGTAAAGTACAATGATATGGTGGTAAAACCAACAAAGGGTCGAACTTTCTTACGTACCAAGACCGGATTGGGTGCTCGCGTTGTTCGCCAAGGATACCCTAAAGAGTTTGCTCGTCGTATAGCAGAAACTACAGGTGATAAATTTCAAACACCCCAATAATAGAACACTTATCCAGACAATATTTCTGTATGAATATAAAGTAGTATAGGTAATACTACATGCTAAAATAATCCCGAAGTTTGTAAATTTCAAGCTTCGGGATTATTAATGATGCATGGCTCTTTCATTTAGGAATGCTTTCTGATTTTAATTTTTGTGCCTGATAGACATTTAGAAACAGCCCAACATTACTATTGACCCAACATGACCTAAATACCATGTGCCTTTGTTGGTATAAATCCACACTATCAGTGGTTATCAGCGTGTTCGGTGTTTTTAAATAAAAGGGCCATGAGATAAGCTTGTATTTATCGTGGGGGTGAATACTTAGTTATCTTTCGATCAAAGTTTAATTTATGTTTTATATACTGCCCACGGCCGTAAGCAAGTTGGTTGATGGCCGTGGCCCAATTGGCTGACG
>CAVKSZ010000039.1:0-17132 GCA_963659135.1 Bulleidia sp. | reverse complement strand
TCTGAAAAACGTTGTCACATTTGAGGGCGATTAACTAATATTGTTTACACTCTTAAACTTAAGCGTTCTCAAATCACTATACGTCAGGCTGAGATAGATTACACCGATAAGCAGAAGTTGATGATGGTAGAACTGTCGCAGAAGTGGAATACGCTTACAGAGAAATATAAGCAGGTAGACGTGGCTCGCCGACAATTGCAGCAGGCCGAACAGAACCAAAAACAGCATGCCAGTGCTTATCGTAGCGGTGCTGCTACAATGACCGATCGTTTGCATGCCGATGCAATCTACGAGAAATCAAGAACCAATTATATAGATGCTTGCGTGAAGTATCGTCTTGCCATTACCGAATATATGCATGCCTCGGGTAGAAATTCTACGGCAGATATTCAATAAGGTAAAGTATAATATTGTTTCTTTATTGTAAACTATGCTGTTAGCAAGTATATAAGTATATAGCGAATATTGTAACGGCCACAGCAAGAATGCAAAGAAAACGATACAATATCTTGGCAAATTTCTTGCGGCGCTGAGCGGCACTCAAAGTTTTTCTCTTGAAAATCTCAGAATCATCTAAGTGGTGATGATGGCGATGGTCGGTATGATGTTTCTTTTGGTTTGTCATTGTTATATATTTATTGTTAGTTGTAAAAGTTATATTTTCTACGTTAATATAGTTTACAAAGTGGTGCAAAAGTAAAAAATATATTTGATATAACAAACTTATTTTCCCCAAAAAGTTGGTTAGTTAAGCCCAATGGAAGCCTAATTAAAAAAAGAAAGGCAGACTCCTGATAAGCCGGGTTCTGTATCCACTAATGGAGCCCTGTCATTTATCTACTCTGCAGGTCACCCCGCAGCTCTAGCGTTCTACCCTCCGTCGTTGCCGAAGCATCAAGCGAGCAACTTTCTGACGACGGTTTACATGAACTTGCAACCTCCAGGAAGTACAGCCCGACGGTCACCCGCCGGCTGGCAGTCTCTTACACTGCCTTCTCACCCTTACCAGACACATACGTAACCTAAGCTACATATAGTATCGTGGCGGTTATTTTCTTCTACTTTCTCCCTATTGTCACCAATAGCTTCTATTTTCGGAAGTGGAGCGCTCTATGTTGCCCGGACTTTCCTCTTGTTCTCACAAGGAGAACCAGCGGCAGGGCCGGGAATCTGCCTTTCTTGTATGCAAAGTTAGACGTTTTTTGTGAGAAAATGCTACTATGGTGCTAAAAACATTTCTCTTCATCATTACTCTTTCATGCAATTGCTCTAAGTATAAATCATAGAATTTATCATGAAAGCAATGGTTTCTTGGAGTGCTCACGGCCGTGGGCAAACTTGCTTATGGCCGTAAACAATATTGCTGACGGCCGTCGGCAGATAAGTCTGCGGCCGTCAGCAATCAAAAATGCTTTATTCTGTATTAGCAAATACAAGCTATTGTACTTGTATAGTATATTTCTGTTCTTTTAGGGTATTTGCCAAGTTTAGCTGTTAATGTTTAGCGCAGTGGCTAAATGCCCCAATAGGATGAATCGTAACTTGCCTCTACTTTGGCTTCTATATCATCTGGCAGGTTGCAGAAGAAATCTATACCTGTGCGCTTTTCCAATTCATCTATGCTTATGTACTCAGTAGTGCTTCCGGTTTCGTGAGGCGACCAAACACCTAAGGCGTTGTATACACCATTCTTTACGCTCAAGATGGCAATGTAGAAATATTTAGGTACTATCAGTCCGCTGCTGGTGTATGTCTTAATATTGTCATCGTCTATAGTGGCGGCTTTTACTACATATAATGTATCGCGCTTAGAGTCTTGGTTCCAGCTATTGCGTAGCTTTTCTTCAAGAATGTTCCATACACCGCCATTGTGTCCTTGTATTTGTGGTTGCATGTTTGATAAATAGAAGGTTTGTCCATTCTGTTCTTGCGAACATAGGCGGTCTGACGACGGACAGAGGTGGCCTCGGCTATATCCGCTTCCCGAATAATCGCTTAGTGTAGACTGGTATTTGGTGGGAATATTGGGGTCTTCGCGGAAATTGTCTTTACGACTTACATTCTTTACACTATTGTCTTTGTACATTTCGTAGCAAGTCCACCGGTTGGCCCGTTTCTCGCAATCCCATTCCAGTGAGTATGTAATGCCGTAGGCATCGGTGCTATGGGTGATTACAATATTCATGTCGTCGCCCTTAATCTTTGGGAATTCTAATCGCCAAACTTCCTTGTTGGTAGATTTTGATACTATGTTGCGGTTGGTGTTATTGGGGTCTGGTTCATCGTCGTCATCACCGCTATCTCCACTGCCGTCAGATGTGGCATATTGTATAAGCTTTGCCTTTGTAAGTTCCCATGTAGAAGAGGCTGTGGTACACGTGTGCAGAAATGCTATTACCACATTGCTTTCACCAAGAAAGCGCGATGGAATGTCGCAACTTACGTTTACAGTTTTGTTGAAAGTCATGGGATTTTCCAACTCGTCCTTAAGTGTAGTCCATTCGGTAGTAGCCGCATCGCCCGAGAAGTTATCGGTAATGAGTACCTTAACGGTAGACCCTGCATAGTTCATCTTGTAACTGAAGTCTAATGAGGCTTCTGTAGTGGTAGTAAAATCAAATTCTGGTGAGCAAAGATAGGTTTCCGATGCAGTGGTGGTTCCGTTTTTATAGCCGGTAGCTATGGCACAACTATATTGCGAACTATATTCCCAGGGAGTGCCTTGGACTGTTGATACTTCAAACACCCCTAATGATGAACCGAAAGTTTCGTTGAAGAAATATTTTTGAGTTGCAGGATAACCTATGTTTTCGTAAAAAGCAGGGGTATTAAATACTATACTGTCTACCAAGGTCTTATCGTAGCGATGCTCGTCGTCGCCAGTATACACACAAACTTTACCGTCAGCGCCTAATGCTACGCGGTCTACTTTTGAGCGGTCGTACAAGTGATAGTTAATTAGGTTTTTATTGTATGCATTATGCTTGCAAACTGCCATCTTTTCTTGTGCAAACGCCATGGTGGCAATAGCTATCGCGAATATAAAAAGGATAGTTTTCTTCATACCTGTATCATAATTTATAGTATGTGCAAAATTAATGGTTTTGTGGCTCGTAGCCAAACTAAAATCCATTAAATTTTAGTTTCATTCAATGATTTGATAATTTGAAGATTGATGAAGAAAAGAGTAAGAAGTATAGCGCTACAAGGCCGCGAATAAAAAGATAAGCTGTGAGGGCCAACCATAGGGCATGGTTGTGTAATAAGGATGAAAGAGTAAAGTATAGCGTAAAGAATATGACTGAAGCTACGGCTGTAGACCAAAGCATGGCCCGTGTGGCGGTAATGCCGATAAACAGACCGTCGAGCAGGAAGGCGGTTACTCCGGCTACGGGTATTGCTACGGCCCATGGTAAATAGGGTAGGGCGGTACTTATAACTTTAAGGTCTGATGTGAGTAGGTGTAGTAAACTCTCTCCACCTAAGGCAAATACTATTGTAAAGATAATGGCTATGGTGCTGCCAATTGCAAATAAGCGTTTGGTCAGTAAATTGAACGTTAGTCTGTTAGCAGCTCCATAATATTTGCCACCAAGAGCTTCGGCGGCGTAGGCCAAGCCATCAAGTAAGAATGATGTAATGGTAAACAGGGTAAACAATAGCGTGTTGGCAGAGAGTGTAAGCGTACCTTGCCGCGTCCCGAATGAGGTGAAGAAGATATTGACAATAACTAAAAATAGCGTACGCAGGAATATGTCGCGGTTTATTACAAAGAAGCGGGTAAGACCGTACTTCCATTTTCTGCTATTGTTGTTATTATCTTGCTTGCTGGTGGTGTAATTTGTTCTGATCTTTTTAAGCCATAGTAGAGCTATACCCAATCCAGCCCATTGCGCAATGACTGTACCCAATGCAATTCCCTCGATGTGGAACCCCAAACCTATAACAAGCAAGAGTGAGATAGCAAGATTTACTATATTCTGTACAATAGAGACGTACATGGGTACTTTGGTGTTTTGCATGCCTATAAACCATCCGGTTAGACTGTATAGCACCATTACCGCAGGTGCTCCCCATACGCATATTGAGAAATAAGTGTCTACAGCTTCGGCTACGTTGGCATCAGGTTGCATTATGAGAATAGAGGCATGGAATATCAATCGTTGACAGATAAGTACAGCTAGTGCTATAAGTAGAGCTACGGCCATAGATTGTCGTAGCAACATTCGGGTATATGGATAGTCGTGGGCACCATATGCCTGCGCCGTAAGTCCGCTGGTACCCATTCTTAGAAATCCGAATATCCAGTAAATCATGTTGAAGGTCATGGTACCTATAGACACGGCACCTATATAGGCAGCATTGCCCATATGTCCGGCTATGGCCAGGTCTGTCATGCCAAGTATGGGTACAGTAATATTAGTTACAATAGCTGGTATGGCAAGTGATAGAATCTGCTTGTCTATAGATTTCATCGGCGTTACTACCAATTCATTTTAATGTCTACCCCAATCTGCAAAGGGTTGCCCTGTTGGGCAAAAACTTGCGGTGTGCCAGTTGCACAACTTTCCACAACAAAGGTGTTTGGGCGTGAATTGGTAATGTTGCGGCCCCAAAATGAAATGGTGACGTTGTGAAGTAGTGCATCGCAATGCAAACCAGCAATGGCATAGAATGGTTGTCGAAGGTCGTTGTCGTTATTCCAATATATGCTACCTTGGGCATTAAGATTGGCTCCTATAACGATAGCTTGTATAGGAGTATAATGGGTGTCTATGCGATAGTCGATGGTTGCACCGAGAGTATGTTGTGGTATGAACGGTACACGGTGATTGCGGTAATTTACCATTGTAGGAACGCCATCAATGGTCTGAGAGTCATGGTAGTCTCTGAATACCGATTGGGTGAAGGCATAGCTGGCTGACCATGTAAGGTGATTGTCAAGGTGAGTTCCACGCAGAGCCAGTTCGGCTCCCAGGCTGCGACTTCTACCTGCGTTGACCATCATTCTGCCGAATCCGTAGTTGCCAGCCATAACAGAAAGTTGTAGGTTATTAACCGTGGTAAGATAGGCTGCAATATCCATCTGTATCCTACTGCTATTAAGATGAGCACCTATTTCATAGTTCCATGTAGTTTCGGGTGCATAGGTAATGGTTTGAGCTATGTTGTTATAATCGTCATCTGAGTGTGGGATAGTATAGTCGCCTCGTTGACTGGAATTGCTACTTAACTCAGTCTGTAGAATATCAGAGAACATCTGATAGTTGTAGCCGCCACTACGGTATCCTTTGCTAATTACTCCGTAAATATTTGAACCATTGGTTCCCAATTTGTAAGTAAGTCCGAGCTTTGGTAGTAATTGATGATAACTATTGCGTATCTTGTTAGTTACTGTAGACGATAGATTGCTTGTTGCTTGGCTACCCATTACGGTGGCGTTGCAAGTCATTTCGGCTTGAGCGTTATATGAAATTTTAACTAACGAGTAATCGTACCTTATACCCGCAGTGAGTGTAAGATGCTTAGATAGGTCGAAATTAGATTCGTGGAAAAAGCCTTGGTTGAATGAGGGAAGATGAAATGTGCCAGGAATGGTGCCCAGTTTGGTACTTACACTTACTCCGCCACGCTGTTCTATCAGTTGTTTCGCCATCGCAGTAGCCTGCTCTGTGGTCATGCCAGTAGCTTCGTAGCGTGCTGCCATTGCGTTAACCATAGCTTTATACATGGCACTTTGTATATTGGAACTCAGCATGTTATTCATATCACTGAAAAAAGTTACAGGTGCTTCTACCTTATTCCATTGATAAGAAGAAAATGAGCCTATAGTCCATCTCCATGCCAAGTTCTTGTTTACTGTAGATAGTTTCGTTTTTCCCTTAAGTACCATTTCGTGTGTTACGGCATTCTGATGTTGGCGTTCCTCCATCTGCATGAAGTCGTAAGCCGTGTAGTCTATATCCATCAGCATATAGTCTTTCGTCAGCTGGTAACTGGTGGTAGAACTGAAACTCATATTGCCCCACTGTTTGGTTAGGCTTATGCCCGTGTTGAGCATATTTCGCCGGTAATTAGACTGTCTGTTGGATGCGGTGGCTTGGGTGTTGCCATCCCATAATCCGTAAGGGAATGCATTTTGGCGTACATATTGATAATCCAGTATGTAATCTATCTTTAGTCCAGATTTGGCTTGATGTATAATTCTTAACTTACCGCCAGCCTCGTTGGCTTTGTCTGCTCGTTCGCCAGTAGTAGTATTGGTGAAAAACCCTTTTTGTCCGTTGTAGAATCCGGCAAGCGCCCATGCCGTATTGTTGTTTATCTTGTCATAATGGGCCAATTCTATCTGCCGGGTGAAGTGCGAACCTATGCTTAGCTTGGCTCGTGTGCCTTGGTAGTCCATCGGACTAATGCTATATGTGCGTATCAATCCGCCTTCGGTGTTGATACCGTAGAGCGTGCCTTGAGGTCCGCGTAGGATGTCAATTCTTGAAAGTTCGTAATTATGGCTATTATATGCGCTCTTGCTTGTCAGTGGAATACCATCGGTGTATATGCCTACAGCTGGACTGTTAATTCTTGAACCTATTCCTCGAATATATATCGAACTGGTATAGCGTGAACCGTATGATGGCATAGTAAACGAAGGTACAAAGGCTGTGAGGTCACGCAGGTCGCGCATGGCCATTCGTTTCAAGTCGTTGGCACCAAACATAGAACTGCTTAATGGTTGTTGGCGCAAAGAGAATGTTTCTTTAGGTTGTGATACCACTACAACTTCGTCGATATCTACAACTTTCGAAGTATCGTTAATTATAGGTGTAGTGGGGGTGTTATTGTTATTATTAGGTGTGGCCGTTGTGGTTAATACCCATGTAAGGATTATAGCGGAGAGTACTCTTCTAAAATTCATTATTCTTTACAAAACATTACTAAACGTTTGCAAAATTACTCAATATAATTGCCTCTATCAATCCTTATTTATGAGGAATTTTGTCATACGTTTATCGCTCCGCAGTGTGGGCATTTGCCCTTACTACGCATCAGTTCGCCACACTTTCCACAACGGCAGGTTATATGACTATGTCTTTCGTATTGCCGTAGTGCATACCAAGCGTAGAGTACCAGCAAGATATAACCTATATAATATAATGAGGTGATACTGAAAACAATGTAGTCTAAAGCACAAATAGCCGTCAATCCACAAAGGTAAAGAATGGCATCACTTATGGGTAATTGTCGCCTTACATCGTCGAGTACGGCCACACCTACTATTAACATACTCCATACAAGTATAAGGAATATGGATAGAATAGTCGGTACTGATAGCGGGTTTAGCGTAGGGTTGAAATAGAAATGGCGCCAAATTTCGGGGGTAAATGTCTGAATGCTTGCATAAAGCGTGGCTGCCGATGATACCAGTAGGGTAAGTAGGGTAGGATAGAATGAGTGTATATCTCGCAGATGTACTATGGATGCATCCATACGCCTTAATTTTCTTATCAGATAAGCAGCTCCAATGACGCATATAATAATAAGGAAGATAAGCAAGTGGATGTTAGAGAAAACAGAGATGAACTCGGAAATAGGGTCGTCTGGTACTACCGATCGTAGCAACTTACTTTCGTGTGTCCATCCGAAATGACGTGATGCGGTGGCCACTTGTATCCAAACAGAGTCTGTGGCATCTTGTGATAAAATACGATAGTCTGCCACTACCAGATGTTCACCATGTTTTACAGTAAACGAGTCTGTTGGCATGTTACCAAGAATTTCTTCGGGTTGTTGTGATACGAGCGTAAGAGAATCTGCATGCACTATAAAATTATAGTTAATTGTATAGTGGTGTAATGTGTAGAATGACATGGTATCCGCCTGGACTACATTTGGTTCAGGTGATAGATTCGTGTAATGGTGCGTGCGGTGATAACACGATGTGCATATCATGAGCATTACCAATATTAATATATAAAATCTACAAGGTTTCATAGCCTTTGTCTTAATCTTTTGCATAAATATTCATTTGACACTCATCGCATGCAAACTTGAGTTCGAAGCATCTGCCATCCGCAAGTCTAAGACTCAGCGGCTCCTTCCAATCCGGTCGCTTTCCACCATTGCGAACACAGTATCCTAATGCATACCGTAGACAATGGCGGCATTGCATAATTAGTGGATGGGTTGTAGGTTCTAATTCAAAAGCCATTGGCAGATTATGTTTGTGTCGGCTCTGATAGAAATCTTCAGCCTTATTATTGGAAATATTGTATAGGTAAGGATGCTGTATGTATTCACGTTGCCATCCGTTGGGTATCGTATCGGTGCTGGCTGGTGATATTGCTATAGCAGTACTCGATGTGGGCGCAGCTAGCGATTCACTAAGACGCTCTATCAAAGTTCTCCTCAGCTCAGCTAACAGACTTGAGGGTATAAACAATGTATCTGTACCATCGGTGATGTTTATATCCGTAAGAATATATGGAGTATTGCCTAATTTGGATAACTGCCTAATAATATTATCGCGCTGGTTGCTTTTTGCCTGTTGATGCTCGAATGTTATTTCAACTTTGGCACCTAGCGCTTCAAGAGCATAACCATTAGGCGTGGTTGACAAGGTAAAATTAATGGGAATCTTGCGTGTTATGTTAGCCGACGAGAGCTGTTTGGTAAATGCTGTATCATTATTTCTGTATAGCTGTGTGCCACTCTTGAGTAATTTAGGCATATGCTGTGGAAATAGACGATTGCCTTCCACACGGTTTACACGGAATCCTTCAAGTTTGCGGTCGGTAGTAATAAAACATAAGCCGTCGCCGTTGGCAAAACGGGCAATGCCTGAAACTGTAAATGAATTGCCGCGTATCTCTTTAACTTTCCCTACGTATTCGCCCATGGCTTTTGGCGTGTCAAAACTGGCAATGTTGGGTTGTCTTCCATATAGGAAATAACTGGTATAACCCCGATTGAAAGTCTTGTTAAGATTTGGCTCAAAACCGCAGTCTACTATTCCCTTTGATGCGCGGCAGTAATCATCGGGACGCTTTTTGATGAGTTGATTAAGACGTTGTGAGTAGGCAGAAACTACGTTCTTTACATAGTCTATGTCTTTTAACCGCCCCTCTATCTTAAACGAACAAGCACCAGCATCAGCCAATTGTTCCAAAGAGTCTATTTGACACATATCCTTGAGTGACAATAGATGTCGCTGATGTTCTATTTCTCTACCTGTGGCATCAATTAAATCGAATTTTAGTCGACAGAATTGAGCACACTCACCGCGGTTGGCACTACGCCCAAAACAGTATTGTGAAGCGTAACATACACCAGAATAACTTACGCATAGAGCACCATGTACAAAAACTTCAAGTTCAAGATTAGGTGAAGCCTTGTGTATTGCTGCAATTTCGGTAAGCGACAATTCGCGGGCGAGCACTACTCGTGTGAAGCCTAGTGATTCTAACCAAAGGGCTTTTTGGGCGGTACGAGTGTCGCATTGGGTTGAGGCGTGAATGGGTAGTTCTACCTGGTTAATCAGTCCCATGTCTTGTATCAATATTGCGTCAACACCCGCTTCTTTCAGTTGTTGCGCCAATTGTACAGTGTCATTGTATTCACTATCATAAATAATGGTATTAAGCGTTACGTACACCTTGGCTTCAAATTGGTGGGCGTAACGGCATAGCGTTGCTATGTCTTCTATACTATTTCCTGCGGCAGCCCTTGCACCGAAACGTGCTGCACCTATATATACTGCATCGGCACCACTGTCTATTGCAGCGATGCCACATTCTAGATTTTTAGCAGGAGCCAGAAGTTCAAGTTTTCTCATAGGGCAATGTTGTTGTCGATATTTTGAGGGCTTACGTAATAGTTTATCCAGTTGTTGTAAAATAGAGTGGCTGCTGCACGCCAGTTACATATGGGTTTACGTTTGGCGTCGTTCTCGGGATAATAATGCAGCGGAAGTTCTACATCATTGCGCTTGCCTAGATCACGATGGTATTCGTCGTTGAGTGTCCATTCTGGATATTCAAGATGACCAAGCACATAGAATTCTGCGAATTTATCAGATGCCGCCATGCATACGCCAGCTTCTGTTGATTCTGCTATAACCTCTACTCCGTTAGCTTGTTCTATATCAGATTGGCTAACTTCTGTATGCCTGCTATTAGGCATAACAAACGAATCGTCGAAGCCACGGAATATGTTACTATCTGTGCAGAATGCAGTAATGGGGAATACACCAAAACGCTTAGTGGGTAGCAAATACTTTGGGATGTTGTAAAAATGGTAAAGGGCTGCCATTGCTCCCCAACATAGATAGAGTGTACTACGTACATGGGTGCGCGCCCAGTTGAAAACGGAGGTAAGTTCTTCCCAATAGTCTACCTCTTCGTATGCTATAGTTTCTACGGGAGCACCGGTAACTATCATTCCATCGAAGTTACAGTTAACCAATTCGTCTGCGTATAGATAAAAGTGTTCCATGTGCTCGGCCGATGTATTCTTTGGCATATGCGAGCGCAGTTTCATAAAACTAACTTTTATATTCTTAGATGAGTAAGCTAACATACGAGCCAAGTCGGTTTCGGTTTCCTGCTTTTTGGGCATAAGGTTGAGAATAACAATATGCAGACAATCTGTTTCAGAACTATTGTCTGCATTGTATTCTGTTATGTTAGCGATATGCTCCAGTTGTAGTGTGTGGATAGCAGGGAGACCTGCTGGCAATAATAATGACATGATAGTAATTGTATTAAGGGTGGTTCTATTAATTGCCACCGTAAGTTTAGTCTTTATTATGGGCTGGAGTTTTGCCGTATTTCGGTTTCTTTTCGGTCCAAAGTACAAGTTCTCTCAGTTGCAATTCTCGCATTTCTCCTTTGCTCACTTACACTTTTTTCTAAAAATAATTCCGAAATCAGCCAAAGCTAATTTATAGAACCGCCCTTAAAGATTTTGCCACTGCAAAAATAGCAAAAACTCATGAGAAAAAAGTAGGGCTGCCAATAATTATTTTGACAGCCCCAGTATTTATAAAGTAGGCATTCGTTGTTTCTCCTGAATTACCATAAGTCTAGGCGGTTAGCCTTGGGTATAAAGAGCTTGTCGCCCTCTTTTACACCGAAAGCCTCGTACCAAGCGTCTACGTGGGGCAGTGCTCCGTTTACTCGCCATTCTCCCAGTGAGTGAGGGTCGCGCTTTACACGGTTGCGAATTTCAGCTTCGGTAATATTTTGTCCCCAAACACCAGCGTAGGCAATGAAGAAACGCTGATCGGCGGTGAAACCATCTTTCTGCTTGAGTGGCTTGTTAGCGGTAGCATTCTTATATGCTGCAAACGAAACCTGAAGACCTCCGTGGTCGGCGAGGTTTTCGCCAAGAGTAAACTGGCCGTTGGCATTCAGATTGGGCAATACCTTGATGTTGCTGAAGAAGTTGGCATACATATCGGCTTTTTGCTTAAAGCCTTCTGCATCCTTTTCTGTCCACCAGTTTTTCAGCATACCATCAGCATCATATTGGCGACCCTGGTCATCGAATCCGTGAGTCATTTCATGTCCTATAACTACGCCAATGGCACCATAGTTGAACGCTTCGTCTGCTTTGGGGTCAAAGAATGGGTATTGCAGTATTCCAGCGGGGAAGCATATCTCGTTGGTTGTGGGGTTGTAATATGCGTTTACGGTTTGTGGAGTCATAAACCACTCATCGCGGTCTACGGGTTTACCGGCTTTTTCAGCTATATGCTTGTTATGGGCAAATACGCTACATGCCATTACATTCTCGTAAAAGCTCTTAGTGGGGTCTATGGTGAGTTTGCTGAAATCGGTCCATTTGTTGGGGTAACCTATTTTTACATAGAACTTGTCAAGTTTTTTGTGAGCGTTGGCCTTGGTTTCGCTACTCATCCACGACTGGGCATCTATACGTTGTCCCAATGCTACTTGCAGGTTGGCTACAAGCTGCTCCATAATTTTCTTTGACGACTCGGGGAAGTAACGTTGGGCATATATTTTACCGAGAGCTTCGCCCATCATCGATTCTACTTGATTGGTGGCGCGCTTCCATAGTGGATAGTCTTCTTTACGGCCACTCATAGTTTTTCCGAAGAAGTCGAAGTTTGCTTCTCTTATTTCATCACTTAGGTATGATGTACTACCCATAATGATATCCCATTCCATTAGAGCCTTGATTTCGTCCGCAGTCTGCAGAGCCATTATCTTGTCAAGACCTTTCATGAATTCGGGCTGACCTACAATGAGTGTTTGGATGTCGGCTTTGTTGATACCTTCTGCTTCGGCCATTTGCTCCAGGTTAATGTTGGGGCATTGCTCATTAAATTCCTTCATGGTCATCTTGTTGTAGTTGGCCTCTGGGTTGCGTAGCTCGGTTACGCTTTTCGAAATGAGTGCCAGGTAGGTTTCTTGGCGGAATACGGCCTCACTCTTCTTCTGTGCGCTGGCTGCATCGAATCCATAGAGAGTAAACATGCGCTCAATATGTTTGCGGTAAGCGTTGCGTATAGCCACAGTTGCAGAATCGTTGTTCAGATAATAGTCTTTCTGTCCCAGGGTAAGTCCGCTCTGCGATACGTGAAAGATATTCATGCTAACGTTCTTAGAGTCAGCACCGAAATAAATGCCATACTGTATACCATAATTCATAATGGCATACTTGAGTTGCAACTTGCGCAGCATATCTACGGTGGTGGCACTCTCTATTTCTTTCATCAAGTTGTCTACCGGTGCGGTGCCTTCTGCGTTACGGCGTTCTACATCGAGAGCCAGTTTGTAAAAGTCCGATAGTTTTTGCTCTATAGTACCTGTAGCGTATTTCTTCTTCTGTAGGTCAGAAAGAATGGTGTTAATACGCTTGGTGTTATTTTCCTGTAATTGGTCGAAACTTCCATAACGACTATAGGCAGCGGGTAGAGGATTGTTTTTCTGCCATCCACCTGTGGCAAACTGATAAAAGTCGTCGGCTGGTTTTACGGTTTTGTCAAAGTTTGACATTACCAGCCCCGATTTGTTTTGTCCCATGCCCATCATAGGTGCCGACATCATGAGAACTATCGGGATAATTGGTTTTAATTTCATAGTGTTATTGTTATGTTCTTAATTCTATTCGTTCTGTAGACTTTCCAACTGCTCTGATAGTTCCAACCATTGTTCGTTGGCTTGTTCCAGTGCTGTGTGGGTTGTAGTATATTCGGTTACCAGCTTCATATCTGCAGCATTCTCTGGTTGCATGAGCAGTGCATCAAGCTCCTTAATGCGCTCTTCTAGCGTGGCTATTGTGCGTTCGCAGGTTTCTACCGCTTTTTGGGCTTTGCGTATACGTTTTTGTTGTTCTTTATGCTCGGTATACGATACCTTCGGTTGATTTCTCGGTTCTTCTGTAGGTTGCTTCGCTACAGGTGTAGCTTGGGTTGACAATGCCTCTTGTATAGAGTTGGCGTTGTGTGTACGCAAGTAGTCGTAGATACCGCCGAGATGTTCGCGTACATGTCCTTGTGAGAATTCGTAAACTTTTGATACTAGTCCGTCCAGGAATTCGCGGTCGTGACTTACTATGATTGCAGTGCCGTCGAATGCCAAGATAGCCTCTTTTAGCACATCTTTTGACTGCATGTCAAGATGATTGGTGGGCTCGTCGAGTATTAGCAGATTAACGGGCTCCATAAGCAATCGAATCATAGCCAGACGACTGCGCTCGCCACCACTTAATACTTTCACCTTTTTTTCTGATGCCTCGCCGCCAAACATAAACGCACCCAATAGGTCGTTTATCTTTAGGCGCATTTCGCCAGTGGCTACTCGGTCAATGGTGTCGTATACGGTTATGTCGTCGTTAAGTAGTTGTGCCTGGTTTTGGGCAAAATATCCTATCTGTACGTTATGACCTATCTTCAGTGACCCGCCATGCTCTATCTCGTTCATGATACATTTTACAAGCGTAGATTTGCCTTCACCATTTTTGCCTACGAAGGCCACTTTCTCACCTCGTTTTATGGTTAGGTTTACGCCCGAGAATACAGTATTACTGCCGTAGTTCTTGCTTACTTCGTCGCAGATTACGGGATAGTCGCCACTACGCAGGCAGGGCGGAAATTTTAGGTGCATGGCCGAGTTGTCTATATCGTCAACTATTACGGGCACTATCTTCTCTAGTTGCTTCAACCTACTTTGTACCTGTACGGCCTTGGTTGCCTTATAGCGGAATCGCTCAACAAAGTCCTTAATATCGGCTATTTCTTTTTGCTGGTTCTCATAGGCACGCAGCTGCTGTTCGTGTCGTTCGGCACGCAGTATGGTATATTGGTCGTATTTTACTTTATAGTCTTCTATGTGACCACAGGTTATTTCTATAGTGCGGTTGGTAACATTGTTGATAAAAGCCCTATCGTGACTCACCAAGACTACTGCTTTGGCCGATTGCGCCAAAAATTGCTCTAGCCACTGTATGCTCTCTATATCAAGGTGGTTGGTGGGCTCGTCGAGCAACAGTACATCGGGCTGCTGTAGCAGAATCTTGGCCAACTCTATACGCATACGCCAACCGCCCGAAAACTCGCGAGTTGGGCGCTGAAAGTCACTTCGCATAAAGCCTAAACCTGTAAGGGTGCGCTCGATAGTAGCTTCGTAATTGTCGCCACCAAGCATCATGTAGCGGTCGTGCTCTTGGGTGAACTGTTCTATCAGTCTGGCATAGCCATCACTCTCATAGTCGGTGCTATCGGCCAATTCTTGTTGTAGGCGATTAATGCGTTCCTTTAGCTCGGTAATGTGGGCAAAGGCTTTTCTGGTTTCTTCTATTACCGTGGTGTCATCTGCCAGTTTCATAACCTGGGGCAGATAGCCTATGGTGGTATCGTTGGGTATGGATATTGTACCCGATGTAGGCTTCTGTAGTCCGCATAGGGCTTTTAGCATTGTAGATTTTCCGGCGCCATTTTTTCCCACAAGCGCTATGCGGTCGCGGTCGTTGATAACGAAACTTACGTTATTAAAAAGCGGGCGGGCACTAAATTCAATGCCAAGGTTTTCTATAGAAATCATAATCTTTTTTCAACGGATAATTTGCAGCGCCTTATAATGTACCTATGTCTACAGGTGGGCGAGGGTAGTTTGTAGTTAAAATAGACTATGCTGTAGTTGCATCTATATCTATTTTATGCTTGTATTTTTGGGGGCTAAGCCTCAAGTGTAATACTCTTTATAGCTGTGCCGTCTAGATGGTGTACTGTTATCACTCCGGCCTCATAAGTTGCAAAGGTAGGTACGTTGCCTCCCTTTGGGAAAGTAATAGAGCCAGTGTTACAATATACCGTGCCATCTTCGTTTTCAAGTTTCCACAGATGGGTATGCCCGGTGAATACAATATCGTATTTGCCGGGTAGCATATTCTCCTTATTATATTTATGGCCGTGGGTAAGCAATAATTTGTGGCCGTTGTCTACCACTAAAGCATAGTCGGCCATTATGGGGAACTTCAATAGCATTTGGTCTACCTCTGAGTCGCAATTACCGCGTATGGCTACTATTCTGTCGGCCATAGTATTCAGAGTTTCGGCTATTTGCTTCGGGTCAAGTCCTTCGGGTAAACCGTTGCGAGGGCCATAGTTGAGAATATCGCCCAATATGAGCAACATGTCGTAATGACCTATTTCAAAAAAAGATAAAGCTTGTTGTAAAGTTGGTAAAGAACCGTGGATGTCGGAAAGAATCAAATATTTCATCCTATAAATATTTGTTGTTGGTGGGTGGTGATGGATTCGAACCACCGAAGGCGAAAGCCAGCAGATTTACAGTCTGCCCCATTTGGCCACTCTGGTAACCACCCTTTCTGTAAGCGTTTGCAAAGGTATTAAATTAAACTGATACTGCCAAAAGTTTTTGCGGCTTTTTATTTTCTGGATTTGTAAAAATGTTGAAAGTTGAGGCTTCGCAGTATGTTAGAGTAAACCTATATTATATATTAATATGTAGACTGGCTTTTACCGCTTAAGCAATGTGAGGGAGAAATGTTGGTAAAAAACTGCAGTTGTGCTTTTTGTTCTTTATTTGTTTTGCCGTTACGGAAAAATAATTTAACTTTGCACTCGCAGAAATGCCGATATGGCTCAGTTGGTAGAGCAACGCATTCGTAATGCGTGGGTCCCGGGTTCGAGTCCCGGTATCGGCTCTCTGGTTTTGCGGAATTAGCACATCGGTAGTGCACGGGCTTCCCAAGCCTGGGAGGCGGGTTCGATTCCCGTATTCCGCTCTGATACATATACATTATTTATAGCCCGATAAAAATCATTTTCTTTGATTTTATCGGGTTTGTTGTTTTCAGTCATTAAGCTATTAGCCAACTTTTTAAAACTATACTTTATGCGCTACTTTTAAATTGTAAGCAGTATTCTTGATGGGGTTGTGAAGTTTAACTATTTTTACACATTCACTGTTAATAGATGTTATAGAAGCGGTGATTTTAGACTGTTTTTCCAGCTGAAAATTTCAAAAAAATATGGTTCTTTTTATGTTAATTTCGGCTTGTTAGTTAAACATCTAGTTAGGATAATTGTTAATATGGTAGTAGGTGCGGTGTGTCACCGCACCCTTGTTGTTGGTAACTAGAGTTTGAGTACACGTTAATTACTATGTTCTCCTTGCTTGAGTGTTACTGCATGAGGCACGTCGCCCACTATGGTACGCTTGGAGTATGAACAGAATTTTTGATTTTATTCTTGGAATGATAATATTTGGTAGAAATAGCGTATGTTTTACGTAATTTCCTTTGAAATTTCTCGGTGCTCAAGATGGTTGTTTTTTAGGGTAAAGACCAACTCTAGCTTGCTAAAGGGTAACTCTGCGATGCTGTAGTTAATCTTTAGTTGCGGAAAGGTGGTCTATGAATTGCAAATATGCCAATCAATAAGTTTTAGTGTGTAAATATCTGAATTTGGCAAGCTATTGTATTAAGAAAAATTAGTACTTACAGTTTGAAAGGCCTAGCACCTCTGTATTCTTATTTTCGCCAGTCCTCTCTAAATTGTTTTTTTAGAGTCATTAAAATGGGCTTGTCAGTTAAACTTAGTTAGAACAATTGCTAACATGTTAGTAGGTGCGGGGTCTTACACC
>CAVKSZ010000038.1:0-17740 GCA_963659135.1 Bulleidia sp. | reverse complement strand
CGGCAGCTACATTGAGTTCCATCTCTGCCGCCCTCTTTTCCATAAGACTGTAGAGTTCGTCCATGAACTTGCGGTCCTGTTCCGATAATGTGTCTGCCACAGATGCCGAGAGTTCCTGTGTCTCCGTGCTCTCGCCCAGTCGCTGGCGCAGTCGGTTCATGCTAGCAAGTTGTGTCTCTACCATAGCCTTCAGATAAGTAGGGTCAAATGGTTTGGTGATATAAGCCAAAGCACCTTGCTTTAGTCCTTCCACTTGCTCCTCGATATTTGACTTGGCCGTAATCAGAATAACGGGTATATGGCTGAACATCAAGTCGGACTTCAACTTGTGGCAGAATTCATATCCTGACATACCGCCCATAACAACGTCGCTCAGAATGATGTCTGGTTGCGTTGTATCTAAGCAGGAAAGAGCTTCTTCTGCCGAATATCGGTTTTCCACTATGTAGTCAGCGAGAAGAGTGAGCGAATGTATTGGGCTACGTCAATATCGTCATCTACTATTAGAATCTTCGCCTTGTGAGTTTTGCCGTCAGGTAGCGGATTGTCCGTATCGTCAGTGGCAATAATTTGAGTGTCATTGCTCAGAGGAATCTGCATCACATGGCTTCTTTGCGAAGAACATTCGCCGGCAGTATAAGATGACTTGTCTATAGGAAGCCAGAAAGAGAATGCCACACCGCCAACTTCATTGCTTACGTTGATCTCGCCATGGTGCAAGCCTACAAGGCGTTTTACGTAGTAGAGACCTATACCAGTGCCCCATCCATACTGGTGAACACCCTGAGTGTCGGGCAACTGGTAGTAACGCAGAAACACATATTGTAGTTTATCGTCATCAATATGGCTTCCACTATTATAGACCTTGACGTGCAGCTCATTGTTGATACGTTGCATTGTGATACGTATCACACCCTCTGACGGTGTGTGCTTCAATGCATTGGTGAATAGGTTACTCAATATTTTCTCCAGTTTGTCGGTGTCTATCCATGAGTCGTAGTCACATGGGGTAATGTATGCCTCCAACTTGATGCCTCGCACATTAGCCGACTCCTCAAATGTGGCTATCATCTCTGTTATCTCCTTCTCGGCATTGGCGTGCGTAACCTTTAGGCACAGGGCATCGGTCTCAAGCTGATTGAAGTCGAGCATTTGGTCTATGAGTCGCAACATCCGGTTAACGCTCATACAGACTCTATCAAGAATGTGAGTGGTGTGTGCGGGTAAAGAGGAGTCTGACTTCAGTGAAAGCAGCGGTCCGGCAATGAGAGTTATAGGATTGCGAAACTCATGCGAGATATTGGCAAAAAAATTCATGTTCATCTCGTTAGTAAACTTCTCGCGCTCTCGTTCATGTTTCTCCTGTTGCAGGAGCATGCGGTTGGTGCGTATATGCAGATAGAGTGAGTTGATATAATAAACTACCAGTGCTGCTAGGCAAATATACAGCCACCATGCTGCAGGGCTTAACCACGGGGCAGGCATGATGGTGATGTGTATCTCCTTCTCATTGAGTGAAGGCAGATTAGGAGATGACATTAGGCGTAGGCGAAACGTGTATTTGCCGGGTGCTAGATTGGCATAATGTGCCGTGTTGCCGTATGTAGTCTTGCTCCAGTCCTTGTCGTAGCCATCCAGTTTGCATTGATACATGAGTGATGACCGCCTGCTATAGTTGGGATAGAAGAAGCTGAAATCGAGATTGCACTCATCGTGCGCCAATGTGAAATGCGGATTATCGTTCACGGGGATATCAACAGTCAACTTGTTGCCGCCTTGGGTCTGCACACCCATGGTGTAGATGCAAAGTCCATTTTCTAGCGCCCGCGATTGGTCATATGTCTTGTTGTTGCTCTTGTTGGCTATGCTCATCTTGTTACCTGCCTTGTGTGGCAGAAATATGCATCCGTCTGAACTTCCCAACACGATGTCACTGTTAGGGGCTATGGTCAGGGAATTGTCGAAATACTGACGTGTCCATGAGTTTTGGCTTGACGAGACGAGACTGTTCATGAGTACGGCCCCCGTTGACGGCTGATAACAGATAGCATCCTTGAGTGTGGTAATCCATATCTGCTGCTTACTGTCTTCGGCAAGTGCCTGAATGTGTACATCACCCACAAAGTTCATTTCTTCCACCTGTCCCCGCTTCATGTCGAGACGATAAAGTCCCGAACGCTTGGTGCCCAGCCATATATTGCCGCGCGAATCTTCGCGCACAAAGGCTGGGTCTATGTTTCCCTGTTGTGGTGCTCCTTTTATAGCAATCTCTTTGAGTGTCTGTTTCTTAGGGTTATAGACAGCCACGTGCATATCTTTCATAAAGAATAAAAGAGAACCGTCATGCAAAGTGGTTAGTTGTGTTTCTTCGTCATATTGTGGATAATTTACAGTTATTGAGTCAATATTGCTATTTCCCTTCCTATACCTTTTTATATATGGCGTCTGGCAACTAATGCAGACATCGTCGCCTATAAGTGTGCCCGCTCCAAGCAGAGCTTCGCTGGTGATATTTTGCTGTATGCTTATGCCGTCGGTGCCCAAAGCGCACAATAGCACATGATGATGCCCAATAAGGCAAACGTGCGTATCGTCAAGAGTTACCATGCCTGTAAGAATATCATTGGAATGGAATAGTCGGTCATAATACTGGTATGTCACAGCGTGTGTCTTTGTATCGTAGACATATAGTCTGAGTGTGGTGCCAGCCAAGATATAATGTCCGGTGGTGTTCATACAAGTGATGTCCTTGCCTTGAGTAGCCAGGGCAAGAGGGTTGTCGTTGGCAGACTTGAAAGCAATGATGTTTTCTGACAATACTTGATAGCCCGCATTCCTATAGCCAATCCATAGGTTGCCTCCTGCATCCTTGTAGGTGCATGATATCAGTTCTTTAGGCTTTGAGAGTGCCGCCTCAGCCCCTGGATAGTCTACCGTCCATGCTTTCAGTTCATTAATAGGCGAAGATGTAAATTTATGGGCAGGACTTTGCGTCTTCGTTGCGCTGTTGTTGCTCACTCTAAACCATTCCCGTTCGTTGCCTGCAATGATATTTCCGGTGGATGGTTCTTCCGTCAAACTTGTTATATTGCTATTTTGTGACGGCAGTTTTATCCTATGAAACTGTCCTGCACCCTCATATCGGGCAAGTCC
Source organism: Bulleidia sp. (assembly GCA_963659135.1). GTDB lineage: Bacteria > Bacteroidota > Bacteroidia > Bacteroidales > Bacteroidaceae > Prevotella. The sequence goes on along the minus strand of CAVKSZ010000038.1, from coordinate 14,587 downwards.
GTTTTGTGTGCCTATCCACATTCGTCCCTTTCTGTCGCAGATAATGGTATTGATATAGTCGTCGGGTAAGGCTGTGGTGTCACCCGGGTCGTGAAAATACTGAGTATAATCATGCCCATTGAAGACATTGATACCGGCAGACGTGCCTATCCATATCTGCTTGTGGTAGTCTTGTGAAATGGTGGTGACATTGAGCGAAGACAACATATAATCGTGTCCTGTTTGCGTGCCTTGTTGTTTAAGCAAGTTCTTTGTTTGCCATCTGTTTGGCGATATAACATAGTGGGCCGATAAGAGAATAAAGATGGTTAATGCCCCAAAGAAAGTATATTTCCGTATTTTGCCAGTATTCATGCAGGTTTCTAATTATCGTAGCCAAAGTACGGCTATTTTTCCGAATATACAAAAAATCGATAAAACTTATTCATTGAACTTGTTTTATCGATTTGTAGTTGCGGAGGCAGGACTCGAACATGCGACCTCCAGGTTATGAGCCTGGCGAGCTACCAACTGCTCCACTCCGCGATATTTCTTATTTGCGAATGCAAAGTTAATACTTTTTTCTGAATACCGCAAACTTTTATTGGTTTATTTTCTTTTTTGCATTCATCAGCTATTCTTGCCACCTTTATATCTCATCACTATCAGTGCTTTCATCGGCTGCACTGGTGTCAAGGCGACTATCGCGACTTATACTTACTGCACCCATGCGCGATACCTTCATAACCAAAGGCACATAGTCGTCGCTCGATTTATCAGGCGAACCTACACTGGCGGCAAACACTAGATTGTCGTCTTCGGTCTTATCGTAAACAATACCAACAAGGGCACTTTTCTCTAAGTAAGAAGCATCTACAGAGTTGGCGAAATCGTGCTTAGTAAACTCACGATGCAAGAACTCGCTACCATCTTCACGCTCTATTTTAAGCGTAATGCGGTTGTCGTAATACTTCTTTGTACCATCGTTTACCAAGGGCAATGAAGTATCGGCCTTGAAAGTCACTTTTACGGTATACTCTTTTCCTAACCATTCTACATGGTAATCCTGGTTATAATCGCCCATGGCTTGGGGCTTACTGGGCTGGGATACCTTTTCTTTTTTAACTATTATATTATAGGGTTGCTTCTTTTCATGGCATGCAGCGGCCAGTACGCCTACTACTGCTATCAGAAACCATTGCTTAGCTTTCATTGTTTATAAGATTAAGTGCTAGGGGTACTAATTACCCTTATATTCTTATTTCAGTTTATCAGCAAATGCCATAATGGCTTGCCTTACTATGTTCTCGGCTTGGTCCATACTACATTCTAGCTTTCCACCGCTGGCATTAAGATGACCACCGCCATTGAAGAATTGTGCTGCCATCTCGTTACAAGGGAAATCGTCGACCGACCGGAGACTTATCCATATAAGATTATCGCGTCTATCATCCTCGCGCAGCGAGATAGAGAGTTTCATTCCCTTGATGCGCAATGGTTCGTTTACCAACCCTTCTGCATCGCCCTTTACAAAATGGAAGCGAGCCATATCGCTACGCGTGATAGTGAAGTAAGACGCATGCCAATCTTCGAAATAGTTAAGTTTCTGCGAGAGAATATAACCACGCAACCTAAGTGCCCAACAACTGTAATTGTTATACACATTGCGGTATATACGGTCTTTGTCTACCCCCTTGGTAAGTAACTGACCTATTATATAATATATCTCGGGGCGTACAGAATTATAGGTAAAGCCGCCCGTATCGGTCATCATTCCACAGTAAATCTGTGAAGCGCAGTTGCGACTCATGTCTTCGAAACCGCCCAGTTGCCACATTATTCGGAACACCAACTCTGAGGCACTGCTCAGTTCGGGATGCGACACTACCAACTCTACCTCACTTGTATCGGGGTTAAGGTGATGGTCTATCATAACCTTATGGCCCGGGGCTTGAGTAAGAACAGGCTCCATTTCATCAACGCGCGCCATTGCATTAAAGTCTACGCAGAATACCAAATCGGCCTTGGATAGCAGATCTTCTACTACATCCTTACGCTTATCGTAGCGCACTACCCGCTCTGTACCCGGAAGCCAACGCAGAAAATCGGGGAAAGCATCGGGTACTACCATTGTTACTTTCTTGCCACGCTGAGCAGTGAGATAATCGGTCCACGCCAAACTTGCTCCCATAGCATCGCCATCGGGCGATTTATGACAAGTTACTATTATCAACTGAGCCTCATCTACGAGTTTGTTCAACTGTACTACCTCAGTTGCTGAAAGAATATTTAGTTCCATATATAGTGCAAAGGTAGTGCAAGCAGCGTGAAATACAAAACAAATTCTTTTATTTTCTGGAGTGGCGCCACAAAATACTATCAGAACTCAAAGCGTATACGCCCGTTTATCATGCGGCCCGTAAGATAGTTAGGCACGGCATATTGCTGGTTGGTAACATCGGTAATCCAGTAATAACTATTTACATTGTTAATGCCCAGCAGATTAAGGCAGTCTACCCCTATCCAGATATTGCGGAAGGGCATATTCTTACTCTTGTTCTCATTGTCTAACAAGCGATAGCTCATACCAATATCGGCCCGTTTGTAGGCGGGCGCTCTGAAAGAGTTGCGCTCTATCTCTCTATGCGGTGCCGAGAAGGGCAATCCATCGGCAAAAGCCAATCTAAGCGCCATCTTCCACTTGTCTGTACCAGGGAAATAATCGGTAAAAAACATATTCATAGCCCAGCGCTGGTCTGTAGGCAATGGCATTGTACGCCCATTTAGGTTCATTTGTGTCTTCATGAGCGAGAACGAAATCCACGAGTCTGTTCCGGGTACAAATTCACCATACAATTTTAGGTCAAGACCTGTGGCATATCCGCTACATACATTATCACCATAATATATTACCTTGACATTATTTACCGAGTATGGTATCAGGTTTTGCAGTATCTTATAATATGCTTCTGCCGAAAATTTGAATGGGCGGTTCATGCTTTTAAACCGGTAATCGTAGCCTACTACAAAGTGTATAGAGCGCTGGCTCTTTATCTTCTGGTTAAGCTGGGCTACGGTAACATGATTAACGGTGGTAGTATCGCGAAGCTCCTTATAGAACGGGGCTTGATAATAGATGCCCGTGGCCAGTCGCCATGTAGTGTTAGGCGAACCTGCCGGAATAATACCTAGAGATATACGGGGCGAAAATATAGTTTCGCGATTGAAGTTCCAGTGGCTCATACGCAGACCGTAATTCAGCGTATAAAGCGTAGGCATACTGTCGTTGCCCGAAGTAAAGCGCCATGTGTCTTGGATATACGACTCTACACGGGTAGCATCTAACTGGTTATTCGAACGCATAGAATAAACCATATACAGGTCGTTACCCGTATGCGGTATATTATATCCAGCCGAATCGCGCATTTCGTACTCTATAGAGCTCTCTACTATATGCTCACGCTTCAATGTAAGTGCCGCCTCAACATTGTGCTTTTTCACCTTGCTTTGCAGCATTAACTTCATGCTTTGCACACGGGCATCAAGATAGTTGCGGGCATGCTCAAAATATGTACCTACGGCCATATCCTCGCTTGCCTCGGTCTGGTTAAGCCAATACTGACCCTGTATATCGTAAGTTTCGCGCTCTTTAGTAGAGAATGCCGACAAGATAAGTTGCAGATTAGAGTTGGCATTCAGAGCTTTCTTAATAGATAGCGAGCCAAAATAAGTGCGAAACAGGTCTTTCTCTTTACCATCAAAATAAACCTTAAAGTTCATAACATTCTGCATAGTACCGAAGGCTGTATTACGGTCTTTGGGATAGAAATTGTAATGACTGTCAGAGATGTTACCTATAAAGTCTATTTGCCACTGCTTGTTGGGGGTATAGCTTAGATAAGTCTGATAATCTAAGAAATTGGGCTTGTATTCGCCATTGGTCTCCAGCGAACCCAAGAGATATTTATTGGTTTTGTACCGTATGCCGTTGGCCCACGCTATCTTCTTAGTAGAAAACCCTAAATAGGCACTGGCTCCCAATAAACTGGCAGAGGCGTTGGCCTCGAATTTAGAGGGGCGCTTATAGGTAATATCCAGGGCCGACGCCATCTTGTCGCCATATTTGGCTTCGAATCCGCCTGTAGAAAAGCCTATTTTTTCTACCATATCAGAATTTATGATAGACAGCCCCTCTTGCTGTCCAGACCGTACCAAAAACGGGCGGAATACTTCTACATTATTTATATATACACTATTCTCGTCGAAAGAACCACCCCTGACATTATATTGCGAACTTAGTTCGCTATGGGTAGACACACCGGCCTGGCTCTGTATGAGCTCTTCTACTGCGTTGCCGCCAACAGAGGGGGCCAACTTCATATCTTTGGTTTTCAGTTCTTGCGTTTGTCCGCTCTGTATCTTCTCTCCTTTTACCTCTACCTCGCCAAGCGTGTTTACATCGGGATACAATACCACTTGCAAGTTTTGCCTTCCCTTAGGGTTGCGCAGTACACGGGTTTTATGCCGATAGCCCAGCATAGAAAACCGTATTACTACAGAATCGGCCGACTGAAGCGTAAGGCTAAACGAACCCTTGACAGAGGTGAAAGTGGCTTTACCCTGACTGGCACAAGTTACCGATGCAAACTCTATAGGATTGTCCTTATCATCGGTAACCCGACCTTGTAAAACAAAGCTTTGACTATATGTAGAAATGCAAGCTGATATACTAATCAAAAAAAAGATTATTTTTTTCATCATATCAATATAACGACTTTTCGTGTAGAATATTGTGCCAACCATTTTCTTTGATAGTTAAGCGACGAAAATAATGTGATACGATTTGTATCGTAAATTATACCTATTATTTTTTTCACCGTCACTAATTAACCCAATTTATAGAGCTATACATTAACTTTTTTGATTGTCCACGGCCGTCAACCAATTATTCCACGACCGCCAACCAATCGGGCTACGGCCGTAAGCAACTTATACTACGGCCGTAAGCAATCAGCAAAAAGGCTCTCTGGCATAGTAACAGACAAGCTTTAATTCTCATTTTCACAAATAAAAAAAAGCACTATCTGTAAAGTATTTCCTCTTATGTATACAAGAGAAAAATACACTTACAGATAATGCTATCATTAGAATAACCAGACCCGTAGGCCCAGCTTCCGCAAATACTGCTTAGAACAAATGGGCAGGATATACACCCTCGTCTATAAGGCTCTGGATACGAGCTACTACGCTGTCGCGGTCGGCAGAGTAAGTTACACCAAACCACTTGCTGGTAGTATCGAGCACCTTAACCGTAGCGGTATTTTCATTGATGAGCTTATTAACCATCAATGGAATAAAGAACTCGGCCTTAAGGTTTTCCATATTCTTCTTATCGCTCAAGAACTCTTTGAAGTACGCCTCGCTATACTCGAAATAATCAGGAGTAAAGCCCCACATATTCATACTTACCGGTGTATTGTCATCAACAGCCACCCACTGGCCTTGCTCGTCTTTGTAACATACGGGGCCGTCAACACGCATTATCTCGGTGCGCTCTACCACTGTGGTAAGATGTCCTTTATCGTCTTTCGAGCAAATACCACGTGCTACAGTACCATTGTCGCTCAGCGTATTGCCTACACGGAAACCAACCATAGCATAATCGTTCTTGGCTCCCTCGGGCAGACTGGCAAGGAACTTGCCTACTACCATAAAGGCATCGCGATTATAGAAGTCGTCGCAATTGATAACACAGAAAGGCTCTTTGATAATATCTTTGGCCATGAGTACAGCATGATTGGTACCCCATGGTTTCTGACGTCCCTCGGGAACTGAAAAACCTTCGGGCAGAGCATCGATAGACTGGAAGCAAACCTCTGCCGGGATATGACCTTCGTACTTAGACAGAACTTTTTCACGGAAATCCTGCTCAAAGTCTTTGCGTATTACGAATACTATCTTGCCAAATCCTGCCTGGATAGCATCGTAAATAGAATAGTCCATAATAGTTTCACCATTTGGACCCAGCCCATCGAGCTGCTTTAGTCCACCATAGCGGCTTCCCATACCTGCCGCAAGAAGTAACAATGTAGGTTTCATATTATAAAAATAATGTGTTAATACTTTCGTTTCGTGCAAAAGTAATAAAAAAAGCCAAAAACCTTTCCTCTGCCATTTTTTATTTTCAACCAACTTTACATTTTAACATTACAGAATGGTTCTATAAATCTACATGGCATGACAATGCCTACGCTCTGCATATCGTAGGTAGCAAAAAACATCGGCTTTTTCTTGGCATTGTCTTGTGCTTGCACTAACTTTGCAATATGATAAATATGAGCGAGATAAAAGATAAGCGCATAGCCGTACTGCTCTCGGGCGGTGTTGACAGTTCGGTAGTAGTTTACGAATTGGCCCAAATGGGATTGAAACCCGATTGTTTCTATATCAAAATAGGACCAGAGGAACAAGAAGAATGGGACTGTTCGTCTGAAGAAGACCTGGAAATGGCCACGGCTGTAGCCGCAAAATACGGATGCCATCTGGAAGTGATAGACTGCCATCGGGAATATTGGGACAAAGTTACCCGATACACTATGGAAAAGGTAAAGGCAGGCTATACACCTAACCCCGACGTGATGTGTAATAGGCTTATCAAGTTTGGTGCTTTCAACGAGAAGGCTGGACACAACTATGACCTGATAGCAACGGGTCACTATGCTCAAACCGAAATACTAGATGGAAAAAAATGGCTCTGCACTAGTCCGGACCCGGTAAAGGATCAAACTGATTTCTTGGCTCAAATTTACGACTGGCAGTTGCGTAAAGCTCTGTTTCCGATAGGTCACTACGAGAAAGACGAAGTTAGAAAGATAGCCGAACGCGAACATCTAGTAAACGCCCGTAGGCGCGACAGTCAGGGAATTTGCTTCTTGGGGCAGATTGACTACAACGAATATATACGTAGATATTTAGGCGAACAGCCTGGTGATATAATAGAATGGGAAACCGGAAGGCGGATAGGCGGCCACCGGGGGTTGTGGTTTCACACTATAGGTCAGCGCAAAGGCCTTGGACTAGGTGGAGGTCCGTGGTTTGTAATCAAGAAAGATGTAGAGCAGAATATTCTATATGTAAGTCATGGATACGATCCGGAAACAGCCTATAAAAAGGAATTCAAAATACACGACTTTCATTTTCTTACCGCAGGCTTTGACAAAGACGAAGCCTTTATAACTTTTAAAATAAGACATACCCCCGACTATCATCATGCCACAATTCGCCAATGTGGTGACGGATGTTATACCGTATATTCAGAAGAAAAGATTCATGGTGTGGCCCCAGGTCAGTTCTGTGTAGTGTACGACCACGAGCATCATAGATGTTACGGCTCTGGAGAAATTACTTTTTAGTGACGGTGAAAGACTAATTGGTATGAATACAAATCATAGCAAGTTTTTTATCGTCACTTAGATTCTTCTTCGTCCTCCTCTACCTCCTTACCCTTTACGGCTTCTTCGTAAGCACGCTTTACGGGGTCTTTCTCATCAAGATTACCTAAGGCTTTTTTAACCTTACGGGTACGACGCTTGCGGGCATTTCCCTTAAAGTCGAACACACGGAAGAAGTCAAAATCGGCTACACTAGTCTTGGGATTAGCCAACTGCCCCTCGGTACGGTCAGTAATGCCCCATTGATTTACATTATCACGCAAACGCTTGGACAAATCGTCGGCAACAATCTCTACTTCGCCCAAAGTATGGGTACGAGGAATTAACCCGATAGAGTCGGCAACATCTTTGAAGGCAACCGAATAAGTAAGATACTTGGGATGACTTACTATGATGGAGTCAAACTTTTCGGGCAGTATAAGTTGACCTGTATAAGGCGTAGTAAATGTACGTGCACGGTCTACCCTTACCCTTACCTGCCGGATTGGCACTTTAGTCTCAAGGTCGTAGATTACCACTCGCTTTTGGGCATATACAGACCATGAAGCCAAGCAAAGAAGCAAGAAAAAGAAACAACAACGCATAGTAAGTTTCAACTTCGTTTTGATTAATAATTAGGTATTCCAAATATTTTTTGAATGCCTACTTAAGCAAAAGGCGGCAAATGCAAAAAAGCATTACCACCTTTTACAAAAAAATGAAAACAATATCTTTACAAACCAAGACCCTTTAAAGCCTTTGATGCAGCCTTGTTAACGGCTTCATTAGCTTTATTGTTGGCTTCTGTAGTCTTTTCGTTAATCTTAGAATTTACTTTGGCAGCAGCCTCGTTAGCCTTGTTCTTAGCATCGGTCTTAGCTGCCTCTACTTTGTTAGTAGCCTCGGTCTTGGCGGCTTCTACTTTAGCATTGGCACTAGCTTTAGCGGTTTCAACTGTTGCTTTAGCCGCACTCTCAGCTGCCTTTACAGCCTCTTCGGCAGTAGTCTGAGCAGATGTAGGGAGATTGGTCACTGTATTTACCAAAGTACTTACTGCACTATTCTCACCGGCAATAGCGGTAACCTCTGCTGCATGCTCTTTCAGATATTCTTGAGCCTTTGCAACGTAAGTCTTAGCCTCTTCTACCTTACCCTCTTTTACCAGTTCGGCATATTTCTCAGTAATTGTAGTAATAGTCTCTTGCAGAGCCTTGGGGTCTTTGCTTTGCAGTTGAGCATCAAGGGCACTTACAACATCATCTTCGGCAGGAGTGGCCACTTCTACACTGTCAGCAGAAGTTGTTTCGGCTGTATTCTGCTTGTTTCCGCAACTTGTAAATGCAACCAGTGCAATAGCACTTGCCAGGAAAAATATTTTCTTCATAATCTGTTCGGTATTAATTAATAAACTAAAAACTATTGCAAAGATAGTATATTACACTGTTTTCCAATTCGTTGTTAAGATGATTTAACCCACTACCCCAACAATTAAAATATTTTGGCATAAGTATATCTCTTTTATCGGGGCTCTTAATCTATCTCTATTTACCCTATCTACAATTCAAGAGTTGTTGCCATTTGTCTGAAAGACTACGAATGCTGGGTAAAATAATGTTAGCTCCTTCGTTTGAGAGTGCTTCGTTGGGCAGCGGACCACTATTGACACCTATAGTAAATATATTGGCTGCAACCCCAGCTCTTACTCCCATAGGTGCATTCTCAACAACTATCCCCTCGTAAGGCTGCATATTACCCGCAAGTTCAAGTCCCTTAAGATACGGATCGGGTGCTGGTTTTCCATGAGCTACATTGTATGCCGAAACAATGTGTTGCTCATCAATAAAGTCACCAAAATCGCGTACCAACCGCTGAATAAGCGGTCTCTGACCGCTACCTGTTACCACACAGATTGTCATACCGGCACGACGAATCTGCACCATCAGTTCTATAACGCCATCAAACATCTCGGCTTCGGGCATTTCGTGGAATATACGGGCCTTTTCATCATAAATAGCCTGTGCCTCAGCCTCAGTCAGCAACTTTCCCATCTGCCTCTCTGCATAAGAACGTATGGTATCTACGCCCTTCATTCCCTCGGTAGCATACGAATCTTCGGCTGTAAAAAGAAAGCCATTTGCGCTCATAGCCTTTTGCCATGCCACAGCATGGTTAGGCATAGAATTATAGAGCACACCATCCATATCGAAAAGCACACAACGAAAGCCATGCCACGCCTGTTTACTCTCCAATAAATGGCTGCCTACCATCCGGTCTAAATACTCGTTAACTTCTTTCTCGTACATATATAATAAAGAGGGAAAGAAAACTCTCCCCCTCTTGTTATTGCCCTAAGGCATGGTTATTATTTCTCGTTCTGTAGACGTTCTTGAATAGCTTTGCTTTCTGCCTCGTATCCAGGTTTATTGAGCAGGGCAAACATATTCTTCTTGTATGCCTCAACACCAGGTTGGTTGAAGGGGTTAACACCTAGTATATTACCACTGATACCGCAACCAATCTCGAAGAAATAGATAAGCTGACCAATATAATACTCATTGAGTGCAGGTACACTGATACGAATATTAGGCACACCGCCATCAACATGGGCAAGACGAGTACCGAGTTCGGCCATCTTGTTAACCTCATCCACACGTTTACCAGCAAGGAAGTTCAAACCGTCTAGGTTTTCCTCATCACTTGGGAAATCAAGCTCACGATTAGGATTCTCAACCGAGATTACTGTTTCGTAGATAGAGCGTTCGCCCTCTTGAATCCACTGTCCCATAGAGTGCAAGTCGGTAGTGAAATCGCAAGAAGCGGGGAAGATACCCTTACCTTCTTTACCCTCGCTCTCACCATAGAGTTGTTTCCACCATTCGGCAACAAAGTGCAACTTGGGCTGATAGTTAACCATAATCTCTATCTTCTTACCACCTTCGTTGTAGAGGGCGTTACGTACAGATGCATACTGTGCTGCAATGTTCTCTGAGTAAGGTACGTTAACACCAGTAGCTTTCTCCATATCGGTAGCACCTGCCACAAGAGCCTTGATATCGAATCCGGCACAAGCAATAGGAAGCAATCCTACGGGAGTAAGTACCGAAAAGCGACCACCTACATTGTCGGGTATCACAAAGCTCTTATACCCTTCCTTGTCAGCGCAGGTACGGGCTGCACCACGCTTGGCATCGGTAACAGCTACTATCACTTCGCGAGCAACCTCTTTGCCCATCTGTGCCTCGCACTGCTTCTTTAGCAGACGGAATGTAAGGGCAGTCTCTGTAGTAGTTCCCGACTTAGATATATTAATTACACCAAACTTTTTACCTTTAAGATAATCGGTAAGTTCGGCCAGATAATCTTCACCAATATTGTTACCAGCAAAAAGTATCAATGGGTTTTTCTTGTCCTGAATAAGCCAAGCAAACGAATTACCCAAGGCTTCTATAACGGCACGGGCACCTAAATAGCTACCACCAATACCAGCAACTACAACCACCTCGCACTTTTCTCTGAGAGTATTGGCCACGCCCTGTACTTCGTCAAGAAATTCGGGAGTAATACTTGATGGCAAGTGAAGCCATCCTAAAAAATCGTTGCCGGGGCAAGTATTGTTTTCCAATGCCTCCAGAGCAGCTTTTGCTTTGGGTTCGTACGCCTCTACCACTCCTTCACCAAGAAAGGAAACGGCTTTGGTAAAATCTAAAGAAATGCTTTTCATTTTTAGTTTATCTAAAACTGTCTGTTAATAACTTAATTTCTATCTGCGGATTGATACGCTCGTACAGGATATTGTACACTGCATCAAGAATAGGCATATTTACATGCATATGCCTATTAATTTCTTTCATACACTTTGTTCCGAAATATCCTTCGGCTATCATTTCCATTTCTATTTGGGCACTCTTAACGCTATAGCCTTTACCTATCATTGTACCAAAGGTGCGGTTTCGCGAAAAATTAGAATAGCACGTAACCAGCAAATCGCCTAAATATACACTATCGTATACATTCCGGTCTATAGGATTTATGGCTGTCATAAATCTACTCATTTCCTGCACGGCATTAGATATAAGTACTGCTTGGAAATTATCGCCGTACTTCAATCCTGAGCATATTCCGGCTGCTATAGCATATACGTTTTTAAGCACCGAAGAATACTCTATGCCTAGCACATCTGATGCAATCTTGGTTTTGATAAATTCTGAAGAAAGCACCTGGGTAAAGGCTTGAGCCTTCTCTTGATTAGAACAACCCACGGTAAGATATGACAACCGTTGCAGCGCCACTTCTTCAGCATGCGACGGACCGCCTATCACTGCCAAATTATCATAAGGCACATCGTAAACCCGATGAAAATATTCTGAACACACCAGATTTTCTTCGGGCACAATACCCTTAATGGCTGTAATGATAAATTTATCTTTAATGCGAGTCTTGAGTTTCTTCAGATGACTCTTAAGATAGGGCGACGGGGTAACAAAGACCAACGTATCGTATGCCTCAACTATCTTGTTTATATCTGAGGAAAAGAAGATTTCATCCACATCGAAGTGTACACTCGTAAGATAAGCGGGGTTGTGCCCTACCCGTTTGAAGTCTTCTATACGGTCGTCGCGGCGCATATACCAACCTAAATGATGGGTATGCCCTATCACTATTTTGGCAATAGCTGTGGCCCAAGAGCCACCGCCAATGACCGCTATTTTCCCTACACTAAACATACAACTTGCTTTGGGATATTCAAGAATTTCTTTTTTTAAGCCTTTGCACTGTCTATCCACTGTTGGAGAGTCTCAACAGAAGGTTTCTCGAATTCCAGTTTGTACTTCTTGTGTATTTCGCCCAATTTTTGTTGCAATCCTTGAGCCTTTTGGTCTTGTATATCTGATATGAGGTTAAAGCCAGCCTTACGCAGTACATATACTTCGTCTTCTGGTACGCCTATGGCTGCCCACTCCTTTATACTATTTTGGGGTATCTTTGCCTCGGGTTTCATCTGTGGGAACAACATTACTTCCTGAATATACTCTTTACCCGTCATGAGCATTACCAGTCGGTCTATTCCTATTCCGATACCGCTGGTAGGAGGCATACCATACTGCAAGGCACGCAAGAAATCTTGATCGATAATCATTGCCTCGTCGTCGCCCTTATCTGCCAGTCGCATTTGCTCCTTGAAGCGTTCTTCCTGATCTATCGGGTCGTTAAGCTCTGAATAAGCGTTGGCTAACTCTTTACCATTAACCATTAATTCAAAGCGTTCTGTAAGTCCGGGCTTACTGCGATGCATCTTGGTAAGCGGACTCATTTCTACAGGATAGTCGATAATGAAAGTAGGTTGTATATAGGTTCCCTCACAGAATTCTCCGAAGATTTCATCTATCAGCTTGCCCTTTCCAAAGCTTTCGTCTATGCCTTCCATCTTCAGTTCGTCTACAGCTATATGGCGAATTTCTTCTTCTGTTTTACCATAGAGGTCGAAGCCAGTTTTTTCTTTAATAGCATCAAGAATAGGAAGACGACGGAAAGGAGCTTTGAAACTAATTACCTTATCGCCCATCTGAACTTCTGGTTTACCGTTAACCGCTACACAGATAGTTTCTAATAGTTGTTCTGTAAACGACATCATCCAGTTATAGTCTTTATACTGCACATAGAGCTCCATACAGGTAAACTCAGGGTTATGGAAGCGGTCCATACCTTCGTTACGGAAATTCTTTCCTATCTCGTATACACCTTCAAAGCCACCTACGATAAGTCGTTTCAGATAGAGTTCAGTAGCTATACGCATATACATATCTATATTGAGCGCATTGAAATGGGTGATAAACGGACGGGCGCTAGCACCACCGGCAATACTCTGCAATGTAGGAGTCTCTACCTCTGTATATCCAGCCTCGTCGAAGAAGCGGCGCATAGTGCGCAGTACGGTAGCACGCTTAAGAAACGTATCTTTTACGCCATCATTAACTACCAGGTCTACATAGCGCTGACGATAGCGAAGCTCTGGGTCGTCAAACTTATCGTAAGCCACACCATCTTTATATTTAACTATTGGAAGCGGCTTTAGGCTCTTACTCAGCAGGGTCAACTCTTTGGCATGAACGCTAATCTCGCCAGTCTGTGTACGGAATACAAAACCTTTTACACCCACAAAGTCGCCTATATCCATGAGTTTCTTAAATACCTTATTGTATAGGTCTTTATCTTCACTGGGGCAGATATCGTCGCGGGTAATATAAACCTGCATACGACCCTTTGAGTCTTGTAACTCGGCAAAACTTGCCTTGCCCATTACACGGCGCCCCATCAGTCGACCGGCAATAACAACTTCGCGCTCTTCACCATCAACAAAGTTATCACGAATATCTACAGAATAAGCATTAACTGGAAATTCGTCAGCAGGATAAGGATTAATGCCCATATTCCGCAACTCTTCTAAACATTGACGGCGAATTATTTCTTGTTCGCTAAGTTCTAACACGTTCATATATATAGCTTTTATTTATTTCACAAATATAACATACTGCCCCGTTGCGTTCTTCGTCGTCTACGAATACGCATACTACATGGCATATTATTTTGCAAAATTACTTAAAAAAAACGAAACGCCTTGACTTTTTACCTTATTTAATTATAGGGTGGTTCTAAAAATTACCACCGTAGGTTTATTCTTTCCAATATACCACAAATTATACTTATCTTTGTTGTTTGGCTAATAATGGTTTCTGGATTGCTCACGGCCATAAACCTGATTGCTGACGGCCATCATACAAATGGCTGACGGCCGCAAACCGTGTTGCTGACGGCCGTCAGCAATCCACAAACTCCATTCGCTCTGTTTTGAAATTACATGATGGAGTTATAAGACCTTAATTGTAAGTAGGTGTTCAAAATTATTTGATATGGATATGTGCCTTATTTTTGTCTGTATTTTCGGATTGAAGAGGGAGTGTAGCGGGCTACACGACCGATGAAAGCCGGACATATAGGCAAAAAGAAAGCGCAGAGACGTATCAAATAACCAAATCTGTTGACATTTTATTTATATAATTTTAAACACCTACTTAAACATAATTAAAAGGCAGAAAGCGCAACTAAACAAGATTAGGGAGAGACAAGAAACTTTGTCTTGGTTTATCAGAAATAGTACGATGCCCTCCCTAATTTCTGTA
>CAVKSZ010000037.1:0-18233 GCA_963659135.1 Bulleidia sp. | reverse complement strand
ATATTGTACCGCTCCAGTGCTACTTTCGAAGAGTCGGGGTTTAGTGGCCAATAGCTTTCATACAGTCCTTTGTGAGAATATACACAATTATATAAGTCGCCCATTTTAGAGAATATGCTGGCAGCCTCTGCGAATGATTTTACTGCCTCGGTATGCCGCTTCTGTTTCAGATATACAAAGCCTAGCTGGTTAAGGGCAATGCCTACAGAATGTAGATTGCCCATGTCCTTGAGTAGGTCGATGGCGCGTATATAGGTCTGCTCAGAGTCGTCGTACCGCTGCAGACCAGCAAGAGCCGAAGCCATCTGCGAGAGGCGTATGGCCATCTTGGGCTTGCGTTTGTATAGCGAATCTATAGCAAATGCTTTTTGTGCATAGTAGAGCGAATACTGGTCTTTGCCTAGCTTATGGTAGATTTCAGATGCCATTCCTAGAAGAATGGCTTTGCGGCCAGGATTGTTAGCCTGATTGGCATATTCTATTCCTTGAAGAATGAATTTTTCTGCCGTTGCAGCTTGGTTGGCAGCTAGATAGATGCCGGCAAGCGTGTTCAGACTGGACGAAATCTTGTCGGCATCGCCCAAAGCCATATTGATATCTGCACATTTCTTGGCATAGGATGCGGCGGTGGCAAAGTCGCCAAGTCGTACGTGGATTATTCCCAGTAGGTTCAGACAGTCGGCTTTGTCGGCATTAGCTCGCTTGAAAAAGGGTAAAGCCTTTAGAGCATAGCTCTTGGCGCGGTTATAATCTTGTATGTCGTTGTACCATTCTGCTGCCCAGTACCATACCTGTTGCCGCAGTGAGTCTGTAGAAGCGTTGGTAGAAAAATGAATCTTGGAGTCGGTAAATTCTTTACTATCTAGATAATCAAAAAACTTGTTGGCCGTTTCTGCTTTCTCCAACTTGTTGAAAGCTTCTATCAGTTTGTCGGCCTCGTGTTCTGCAGCAGTCGTGGCTAACGGGAGTAATATGAGTAATAGGGCTAACAGAACTTTAGTGATATTTCTTCTCCTGAGCGAGGCTTGTAGATTACGGCACTTAGTCTTGTTGCGATATGGATAATCTGTCATTTCTGTTGGGCTGGGTTGCTTTTACAATACTTGCAAAATTAAACGAAAAATTGATTTCTCCAACATTAATCTACAATTATTTGGTGATGATGTGGACATATTACAAAATATTACAAAAAGCAAGAGTATGCCTATTAAAGCCATTTTTATATCTTGGCTTTATGGCATACTCTATGCCTATTGCGAACATGAAAACACAGTATGTATATCCTATGAGGATGGCTTCTTTTGTAAAGCCAATATTCTATATTACTTGATTACTTTCTTTCCGTTTATAATGTAGATGCCAGGAGCCAAAGGCTCGGTACGGCGGCGGCCGCTTAGGTCGTATATTACGGTTTCTTGTGGTTTGCTTCCTGCTGCAACGCTATCTATGCTTGTGGTTATTACATTGGTAGGCATTACTTTCAGTGAGAATATTTTTATAGGAGTTACTGTGGCACCGTCGCTGGCAACCTTTGTCTTAACGGGTGCGCTTTCTGTAGTGTCGTCGGTTTTCTCGGTTGCGTAGATGTAAGCATAAACAGGCTCTGATGTATTGTAGGCAATCTGACTTGTCTGCTGTGTAGGGTTGTTGATAACCGTTGGTTCATTGCCGCCTATCTTTACGTTGAGTTGTCTGTCTGCCGATGTTTGGCAATTGATGTCGATAGTACCTTTGCCGCCGATAACCAGAATCATGCCTTGGAAGGCATCGGGGATGTATGGATTGTCTACAACTGTTGTCGGTGTTTCTGTCAAAGCGGCTGTCGACGTGGCTGTTGTAATCTCTATACAATTGTCAGATGCGTTGTAACCATTGCCTTCGTTATTCAGATTGTAGTAAATGTTATCAATGGTAGTGCCGCTGAGATTGGTGCCCTCAGTGAGTGAATTGCTGAAAATTATGGTCTTTTCGTCTTCTATCTGCGGTATAGGGTCTACTTCAGTACCTATGACAACCCTGCTTTGTAGCACTCCGTCTACGCATATACCACCCTTGGCACCTTCTTTTTCGTCATTGTTGTAAACACTCACAAACTCGCCGTTTGTTGGCAACTTAAGCACTGTGCCCTTTTCCAGATTGAAATCGTATACTCCCTGTATGGCTGCATTTTGCGAAGTGATGTCGAGTGTAGAGTTGTTGATGTATAGCATACCGCCGTTTTTGGGCGCGGCCTTTACCTCTATGCCTGTGGCGAAATTTTTGAGATAAACGTTGCAGTTCTCTATATTCAGATTGGCCAGGTAGAGATTTATGGCAGCTTGGCCGTATTTGCCTTCAAAGTTGATAGTGAGCGATGGCGTACCTTCTTTCGTATCGCCCCCACGAATGGTAAGTGTACCACCGGTATCGTAGCCATAATCTATGCCCAGGTAGCTGGATGTAATTTCGTTGTTTCCGTTCAATTCTATGGTCAGGTCGTCGCCAAAGGCGCGTATTCCACAGTCTGACTTGTAGGAATCAGTGTTGATGTTGGCATTGCGCAGGATAAGGGTCTTGGTATCGGGGCTGAACATCACCGAGCCTTTGTCGCTCAGTACATCGTAGCGGTTGGTAGAGTTTACCTGGATACCGGCCACCTCAATTGTAAGGCCAGAAATCTCGTAGACTGCCGAAGCTACATCGCTACAGTCATCGCCATTACTTATCCATGTTTTTACGGTACACGAAGTGCTGATTTCCAGCGGTTCGGTATATTCTGTAGGCCCTACGGTGCTGCCCTGTTGTGGGTTGATGATATAGTATAGCGTTCCCTTGCTATTGGGATTGGTCAGTGTAAGGGTGAAAGCGTCGTCGTAGGTGCCTGCCTCCTTAGAGTATACGGCACTCTGCAGCACGTGGTTTCCTATGCCTTCTTGTTTGTTGGCAAAGAAATACCATGGGTTTGACCAGTATGACCCTCCAAACGGATAGTTGAGCACGCAGTTGTTGTAGATGCTCATGTAGCGCGAGTTGCCATAGACAAATTTTTCGGCGTCGGTAGAGAACAGGTTGTAATATGTGCTTACACCATACGTCTTCTTGTTGATAACTTTCTTCAGTCCCGAGCATGCGGCAAATACATTTGTACCATAGTCTGCTACTGATGCGGGTAGGGTGATGGTTTCAAGTCCCCGGCAACTTGCAAATGCCATATCTCCTATATATTCCAGCGTCTCTGGGAATACTAGTTCCTTTAGGGATGAACAATCCATAAAGGCTCCTGCCCACGATCCGTCTTCTATATACTTTAATCCAGGGTTGAACTTAACGGTTTTGAGACTTGTACATTTTTCAAATGTCCGGGCGTAAATAGTATCTACCGCCGCCGGAATTTCTACCGTCTCAAGGCTTTGGCACCAGCAGAATGCTGCGCTACCAATCTTTGTTACCGTTTCAGGAATGTCTATGGCGGTAATCGGGGTGCTTGATAGCATACCTTGTGGAATTTCTGTCAGTCTATTGGGTAGGGTGATAGTCTTGATGCCCGATGAAGAGAAGGCATATTGCCTAATACTCTTTACCGTGTTAGGGATAACTATAGACTCAAGTCCCGTGCAAAAGCCGAAAGCAGAGATGCCTATTGTGTCAATACTCTCGGGGATGGTTACCGATGTTATTTTTGTGCAGTTCATAAAGGCACGGTCGGCTATAGTGACTACTGGTTTGGGTTCTTCTGTTTCACTTGTGCGGTAAGTCGAAGGGATAACAAGTGCCCCTGCAAGTAGCGTCTCTGCGACATCGGCATTGCGACTTACAGAATAGCCAGTTACCGTGGCTCCGTCTGTGCTGTAGATGGGTGAGAAACTGAGTTGACTGTCTGTAACGTCGGCCCATGCCATAAACGGGCAGAGTAGCATAGCAGCTAGTAGCAACGCTCTTAATGGTGTGTGTAGTTTTGTCATGCTTGTATTTTTTTAGAATTTCTTCGGTGGTAAAATTAGTAGTATTGCAACATTTTTACCATGTAAAAAACAGACAAAGTTATGACGTAATACGACAAAAGTGTAGTTTTGAGGGTTGCTCACGGCCGTGAGCCGAATGGATGGTGGCCGTGAAAAGATATGCCTACGGCCGTAAGCATATCTATAAAGTGCCGCTCGGGGCGCGCTTTTTACCTATTCTGTAAGTGTAGAGATAATACTAACTTATTTTCTCGCTGGCACTAAGCCATGAAAAAGGGGAGCCTTGTCTCAAGCCTCCCCCTTTTTTCTTGAATTCTTTCAATTGTGTAATTCGTGGTAATAGGTAGATTATTGTTTCTTTGGCAACCATGTGCATATTTTCTTGCCTTTCCATCCGTCTACCGATGAGTAGTCTACCATGTGTATGCTACCGTCGGTGGTAGGAACTATGAATTCCATGCGTGTGCCTTCGCGTGTGGGTTTTATGGGAGTTATCTTTACCTCGCCGTTGGCGTCGGCTATCACCTGCACAGGTTGGTTGTAATCAGTGTCTATATTCTCGTCGCGAGCCAAAACCATAGGGCCATATACTACGGCCTGATAGTTCCAAGCGTCGGGATTGCTGCCGTGGGGCGCATCTATAAGTTTGCAGCGCATATCAAAGGTCAGCTCTATCTTGTCTCCTTGCTTCCACTTGCGCGAAAGTACCAAGTATTTACCAGCCTCTACTTTGCTTACGGCTTTTCCGTTAACTATAACGGTGGTATTCTGGCTCCATGCGGGTATGCGCAGACTTATGTCGAACTTTTCTTTCTTTGCGTTGTCTACAGTTATGATGGCCTTGTTGCTCAAGGGGAATTGGGTGTCTATAGTAAGCTTTACATCGTTGCCCTGAGCGGTACGGGCTGTGGCTGTGGCTGCGTTGTACAGGTTAACTACCGGTCCGCGGTCGCTCTGCATTATGGCTACGTAGGGTATGTATGCCAGTCCCATAGGTCCGCTTAGGTTACAGCATGTTACGGCCATTCCGTCGATATGGGTACCCCATCCGCTATCGGTTACTTTTCGGCCGTTGAGCAGGTTAACATAACTGAAGCCGTTGCCACCGGGCTTCATGGCACCCAAGAGTCCGTTGTAGATATATTTCTCTATGTAGTCTACCGTTGAGGCATCGCCTGTAAGACGCAGAATCTGGCTGCATAGCTTTATCCAGGTTACTCCCACGCAGGTTTCCATCATTCGCTCTATCTTGGGGTTGCTCTGTTCCAGGGCTGTATCGTCCCATGCTTCACCTTTCCATTTAGGGTAGTAAGGCTGGTCGGCACCGCCATTGCCAATAAGGGTTATCTCGTATTTCTTAAGATTTTCAAATAGGTTGAGCGTAGCTTGCTTCCACTTCTCTTCGCCAGTGCAGCGGTAGTATTCGGCCAGTCCTTCGTATACCGATAGCATTTCGTAAGCCTTGGGATAACCGTTGCCCATAAGGCGAGGACGAACGTTGTCAAGACTCTCTTGGAAGATGTTGGCACCGCGGCATCCGCCCTCTTTGATAAGATAAGTGCAGAAGTCTAGATAGCGCTTGTCGCCGGTAAGCTTGTAGACACGCATCATAGGTTCCATTACCGAGTAACTCTCTATACCAGTGCGGCTCCATCCCTGGGTGTTGATGCCTACTTTGGGTGCATCGCCTATCTGGTCGACCACGCTGTTGGCCTCGGCTATCATCAGTTGTAGTACGCGTGGGTCTTTCTCTACGTGGGCGTAGTATTGCGATAATCCCAGCATAATATACTTGCGCTCCCATAGGTCGCCTCCCTTTGAGTCGGGCTGTTGCTCTACGGGCGAACAGGCTATTGCACCATTGCTCTGTACATATTTGAATACCTTGTTAACAGTGTTTACCAGTATGCTCTTTAGTTCGGGGTCTTTATTGTAAGCGTAAAGCATGGCTCCGCTGCGTACGGCCTTGGCCCACATTTCGCCTACGCCAAAGTTGGGACGCTTTACGTTGTTATCGTAGAAAGCCATCAGCTTATCGTAAGGCACTACGCCCTTGTTCCAATGTTCTACGCTATTGTGAATATCATGGTCAAAGTAACCATGCAGTTGTATACTGTGGTCGGGTAATGGGGAGATAAGATCTTTGACTTTCTCGTTTTGGGCAGCAGCAGGTATGCTTAGCACGAAGGTTGCTGCCAGACATAAGGTTTTGGTGATATTAGCCATGTTACTTCAGATTTTATTGCAAATTTATAGATAATATGTAACTATGGCTACAAGAGTGATAGTTAATATTTGTTTTTGCACAAAAGTTTTGCGCAAAAGTGCGCAAAAAAAAGAGAAGCAATTTCCATATTTGGAATGCTTCTCTTCTTTATGGGTTTGCGCCATTTGGCGATACTGTCGTTAGGCGTTGGTATTAACCACTCTCTTTTCGCGGATACGTGCAGCCTTACCAGTGAGTTTGCGCAGATAGTAAAGCTTAGCGCGGCGTACCTTACCAACCTTGTTAACCTCGATAGAGTCGATATTGGGCGACTCAATGGGGAAAATACGCTCTACACCTACAGTGCCAGACATCTTGCGTACGGTGAAACGTTTCTTGTCACCATGACCAGAAATCTTGATCACTACACCACGATAGAGCTGGATACGCTCTTTCGAACCCTCGACGATTTTGTAAGCGACAGTGATAGTGTCACCAGCCTTGAAAGCGGGGAACTGCTTGCCGGTTGCAAATGCTTCTTCAGCAACTTTAATTAAATCCATTTGTTGTTTAAATTAAAAATTGTTTGTCGTTCCAACTCAACATGGCACAATGACTCTTCCAAAGGCCAGCGGTTAAGCCGAAAAGCGGGTGCAAAGTTACTACTTTTATATGTTACGCCCAAAAGTTTTTGGCTTTTTCTGTTTGTTAATGCCTAAATTACAGTAAATTTCGCAACATGAGCCTATGCTTACAGACTATTGAGTACCTGTTGCAAGCGACTTATTCTTTCGCCTGTTGGCATTTGTGTATGCTCAAGGCCGCCCCATTGGAATGGTTTTAGGGCATTGTCTATGCGCTGCAGAGCTTTACGGTTGCCTTTAGCCTTTAGTTCGGCTCTTAGTATGCGTATCTTTTCGCAACACTGTATGCCTTCTATCAGTCGCTCGAATCGCATACTGCTGCGTCCACCGGGGTATACTATATAGGTATCGCCGGCTGGCCACGAGCGGAAACGAGAGTCTTGCATAGGGGTGAGTGTCCAACTGTTGTATGCCCATCGCAGTAGTCCGTCGTAACCTTGTGCTATGGCATGAATGGGTATAAATGCGGCTTCGGCGGGGTCGGAGAAAGTGAATGTATTGGGAAAACTTTCGGTGCAGCAGATGTAACAGGTAGTAGACTGGCCACGGCTGCGGCGCTGGCTGATAACTTGTTGGTCGAGCGGTTGACCATAGGGAACGCTGAGGTCGGCCAACTGATGGTCTATCTCTTTATGATAGTTTCCGGCTAGAGTGATACGAAAGTCTGGGTCGGCTTGGCGTATCACGGCTATGGCCGACTGCATATCGGCAAGCTGTCGTTCGTCCATAGATATGGCTGTACGCTCAAACCATCCACGCTGGCGCAGATGGCGGGCAAAGTCGCGCAAGAAGGGCAACCAATAGTTGCTATAGGCAGAGTCTTGAGGGCATGCGTTGATAAACTTTACGGTGTTAGAAGCCTGGTCGTAATAGTCGAACTGTAGAGCCCAGGGTATCATGGTGTAGCAGTCTATGGTTCCCGTGATGCCCACTTCGTTGGTCATAAACTCTACCCAACGGTCGAATACGGTATAGTTGTACTTCCACTGTCCGTCAAGGGTTAGTGTGCGCTGCACCATGCTGTTAAAAGCGTCTTGCGTCTGCCCGTTCCAGGGGTGATGCATAATGCTGGCGGTTATAGATTTCTGCCCGGCGTTGGCAAGCATCTTCATCACGGGCAACATAGCACTGAAGTGTTCTTTACTCCATAACTTTACGTTCATTACTCGAGCTACGGCATATGGGTTCTGCCATAAATCTAGGTCGAATGCCCATGCTGAGGGCTCGGGTAGACGGCGACGGCCTACTTTGATTTCAAGTGCTACTTCAGCCTTTTCACCCGAATCACTGGTTAAGCTTATCTTACCTTTATATATACCCGCGCGCGTATCTACGGGAACCCATACGCTTACCCATACAGGTCGGGTAGAGCATCGGGGTATGTAGTCAATCTCAGCTCCGTATATCATATCGGCAACCATAGACGAGTCGTAGTCGGCCTTGTTTGGCCTGTGTCCACAGTTAGATTTTCCGGTGTGGTTTAGCTCGTCGGTCATTACGTATCCTACAAAGTTGGCTTGTATAGCCTTGGTAGGGATAACGTTCTTTCCGCAAACTAGATTGCTCACCGTTAAGTGGGGGGTGTCTATGCGGTTGCGTGTCCATACTACGGCCTGTGCCATAACGCGCTCGCCGGCCCATGCGTTTAGTCTTACGCTATGCTGCATGCCGCTCTGAGGTACGTTGAGTTTAGGGTATCGGCAGTCGGTGCTTCCCCAAGCCATCTGTATGCCGTTGGGAACGCGTGCCCATTCAGCTTCGCTGTGATGAGGCTTAGTGTCGGTAAGTTCGCCAGCTACCAAGGGCGTGTCTTGAGCCCATAGCGAGGTGGTGGCGATAAACATAAATAGAGAGAGAAGTGCTTGTTTCATGTTGATAATAAATAGTTATAGCCACAAAATTAATACAAAGAAGAGATTGAGCCAAGAAAATAGAGTCTTATTTGGCATTGCGTTCCACTTTTTAATAGCAGATAGAATATCGTATGTTTGTCACGTGTGATACGCATGAGTGAAAACTCTAATTTTTATTATCGTTTACATTCTTTAAGTACTATTGCCTTGGCGGTTCTTGCTGTTTTTGCTAATTTTGGAGAGTTAATTATAAAAGATAAAAAACTTATGACATGGATTATTGTTTTAGTAGTTGTAGTACTACTGGTATTGTGGCTTATAGGCCAGTATAATAATTTGGTACGTATGCGTAACAATCGTGAGAATGCATTTGCCAATATCGACGTACAACTTAAGCAGCGTTATGACTTGATACCCCAGTTGGTGTCTACCGTTAAGGGCTATGCTACCCACGAGAAAGAATTGCTGCAGCGCGTTACCGAGGCTCGTGCCCAAGCTATGGGTGCCAGCAATATCAACGACAAGATAGCTGCCGACAATAAACTTACTGGCGCGCTGGCAGGACTCAAGGTGTCGCTCGAAGCTTATCCCGACCTTAAGGCCAATCAAAACTTTATGCAGTTGCAAAGCGAGATAGCCGATATAGAAAACAAGTTGGCCGCTACCCGTCGCTTCTTCAATTCGGCAACACGCGAACTGAACAATGCCGTGCAGGTATTCCCTTCTAATATCATCGCTTCGATGTTTGGATTTCATAAAGAGGTGATGTTTGAAATACCTCAGGAGAGTCGCGAGGCTATGGATAAGGCTCCCGAGATAAAATTCTAAGCCATGCAGTATGTTGGTATGCTTACGCAGATACGCCGCAATAACGTGCGTAGCGTATTGCTGCTGTTATCTTTTCCGCTTATAATTCTGGTTACGGTATGGGCGTTTTTTGCAGGATTAAGTCTGCTTGCTGGTGAAAGCTACGATAACTATGGCAACGTAATATATAATGTAGACTATAATTGGGTGAATGACCAGTTTATAGCTACGGTGCCGTGGGTAGTAGGCATAGTGGGCGTATGGTTTACGATAGCCTATTTTTGTAATGCCTCTATGGTGCGTACGGCTACGGGGGCTCGTCCGTTGGAACGCCGTGAGAACCCCAGGGTATACAATATAGTAGAAAACCTCTGCATGACCTGCAATATGGATATGCCCAAGATTAATATTGTAGACGACCCCCAGCTCAACGCCTTTGCTAGCGGTATAGACAAAAGCAGTTATACTGTAACCGTAACCACGGGGCTGCTGGAGTTACTTGACGACGATGAGTTGGCAGGCGTGATAGGTCATGAACTTACCCATATACGCAACCGCGATACCCGGGTGCTTATTACAAGCATCGTCTTTGTAGGTATAGTGTCTACGGTTATGTCTATGTTGGTGCAGATGATGTATAACGCAATGTTCTACGGCTCGCACAGTAGGTCGCTCTATAGTTCGCGCGATAGCGACCGCAACGAAAAGAATAATGGATTGGGCATTGTTGTTGTAATGCTGATAGGAGTGATATGTTGTGCCATAGCCTACTTGTTTACCCTAATTACTCGTTTCGCTATTTCGCGTAAGCGCGAGTATATGGCCGATGCCGGTGGGGCAGAGTTGTGCGGCAATCCATTGGCACTGGCGTCGGCTCTGCGCAAGATATCGGGCAATCCTGGGTTGCAACATGTAAATAGACAAGATGTAGCCCAATTGTTCATTATTCATCCGCAGTCTTTGGCCAGTGGTATCAAGGGCTTCTTTGATTCGCTCTTTTCTACTCATCCCGATACGGCCAAGCGTATAGCTATTTTAGAGCAATTCTGATACATATTATCTGTTATATACACGGCTCTTTCATTTAAAAATGCTTTGAGATTTCATTTTTTGTGACTGATAGGTATTTAGAAACAGCCCAAGGGCACTATTGACAATAAGTTTAATTTAGGTTTTATATACTGCCCACGGCCGTAAGCCGGTTGGTTGATGGCCGTGGACTAATTGGCTGACGAATGTAAACTTTATTGCTGACGGCCGTCGGCAATAAAGAAACATTACAACAACAGCCATAGAACCCATAAATGTATTGAAGAACACCTACTTATCAGAGATAAGCATGGTGTTTTAAATGAAAGAGACGTGTATTATATAATATATCCCGATAGTGAATAGGGTTCACTACCGGGATTTATTTAATTTGTCTTAGTTGTATTGGTGGTGTAGGCTCAGCTATTCCACACCTTGGTAGCAATGCGCTTTACCAGCTGTAGCTTAGCCCATTGTTCTTCTTCGGTAAGTTTGTTACCCACGGCGCATGAGGCAAAACCGCATTGGGGCGATAGTGATAGACGCTCTAAAGGAATATATTTGGCGGCTTCGTGTATGCGGGCTATCACTTCGTCTTCGTTTTCCAGTTCGGGGCGCTTGGTAGTTATCAGTCCTAGTACTACGTGTTTGTCGGGACTTACTTTGGCCAGCGGTTCGAAACCGCCCGAACGCTCGTCGTCGTATTCCAGGTAGAGTACGTCTACATTTTCGCGGGCAAATACCCAGTTGGCCACCGAGTCGTAAGCACCACTGTTAAACCAAGTAGAGTGATAGTTGCCACGGCAGATGTGTGAGGCTATCACCAAGTCGGCAGGGCGATTCTCAATAGAAAGGTTGTTTACTGTGAGCAATTGCTCTTTTACGTTGTCCAGGCTTGTATCTAGATTCTTGTAACGCTGAGCAGCGGCATCGCCTACAATGGCACCCCATGTACAGTCGTCGAGTTGTAGATAGCGACCGCCGGCAGCGTAGTATTGACGTATAAAGTCTTGGTAAACAGTAGCAATATCGTGTATCAAGTCGTTAAGATTGGGATAAATGGCTCTGGTGCTAAGAAAGTTTTGCGGTATGGTGAGCTGTTGAAACAATTGGGCGGGCGCAGGGATGGTAAGTTTGGCTATATGTTCTGCATCTTCGAACTTCTTTACCCGCTTGTAAGCATCGATAAACGGATGCGGCTTGGCGGTAAGTTTACTGGTAAGATACACTTTATCCAGTCGGGCTGTCTCGCCATTAAAGTCTACGTCGCCACCCTGTTCGTGGGCAACTCCACCAAATCCCCAGAAGAAATCAAGATGCCAGAAAGTTCTGTTGAACTCACCGTCGGTGATAAGTGTATAACCTAATTCTTTCTGCTTATTAGTAAGCTGTGCTACATACTCGTCGCGGTTACTCTCAGAGAGGTCTTTCGGACGTAGAAAACTGCCTACAAAGTCGGCGCGTTGGGGTACTTGAATACCATTGATAGTCTTGCTCATAATCGTATTTTTTAGTTGTTATAATATTTCTAATTGTTTTGTTTCGGCTGCAAAGATATGAAGAGTGTAATAATGGTCAATGAATTTTTTGGCAAATAAGGAAAATATGCTACTTTTGTGCTAAGATTATTATTGATTATAGAAAATTATTCTGAGTTAAATGGAATATAAAGAACTTGATGCTACAGACCGTAAGATATTGCGTATACTTCAGGCCGACAGTACGCTTACGGTAAAAGAGTTGGCTATGAAGGTAAACCTTTCTACTTCGCCAACCTACGACAGGCAAAAGCGCTTGGAGCGCGAAGGTTTTATACGAGGTTATCATGCCCTGCTTGATGCTAAGAAGACAGGTAATGGCATTACCGTGTTGTGTAATATGCGTCTAAAGCGCCACTCGCAGGTACTAATGGATGCCTTTATGACCGATATACAGGATATAGAAGAGATTACCGAATGTTATAATACCAGTGGAGAGTACGATTTCATATTAAAGATACAAACCCGGGATATGGATTCGTATCAGGAATTTATGCGTACCAAATTGGGAAACCTGGATAGTGTAGGCTATTTTTATAGTGTGTTTGTTATGAAAGAGGTAAAGAATACCCATGGTGTTCCAGTAAAGATGGAATAGCTATATGGTATGAACACCAATAACTTGCATAATAATACTTGAAACGACGCCCATAAAGGATAAAAATAAATACGCACAAAAAAAATAATGCCAAAAATCAAGGTTGGTATCTGAAAAATAGCTAACTTTGTATAGCTAATTAAAAACATCATATGCAGAAAAGCAAATATTTGGTAACTAATGAGCGCGACCAACTTTGGGGGCTCACTATCAGTACAGTAGGCTATGAAGAAATTAACAGTGGTGAGGATTATCCTACCCAGGGTCATGCCGAGGGGTATTACTTTGATGTGGCCAAGGGAAGAGAGCTTCACGAGTATCAGCTTCTTTATATAACCCGGGGCGAAGGCGTTTTTGAATCGGCCAATCAGCGTCAGACTCATCTGCGCGAGGGCGACCTCTTTCTGCTCTTTCCCCACGAGTGGCATACCTATCATCCCGGTCCACAAGGCTGGAGCAGCTACTGGATAGGATTTAGCGGCCGCAATGTAGACGACCGTGTGCGTGCGGGATTCCTTACTCCCCAACATCCTATTTATCATATAGGCTTTTCTGATACCATTATTCGTCTTTACGACGAGGCATACCATGCTGCGGTGCAAGAAGCTGCCTATTCGCAGCAACTTTTGGCTGGTATTGTAAACCATATGGTAGGACTTATGTATTCGTTGGAACGAAACATACAATTGAGCAAGAATACCGAGCATGTAGACCTGATTAACCGGGCACGCTATATTATGCGTAAAGAGGTGGAGGGCGATCTTACTGTGCAGCAGATAGCCGACCAATTAGGCGTAAGCTACTCCAGTTTCCGTAAACTATTCAAAGAGTATACAGGCATATCACCTGCGCTATACTTACAGGATCTTAAACTGCAGCGCGCTAAAGAGCTGTTGTCTACTACCGATTTGTTTGTCAAGGAAATAGCTTACATGCTAAACTTTGATTCGCCCGATTATTTCTCGTCTAAATTCAAACTCAAGACGGGACTTAAACCAAGCGATTTTCGTAATATAGACCGCAAATAATAAACATTAAAATCATAAATCATAAATCATGAAAAGTATTTTAGACGGACGTCCTCTTCTGAAGAAAGAGATAGACCAAGTGGCCGAAGTGGCGGGCTATCTGTGGCAGAACGGATGGGCTGAGCGCAACGGAGGTAACATTACGGTGAATATCACCAAGTATGTAGACGAAGAAATGAAGCATATGCCAGCTATCGACCAGATAAGGCATATAGGCATTACCTTGCCCCATCTTCGCGGTTGTTATTTCTACTGCAAGGGTACAGGCAAGCGTATGCGCGACTTGGCCCGCTGGCCTATGGATAACGGTAGTGTGATTCGTATTCTCGACGATTGCGAGAGCTATGTAATTATTGCCGACAATGCAGTGCTGCCTACATCAGAGTTGCCAAGTCACCTGTCGGTACACAACCGCATGATAGAAAAGGGTTCACCCTATACAGCTACCGTGCATACTCACCCCATAGAACTGATAGCCATGAGTCATAACAAGAAGTTTATGGGTAAAGATGTTCTTAGCAATCTTCTTTGGAGCATGATACCCGAGACCAAGGCTTTTTGTCCACTAGGTCTGGGTGTATTGCCTTACGCTATGCCTGGTAGTCTAGAATTGGCAGAGGGTACACTACGCGAATTGGAAGAATATGATGTAGTAATGTGGGAGAAACATGGCGTATTTGCCAAGGGGCTCGACGCTATGGATGCCTTCGACCAGATAGATGTACTCTCTAAGAGTGCCAAGATATATATCGATGCCAAATGTATGGGATACGAACCCGACGGCATGAGCCAGGAAGAGATGGCAGAAATGTCTAAGGCTTTCAACTTGCCCCGGTAACTTGCAGAATTCTGCATAGGTAGTTTATATCACCCTATAATAATATGTGCTCTACTCTTTATGGGTAGAGCATTTTTTTATGGGAATAAGCTAGTGTTAGTCACTGGCGTAGACCGCAGGTGAATGGTTACTGTACAGTGATTGTTATAAACAACGAAAAGGCGTTGACCCAAACGGACCAACGCCTTTTTATATGCGAAAGGTATTTTTTATCGTCACCTACCTTTAGGGAGTTCTAAAAATAGCTTTGGCTGATTTATAAAACCCATAAAGAATGATAATGTGTGCCAGATTATTGTCTCTTGCTCAGTACATCTTGTTCGTATTTCTGTACTTCGGCTATATAGGCTTCGCCAACTGGTACATTGTTCTTCAGGTTGAAGTAATCGAATACGGCACCGAATGGCAGAGTTTTCAACTCTTCGAGCAGAGCCAAGCGCTCGAAGCCCTTGCCCTCGTCTTCGTATTTTCTTAGAGTTGCAATAGGTTCGAGTAGAGCCTGTAGTAGTGACTTCTGTGCAGCGCGTACACCTATTACGTATGCACCTATGCGGTTGATAGAAGCGTCAAAGTAATCTAAGCCTATATGGGCACGGTCCAATGCATCGGCACGAACCAGCTCGGTAAACAGACTGCGAGTCTTGTCATCGAATAGGGTTACGTGGTCAGAATCCCAATGCATAGGTCTACTTACATGAAGCATCAATTCGGGAACGAAGAGCAACAGACTCGAAACCATATCACTTACATTCTCGGTAGGCTCGTAGTGGCCAGTGTCTAGCGTGTATATCACATTGTTCTTGGCACAGTAACCCGCAAAGAAGTCGTGCGAACCTACAGTATATGCTTCAAGTCCAATACCAAAGAGTTTGGCTTCTAGACAGGGCTTCATGCCAGGCAGATCTTCGGCAAGAATCTCGTCAAGACTTTCTTTCAGTATTTGGCGGTAGCGATAGCGTTCTACGGTGAGGTCTTTGCTACCATCGTGTACCCAGATGTTCATGATACATGGGTCGTTCTGTGCTTTTCCCATGGCGTCGGCTATGCGTCGGCAACGCTTGGTGTGCTCTATCCAGAAATCGCGTATAGCCTTGTCGGGATTGGCAAGCGATAGGTTGCCGCTCTTGGGGTGAGAGAAACTGGTTGAGTTGAAATCGAGTTTCAGATTGTGCTCTTTGGCCCATTCTATCCATCCTTGGAAATAGGAAACGTCTACTTGGTCGCGGTCAACAAATTTTCCGCCAAACTCACCATAAATTTCATGCAGATTCAGACGGTGGTTTCCAGCCAAAAGTGTCTGTACCTTTTCTATATCCTGGCGCAACTCGTCTACATTGCGAGCCTTGCCGGGGTAGTTGCCCGTGGCCTGTATTCCGCCAGTAAGGGCTGTGTTACTCTCAAAGCCAGTTACATCGTCGGCTTGCCAACAGTGTAGCGATATAGGGGTCTTTTCAAGACTTGCGATGGCCTTGTCGGTGTCTATGCCCAATTCTGCGTAGCGCGCTTTGGCCACGGCATAGTTTTGTTCAATGTTTTCTACTTTCATGATTATTTAATTTTTTGGTTCATATTTCTTTATTTCTACAGAGTTGGCTATAATGCCACGCATCTGCCATATATCTTTCACAGCACCGGCTGCCTTGGCTTGAAGCATAACGTTGCCCAGCGCAGTTCCCTCTTGTGGCCCAGCCATCACCGTTATGCCGCATGCATCGGCAGTAAGTTGATTTAGAAAATCGTTTTTCGAACCACCGCCTATGATGTGTAGCACTTTGATGTCTGTTTCGCTGAATTCGCGCAGATAACCCAGCACTTCGCTATATCTGCGGGCCAACGAATCGAAGATACAACGGATAATCTCGCTATGGGTTTGGGGCATGGGTGTGCCGTGGTCACGGCAATATTGCTGTATAGCGCCCACCATAGAATCGGGGTTGGTAAAGCAGGGATCGTCGGGGAATATATAGCTCTTGTTGTCTGTTATCTGCCAAGCCTCTTTTTGCAGTTCTACATGACTTAGATGCTGCAGTTCGGTCCATTCCTGGCGACACCGCTCGTAGAGCCACATGCCGCAGATGTTTTTTAAGAAGCGAGTAGTTCCGCCTACGCCGCCTTCGTTGGTGAAGTTCAACTCGTAGCTGCGGTCGTTGATGATGGCCTTTTTCGATTCGATACCCATCAAGCTCCATGTGCCACTGCTCAGATAGGCAAATTCTTCGTTCTTAGCGGGTACGGCTGCTACCGCGCTTGCAGTATCGTGCCCAGCTACGGCTATTACGGGTACTGCTCCCAGTCCGGTTTGTTTACGTACGGCCTCGGTTACCATGCCTATCTCTGTGCCGGGATGAGTCATCGGCCCAAACTGGCTACGCTTTAGGCCGATACTCTCTAATAAAGTTTCATCCAGGTCGCCC
This sequence comes from Bulleidia sp., assembly GCA_963659135.1. GTDB lineage: Bacteria > Bacteroidota > Bacteroidia > Bacteroidales > Bacteroidaceae > Prevotella. The sequence continues at coordinate 1,337 of CAVKSZ010000037.1, read as the reverse complement.
GTCGTGGGGTTTAGTATCTCTGATGTCGAGGCCACGGTGTATTCGCAGATGGCGTTTCCGGTAAGCATATAGCTTAGAGCATCGGGCATAAAGAGTATCTTCTTGGCATTCTTTAGCGCCGTGTTGCCCATCTCGCCCATGGTGTAAAGTTGGAAGAGCGAATTGAAATTCATAAACTGGATGCCTGTACGCTTATACACCTCGGCTCGGCTTACTTTAGTGTCAAAGTAACGTTCCATCATACCCATAGTGTGAGGGTCGCGATAGGCCAGCGGGTTGCGTAGTGGCTGTCCGTCGTCGCCTATACATACAAAGTCGCAACCCCAGGTATCAATACCTATGCTTGTTATCTCGAAGCCACGGCTAACGGCAGTCTTCAATCCCTTGATAATCTCGTTGTATAGCGCAAAAAGATCCCAATAGAAAAAGCCGTTGACATTGATAAGCGGATTGCCGAAACGCGAAATCTCTTCAAGTGTAACCTTGTTATTATCAAGATTTCCGATGATAGTTCGGCCGCTGGTTGCCCCTAAGTCAACCGCAAAGAAACATTTTTTATTCTTCATGATTAATTCAGATTCTTAGTTTTGCACAAAGTTAATGGTTTACATAGATAGTATGTTTTGTTTTTTGACCTTAAAGCATAGCTTTTTGGCATGGATACATCTTTATAATGTGTGTTCAATAATATTATATTCGCGAATAACCACCCTTAACCTGCTTTCAAATTGTAAGTAGTTGCTGATGTGTGTTTAGAATAATTAACCTTCTTTCCTCCTTTATCGTTAATAGTTGTTATAGAAATGTCTTTTTTTGAGGCTTTTTGGGATGCCAAATTTTTGTGATTTTCTGCTGGGTTTGCACCCGAAAACTAGATTTTTCTGCTTTTTTATGCTTTAAGAGTGGTTGTTGTCGTGGCGAAAACTGCGATTATTGTCCGTGGAATGATAATATTTGGTAAAAATAGCGAAAGATTCGATGGCTTTTCTCAAAATGTCGCGCCGCAGCAAGTAGATATTTTCTCGGCTAAATGCCATCTCTAGCTCGCTAAAGACTATCTCTAGGCTGCTAAAGGGTAACTCTGCAGTTGTAAAGTTTATCTTTAGAACCGGAAGGTGGGGGTATAAATCGCAAATTTGCCCACGCCCTAAATTCTGCGTACAAATATCTAATTTTTCTGAACCATCAACTTAAGATAAATTAATACTTACAATTTTTTAGCCATGCCTATAATTTTTTAAAATAGCGGTCTCTCTATATAATATATAAATGTATATCCCCCTTGAACGCGGCATTTATGATTGATATAAATCAAGAGCTGAAAATTTATTGCAACT
>CAVKSZ010000036.1:0-18434 GCA_963659135.1 Bulleidia sp. | reverse complement strand
AAGCCTTATTTGAGGTTTGAGACCTCGTCATGTACCTACCGCTGAATAGTTACATCGCTGGGTTTTGCTGTTAAATAATGTGAATTAATGAATGTTTTTTTGCCGATTATTGCCATTCCCCGGCTCATATTTTCTGAGAAATTTGGGTGAAATTCGGGCGGAATTTAGGCAAATCTCTAAGTTCTGTGTTGTATTTCTAGGCTTGAAATCGTAATATTTGGCCGCAAGGTGATAAAAATGGCGGATTTAGCGATTGCTTTCATCATTTTTTTATTCAATTTGGTTCGTCTAACGATGGTCATTTTTGGGCTAAAGGACAATTCTGTGCTTCTAAAGGCTATCTCTAGCCGCCTAAAGGCCAACTCTACGCCCGCAGAGTTTATCGCGAGAATAGCGTAGATGGTAACCAGCGTATTCGGGCGTGTAAATATGCGAGTCACGGCGTTTGTTTGATTAACGATATTTAATACTTACAGTTTTTTATTTCTTCTGCATCGTGCTAATAAAAATGGCGGGCAGTGTGGGCGTGTTTCACAGAAAAGCACTATTTTTGTACTGCGAAAAATGATGAACCTAAAAATAGTAAAAAGATGAAGAAAGTAATCCATTCTGAACTCGCCCCCAAGGCGGTGGGTCCCTATAGCCAGGCCATTGTTGCCGGTGGCTTTGTATTTGCTTCAGGTCAGTTGCCTATAGACCCTGCTACGGGCGAATTTCCCGAAGGTGGCGTAAAAGAGCAGACCCGCCAGTCGCTCACCAATGTAACCCATGTGCTAGCCGAAGCTGGCTTAGACCTTAGTAATGTAGTTAAAACTACTGTGTATCTGGCTGATATGGCCGACTTTGCAGCTATGAACGAGGTATACGCTACCTTCTTTGCCGAGCCGTTTCCGGCACGTTCTGCTGTGGCTGTTAAAACATTGCCCAAGAATGCACTGGTAGAAGTAGAGGTGGTTGCGGTATTGTAAGTAGCCGTTAGCTACATATAGAGTATAGCGGTGCAAAAATAAGTTGGCATAGCAGCCATTTATTTTTGCACCCTTAAAATATGTGGCCGTTTTCTTTGTCATGCCCGTTTGTTTGGCTATCTTTGTAGCGTCAGAGTACACGTAGTGCTTTGAGTTTAACCTTGTTTAAATACCTAAATTCATAAACAATGAGAAAAATAGTTATGATGCTGTCTCTGTTTGTTGCGGCTATGACCCATGCAGCCGAGCAGCCCAAGCGTGTGTCTATTAATACTCCACACATGTCTGTAGTAGTTGAGGCGTCTGCCGATATGCAGCCCCGGTATGTCTACCTGGGCGACCGTATTAATCAGCAGGATGTAGACAATGCCCAGCCCGTATCGCGTACCCCCATTTATCCCACCTTAGGTTCAGAGTTGGTACACGAGTCGGCTCTTGCCATAACCCATGCCGACGGTTCTATGGCTACCGACCTGCGCTATGTAGATACCCAGACAGTAAGCGAGGGCAGCACTACGGTTACTAAGATATGTATGCAAGATAAGGTATATCCTGTAACGGTAAACGTGTGCTATCGGGCGTATAAGGATGTAGATGTGATAGAAACTTGGACCGAGATAGTAAACAACGAGAAACGCCCCATAACCCTAAACCGCTATGCTAGTGCCATGCTGCCCATACGCAAGGGCAATGTATGGATGACCAGTTTTCACGGAGCATGGGGTAACGAAGCCGGACTGGTAGAGCGACAGCTACAGCGCGGATTTGTTACGGTGAAAAACAAGAATGGTATACGCAATTCACAAACCGAGCATGCCGAAGTAATGTTCTCGCTCGACGGACGTGCAGCCGAAAATTCTGGGCGCGTTATTGGTGCCGCCCTCTGTTATACAGGCAACTATCGTCTGCAGGTAGAAACCTACAATACGGGTTATCATTATCTTTTGGCTGGTATTGATGAGGAGTGTTCGCCTTATCACCTGGCCCGTGGCGAAAGTTTTGTTACCCCCGTTTTGGCCTTTACCTACAGCACCGAAGGCAAGGGCGGAGTAAGTCGTACCTTCCACCGTTGGGGGCGTGAGTATAAGCTATGCCATGGCAATCAGTTGCGCGATGTACTACTCAACTCGTGGGAGGGAGTAGGCATGAACGTGAAAGAAGAAGAGATGAACCAGATGATGGCTGCCGTTCACGACCTTGGCGGCGAACTCTTTGTGATGGACGACGGATGGTTTGGCTCAAAATATCCGCGTAATAACGACTCTGCAGGATTGGGCGACTGGGTGACAGATACCAAGAAACTGCCTGGCGGAATAGACGCCCTGCTGGCCGATGCCAAGAACCACAACATAAAGTTTGGTATCTGGATAGAGCCCGAGATGGCTAACATAAAGAGCGAGCTCTACGAGCGTCACCCCGATTGGATTATCAACGCCAAGAACCGTCCTCTCGTTGGCGGACGTGGTGGCAACCAGCTGGTACTGGATTTGGCCAATCCTAAAGTGCAAGACTTTGTGTTTGGAGTAGTCGACGATTTGTTAAGCCGTTACCCACAGATAGCCTATATCAAGTGGGATGCCAATATGTCTATTGTGTCTCACGGTTCGCAGTATCTTTCTGCTGCCGACCAGAGTCATCTCTATATAGCCTATCACCAAGGGCTGAAGAAAGTACTTGAGCGCATACGTGCCAAATATCCCGATGTAGTAATGCAAAGTTGTGCCAGCGGTGGCGGCAGAGTTAACTGGGGTATACTGCCTTACTTTGACGAGTGGTGGGTAAGCGACAATACCGATGCTCTACAACGTATCTTCATGCAATGGGGTACCAGCCATTTCTTCCCAGCCATTGGCATGGCGTCGCATGTAAGTAAGTCGCCCAACCAGCAAACTCGCCGTCTGTTGCCTCTTAAATATCGCTTCGATGTAGCCATGAGTGGCCGATTGGGTATGGAGATGGTACCCAGCGAACTAACGGAGAGTGAACAGGAGTTTGCCCGTAAGGCCATAGCCGATTATAAGACCATTCGCCCTATAGTACAGTTGGGCGACCTGTATCGCTTGGTAAGTCCATACGATAACAGTCATGTGGCCTCGCTTATGTATGTATCTGATACTAAAGACCGCGCTGTATTCTACTGGTGGAAGCTGGCAGCATTTGTTGACGACCATCTGCCCCGTATAACCATGGCCGGACTCAACCCAGACCGCGTGTATACCATTCACGAACTCAACCGCATAGATCGTAATCCACTCTCGTGCGAAGGTCGTAAGTATACAGGTGCTTACCTTATGAACCATGGCATAGATTTGCCTTCTGACCACGATGTACGCAATATTCAGACCGGCGGATGGTCAAGTAGAGTGCTCTATTTGGTAGCCGAATAGGGTAGAGACTATAATTCGCTAAACCATTACAAGCTGTACCATGTCAATTGACAAAGTACAGCTTGTATTGTTAATTATAGGTGATTTAAATTACCCATAAAAATGCTACCACTTCTATATTTCTTTCTTGTTTGTTTGCAAATATCTATTATATATCCTAATTTTGTATTACATTAATATGAAAAGCGTATGAAGAAAAACATTTTGTTATTTGTAGCCTTTGCCTTGACTTGTAGCGTGTGTGCCCAGCAGGTTAAAACAAAGGTTGTAAAGAGTACTATAATGCAGGGCTCGGTTATTAGTATAGACAAGTCAAAATACCGTGTTACCTATACAGGCAAGATGGTAAAAGATACGCTAATTACTCCATACCGATATATTGAAAGCGAAATGCGCCTGGATATTGGTGAGCATCTTACCCGCTTTTACGACCGTACCAAAGAAATACGCGACTCTATAATTCTTGCAGGTAGAATGACCGGTAACTTCGACCTCAAGAATATGCCAAAGACCGGCGGTATACAGTGGCAGTATTACCGTAACTATCCAGCTCAGGGGCAGTCTGCCTTTCTTGAAAACGTTCTGATTAACAACTATCAATGTATAGAGAAAGTAGAAATTCCCGATTGGCAGCTATTACCTGATAGTTCGGCAACTATTTTGGGGTATGAATGCCATTTAGCTACTACCCGCTTTAAGGGTCGTACCTGGTATGCATGGTATGCCGAAGACCTGCCACTGAGCGAAGGTCCATGGAAACTATGTGGCCTGCCCGGTCTTATCCTTCGGGCCTACGATAAGAGTCGTCAGTATGTATTCGATGGAATAGGATTGGCAAATGTTAATGGTACTGCCGACGTTACCTTTGATAAATTGGAAAGAGAGAGTATATCGCAGAAAGAACTGCGAGAGGCGCAAGAAAAACTGGATTATACCAGTTTGTTGGAAGGTATAGGTGGTACGGCATCGGTAGTAGTAACAAGCTCTGATGGGTCTGTATCTACCGATAGGCAAGATGTAAGGCGCAAACTGAAGGAGATAAACCGTATAATAAAGAACAACCCCATAGAACTATGTCAATAATGTAACCGCCCGTGTGAGGGTAAGTGTAATTATATTATGTGTATGAAAAGAATTTTGTTGGCAATATCTGCTGCATTAACCATATATGGTCAGCAAGCAGCAGCACAAATAAAATCGGGCACTGATACCTTGATTGTTGACCAAGTAGAATATCGTATTACCTATGATGCCAAGCAAGTAAACGATACTACCCAAACACCATATATCTATCAAAAGGCGCAGATGCGACTTGATATAGGCAAGAATATTTCGCGTTTCTACAATCAATCGTACATGGACTGGGCCGCACAGGTAAAGCAGATGATATATAGCGGAGGCGGAATAGACCTCTCTAAGGCTCAACCCGTGCGCTGCATGGTATGGGAATTCTACAAGAACTATCCCGAGCAGGGCCAAACCTTGTATCAAGAAAGTGCAGGTGGCGTTAAATACCAGTGTATAGAAGCCGTTGAGGCTCCAGAATGGCAGATTGTAGCCGATAGTACTGCCTCTATAATAGGCTACGGTTGCCAGTTGGCCAAAACTCAGTTCAAGGGACGCACGTGGTATGCATGGTATGCCGAAGACTTACCTCTGAGCGAAGGCCCGTGGAAGCTTTGCGGTTTGCCCGGACTTATTCTGCGGGCATACGATGCACAACGCCAGTTCAGTTTTGAAGCCGTAGGACTAGAATCGCTTAAAGGCAGTGAGCCGCTAAAATACTTAAAACCTCAGAATAAAGCCGAAAAAGTATCGCAGGCCGACCTCGTAAAGATAAAGCAACGAGAAGATGGTCTACAGAAATACAGAGATGCCAAGATATACGATGCTGACGGAAACCCCATAAAACCTAAAGCCAGAAAGAAAGTATTTAATCCTATAGAAAGGTAATCTTACAACAAGTAAGTAATGAATAGAATCTTTACCGTATTTATAGGTCTGCTTTTACTGATTACTATTCCTGTGAGTGCATGGGATAAAAGTGGCGTAGAGGGGATGATTGTCAATGATGATACGCCAGCTGCAGCAATAAAGGGATATGTGGTAGATTCGCTCACTCAAAGTCCTATTGCTGGCGCATCGATAACCCTGCTGCGCAACGGTAAACCCTTGAAATTTACCAGGACAGCTGCCGACGGTTCGTTTACCATTGCCGTGGCAGAAATACAGCCGAGCGATATACTGCAAGCCACCTGTATGGGCTACACTAAACAGAAAACGCCGGTAGCTATAGGCAAGCCTACCATAATAGCCATGGCGTCATCGGCATTTGTACTGAAAGAGGTACAAGTGAAAGGTTCGCGCATAACGGGGCGCGATACCATAACCTTCGACCTTACCCGCTTTGCCGATGAACGAGACAATTCGTTGAAAGACGTGCTGAAGAAATTGCCCGGAGTAGATATTTCCAAGAATGGGCAGATAAACTACAATGGAAAGCCCATTAACCGATTTACCGTAGAGGGTCTTGACCTTACTGGAGGTAAGTACAACCAACTGGAAGAGAACATTAAGGCCAAAGATGTAAAAAAGGCCGAGATTGTAGAGCACGACCAACCCATAAAGGCACTGCAGAACAAAACCTTTACAGACAACGTGGCTATGAACATAGCCCTCAAAGATAGCGCACGCGATAGACTTTTGCCCACGTTTACTCCCTATCTGCTGGTAGGCCAACCTACCCACGTGGGCGGTAAGATAAACATCATGCAGATAGGTAAGAAAAAGCAAATGATGTACGACGCAGCCTACGACCGCACGGGTAAAAATCTGGCAGGCGCATTAGCATTACTGGCTTCGTATAGCAATAGACTGTCGGCGGCATCGCTGCCCCAGTGGCTCACTGCCCCCAGTTTGCAAGCACCCATAGATGCCGAACGGTTGCGCTTTAATACCTCGCAGAAATACTCGGTTAACCATATAACCAAGAATAGTGCCGACGGCGAACGTCGCTTAGAGGCCAACTATGTGCGCCAGGTAATACGACAGCAGGTAGATAATACTTCGATATACGACCTAGGAGGCTCTACTCCCGTTACCACTACCGAGCGAAACGCCAAGACTATGGTGAGCGATAAACTGAATCTGGTTTACGAAAACAAGGTAAACCGTGAAGACCATTACGGCAACGAGTATATAGGGCTGAGTGCTGCGCAGAGCGACGGTCTTTCCAATGTTAACGATACACTTTCGCAGCGCATTAGAATACCTGAGGTAAATATGGAAGCTAGCATTTACCGCCTGTTTGTTTTTGATAAGAGCTGCCTCTCATGGCGGTCGGTAGCCGATTATCATCACGGCACAACCGATCTGTATGTTAATGCTTACCGCAATCGCATACGTACCAATCTGTGGCATACAGCCCATGCGTTGTCATGGCAGCAGTCTAAGATGTACTGGACTCAGGAATATCGCTTCAGTATAGATGCTCAGAATGTAAATGTGGGTAATCACAATAGTGCCGATATTACGGGTAAAGTAACGCCTAACTGGACGTATAAGACCGACAATATACGCATGTCGTTCTCTGCCGATATGTCGTTAGAGCGCATCTCGCGTCCACAGAAAACACTCTTCTCTGTATCGCCATTCCTTTATCTTAACCGGAAGCTTAACTTCAGAAAGGAACTTACGGCCTATATGGGTTATAGCACGTCTACCGGTTCGGTGGCAAACTATGCTCTGGATAGCTATCGCCGTAGTTATCGTTCGTGGTACAACTCTGCCGATATAATTCCGATTACCCGAATGCTCTACGGAAAACTGTTGTACGATTACAAGCGACCCATAAAAGAACTGTTCTTCTCGGCAGCCATTACGGCCAACCGCTATTGGATGAATACCGCTACCGACCTGCGTATAGTTGACGGCAATTACTATACATCGCTTTATAGCCAAGATAGCAAGACCGATAATATAGGAGGCTCGCTGTATATATCAAAAGGCTTTTACGACCTGCACTTAAAGACTCGCCTTACCGCAGAATATAATTATGGCAAGGGCGTGCAATATACCTCGCACAGTGGTATAGGCTACGAGAACAATACCTATACGCTTAAACCGGCAATAGACTTCTCGCCCTCGTGGTGCCAACTAAGTTACGAAGGGCAGTTTGTAAAATACGATACTAGGAGTGACAATACCTCTGGCTCGTCGCTATTCAATTGGAAGCAGAGTTTCTCTGCTACGGGTACAGTAAGCCATGTAGATATTACTATAGCAGCGGTACACTACCGTAACGAACTACAAGACGGCAACCGCATTAACTGTTTGCTGGGCGATGCATCGGTGATATGGCGATTAAAGAAAGTACGCTTCTCGGCAGAACTGCGCAATATTTTTAATAAGAAGAGTTATGTAGAAACTACCTATAGTGGCGTAAGTACCCTGACAGATAGCTATAGGTTGAGGCCAAGAGAATTTATGCTCAAGGCTCAGTTCTCTCTCTGAGCTATTAGATGTATATGCGAAAGGGTGGTTTATAAATTAGCAATTGCCGATTTATAAACCACCCTTAATTTGTTATTCTACCATTACTAAGGTGGTAATTTATAGAACCGCTCTATAGTGGATATTCATCGAATGCGTAAAGTGCAGTAGATAGGTAGCGCTCGCCCGTATCGGGTAGTAGGGCTACTATGCGCTTACCTGTGTTCTCTGGGCGCAGGGCAAGCAGTGTGGCTGCGTATACAGTGGCTCCCGAAGAGATGCCTACCAGCAGTCCCTCTTTGGCGGCCAGTTCTCGACCAGTGCGTATGGCATCGTCGTCGTCAATATCCATTACCTCGTCTATAACAGTGGCGTCGTAGGTTTTGGGTACAAATCCTGCTCCTATGCCCTGTATCTTGTGTGGACCAGGTTTTTCGCCGTTGAGTACCGCCGATGAGGCTGGCTCTATGGCTACTATCTGTATGTTGGGGTTGTAGTCTTTCAGTCGGCTACCTATGCCCGATATAGTTCCGCCGGTGCCTACTCCTGCCACAAAAATATCTATCTTTCCGCCCGTTTGCTGCCATATCTCCTCGCCGGTGGTAAGATAATGTATCTTGGGGTTTGCCATATTCTCAAACTGTTGCAGTATTACGCTGCCTGGTATTTCTTGCTTTAGTTGGTTGGCCCTAAGTATGGCTCCACGCATACCTTCTTTTCCGCTGGTAAGTTCTACGCGTGCCCCATAGGCTTTTACCAGATTGCGGCGCTCTATACTCATGGTCTCGGGCATGGTAAGTATTAGCTTGTAACCCTTTACTGCTGCAACCAGTGCCAGGCCTACGCCCGTATTGCCGCTGGTAGGCTCTATGATAGTGGCGCCGGGCTGCAGTATGCCCCGCTCCTCGGCATCGGTTATCATGGCCAGGGCTATGCGGTCTTTCGAACTGCCACCGGGGTTGAAGCTCTCAAGCTTGGCTATGATGGGCGTGCTAAGATGCTTGGCGGTAGAATAGTTGTTGAGTTCCAGCAGGGGAGTACTGCCTATCAAATCGGTAAGTTGCTTGGCTATCATTGTTGTAGGTATGGGTTGTAAAAAAGAAATATTCCCTGCTAGCCCTCTTCGCCATAGGGCGTTGGTAGACTAAGCAGGGAATACCTGTATAATAATATTATGATTATTTTACGTAGGTGAGAGCCTCGTCGAGTGCCTCAATCAGGTCGTCTACGTGTTCTATACCTATACTCAAGCGGATGGTTGAAGGATAGATGTGCTGCTCTTCCAGTTCTTGCGGACTCATCTGCGAGTGGGTAGTGGTAGCTGGGTGTATTACCAGGCTCTTCACGTCGGCCACGTTGGCCAAGAGCGAGAATATACGCAGATGGTCTATAAATGCCCAAGCCTCTTTCTCGCCACCCTGAAGCTCTATGGTGAAGATAGAACCGCCACCATTGGGGAAGTACTGGTTGTATAACTCGTGGTCGGGATGTGAAGCCAGCGACGGATGGTTAACCTTGGCCACCTTGGGGTGTTTTGACAAGAAGTCTACTATGCGCAGCGTGTTGTATACATGGCGCTCTACGCGCAGACTCAGTGTTTCAAGACCCTGCAACAGAATCCATGCGTTGAAGGGGCTTATGGCGGCACCGGTATCGCGCAATACTACGGCACGAATACGGGTTACAAAGGCTGCTGCTCCGGCTACATCGGCAAATACGGCACCATGGTACGATGGGTCTGGTTTGGCCAGAGTGGGATATTTGTCGGCGTTGGCTTTCCAGTCGAACCGGCCAGCCTCTACTATTACGCCACCCAGCGAACTGCCGTGGCCGCCTATAAACTTAGTGGCAGAGTGTACCACTACATCGGCTCCGTGCTCAAGCGGACGGAACAGGTATGGCGTGCCAAAGGTGTTGTCTACCACCACGATGGTGTTGTGGCGGTGGGCTATCTCGCTTATCTTGTCAATATTGGTTACGCTGGCGTTAGGGTTGCCAAAGGTTTCTACGATAACTGCCTTGGTGTTAGGGCGGAAGGCAGCTTCTACTTCGTCAAAGTTGGCGGGGTCTACAATGGTAGATTCTACTCCCTGGGTGCTCAGAGTATGTTCTATCAGGTTGAATGTACCGCCATATAGATTGTTGGCGGCTATAATGTGGTCACCGTTTTGGGCTACGTTCTGCAGGGCGTAGGTTACGGCTGCTGCTCCAGATGCTACGGCCAGTGCGGCTACGCCACCTTCTAGAGCTGCCATACGCTTTTCGAAAGCCTCTTGTGTAGGATTGGTAAGACGTCCGTAGATGTTACCTGCATCGCGCAGAGCAAATCGGTCTGCAGCGTGCTGGGAATTGCGGAATACGTACGAGGTAGTCTGATAGATAGGCACGGCGCGTGCGTCGGTTGTGGGATCGGCCTGTTCTTGTCCTACATGCAGTTGAAGAGTCTCGAAACGGTACTTCTTGTCACTCATAATTGATTTCCTTTCTAATTTTGGCTTGTCTGTGGACCTAAATGAGAGGGCAGACAGAGCGCGGTTAATACATTTATTGATATTATCGCTGCAAAGTTACGGCGTTTTTTATATTCGGGCAATAGCATACATGGGTTATTTGTACTACCACATTTGTGGTATTTTTATGAAAGATGTGGCAATACCTATCATATCAACTTATTTTTCTTGCCGTAACTATGCGTAAAATGAGGCTGCAAATAGAGAGTAATATGTTAAGTATGTGTATTAACGCGAGTTAACCAAAATGCGGCGGTTTTTGGTTAACTAATATTAAATTTAGGGGTAAAAACAGATGCCGTTTAATCCACCAAAAATCGCCAAAAAAACGGCCTGTTTTGGCGAATGACGAGGGCAGATATGTGTCTATAATTTTCCGTTTCTGCCCGATTACCTATGATATTTGGTAAATACTGATAATATTTGGCAAAAAGGCGACTATTTTTGCTGATTTCTTTCATAATTTTCGTTCCCATAGTACTTAATTTTTGTGTGCTAAATACTATCTCTAGCTGGCTAAAGACCATCTCCAGCGCACCAAAGTTTATCTCTACAATTCTAAAGACCATCTTTAGCCGCTTTTCGACCCGCTTTGGGGCTGCATGAAGGGCCGTAATTGCTTTCAACTTTAATCTCGTGCGCAAAAATCGCCGTTATTTCGCATTTTTGGATTAACAGTGGTTAACAAGCGCTGTGCTATAAATTCGGCCGTTTTGTCCATTGCGGTTACGCTGTTTGGGGCAATACGTGGAACAGTAGTTTATGTGGTATTGCGGATTTACCCTTCAAAAGGATGAAAACAAAAAAATGGGAGCCAACTATTGTAAGTTGACTCCCATGATATGTATTAAGCATGGTATTTTACACTTTCACTTTATATCTTGGTAATGATACCAGCCTTTGAACTGCTTAAGAACTCTATAACCTTTCTTACTTCGGGGCCATCAGGTACCTGGTCTTTTATCTGGTTGATGGCATCGAAGAGCGAGGTTTGTCCGTGGAATACCAGTCGGTATGCGTTGGCAATGTGCTTGCGTACTTTTGCATCGGTACCAGCGGCTTCCATAATTACGTTGTTGGGTCCGCCATAGGCCACGGGCTTTCCTCCGGCGATGATATACGGTGGAATGTCTTTAGAGAAAGTAGTTCCGGCCTGTATCATAGCCACATCGCCCACGCGGGTTTTGGCGTTCTCAATAACTGATGTAGAGAAGATGCAGCCGTTGCCTATCTCGCAGTCGCCGGCTATCTTGGTACCGTAACCAAATACACAATCGTTGCCAATCACGGTGTCGTGAGATACGTGGGCACCCTCCATCAGGAAGTTTCGGTTGCCCAGTACGGTCTTGCCGCCGGTGTGTGTACCACGGTTGATAACCACATTTTCGCGAATGGTGTTGCCGTTGCCAATAACTACCTGACTTTCTTCGCCAGTGAAGTGGAAGTCTTGGGGAAGAGCGGCTATTACGGCACCCTGGAACACCTTGTTGTCGTTGCCCATACGCGTACCGTTGAGTATGCTTACAAAGGGGTAGATAACGCAGTTGTCGCCTATCTCAACATCGTCTTCTATGTAGACAAAGGGATATATCTTGCAGTTGTCGCCAATCTTGGCTTTGGGCGATATGTCTGCCTTTGGGCTTATTATACTTGCCATATTCTGTAATCTTTGATTAATAGGTTAATATTACTTGGCACCGCCACCGAGCGCATAGTAGAGGTTTACTACAGCCTGCATCTTGTAGAAATCATCGGCCACCTTAGACAACTGCACGTTGAGCAGTGACGATTGGGCGGTGATGATATCAAGATAGCTACTTGAGGCTCCGCTAACCAGTTCGCGGGTTTGCTCTACATTCTTCTTGAGCACTTCTATCTGCTTAGCCTCTATCTGGCTTTTTTCCTCAGACGAGTTGTATAGTACCAGTGCATTGCTTACTTCGCTTCCGGCAGAGAGTACAGCGTTCTGCCAAGTGTTGTAGGCTTGCTCGTACTGAGCCTTGGCTACACGCAGACCGGCTATCAGTTTTCCGTTCTGGAATATAGGTTGAACTAGCGAACCAACGGCAGTGAGTAGCCATTTACCGGGGTTAACAATACCGGCACCGCTCGAGTTGGTGAAAGCACCTGTACCCGATATGGTAAGCGATGGATAGAAACGACTGCGGGCAGTCTCTACGCCATAGAAACACTGTGCCAGCGACATCTCGGCAGCGTGTACGTCGGCACGGTTGTTAAGCAACTGTATGCCTACGCCGGTAGAGAAATTCTGAGGAAGACTCTGATCTTCTAACTTACCGCGAGCTATGGTATGGGCCTGTTCGCCTACGAGCAAGCTGAGTGAGTTTTCGGTCTCACGAATCTGTCGCTTCAGGTCGGCTTTCTGTGTAAGTACCGAGTAGTAGCTTGATTCGGCAGCTTGGGCAGAAACCGAACGGTATCCGGCGCGATTGTCTACCAGCACCTTCATGGTTTCCCAAGTTTCCTTGGTAAGTTGCTCCATATCGTTAACCAGTTCCAACTGCTTGTCGAGCATCAGCAGGGTATAGTACATGTTGGCTATGTTGGCTATCAGATTGGTTTGTACCGATACCTGATAGTCTTTGGTCTGCAGCAGAGCCATCTGGGCACTGCGCTTCTGTGAGAGCAGATTGCCAAAGAGGTCTATGCTCCAACTGGCGCTAATGGGCAGGCTGTATATCTTGCTTGCCTTGTTGCCATCCCATGACGAGAGAGTTCCTTGGGGCGAGAACGCAAACGAAGGAAGGAATGCCAGCTTGGCCGATTTAAGTTGGGCTTCGGCCATCTGTACGTTTAGCGCAGCGTTGAGCAAGTTGGGGTTGTTGGTTAGTCCCTTCTCGATAAGGCCCTGCAACTGCGGGTCGGTGAAAACCGAACGCCAGGGTATATTGGCAAACGATGTGGTATCGGTAACAGCCAGCGTATCGGTGAGCGATACAGCATCGCGCACCAATCCGCTCGTCTTTACGTCGGGCCGCTCGTACTTGCCGTACAGGCTCTTGCAGCTACTCATGCCGAGCACTGCAAGACCTGCGAGGAATATGTTCAAATTCTTTTTCATTGTCATTACTTCAGTTTTGAGTGGTTTTAATTCTTGTCGCCTTGATAGCCCGAGGCGTACTGCTCCAGTTCGCTGATAGCTTCTTCGTTAGCTTCGTCTTCGAATTTGAGCGGGCTTATACGCTCCTGCAACCACTGGAATATGGCAAATAGTGCAGGTACTACGAAGAGCTGTACCAGTGTACCTATAAGCATACCTCCTACGGCTGCGGCACCCAGTGTCTGGTTACCGTTTTTGCCTACACCCGATGCAAACATCAGTGGCAACAAACCGATAATCATGGCCAATGATGTCATCAAGATAGGACGCAGACGGGCAGCAGCACCTAAGATGGCCGAATACTTGATGGCCATACCAGTATGGCGGCGCTCAAGGGCAAATTGTACAATAAGGATGGCGTTCTTAGCCAACAAACCAATCAACATAATCAGTGATATCTGCATGTAGATATCGTTAGAGTGGCCAAAAATATTGGTAAAGATAAACGCACCAGCCAAACCGAAGGGGATAGACAGTACTACCGAAAGGGGTAGAATGTAACTCTCGTACTGGGCACTAAGAATAAGGTATACAAATACAATACAAAGTGCGAATATCAAACCAGTAGAGTTGCTCGACTCAGCCTCTGAACGGGTAAGACCAGAGTACTCGTAGCCATAGCCCTCGGGCAACGTTTGCTTGGCAACTTCGGCTATAGCCTTCATACCGTCACCAGAAGAGTAGCCGCTGTTGGTAGCTACCGATACATCCATAGAGGTAAACAGATTGAAACGGGTAATGTTAGACGGGCCATATACCTTGCGTAGGTTTACAAACTCGCTTACAGGACTCATCGTTCCATCGCTACAACGTACATATATCTTACTCAGATCGTCGGGGCGCATACGGCTTTCGGGTCCGGCCTGAATCATTACACGGTAGAGCTTACCGAAGCTATTGAAGTTAGATGCGTACAGACCACCTAAGTAACCCTGCATTACAGTAAGTACCGACGAGGGAGATATGCCAGCCTGCTTGGTCTTGGCTACATCTACATCTACCATGTACTGTGGGTAGTTAGGGTTGTACTGGGTTTGTGCAGTCTGTATCTCGGGGCGCTTGTTAAGTTCGGCCAAGAAAGTCTTCACATTGGTGAAGAATGTATTCAGATCACCGCCAGTCTTATCCTGCATAGTCATAGTGATACCGCTCTGTGCAGAGAAACCACTAATCATAGGTGGCGAGAAGGCTAGAATCTGTGCATCCTTGATAGTAGCCGTCTGCTTGTAAATCATACCCAATACAGAGGTATACTCCATTGGATTTACAAAGAGAGCTTCTATACCGCCGCCTGTACATGCTGCCTTGATACGGTGGAAGAATCCACCAGGACGCTCCTCAAATGGTTTCAACTTGATAATGATAGTTCCTTGGTTAGAACCTGCACCACCAATAAAGCTATAGCCCATAATGGCCTCGCGACGCTGTATGGCAGGGTTCTCGGCCAACATCTTGTCTATCTGCTTTACTATCTCAGATGTGCGCTTCTGCGAAGTACCGGGCGCAGTAGAGATACAGGCAAACAGAGTGCCGGTATCCTCGTCGGGAACAAGACCCGTCTTGGTAGTACTCATCAGTACAACCAGAGCAACTATACCTACTACTATAGTGCCGGCAGCTATCATACCGTGGTTGATAACCCACTTAACGCCACCTTTATATTTATTAGTAATCTTTTCAAACTGATAGTTGAATCCAGTGTGAAAGCGGTCTATGAACGACATCTTCTTGACACCCTCGTGACCCTCGCCATGTTCTTCATCGTGAGGTTTCAGCAATATGGCACAAAGAGCAGGTGACAGGGTAAGGGCGTTGATGGCCGAAATAACGATAGATACAGCCATGGTAACACCAAACTCGCGGTAGAAGTAACCCGATGTACCACCAATGAATGACACTGGAACGAATACGGCCGACATTACCAGGGTAATAGAGATGATGGCGCTCGAAATTTCGTTCATGGCATCGATAGAGGCGGTAAGTGCACTCTTGTAGCCTTGGTCCAGTTTGGCGTGAACCGCCTCGACCACCACTATGGCATCGTCTACCACAATGGCAATGGCCAACAGTAGTGCCGATAGTGTAAGTAGGTTTATAGAGAACCCGAATACCCAAAGGAAGAAGAATGCTCCCACCAGCGCTACAGGCACGGCAATCATAGGGATAAGCGTTGACCGGAAATCCTGCAAGAAGATGTATACCACGATGAATACAAGCACAAGGGTGATAATCAGCGTAAAGATAACCTCTTCAATAGAAGCGAATAAGAATTCTGTGATATCTTGCTCAATGGTATATTCCAATCCAGGAGGGAAGTTCTTCGACAGTTCGTTCAACTCTTTCTTTACGTCGCTTGCTATCTGCGTAGCGTTAGAACCTGCAATCTGCTGTACCATACCCATCACGGCAGGCTGACCATTGTTGAGTAGGTTTACATTGTACTGCAACCCGCCCAATTCTACTTTGGCTACTTCGCCCAAGCGCAACGTCTGACCAGAGGTATTGCTCTTGATAAGAATATTTTCGTATTCTATAGGATTCTTCAGGCGTCCCTTGTAACGCAAGGTATACTCGTATTGCATATCCGAACTTTCGCCGAAGCTACCAGGGGCAGCCTCTATGTTCTGCTCGGCCAGTGCATTCGAAATGTCAGCCGGAATCAGTCCAAACTCCTTCATCTTTTCAGGCTTCAGCCATATACGCATAGAGTAGTTACGCGTTGAAGGACTCTGTACATCACCCACTCCGTTGATACGCTTCAACTGTGGAATAACGTTAATCAGAGCATAGTTGGTAACAAACTGGTCATCGTAACGGCCGTCTTCTGATGTAAGAGAGAACAGGATTACGTTAGAACTCTGACGCTTGGTTACGGTAACACCTACACGTGTAACCTCGGCAGGCAACAGAGCCTGAGCTTGTGATACACGGTTCTGCACGTTAACGGCAGCCATGTCAGGGTCTGAACCCTGCTTGAAATATACAGTAATGCTGGCATAGCCCGAGTTAGATGCAGAAGAAGTCATGTAAGTCATGTTCTCTACACCATTGATACTTTCTTCCAGCGGAGCTATAACAGAGTTTAGCACTGTCTGTGCATCGGCACCCGTATAGGTAGTGGATACCGATATGGTAGGCGGCGCAATGTTCGGATACTGCTCAACGGGAAGAGACAGCAAACCGATGGTACCCAGCAAGACGAAGAAGATAGAGATTACCGTCGAGAGTACCGGCCGTTTTATAAAATTTGTAAATGTCATAATTTACTTGTTTTCTTATATACCTTATATTATATATATTACTTCTTCTTTCCGCTCATGGTTGCGGCGAAGTCGTGGGCGTTGTCTTGCGACTCAGCCAACTTGGCAGCCTCGTCTATCTTCTGGTTATAGCGTTCCAGCGTGATAGGCTTTATCTGCTGACCGTCGGTAAGTTTGGTAATTCCTCTTACTACTATACGGTCGCCTACATTCAGACCTGATGTCACAATGTAGTTCTTACCGTCGTCTTGTGGATTTACCTTAATTTCGGTATATTTTACTTTGTTATCCTTGTCTACAGCGTATACAAAGATCTTGTCCTGTACCTGCGAGCAAGCTTCTTGGGGTATTACAATGGCACCATTCTGGTTGTTGGGAACCACTATTGTACCTGCTCCGCCACTCTTCAGCAGTTTCTCGGGATTGGCAAAATGGGCGATAAGCGATACGGCACCTGTCGACGAGTCGATAACACCACTCATCTTTACTACCTTACCCGGGTGGTTGTAGATAGTACCATCGGCCAGTTGTAGTTTTACCTCGGGGAAAGAAGAGATGGCAGCCTGAGTGCTACCGTTGGTCTTGCTCATCTTGAGTAGTTCGGTCTCTGATACTGAGAAAAATACCTCGATGGTGCTAACATCCGATACGGTGGTCAGAGCTTGGCCTGATGCGCTAACCAGTGCACCTGCCTTGAAGGGTAGACTGCCTACAACACCGGCAGCCGGACTCTTTACGCTACACCATGCCAGTTGCTCGCGAGCTGATGCCAGTGCGGCTTCGGCTTGTGTAACCTGTGCCTGTGCAGTAGTATATGTGTTTACCGATGATGTGTATTCGTACTGACCTATGATGGCTTTGTCGTACAGTTTCTTGTTGTTGTCCATGGTTAACTTAGCTGTGTTAAGCTGAGCCTTAGCTGTATTTACGGCAGCTTGAGCCTGGCGTACGGCAGCTGCGTAGGTTTCGCTGTCAATGGTGAAGAGTACCTGGCCAGCGGCTACGGTCTGACCTTCGTGAACCAACACTTTGGTGATAAAGCCCGATACCTTAGGGCGTACCTCTACGTCCTGTATACCTTTGATGGTGGCAGGATATGTGGTCTGTAGTGCAGCGTTTGACGATGCTATGGTGCTAACGGCAAACTCGTCGTCACCAAAGTTGGGCATACCGCCTCCACTCTTCCCACATGATGCTAACAGGGTAGCCGCAATACCAACTACCGCAAGCGAGAATTTTCTTACTTTCATACCTAATTTAATATAATATTCTGTTAATGTTACTTTGTATCCTAAAAAGACGGTTGATAGAAAACCGACAATTACTAAAAAGTTTTACAACGATGCAAAGTTACTGCTTTTTTCATTACCTATAATGCGTAATCCCTTTATTTTAACAATAATTGTATTCTTTTCTATGGCAATGCGGTAGAACTGTATAATAATAGTTTAGGTAGACTGGGTGTTTTTGGCTTGTTGTTTATTTTTTCAGAACTATGGGCAGCATGCACCATACATTTACGGGCTTGCCCCCGATGCTTCCTGGGGTCCATGCAGGCATAAGCCGGACGGCGCGTATCAGTTCGCGGTCTATCTCGGCATTTACACTTCCTACAACGCAGGGGTGTAGTATGTATCCTTGGGTGTTTACTACAAAGGCTATTATTGCCCTGCTGCCGCTGGACAGTTGTTGTATAG
>CAVKSZ010000035.1:0-18664 GCA_963659135.1 Bulleidia sp. | reverse complement strand
CCATAGAATACTGTGGCCACACGGCCTACTGCGTCTTCGGTAGATTCTACCTGTATATATGTTACGTTTGGGTTTGTATCTTCGGGCATTGTCTCGCAGAGTACGGCTGCAGCCCCCAGCTCTATGGCTTTTGCTATAAACTGGTGGCCGTCTACCTGAGTGCCACGCATAGCCACGAATAGATGTCCTTTTTCGATGCGGCGCGAGTCTATGTTCACTCCGGTAATTTCAACCTCGCTGTTGCCTACAACAGCTATAGGTTTGATGTTTTTAAGAAGTTCGTTTAGCTTCATAATATATATAATATGTAGTTATTATTCTAATGTAAGCACGCAGCGTTGGCCTTTTACGGCTCGCTGTCCGGGCGTTAGACTTTGTTTTACTACCTTTCCGCGACCGCTGATAGTTACCTTTATGCCGCGGTTCTCAAGTAGATATACTGCGTCGCGTGCGCCCATGCCCGTAACGTCGGGTACTTGGTGAGACCCATATGCGCCCGAACGAACCAATGTGATAGAGTGACGGTTGCGTGAGCCTGTGCCCCATACGGGTTTATGCATGTCTTCCCATTGGTTGCCGTTGGTTTTTATGCCCAATCGCCTGAGTACATTCCCAGCAGAGGTTATGTTTCCGGCCTTTATGTCGGGTATTACTATGCTGGTGCTGTCTTTGGCATCGCGTACATCCATCTTCAAATTTTGTGCCATAATGCCTTCGGCTATGTTGTGGAAAACTTTGGCACTAAAACCGCCAGATGCTGGCAGACCTGTCTTCTGAATACACACTATGCAACTATAACGAGGATTGTCGGCGGGGAAGTATCCTACAAAGCTCAGTAGATATTTCATGATACCGTTCTTGTAGCTTCCTCCTTGTGCCACTTGTGCCGTACCTGTCTTTCCGGCAACTTTAAAGGCTTTTGACCCAGCCGATCTACCCAGTCCTTGCGATACTACATGTTCAAGCATGGCCTGTACTTTTTTTACAGTGCGTTGACTGCATATTTTCTCTCTACCAGGTACTACCTGTGGCTGAATGTCCATAATAGTTTCGCCGTCTTTGACTACCGACTTTACAAAGCGTGGGTACATCATGCGGCCATCGTTGGCAATGGCATTATAGAAAGCCAGTGTTGATATAGGCGGTACTTGGGTTTCGTAGCCTATACTCATCCAAGCCAACGTGGTTTTGCTCCAATTCAGGTATTGTCCGCGACTGTTCTTCTTGGGCATACGCACTCTGGCTGGGGCGTAACCATTTAATGGCAACTGAAAGTCGGTTGTGATACCCGTACGGTATACACCTTCTACAAACTTCTCTGGGTTCTTGCCGTAATAGTCTTCTATGATACGACTTACACCGATGTTAGAACTTACTTCCAACGATCGTGCCATGGTGATGGTGTGGTAACCACCGCGACGCCAGTTGTGGTCGCGCATGGGGCGTCCGTGCATATCGTATATACCGCATCCAGTCTCTACTACTCTGTTGGTATCGCACATGCCGTCTTCGAGTGCCGTCATAAGCGATACGGTTTTGAATACCGAACCGGGTTCCATAAGGTCGCTTATGGCGTGGTTCTTCATCTCGTGGAATTTTCCGTCGCTACCACGCTCCATATTGACAATGGCTTTTATATCGCCGGTCTTTACCTCCATTACTATGGCTACCCCCACTTGGCCGTTTACATCCTTCAGATTCATTTCTTCTATCACGGCGCGTTCTGCCAAGTCTTGCATGCCCACGTCTATGGTGGTTACAATGTCGGCTCCGTCGGTAGGAGGTGTGTCGGTAATGTTGAGAAACTTGTTGAGTACTTTGCGGCGATGGATGATGCCGTTTTTTCCACGCAATAGACTGTCGTAGAATTGCTCCAAACCGTTCTTTGCTTCGTTCTTTCCGGGATACAAATCGCCTATGGTTCGCACTGCCAACGAGCCGTAGGGATGCTGGCGCGAGTCGAAATCTTCATAGTAGAAACCACCTTTGTATCCTCCCAACCGGAATACGGGCAGCTGCTTTACTTCGCAGTATGTATTGTAGTCTACCCGGCCGTCGTAGATAGACCACCGGCGACTGTTCTCCTTCTTGCCTTTCTGTAGATATTGGCGGTATTGTGCCTTGGTACGGTTGGGAAATATACGGCTTAGTCCCTCGCTGATAGAGTCTAACTTGTCTTCCCATAGCGTATCGTTCTTGGCATTCTGAATACTCTGAAAGTCTATAAATAAGCGGTATTCGGGTAGCGAACTTGCCATTATCTCGCCGTCGCAACTCAGTATGTTTCCGCGTATGGCGTCTACCGATACGCTGTCTTTCTTTACCCTGCTTGCCACTTTCATCCAGTACGAGCGCTTTACGCTCATAATGTAGCCAGCCTTGCCCACCACTACCATGGCCAGCAGAGTCATCATGATGGCCAGGAATGTAAATCTTGGCATCACCTTCTTATGGTCGAATTTGCTCATTGCTCGGGTATTTGTATTAAGTATGGCGGTTGGTTGGGCATATGCAGAGTGCTGTCTTTGCAGTCTTGCAGCTGCTCCAGTACTCGACTTTCCCTACTCATTTCGGTTAGACGGTTGCTGGTAGCTTGGCATTTATAGCGTGCGTCTTGCAGCTCCTTTTGCAGGTTGTCTATCTCTATCAGGCTGCGCTGGCAACTGTACCGGTTAGATATGTATATGATAATAAACAGCATGATGAGCAGCACCAGCCATATCTGTCGGCGAATGGTAGAGGTATTCAGTATGTCGCCACCAATTATCTTGCTAAAGGTGAGGGTGCCGCCCGATAGAGGTGCATCTTCTTCGGTGGCCTGGTTCTTGATAACCTCTTGCAGTGTGGGCTGCCGAGTGACTTTTGTCTGCTCGTCTGTGCCTTCATTTGCTGGCTGTATAGGCTGTTCTATGTCTTTCTGCGGGTCTGTCATTTCTTTGCTGCTATCCTTAATTTTGCACTGCGACTGCGTGGGTTGCGTTCTTGCTCTTCGGCAGTAGGCTGGGTTACTTTGTTTACCAGTAGGTATGGCGTATTGGTGCGCCCGTAGAAATCTTGTATTACCTTACCTTCGGCATTGCCGGCTTTCATTACGTTTTTTACTATGCGGTCTTCTAGCGAATGGTAGGTAATAACCGATAGCCTGCCTCCTGGAGCCAGTATCTCTGTGGCTGCAGCCAACATTTCTTTCAGCGCTTCCATTTCGTGGTTAACTTCTATGCGCAGGGCTTGAAATAGTCGGGCCATATCTTTCTTTTCGCGTTCGCGCTTGAAGAAAGGTTCTACTACTTGCAGAAAGTCGCCCGTGGTAGCTATTGCCCGTTGTTGCCGAGCTTTTGCAATTGCTGCGGCTATGCGGCGCGAGTTTTTCAGTTCTCCATATAGGTAGAAGATGTCTGCTAGAGCCTCTTCTGTGTATCCAGCTATGATGTCGGCGGCAGTCTGTTCGCCACGGCGATTCATGCGCATATCCAGCGGAGCTTCGAAGCGGAACGAAAAACCACGACTCTCATCGTCAAAGTGATGCGACGATACACCCAGATCGGCCAGTAGTCCGTCTATCTGCTCTATACCATAGTAGCGCATCCAGTTTTTTAGATATCTAAAGTTGCTGCGTATAAATGTAAAACGGCTATCGTCTACTATATTCTGCTCGGCATCGGCGTCCTGATCAAAGCTGTATAGATGGCCTCCTTCGGGCATGCGGCGCAGTATTTCGCGTGAGTGTCCGCCTCCGCCAAAGGTTACGTCGACGTATACTCCACCGGGGTGGAGATTCAGACCGTCGATGCTCTCGTTGAGCAGTACGGGAATGTGGTATGTCTCAGCAACAGTCATTCTCTTTTTGGATGTTAGTTGTTATTGTCTGTGTTTTGGGGAGTGGCCATTACGCTCTCCAACTGGCGTGCAAATTCATTGGTATCCATAAACTTGCTTTCTGCGACTTCGGCACTCCATATTTCGATGGTGTCGTCCATGCCTATGAACCTTACCGCGTCCTCAATGCCAGTCATTTTCATATATCGACGAGGTATTAAGAAGCGGCCGTTTCCATCTAGTGTTATTTGTTCTACATCTGCCACAAACTGGCGAAACAGTTGCTGGTGGGCGGCATTCCAGCGATTCAGATGCGAGCGCAGTAGGTTGAGTTGCTCGTCCCAAACCGACTGTGGATAGATAACCAAGCAGGGCTGAAAGATGTCTTTGCGCAGAAAAAGTTTCTCTTCGCCACCTGTTTGTAGCACCTTGCGAAACGTTGAGGGTAGAAATACTCTTCCCTTAGCGTCGGTCTTGGCCTCTATGTTTCCTACAAATCGCATGCGTACCTCTTCTAATAATAAAAATGTTTTCTGTGGTCAAAGGTACATATATTTCCCCACACTCCACCACTTTTCTCCACTTTTTTCGCTTTTTTCTTCAAAAACTTGATATCTTCTGTCGTAGGTACAGTGTTGGAGTATGTATCAGAGGCTGATAGTCAGTGGTATTTTGTATGAGGTTTCGGGCGTGGTGCTATCTGCTTAGATATTGGTGTAAGGCTACAAAATGAACATTATGTAATTAAGTGAAGTTAACAAAAATATGGATTACCGTTGTTAATATATGTAAATTTTAAAACTGATTCTACACGCTTTTCTGGCAATTTTGTTGTACGATTTCTATGTGCTTTTATGTGATGTTTTGCTCATTTGTACTCTGATTGTGCAAAGCTTTTAGGCCTTTTATTATGGTAAAGCTGTAATATTTGCCCATTGGGTGATAAATTATGATAATCCCTTGGTATGTTTCTGAGGCGATTCCTGCCTATTTTAGATGTTTGTTTTTCTGTAGCAGTTATACTTTAGCGGCAGAAAGACCAACTCTGTTGCTCTAAAGGTTATCTTTGGTAGGGTAAAGAATTGCTTTGGCGTCGCAAAGCAACTCTCAAGAATTGGATATTTGGTTGCGGCAATGCGTTCTTTGGTAAATACGTGATTTATCAGCCTGTATATATTAAGAAAACTTAACTATAGACATAATGCTAGTAATTGCTTCTATAATTCTGCTTATGACTAATTCTAATAGCGTGTTTTTTGAGTATTCCGTTAAATGCGTAGAGAGGTAAAAACAGGTTATTATGCCCATAACCATATAATTTCTGTTCATACCCTTTACATTATAATATTTGTAGTTGTTATTTGGATGTTGCAAAGAGAAACCAATGTGTTTTCTTGAAACTCCCTAAACATCACTATTTTCCATAAAAAATTAGTTGTTTAATATTATTTAACTCTTTTTTTTGTTTTGCTACTGTTTTTGCGCATAACTTTGCGAAAAATATTCTTTGACTAATTAGCGAGTTGATAATCACCTAATCAATAACTTTAAACTTAAATTAATAACTTAAAAAACAATTCGACTATGAAACTAAAATTTTTATCCTTTTTTGGGGTAGTCTTATGTATTTCGTGTCAATCCGAACAATTCAACTTTGATGAAAAGCCGATAACCGAATCTACTGCTATAACGGAAAAGGTAATGTTGCGTATAGGAGTTGATAAAACACCTAATAATATCTTCAAAGTTACCAATGCTGAATTAACTAATCTCATTTCTGATGGGAATAAGGCAAAGAGTCGTAGTGACGAAAATACCATTTATAGTGTAACCCCAGTTGTATATCAGGGTGATACTATAATGTATTTATGTAATGGTGAATCTTGTTGGACGCTTTATTCTGTTGACAAACAATGGCAGCGATGTAGACTATACCTTTTGGAGTGTTAAGGATGCGTGGCCTGCAGGGCTTGACAAAAACCGAAAAATGATTTATTATTTACCATTATTACAATAATTTAATTTTTACAATTATGACCCCTAAATTAATGTTTGCGCGACCGGCAATTATATTGTCAGTCGCAGTTATGGCCGGAATAACACTAACCGGATGCAGTGACGAAGAGAATGGAGATATTCAGCCTATCACGGTAGAATACAGCAAAGTAACACAAACCGAGTTTGCCGCACACAGCAACGACTTTGCCAATAACTTACTGGCCGAATTGGCTGAAAAAACCGAAGTGAAAGGCGGCAACGTGATAGTTTCGCCTATCAGTATGCAGTATCTGCTTAGCATGATGGCAAACACGGCATCAGAAGAAGCGCAACAAGAAGTGCTTACAACGCTCGGCTTGAATGGATACACTATGACCGAAACCAACGAGTACAGTAAGCAGTTGTTAGACCGCTTACAGCAAGATGACAAGTATGTACAGGTGGCTCTGAGTAATAGTATCTGGGCAGCACAGAATGTGTCGTTTACTGCGGATATGGAGACTGCTATCAAGAATTACTATAATGCCGACATAGTAAAGCACGACTTTGTTAATAAGCCTGACGAGGCTGTACGCCTTATGGGTCAGTGGGCCAGCAAGAACACCCAAGGTATGATAACCCAGGTGCCCTGTACTCCAACAGCGAATACTATGATGGTGTTGGCCAACGCTACATTCTTCAACGGTAAATGGTCGCAACCGTTCAACGGGCATAATACTACCCAGCAACCATTCTACAATGAAGATGGCAGTACATCGAGTGTGCCTATGATGAGTAGTAAGATGACCGCTATGGCTTATGCCGACCAAGATGTATCGGTAGTAGAACTTACCTATGGTCGTGGCTATTATGGCATGATGATAGTAATGCCAACAGATATCAAAGAGCAAATTAGCGACAAGACTGACTGGTGGGGGCTGCACAATAAGCTGATGAAATCAGAGAATATGGAGATACTGTTGCCAAGATTTAAGGTAAAAAACGATTGGGGCAGTATGATAGATGTATGTCGTAGTTTGGGTATAAACAAATTATTTGATGAAGGTCCTATAGGTATGCCCAATGGATTAGGTACAAAATTTATGGAACTGGGACAAAGTACTGTTATCGAAGTTGAGGAAAATGGTACTAAGGCTGCATCCGTAAGTTCAGGTATGGCAGGCTTTACGTCTCCTGGACCACCCACAAAACTCTGTTTCGACCATCCATTTATTTATGCCGTACGCGAAAATACTACTGGCACCATACTATTTGTTGGAAAGGTTGGTAAATTATAAAAGGTGATTAAAAAAAAAGAAGCGCCATGCCTATGTTAGAGGCATGGCGCTTTGCTTGTATAATGGTAGGCTATGACAGGCCCGATATATTGCCCTGAACATCGATGTCTATGTTCATGGCCTGTGGAGTCTTAGGTAGCCCAGGCATTCGCATAATGTTGCCAGCTATGAGTACTATCATCTGTGCTCCATTGTTAATCTCTATATCGCGTATCTCCAGGTCGAAACCGTCGGTATTGCCATAGGCATTAGCATCGGTAGATAGGCTATACTGCGTTTTGGCTATGCATATAGGATATTGTTTCTCTACGCCCAAGTCGCATATCAACTTTAGGGCTTTCTTGGCAGCTGGACTCCAGCTTACGCTTCCTGCACCGTAGATATTCTTGGCTATGGCTTCAGTCTTTTCTTCTATGGTGGCGTCTAACGGGTAGGCATAAGAGAGGGCTTTTGACGGATTATGTTCAATGGTTTCGGCTACTAGCGTGGCCAATTCGGTTGCCCCCTTGCCCCCTTCCGCGTAAGCGTTGTTTACGGCGAAACCAATGCCCAACTCTTGGCAGTGGTTGCACACTAGGTCTATCTCTTCGTTGGTGTCGAAACCATAGCGGTTGAAGGCTACTACTACGGTTTGTCCAAACTGTTGCAGGTTGCGAATGTGGCGATCCATATTCCAGAAGCCACGGGTAAGTGCCTCGTGGTCGGGTTTCTTTATATCTTCGTAGGCAGCTCCACCATGCATCTTCAGTGCCTGGGCGGTAACCACCAGTACCGAAAGGGCAGGGGATAGCCCGGCTGTCCGGCATTTGATATCAAAGAATTTCTCTGCGCCTAAGTCGGCCCCGAAACCAGCCTCGGTAATGGCGTAGTCGCCATAGGTAAGCGCGGCAGTGGTAGCTATTACCGAGTTGCAGCCGTGGGCTATGTTGGCAAAGGGTCCGCCATGAATAAAGGCTGCCGTTGACTCGGTAGTCTGTACCAGATTAGGCGCTATAGCGTCGGCCAATAGGGTGACGATAGACCCCGTAATCTGCATGTCGCGCACAAAGAATGGCTTTTTGTCGAGGGTGTAACCCAACAGAATGTTGTCTATACGCTGGCGCATATCATCGAGCGAGGTAGACAGGCAAAAGATAGCCATAAGCTCAGAGGCAGGAGTGATGTCGAACCCAGTCTCGGCGGGTATACCCGAAGTAGGTCCGCCCAGTCCGGTTATCACGTGGCGCAGTTGTCGGTCGTTTACATCCAGTACCCGTTTCCATAGACGGCGGCTCAGACCGAACCCCTCGGCAGCGTGCTGGTATATATAGTTGTCAAGTAGGGCGGCAATCATGTTATGGGCCGAGGTAATGGCATGGAAATCGCCCGTAAAGTGTAGGTTAATCTTCTCCATAGGCAGTACTTGGGCGTAGCCACCGCCAGCTGCGCCACCCTTCATGCCGAAGCATGGCCCCAACGAGGGCTCGCGTAGGGCCAGTATGGCGTGTTTGCCTATCTGCTTCATGCCCAAGGCCAGACCTACGCTTACGGTAGTCTTGCCGTTGCCAGCCTTGGTAGGGCTTATGGCCGTTACAAGAATAAGTTTGTGGTTTTTTGCCTTTTGGGTATTAATGGCCGAAAGTGGTACTTTGGCTATGTATCGGCCGTAAGGTTCTATGGTTTCGGGATTAATGCCCGTTTCGCGGGCAATGTCGGCAATGGGGCGAAGCTTAATGCTTCTTGCAATTTCAATGTCTGACAGCATTGTGTAAATATAAATTATAAGAAAGAAAAGTGCTTGGGGCGCTGCAAAATTACTTATTTATAGCAATATGTCAAAGCAAAGGCACAGAGTTTTATTGGGTTGCCCTTACTTTTTTATTTTTGTAGTCGCAACGCATCTGCTTGTGCTTATATTATATATAGGTGTAATTGTATA
The DNA here is from genome assembly GCA_963659135.1 of Bulleidia sp. Taxonomy (GTDB): domain Bacteria; phylum Bacteroidota; class Bacteroidia; order Bacteroidales; family Bacteroidaceae; genus Prevotella. Next base: position 9,655 of record CAVKSZ010000035.1, on the reverse strand, counting down.
GTACCGCCCTTTAGAATTTATCACAATTTTTATGCTATTTTTTAGTGTAATTGGAAAAGAAATGTTATTTTTGCATGGAATTTTTTGAGTAGAGAAATAATACCTCATGGTGACTAAAACCATAGACATAGATAAAATATTAGCAAGCAAGATGGGAAATAAGGCACGGTATGTGCCCCGTTTCCTGGTAGCTTGGCTCAAAAAGTTGGTTCACGAAGACCAGGTAAATCAGTTTCTTGCCGACCACGCCGATATTGAAGGCGTAGAGTGGCTAGAAGCTTGCGTAAATTATCTTGATATAAAACTAGAGATAGAGGGCATAGAGAATCTGCCTGACAAGAACGACGGTCGTCGCTATACCTTTGTTTCTAACCATCCGCTTGGTGGGCAAGACGGTGTGGCTCTGGGCATGATAATAGGCAGACATTACGATGGTAATTTCCGTTATCTGGTTAACGATCTATTGCTCAATCTGCCTGGTCTAAAGCCACTGTGTATAGGCATCAACAAGACGGGGCGGCAGAGCCGTAACTTTCCCGCTATGGTAGAAGCCGGCTTTCAGAGCGATAGCCACATGGTAATGTTTCCTGCCGGACTAAACAGCAGAAAGCAGGCCGATGGGAGTATACACGATTTGCCATGGAAAAAAACATTTGTTACCAAGAGCGTAGAATATCAGCGCGATGTGGTACCCATATTCTTTGGCGGCCGCAATTCAAATAGGTTCTACCGCATAGCCAAGTTCAGCGATAAGTATCTGCCCTTTAATTTGGCCATGCTCTTTCTGGTAGACGAAATGTATAAGAATGTAGGTAAAACATTTCGTATAGTGATAGGGAAACCCATACCATGGCAGACATTTGATAAGTCGAAAACGCCACAAGAGTGGGCACAATATGTAGAAGAAAAGGTTTACGAGCTATAGAGAGAAAAGAAATTATGGAACAAGAAATTATCTCCCCGGTAAGTAGAGAATTGCTGAAGAGCGAACTCACCCCCGACCGGCTTATGCGTACTACCAACAAGAGCCACAACGAGATATATGTGGTTACTGCACAGCAAGCACCCAACGTGATGCGTGAGATAGGGCGTCTGCGTGAAGAGGCTTTCCGTACAGCAGGAGGTGGAACTGGCAAGGAGGTTGATATCGACGAATTCGACACAATGGAAAACGGCTGTCGCCAACTTATTGTGTGGAATCCGGAAGATGAAGAACTGATAGGCGGATACCGCTATCTGATAGGTTCTGACTGGAAGATAGATGCACAGGGACAGCCCGTGCTTGCTACCAGCCACATGTTTCATTTCTCTGAAGAGTTTATGACCAACTATGCGCCATACACCGTAGAACTGGGTCGCTCGTTTGTATCGCTCGACTATCAGAATGTGCGCAAGAATACCAAGAGTATCTTTGCTCTTGACAATTTGTGGGATGGCCTGGGAGCTCTTACTGTACTCTATCCCGAGCTTAAGTATTTCTTTGGAAAGGTAACTATGTATCCCAGTTATATTCGCCGGGGGCGCGATATGATACTTTATTTCCTGCGTAAGCATTTCGACGATAAAGATAATCTTATAGTTCCACGTAAACCGCTGGTTATAGACACGCCCGAGGACGAATTGGCCAAGATTTTCTGCCACGACGACTTCAAAGAAGATTATCGAGTGCTGAACCATGAGATACGTAGCCTAGGTTATAATATTCCGCCGTTGGTAAATGCCTATATGAATCTGAGTCCTACCATGAAGCTCTTTGGAACAGCCATCAATTACGGCTTCGGCGATGTAGAAGAGACAGGTATCCTTATTGCCATCGACGAGATATTGGAAGAAAAGCGTATACGCCATATCGATAGCTTTATTGCCGAACATCCAGAGGCTCTGCAACTTACTAGCGGTGCCAATAAGGTAATCTATAAAGATAAATAGTAGGCGTATATCAAGCCTTAAACCCTAAGCTACTGCATCAAGTGGCTTTCGGTTATATTTATAATATGGTCTTGGATAGAAACAAGACTCTTTGTTTGGCGTAAAGACTATGGCCAAACAGGTATATCTCCCTTATAAAATCAACCCCAATGGACACAAGTAAATATACAGATGCTGCAGTGGCGCTTCTTAAACGCCTGATAGCTACTCCTTCGGTGAGCCGCGATGAGGCTCGTGCCGCCGACATTATGGAGGCTGAATTGTTGCAGTGTGGCATTGCTTACCAGCGTCATGGTAATAATCTTTGGACCATAGATCCGCAATATAAAGAGGGTAGAACAACACTGCTGCTCAATGCTCATATAGATACGGTAAAGGCCGTTGAGAGTTGGACTCGTGACCCATACGCCCCCACGGTAGAGAGTGATATACTATACGGATTAGGTAGTAACGATTGTGGTGGCGGTCTGGTATCACTGCTGCAGGTGTATAGAGTATTAAGGGACAAACCAAGGGCCTACAATCTAATATACCTTGCTTCGGCAGAAGAAGAAGTGTCGGGCGTTAACGGTATACGTAGCGTATTGACACTACTACCGCATATTGATGTAGCCATAGTGGGCGAACCTACGGGTATGCAACCCGCCATTGCTGAAAAAGGACTTATGGTGCTCGACCTTACTGCGCATGGTCGTAGTGGACACGCAGCTCGCAACGAGGGAGTAAACGCCATTTATCAAGCACTCGATGATATGGTGTGGATGCGCAATTATCAGTTTGAACGCAACAGTACTCTGCTAGGTCCTACTACTATGAAGGTAACTGTAATAAACGCCGGTACGCAGCATAATGTAATACCCGACGAGTGTCGTATGGTAGTAGATGTACGTACCAACGAGCATTATACCAACCAAGAAGTGTACGATATAGTATGCCAGCACGTGAAGAGCGATGTCAAAGCGCGTTCGTTCCACCTCGGTTCGTCGCACATAGATGAAGAACATTCGCTCATTAAGCGTTGTAAGGCTATGGGTATGATACCTTTCGGTTCGCCTACGCTAAGCGACCAAGCACTGATGCACTGGCCTTCGTTCAAGTTAGGACCAGGTGATTCTGCCCGGTCGCACTCTGCCAACGAATACATACGCATTAGCGAGATAAGTCATGCCATTTCTACCTATCTTGACCTGCTTACTGGTTGGGAAGGGTAAACCGGGATATACCTATATAATGAAAGGGCGCTCAAGTATAAATTCCGCTATACTTGAGCGCCCTTTGACAATGTGTATGTATGAGAGGTATATCTATTATAATAGGTGTGGCTATCGTGCGAGCCACGATTCGGGATTGAGTTTGGCTGTTCCCTTGCGCAGTTGGAACTGTAGGATATTGTCGCTACCAACGTTGCCTAAGGCCTGACGGGTAGAAACCTTCTGTCCCTTGCTTACACTTACCGAACTCAGGTTGCAGTAAACAGAGATGTAAGCGCCGTGGCGCACCATGACAAACATGCTGCCTTCCCAACCAAATACAGCACTTACTTCACCATCGTATATGCTGCGGGCTACAGCTCCAGGATGACCTAAGATATTGATACCTTTATTGTCGAGCGTTACACCCTTGAGACCTTCAACAGAATACTGACCAAAGTGGCTTACTATCTTGTAGCTACCCGTTATTGGCATAGGCAGGCGACCCTTATTGGCTTCAAAACCACCACTCATCATACGGTCGGCAGAACTCATGGTGTTAGCATCGTTAGCTTCGCGCTTGGCTTCGGCGATTTCTTTGCGGTTGCGCGCTTCATCGGCACGGGCTTTACGTTCGGCGGCTTCGCGGTTAGCTGTGGCTTCGCGCATGGCTTGCTGGGCACGCTCGGCGGCTTCGCCTTTGTCTTTACGAGCCTCGGCCTCGGCACGAAGTTGCTGTTCACGCTTGCGGGCTTCTTCTATACGGCGCTGGTTCTCGCGTGCTTCAGCTTCAGCCGCCGCTTTGCGTCGTGCCAGTTCTTCGGCCTTACGCTTGGAAGCCGCAGCAGCTTCGGCCTTTCGTTTGGCTTCAGCTTCAGCACGTGCTTTGGCTTTGGCTACCTCTATGGCTATAAGTCGGTCAATCTGTGCGTTGAGCACTTCGTTTTTCTTTTTCTGCTCGTCGATGATAGCCTGTATGGTCTTTTGTTGCTTTTGCAGTCCCTTTACAATATCCTGTTGCTCTGCCTGCTTTCCTTCCAGCTCGGTGCGAGCCTTCACGTCACGGTTGAGTAGTTGGTTCTTTTGTCCGCGAGCGTCCTGCAGTTGTTGGTGCTTATCGTTTACTTGCTGTTGTTTAGCTTTAAGTAGGTCGCCCTGTACTTTCTGGTACGAAGCGTATTCCTTTAGAAAGCGCATACGGCGATACATCTGTGCGAAACTTTTAGCTGAGAAGATAAACATCATCTTATCTTGCACGCTGCGATGACGAGCCATGTATCGAACCGACTTGATATAACGTTCCCGGCGGTCGTCAAGTTGTTGTTGTAAGGTTTCGAGTTGCGATTTCAGTATGCCAATGTTTCCATCAATCATATTGATATCTTGCTGGATGCCGTCTATCGACTTTTGCTTTTCTCCTATTTCAGAGTTGATAACCAACAGATCTTTCAATCGTTTAGATACGTTGGCCTTGTTAGCTTTCAGTGCTTGTTCTTGTTGTTTTATCTTGCGCTGCACGGCAGCACGCTCGTTGCGCAGGCCCTTTATGGTTGTGGGTTGTGCTGTTTTCTGATTATTCTTGTTCTTGGAGTTTTTGCTATTGGTGTTGGCAGTGCGCGACTTTACCGATGTGCCAGTTTTGCTCTTCTTGGCGGTAGAGTTCTTCTTCTGTGCGGTTGTTGAGAGGGTCAGCACTGCAGCTGCCAGTAATACAAGGATACGTTTCATCGCATGTTGAGTAATTTATCGAATACATCGCTTGTCTCTACTTTCTTATATTTGGCCGAGGGCGTAGTAAGCGCTTGCCAATCAGCGTTGGTGCGTATGCTACTCATACGCAAACTTACGGTGGCGTTACGGGTTTTGCCACCGGCATTGGTGGTAAAGGAGAACGATTGTGAAGCAGGGAATGTCTTTACACCTACGCTCTTAAAGTCGGCATAAGTCCAAGTGAGACTTGATTTGCCACTCGAACTGCCAAGATAGTTTACCAAAGTAGATAGAATCTTGTAACTATCGCGCTGTACAGTCCAGTTAAAGTTGAGTTTGCCAGACGATAGCGTAACGGGCACTTCGTTGCCTTGCGTATTGACATTGGCAGTGAAAAGTTCTAAGTCGCTTTCTTTTACACTTTGTTTTCCGGGCACTAACAGTTCGTTCCAAAATAGCGATTGCAGACTATAGAAATCCAGCCCGTTGTCTTTAAGAAATGCCAGTTGATTGTATTCTGATTTGATGTATTCTTTGTGTATACGGTCTATCACCAGTACATAATCGGGGGTAAATTCTATGCGCCCCACTTCGGTTCCCAGTAGTGGAATCATTACCTGTAGGCGTATCACTTCGTTTCTGCGCATACGAAGTTGGCCCGGCAGAGTCTGGTTGATGCTTCCGGCTTTGATATTGAAACTCATGTCGCCTACAATGTTCTTTTGGTACAGGCGTTGGTCGCTTACCTGCTGTACAAAGTGTAGCGGAGCATTGGTACTGATGCTCTGTTGAGTGGCTGAGGTTGTGGTAGTTGTGGTAGTTGTAGTTACTGTCGACGAGTTGTTTACAATCGCCTTCTTCGAACCACACGATGCCAAAACTGCTATTGCGGCAAAGAGAGCTGTCTTATTTGCTGTTCTTCTTGTCATTATCGTCTTTTATCAGTTTTTTTAGTTTTATTTTCTTGGGTAGTAATACACTTCCACCGCCAGCTTTCAGAGCTTTCTGCCAGTAAGCTACGGCTTGTTCGGTAAGGTGATTTTGGTAGTATATATCACCTGCATGTTCGAGTACTACGCCACCTTGTACCGAGTCGCTATCGTTGGCCAATGCTTGGTCTATGTATATCTTCGCCTCGGCATAGCGGTTCTGCCGGTAGAGTATCCAGGCGTAAGTATCCAGGAAAGTAGAGTTCTTGGGCTCGGCCTTGATAGTTTTCTGACTCATAGTTGCAGCCTTGTTAAGTGCAGTGTCTTTCTCGCTCAGATAATAAGCGTAGTTATTGAGGCATTCTACGTTGTCGCTCTTCCATTTCAGACTGTTTTCGAAGGCTTCGAAAGCTTCCTGTTCTTTATCTTGGTCGTGCAGAATACTGCCTATCATTGAGTAAAAGTCGCTTACTATATCGTGGTTGCTATTGTCGTTTGCCAGTGCTACACCACGGCGCAGGGCATCCAGGGCTTCATCGTTGCGCTCTTGCTGAAAGCACGACAAACCATAGAAGTAGTAGAATACCATTTCGTCAGGACTATACTCGGTACCCTCACGACTCAGTTTTATTATCTTGTCCCAGTTCTGCTCTTTCCAATAAGCCTGTATGAGTTCAAAACGAGCCGTAGCATTGTCTGGCGAAAGCTCCAGCAGGCGAGCGCGAACCTTACGTATATCTTCTTCGGGGAATTTCTTCAGATTGAGATAGGCTAACTTGAGTTCAGTCATAGTGGCATCGCATCCACCAGCCTTCTCTATACGGTCAAAGAGAGCCGTTACCATGGTACTGTCGCCATTGTGTGTCTCGCAGTCTTGGATATAGGCCTTCATCATGGTAAGTTTGGTTTTTGCTTCGGCTTTGGGGTTGTCAAGAATACTCTTCAGACAGTTCTCTGCCAGTTCGTCTTGCCCTATCGACTTGTAGTAGTCGTACATAGAACTTAGCACGTTGGCATTGCCGGGCTCTTTGTTCAGTGCATCGGTAAATATCTTGAGTGCTTCTTTCTTGCCGTCGTTCTGCATCAGCCAGTTGCCCATCATTACTTTATAATTGATGTCGTATGGATGGTCGGCTACCAATTGCTGCAGGGCGGCGAGAGCCTGCTTGCGCTCTCCCTTGAGTCCATATATACTAACCTTACTTAGAACTATATCTTCTCCGCTGCCTTCTATCTGCTCCAGGCGATTAAGACAGTCTATCATACGGTCGTAGGCTTTCTGTTTTTCGTATATACCAAGCAGAATTTGCAGCAGGTCGCTACGACTGCGGTTCTTTTTGGCCAGACTTTCATATACCTTGGCGGCATCGTCCAGCCGGTTGGTTTTGTAATAAGTAAGGGCTAGAGTTTCCAGATAAGTCTGATTGTCGGGGCGTAGAGCTACTGTCTTTTCAAGATAAGCCAATGCCATTGAGTCTTTGCCATCGGCCAAACTATAATTGGCCAAGAAGAAATATGGTTCGGCAGCATAGGGATTTGTGCTGTGGCTCTGCTCAAGTAGCTGGCGCGAAGCGTCGTGGTTACCCTTTAGTCGTTCGCATACCGATTCTAAGAAGAGGCTATCGGCTTGTCGCTTTACTTCGGCAGAAACAACGGGCGCTTTTGCCGCCTCGGTTTTCTTACGCTTGGCCTGTGTGGGTAGTGTAAGCGTGGCGGCAAGAAATGCCACCGTTACGATGGGCAGTATCTTGTATGTTATCCTCATTAGCGTTGTGGTTATTTTACTCCGGTGTGGCCATAGCCTCCAGCACCGCGCTCGGTGTCATCGAGCTCTTCTACGCATTGAAACTCTATCTGTTCGTGGCGAGCCACTACCATTTGGGCTATGCGTTCACCGTCGTTTATGGTGAAGTCGGTGTCAGAGAAGTTGATGAGCAACACCATTATCTCGCCACGATAGTCGGCATCTACAGTGCCGGGAGTGTTGAGTACGGTTATGCCGTGCTTCAAGGCCAAACCGCTGCGAGGCCGTATCTGTGCTTCAAACCCTTCTGGTAGAGCTATGTGCAAACCTGTTGGGATTAAGCGGCGCTCCATGGGGCGGAGTGTTATTGGCTCTGATATGTTGGCGCGCAAGTCCATGCCAGCACTTTGGCTGGTGGCATACGCAGGGAGAGGCTGGTGGCCCTTGTTGATTACTTTAACTTGAAGCATAGTTATGCTGATTTTGATTTCTCTTGCAAAAATAACCATTTCTAACCATAATATTCAACATTTTCTTTATAAAAAGCATTTAATTAGCTTTTTTACACTACTTTTGCGCTTATGAATTGGCAGCAACTTATCTCTAATAAGCGTTTCGGACAAGAAATACGCCACGAGCGCCACGACGACCGTTCTGAGTTTAAGCGCGATAGCGACAGACTTATCTATTCGGCCCCTTTTCGCCGTTTGCAGAATAAGACTCAGGTGTTCCCCCTACCGGGCAGCATCTTTGTGCACAACCGGCTTACCCATTCGCTCGAGGTCTCGTCGTTAGGCAAATCGTTGGGCGATGATGTGGCTCGTATCTTAAAGCAGCGCCACCCCGAACTTCAGGGCACGCTCTTCGAAGAGATAGGTACTATAGTACAGACTGCCGGACTGGCTCACGACCTTGGTAATCCGCCCTTTGGACATAGCGGAGAAAAAGCCATACAGGCATTCTTTGCCGAGGGCGAAGGACTGCCGCTACGTAGCAAGGTGAGCAATCGTTTTTGGGATGATATTACCCGATTCGAGGGTAATGCCAATGCCTTTCGTATACTTACCCATCGTTTTCACGGACGGCGCGAGGGTGGCTTTGTAATGACTTATTCTACCCTTGCCAGTATAGTAAAATATCCCTTTGCGTCGGCTTGGGCTTCTACCCATGGTAAGTTTGGTTTCTTCTTTCCCGAAGAAGATTCTTACCGACGAATAGCCGACGAACTGGGCATTATCCGTCTCTCTGAGCCTGGCGAACCGTTGCGTTATGCTCGCCATCCACTGGTATATCTTATGGAGGCTGCCGACGATATATGCTACGAGATAATGGATATAGAGGATGCCCACAAACTCAAGTTGCTTACCTATCAAGAAACAGAGAGCCTGCTACTTGGCTTCTTCGACGAACCTACCCGTGCGCATATCTTGCGTAGGGTAGAAGAAGATGGAGTTACCGACGCCAACGAAAAGGTGGTGTATCTGCGTGCCTGTGTGGTAGGCTTGCTCGAAAACGAATGTGTGCAGGTGTTTGTAGATAACGAAGAGCAGATACTTGCCGGCACTTTTACGGGCAGTCTTATCTCTGCTATCTCGCCCAGACCTTGTGAGGCTTACAAGCGTTGCACCCGAGTATCCAAAGAGAAGATTTACCAAAGCAAGATAGTATTAGATGTAGAGTTGTCGGGCTATAAAATTATGGAAACCCTGATGCGCGACCTTGTAAGTGCAGCCGTTAATCCCGAGAAGTTCCATTCTAAGCAGCTCATCAAGCGATTCAGTAGTCAGTACGATATTCAGAGCAACGATTTGGAAACGCGCCTTATGGCTGTAATCGATTATATTAGCGGTATGACCGATATCTATGCGCTAGATATATACCAAAAAATTAATGGTATATCTTTGCCAGTAATCTAGTTGCACTTTATACTCACCCTTAAAATGCCATGCTTATCTCCGATATAGCTATTCTTCAACATATTTGTGGGTTCTATGGTTATTATTGTAATGTTTTCTTTATTGCCGACGGCCGTCAGCAATAAAGTTTACGGTCGTCAGCCAATTGGGCCACGGCCATCAACCAACCGGCTTACGGCCGTGGGCAGTATATAAAACCTAAATTAAACTTATTGTCAATAGTGCCGTTGGGTTGTT
>CAVKSZ010000034.1:0-18873 GCA_963659135.1 Bulleidia sp. | reverse complement strand
ACCCTAGACCCACTGATTAAGAGTCAGTTGCTCTACCAACTGAGCTAAGGGTGCGTCAAATATCAGACTTTTCGTATTTGCGACTGCAAAGGTAGTACTTATTTTGTTAATTACAAAAATTTTTTAAATATATTTTTGCCGTATAGCCTTTATTTCTACTTCTCTGCCGTTACTCTTGGTTTATTTTTACGCCATACAAACTATAAGGTAGTTCTATAAATCTACTACCGTAATTCCTGCTCCACCAAATTGTACATGCTCGTCGGCATAATGCGTTACATTGGGTATGGCACCTAAGTACTGGCGGATAAGTTGACGTAGTATACCATTGCCCTTTCCATGAAGAATGCGTACGCGCTGCATGCCCATAAGTATGGCATCGTCTACAAAGTGTTGTACGGCATTAAGTGCCTCGTCGCCACGCATACCTCTAACATCAAGGTCTTGATGAAAATTCTTGCGATGACTGTCTATGGTTTGCTGGGTTAGGTGCGATAGGTTATAACTACGCAAACTCTCCATGCGTTCGTCGGCTTTACTCTTAGGCGTTTCTGTCGTTTGTGTATTGCTATTTTGCGTGGCTCGTTCCAGCCGGTTTAGTTTTATTCTTGTGCGTATACCGCCAAAGATTACGCTGGTCATACTGCCGTCTATACTCTCTATTCGCCCAACTGTCGATGTGCCCTTGATACGAACTTCGGCATCAACAGAAAGCGGACGCAAGTCTTGTTTGGCAGAGCCCGGCGGTTGCTCTTGCTTCCGTTTTTGTTGTTCTACCGCCCGCTGTTCCATACGCTGGCGATGCCGCTCTTTGCGTTGCTGTATTTGGGCTATCTTGCGAGCTATCTTTTCATCATTAGCCTGGGCGTCAATTTCGCTAACTTCTTGTTTAAATTGATTCAGTTCTTCGCGTATGCGCTTGGTATTTTCGCGTTCGGCCTGGGTCTCGCGTATCTCTCGTATAGTGTTTTCTATACGGCGGTTACTCTCGCTTAATATTTGTTCGGCCTCTTGCTTGGCTTGACGCAGTATATCCTTACGTTGCTTACCTATCTGTTCTATATCGTGCTCGTAGCGGGCTATCTGGCGTTCCAGGTCTTTCTCGCGTTGGTGTATATTGGTACGCTTGCTTTCCCAGTAACGCTTATCGCGCACTATATCTTGCAGATATTTGTCGCTCTGTATATAGTCACTTCCTACAAGGTCGCTCGCCTGCTGTATCACCTCTTCGGGCAGACCTATCTTGCGTGCAATCTCTATGGCAAACGAACTTCCAGGGCGACCAATTGACAGTTGGAATAGTGGCTTCATCTCATGGCGGTCGTAGAGCATAGCTCCGTTAACTATACCCGGACGGTTGTCGGCAAAGTGTTTTAGGTTCTGGTAGTGTGTGGTTATTACACCCCATGCTCCCTTTGCGAGAAATTGCCCTAATACACTTTCGGCAATAGCTCCACCTATATTGGGTTCGGTGCCAGTACCAAATTCATCTATGAGTATCAGGGTAGACGAACGTGCTTGCTTCAGCATATTCTTCATATTTAACAGGTGCGAAGAGTAGGTAGAGAGGTCGTTATCCAAGCTTTGTTCGTCGCCGATGTCTATCATTATATCTTCGAATATACCTACGCCCGACTGTTCGCCTACGGGTATACCCAATCCGCATTGCAGCATATACTGCAATAGTCCTGCCGTTTTCAGACATACCGATTTTCCGCCAGCGTTGGGTCCTGAGATAATAAGAATACGCTTTCCTGCATTTAACTCTATGTCTAGTGGCACAAGGGCAGATGGTGTTGAAGTGGTTTTGCTGAGACGCATCTCTAACAGAGGATGCCGTGCCTGTATCCAGTCTATTATAGGTTTTGCAGATATCTGCGGTTCTGTGCAGCGCAGACATTCTGACAAAGAAGCTTTGGCATTGATAAAATCAATATCGGCCAAAAACTCTTGGGAGAAAAGTATTTCTTCTGTATAGGGACGTATATCGCCGGCTGCTTGTTTCAGAATTCTTACTATTTCGTGCCGTTCTTCGCTTTCCAGTTCACGTATGTGGTTATTGGCCTCTACTACTTCTGTTGGCTCTATGTAGACCGTTCTACCGCTGGCCGACTCGTCGTGTACTATTCCTCCTATTTTGCGCTTTACGCCAGGGGCAACCGGAAGAACCAATCGCCCATCGCGCAGGGCCGGTGTAGTATCTTTGTCTATCAGACCTTCGCTTTGGGCAGAGCGCAGTATTCCGTCAAGAATACGTGATATCGAACCCTTGGCACGCGACAGTTCACGACGTATCTCAGATAGCTTTGGCGATGCGCTATCCTTTATATTTCCAAACTTGTCTAATATCCGGTCTATATTTTTAACAATCTGCGGCAAAGGTACAACGCCCTCTGTAAGACCCTCCAGAGTTGGGAAGAGAAAGGCAGATTCCTCGTCACCACACCGGCGTTTTAAGAAATGTATAATATTATTCGTGGTGTCAAGCGTGCGCATCAGTTCAAAAAGCTCAGCTTCTTCTAAGAATGTACCCGACAGACGCAGACGCTTCATGTTTTCCCGAATATCAAAAAAGGCATTCAGCGGAAATTCTTCATCGCCCTCTCCTGCACGTATGCGCTTCATTTCTCGTATCTGTAGCATAGCAGCATTTACGGCAGATTCATCGGTCTGAAACGTCATATTGTTAAGCCTTTCTACGCCCAAAAGTGACAGGGTGCGAGCTTGGAGCATGTTACGAATCTCTTGAAAACCTATTTTCGATTCAAAATTGTTAGGGTAAATCATATTGCAAAGTTACCACTTTATTAAATATAGACACAATGTTGTCTCCGTTATTTTCTAAAACGGTTTAGAACCACCCAAATGAATAATATTTATCGCCTCTGTACGAATAAAAAATACAGAGGCGATAAGAATCAAGAATTGGCAGAACTGGGTTTCTTAAGTACAGAGCATACAATACTTGCAACCAATACGAAAATGATAATGCCCAGCGACCATAGGTTGCCTATATGTACATACTCACTGATAATAAGTTTGACGCCAATAAAGAGCAGCAGTATGCAAACACCTGTCTTAAGGTATGCAAACTTATCGGCTATGGCTGAAAGCAGAAAGAACATAGCCCTGAGACCCAGTATGGCGAAGATGTTAGAAAAGAAAACCACATAGGGGTCTAATGATACCGAGAATACAGCCGGTATACTATCAAAGGCAAAAACTAGATCGCTCAGCTCTATCGCAAGCACAGTTACCAGTAGTGGGGTAATATGCCATTTTCCACCCTCTTGGCGTGTGGCTGGCGTATATTCTTCACCAGTCTTTTTTGCCCTTATCCAAAAACGGTCGCCCGCAAACTGCGGATAAACCCTAAAGTGTTTGGATAAGAAAGTTACCAAGCCCTGTTGCGAAGCATTGGTTTCTTCTTCCTTATTGCGGTCGCGAAACATCTTGTATGCGCTATACACAAGAAAGAAACCAAAGACAACCAGTATCCATTCGAATCTGCTGAGCAAGGCTGCGCCGGCAAAGATGAATATAAAGCGCATCACTATGGCACCAAAGATACCCCAATTGAGCACATGTTGAAACTCGGTGTTCTTTACTTTGAACGAGGCGAATATCATCATCATCACAAAGAGATTGTCTACCGATAGCATCTTCTCTATAAGATAGCCCGTGATATACGACATGGCCATATTCTGCCTGTATTTAGCTATGCCTTCGGCCAGACTGAGTCCATCCAGATTAAGATGGTCAGCATACTTACGCGACACCTCTTGTAAATCTGCCATGGTATGTATGCCGTGTATCATGTCGCCATGAAACCATAGGAATGCGCCGAATAGCAGAGCCAGCACTATCCATACTGTGGTCCATGTGCCAGCCTCACGTATAGATACCACATGGGCCTTGCGGTCTATAGCTAGCATGTCTACCAGCAGAATGGCTACGATAAACGCTACAAAGCCCGTGAAAAACAATAATTCTGAAATATGCATTGTAATATAATTAGAAGCGGAAAGCTAACTGCACATCTACCATATTATAGTTGTGCTTGCCATTAAGACTGCGGTCGTTAACAAAAGCATACTCACCGCTTAACTTCAAGTTACGACAGAACTCATAATCGAGTCCTAGTTCGTAGAAAGTTTTCTGCTTCGATGCATCGCCCGAAGGCTGATACATGTCATAACGTGCCTTGGCATGCATCTTCTTCTTGACAATAGGAGCTATAAGGGCGGCATATACACCTTGAGCCTTGTCGCCATTACTGCTTAGTGTGAAATCGGTAGCATTCTCAGCCTTTTGGTAACGATTCTTGAATGCCAAGCCAGTAGAGTGGGCGTACTCTGTGCGGAAAGTCCAGTCGTCGGCAGTATATTCGGCAGAGAAAGCGTATCTGCGCTGTGGTAGACTAAGTATCTCTGTAGAACTTTCGCCCTGATTGTTGGTAACGGTACGCTTACGGGCATACGAACCAGTCCAACCAAACGCACCTATACGCATACCCTTAACCGGCATTACCCATACACCGCCAATCACATCCTTACGCTGGTCTACATCGCTAACATTGATGCCCTGACCATTGAATACGCCTATCTGATAATGCAGCAAGTTGCGCCCCGAGGCATTAGGCAAGAAATCGCCTTGCAATTGTACACCTATATCGCGACCATTGCTGGCATGACCTCCGGCACGGTCGGAAAAACCAGCGATAGAAGAGGTAATCTGGCTATAGCTCATAAACCCTTGGTCTATGGGGTGCATAGGATTCTCAAACATGAACGGGCGCTTAAACTGTCCGGCCTTTACCTTGAAGTAGCCGTATTTCTGCCATTCGGCAAAGAGGTCGACCACGCGGGGTGAACTGCCTAGGTTAGACGTATTGCCATTAAACTGTATCTGAGCCTTCCAGTAGAAATCGTCGAGAATACGACCGTCTAGACTAATACGAGCCAGACGCAAGCCGAAAGAATTAGATTTGTCGCCCTCTTTGCTGCTGCTCTGATACTGAACCATGCCATAGCCCGACAGTTTTACATTATTAATCCATGAGGGTGTTTTTTCTTGTGCATGTGCATTTACGGCCATCGCTAAGGCCATTACTGCAAATAATGTTTTCTTCATTTAGTTATTGTTTTTAAGGGTGGTTCTTGGTAAATGCCACCATATTATATATTATTTGTAATAAACAGATTCTTTTACCTAACCATCCTTAACTGCGTTTTACCAGCAACACTACATTCTCTACATGCGGTGTGTGGGGGAACATATCTACCGGCTGCACGCTCTCTATCTTGTAATAAGCATCCATAAGCGCCAAATCGCGAGCCTGTGTGGCGGGGTTGCAGCTTACATATACTATGCGGTTGGGCGAGGCGTTGAGTATCACGTTAACTACATCGGGATGCATTCCGGCACGTGGTGGGTCGGTTATTATCACGTCGGGCCGTCCGTGTTCTTTTACAAAACTATCGGTAAGTATATCTTTCATGTCGCCGGCATAGAAAAGGGTGTTGTCTATGTGGTTAATCTCGCTGTTTACCTTGGCGTCTTCTATAGCCTCGGGTACATATTCTATACCCACCACCTTGCGTGCGCTGCGAGCCACAAAGTTGGCTATTGTTCCGGTGCCGGTATACAAGTCGTACACCAACTCTTTGCCTGTAAGTTGAGCAAAGTTGCGAGCCACGCAATATAGATGGTATGCCTGGTCTGTATTGGTCTGGTAGAAACTCTTGGGTCCAACCTTGAACTTAAGGTCTTCCATAGTCTCGTAGATATGGTCCTTACCCTTATAGAGTTTCAGTTCCAAATCGCCAAAGGTATCGTTGCCTTTCTGATTGTCTACATACAGTACCGATGTAAGCTGAGGGAACTTGCCCGTGATATGCTCCAGCAGTGCCAGTGCCTTCTGCTCGTCGCCCTCTTCATCGTAATGAAACTGCAAGATAAGCATCCATTCGCCCGTGTTAGAATTGCGAAATACCATATCGCGCAGCAAACCTACCTGGTTGCGTATATCATAATAGGTAAAGTTGTGGGCAAGGGTATAATCACGTATCTCGTTGCGTATCTCGTTATGCAGATTGTCCATCAGATGGCAACGCGTTATGGGATATATCTTGTCGAAAGCTCCGGTGATATGAAATCCTATTGCTGGTTCACTAAGATTGCTGCTTCCGTCTTCGCTTCTTGGTGGAAGCGCGGCAACTTCTTCCTTGGTATACCAACGCTTGTTGGCACAGCCAAACTCTAATTTGTTGCGATATTCGGCTGTCTTTTCCGAACCAAGGATAGGCATAAATTCGGGCAGTTCTACCTTGCCTATGCGCGATAGCTGGTCGAATACCTGCTGCTGTTTGGCCTTAAGTTGCTCATCGTACTTCAGATTCTGCCATTTGCAACCGCCGCATATCCCGAAATGGCTACACATGGGCTGGGTACGCAGATGGCTATATTCTATAAATCTGATGGCCTCGGCCTCACAATATTTATGCTTTTTACGTCTAACCTGTAGGTCTACTACATCGCCAGGAACTACAAAGGGTACAAATACTGCCATCTCGTTGACGTGAGCCACACATTTTCCTTCGGCTGCTACAGCCTCGATGGTCACGTTTTCAAATATTGGCAAGGGTTTATGTTTGCGGGTCATATCTGTTTTTAATGGCAAAGTTACAAATAAAATACACATATAATATATGGTTTGTGCAAAAAATACAGAGGCATAGTGATAGGCATTAATCTTTAAATTGTTAACCGCTGTTAATTTTAACACCTTAAATTACGGCGATATTTTCGCGCGAAGTAAAAGCTGGTTGCAAATACTACCATTCCTACGGTACTAAAATGGGTTAAAAATGGACTAATGCTGGTCTTTAAAATAGTAGAGATAACCTTTAGACGGCTAGAAGTGGTCTTTAGAGTTATAATGATGGTCTTTAGCCCAGGAAAAGTATGTTTTTGTAGACACAAAATAGAACAGAAAATAGCAAAAGAATACACTGGTTTGGCCAAATACTATCACTATTTGTCAAAAAATAAAGACAATCGGCCGAAAAGACAAAAAACGTCTTCGGATTTTGTATCGGAAATTAGGCCAAAACACCCAGTTTTTGGCTATTTTTCATGAATAAAACAGAGTTGAAAGTTACATGAGAAATTAACGCGGCTTAACCAAAAGTTGCTCGAATATAGTTAAGTAATGTTAATCACAGAAGCACATATTCTAACATCTAACTTTGCGCCACTATACACCTATTTTATATACGCAACCATGCTCCTCATACAAGAAATTGAAAAATGCAATGTCTACATGTCATTTTTTATAGATTTACTTGGAAGTGTTCTAAAAAAAAACTACCTTTGCAATAAATGAACAATTAATAATTTTTTGATTAACATTGATAATATGAGTGAAAAAAGAGTTTATACTTTCGGCAATGGCAAAGCCGAAGGTAACGCAAAAATGCGAGAGGAACTCGGAGGTAAAGGTGCTAATCTTGCCGAGATGAATCTTATTGGCGTACCCGTTCCTCCCGGTTTTACTATTACTACCAGCTGCTGCAACGAGTACTATGAAGTAGGACAAGAAAAGATTAAAGAAATCCTAAACGCTGAAGTTACTGCTGCCGTTAAGCACATTGAGGGCTTAATGAATTCTAAGTTTGGTGATGTAGAGAACCCACTGTTGGTAAGTGTACGTTCGGGTGCCAGAGCCTCAATGCCTGGTATGATGGATACCATTCTTAACTTGGGTCTTAACGATGAGGTTGCCGAGGGATTGGTTCGCAAGACTAACAACCCCCACTTTGTTTACGACTCTTACCGCCGCTTTGTACAGATGTATGGCGACGTAGTGCTCGAAATGAAGCCTGTAAACAAAGAGGATATCGACCCATTCGAGGAAATTATAGAAAACGTAAAAGCCGAGCGTGGTGTGAAACTGGATAAAGACTTGTCGGTAGACGAGTTGAAGAAACTGGTACAACTGTTCAAGGCTGCTATCAAAGAGCGCACCGGTAAAGACTTTCCCAACGATCCTATCGAGCAGCTCTGGGGCGCTATCTGCGCTGTATTCCGTAGCTGGATGAACGACCGCGCCATACTCTACCGCAAGATGGAAGGAATTCCCGACGAGTGGGGTACAGCAGTAAGCGTTATGGCTATGGTATTCGGTAATATGGGCGACACCAGTGCTACAGGTGTATGCTTCAGCCGTGATGCCGGAAATGGCGAGAACCTGTTCAATGGTGAATACCTGGTAAATGCACAAGGCGAAGACGTTGTAGCCGGTATCCGCACACCTCAGCAGATTACCAAGTTAGGCTCGCAGCGTTGGGCCGAGCGTGCTGGAATAAGCGAAGAAGAACGTGCCGCTAAATATCCTTCAATGGAAGAGGCAATGCCCGAAATATACAATCAGCTCAACGACTTGCAGGATATGCTGGAACACCACTATCGCGATATGCAGGATATGGAGTTCACCGTACAGGAAGGCAAACTATGGTTCCTGCAGACTCGTAACGGAAAGCGTACCGGTACAGCTATGGTTAAGATAGCTATCGACCTGCTGCACGAAGGCATGATTGACGAGAAAACAGCCATCATGCGCTGCGAACCACAGAAGTTGGACGAATTGCTCCACCCTGTATTCGACAAGTTGGCACTGCAGAAGGCTAAGGTTATCACCCAAGGTTTGCCAGCATCTCCTGGTGCTGCCTGTGGACAGATAGTATTCCACGCCGACGATGCTCAGAAATGGCACGCCGACGGCCACCGTGTAATCATGGTTCGTATCGAAACCAGTCCTGAAGACTTGGCAGGTATGGCCTCAGCCGAAGGTATACTTACCGCACGTGGTGGTATGACCTCTCACGCAGCCGTAGTAGCTCGTGGTATGGGTAAGTGTTGCGTTTCGGGTGCTGGTAGCATCAACGTAGACTACAAGACCAAGACTGTAGAAATAGACGGAACAGTATATAAAGAGGGCGATTACATTTCGCTGAATGGTACTACCGGACAGGTATACGCCGGAGAAGTTCACACCAAGGCTGCCGAACTGAGCGGCGACTTCAAAGAGCTGATGGACCTCTGCGACAAGTATGCCAAACTGCAGGTACGTACCAACGCCGATACTCCACACGATGCCAGAACGGCACGTGCTTTCGGAGCCAAAGGTATTGGTCTTACCCGTACAGAACACATGTTCTTCGAAGACAAGAAGATTGTGGCTATGCGCGAAATGATTTTGGCTGATAGCCCTGAGGGTCGCGAAAAAGCTCTTGACAAGTTGCTTCCTTATCAGAAAGCCGACTTCAAGGGAATTCTTGAGGCTATGGATGGTTGCCCAGTTAACATCCGCCTGTTAGATCCACCTCTCCACGAATTTGTACCCCACGATTTGGCAGGCCAGGAGGTTATGGCTAAAGAAATGGGGGTAGATGTAGCTACCATCAAGCGTCGTGTAGAGAGTCTGGCAGAAAACAACCCAATGTTGGGTCACCGTGGTTGCCGTTTGGGTATCACCTTCCCAGAGATTACAGCTATGCAGACACGTGCCATTCTTTCAGCTGCATGCGAGTTAAAGAAAGACGGCAAGAATCCTATGCCAGAGATTATGGTTCCGCTTATTGGTACTCTTAATGAGTTTAAGCAGCAGAAGGGTGTTATTCTCAAGGCCGCTGCCGAGGTATTCGCAGAGTACGGAGTAGAGATACCATTCGAAATTGGAACCATGATAGAGATTCCACGTGCTGCCCTTACCGCTGATCGCATTGCCGAAGAGGCAGAGTACTTCAGTTTTGGTACTAACGACCTTACCCAAATGACATTCGGTTATAGCCGCGACGATATTGCCAGCTTCTTGCCAGTTTATTTGGAGAAGAAGATTCTTAAGGTAGACCCATTCCAGGTACTCGACCAAGACGGCGTAGGCCAGTTGGTTAAGATGGCAGTAGAAAAGGGTCGTGCTGTACGTCCCAACCTGCTTACCGGTATCTGCGGTGAGCACGGTGGCGAACCCAGTTCGGTTAAGTTCTGTGCCAAGATAGGTCTGAACTACGCCAGCTGTTCACCATTCCGCGTGCCTATTGCTCGCTTAGCAGCGGCGCAGGCAGCGGTTGAGGAGTAATCAGAAATATTTGAATCTCAATAAATTAAGTGGAAAGCCTTTAAATAAAGGTCTTTCCACTTAATTCGTTTATAGCGGTAGTACCACTGAAATGTTATAAATGATGATGAATGTTTGCAGCGTGTTTACGTATTTACAAAAAAATAATATGTTAACATTCTTGCAACTTGTGAATGCTGTTTGAATTTAGTACTTAATCACAAGAATGTACAATGATATGAGAGAAACTTGCCTTTTGCCAAACTCTATAACCTAGTTTGGAGAAATCTGTAAGACAGCCACAAACTATGCCGATTTCTGTGAGAAGATGAATGAAATGGAAGCTATATTTGTAGAGTCATTTTAATTAATATCACACTAAGTCAAAACGGTTACCATAATGATGTGCTGCTGTCTCCTGTGGCTTCTTGTATGCTAAAATGAAAACCCGTGTTATAATATATTTGCATTAACGTGTTGGGCGCAGGGTAAGTTTGCTCTATGGATAAGGCTACATGCCCCATAGTACGCCGAAGATTAAGTTCTACGCAAGGGTGTAGTTTTGTGCCGTTTTCATTGACTACCATCATGTCAATGCCAAATGGTCCGATGTATTTCCCTGCCATTTCATGGTTCAATATATGGCAAATGTCATCTATGGCAGATTGAACTTGCTGATAGGGAATATATTGCGATATTATTTCTCGTTTTTCTGCTTCGGTAGCAAGTATATTGCCCGTGTAGGCTCCATTAGTAGTCTGAAAAACAGAGAGCCCCATGTACTCCACGTGGTCAGCATAAGCCCAGAACTCTACTGCAAAATCGGTAATCTTGTGATAGAAAGGCTCTAATACAAGATTTCCCTGCCGTTCAATAATATTCTTTGCCCATCCCCGCTGGTGTTTTGTTATGCCGTTTACATATCTTAGCCCTCTGCCACTACTGCTCCATGGAGCCTTGATTACATATTCATAGTCGAAATTATCCAGCTCTTCTACTCGGGTAATCAGAAAGGATTTTCCTATTCGTTCAGAGCTCGCGTCAGTTAGCTTTTTCAGAAGCTTTTGCCCTGCCCACCATCGGTGACTTATTTCCCTTATATCGTTCAAATATTGGTCTGTAGGTAATAAAGCTTTGGATACACCATTGCGTTGTAATTCATATTGTAATGCCTTATCCCATCCCCATGGTAATATCTGGTCTATTTGGTCTATGGTTTTTAGTTCGTTGCAAGAAATAAATGTAACGTTCTGGGTGTATGGTTTCAGTTTTTCGGCATTTTCCCAAGCCGATTTTACATCACTTACCAATACCACGTCACCTTCCTGGGCCCATAATGCAGGAAGAAATGCCAAATTGTCCCGCATTTCCTTTACGTGGTGCGGAGCTACGAAATAAGAACTATTTGAGGCAAGGGCAATGTCGTGTTCTGGATTAAAGATATGTAAATTCATACTTTATCTTAATTATTATCACCGTATAAACCAATACAGGTTTTCTCAAAGTCTTGCTATTTTTTACGGCCCAAATACCACTTACAGTCGTTGTACAATACCCATAATCCGCCGCCTCCAAATACTATACATTCTATAATGCCTATTACACGATGGTATTCTACGGTTGGTCGTATAACCATATCTATGCCCACACCGGTAAAAACTATAGAGATTAAGTAGAATTTAATTCTTTTAGATAGCTTCTTTCTGAAGAAGACATAACACACCAGTGCAAGTCCTACGGCAAATGTAAAAAGAGGTGAGGATATACTTTCAAAACTAAATTCTTCTTGCGTAGACAGGCTTTGGCATAGCATGAATATAGCAATGATAATCAGTGTAAATCCTATTATATAACCACCCCAAACCATCTTTTTCCCTTTTTTAGTGTTGATGGTTGTATTGTAATCTCTCCAAAATTTATCCATATTTTTCATAAGCCATACTACTGTTTTAGTGTCACTTAATATTGAACTGCTACTTATAGATTGCTATTAATAACCACAAAATTACTGCTTTTATGTGAATAATCGGCTCGTATTGAGCCGATTATTCGCATGTTAATGGGATATGTTATATAGGTTTACCACCCTACAGCGTATTATGTCCTGTATTTTTCGTAGCCCATTCCATCTGTGGCAGATCTTTGGCTATAGCGTTTCTTACTTCTTCTTGTCGGTCAATACTGCTGGTTAGCATTTTCTTGACCAGATAGTCGCCATTTCTTACCTTTGTTGGGTTGGTTGTCAATATCATTTTTGTAAATGTACAATATATTTCTTTCACTATCACATAATAGTTATTTTTTCTTTCTACCTCTCCCACGGGACTGCTTTGAGATTTTATTTTTTTTGACTTCTAGGCATTTAGAAGCTGCCCAACGTCACTATTGATGCAACATGACCTAAATGCCACGTACCTTTGTTGGTGTAAATTCAAACTGTTATGGCTATCAGTTAGTTATGAGTTATATATGACATAAGATTGTATTTGTCGTGTGATGACTACTTAGTCTTTTTTTTATTAAAATTTAATTTAGGTTTTCTATACTGTCCACGGCCGTAAGCAAGTTGGTTGATGGTCGTGGCCCAATTGGCTGACGAATGTAAACTTTATTGCTGACGGCCGTGGGCAATATAGAAAACATTATTAAAACCACCCTATAAATAAAGCAGGCTGAATAAATAAAACAGGCTGATACTTCATACGAAGTGTCAGCCTGTAATGTAAACTAAGTTGTTATTGAGCTGCTATAATAGCCACATGTAAGGAGGCAATAATGCCAAATGCTATTTCCTCTCTATTATTTATCGGTATATAGCACCATGGGTATGTTGGTGGTAGAGAGATACTTCTCTTTGTATGTATCGTCTTCGTAGATGCCACCGCCTACCAAGTGTATTTCCATGCTTCGTGTTACGGTTTCGTAACCTCCACACGAATTGGCGTTGGTATAGAAAGCCAATTGAATTTTGTGAGTAGCACCACCATAGGTTACGTTATAGGTAGGTGCATCAACACCAATATAGAAGTATACCGGCGAGAGGTTGTAGAAAGAAATCTTGCATTTTACGTCTTGTGGGGCTTGGGTTAACAGAGCCGCTTTAAGGTTGCTGTCAGAAACAAACTCGGCAAATGGGTCAACCGGGAAGTCGTGAATAGTCATAGTACTATCGGTATCGATAGTCCAACTTATATTAATGGTGTCTAGCTTGGTTTGGTAATTGCCCTCGTTCTTTAGATATACCATTTTGCCCGTGTGCGTTCCGGCTACGGTTAGATATGCGCTGCGAATTTCTTGTGCGGTAAGTTCGCGATACGATGTACTCTGATTACATGATACCGTAAGTAGAGCTGTCATGATGAGGCCAACAAATAGGGTGGCCATGCTACTGATTTTTTTCATTTTCGTTGTATTGTTGATTGATAATTTTATTCTTGTGCTTTTACTATTTAATAGTATATATGTCTGTACCTTGCATAGTGAAGGGTTAAATAGTGTTAACAAGCAGTCTACCTATGGCGTTTTATTATGAAGTGGCCGCAACGGTGTCGAACTCCCGCATTGTTGACGATATATAATAGGTACACGCCTTCGGCCAAATTCTGTATGTTTATAGCTGGGGTATTTCCGTTCCAAAATCGGGTCATTACCGGGTTGCCCTGTACATTGGTTATTAGCATTATGCCTTCGCGTTGCCATGTTGGTAGGCTTGTTGGAAGCGTTAGTTCTTTTCCGTTGCAATAGAGTGCTCCCGTAGTTTTTACTTTCATAGGTTTGTAGGCTGCGGGCATCTGTAGGGCTTGGCTTTCTATGCCGTAGCGGTTAGAGGCCGTAACAGCGAAGTATTGGCCATCGGCATTGTCTATAGTAAGAGCGTTTCCTGACAGTCGGGTTGCAATAAGGTTGCGGGCATCGGTAATGTCAACGGGGTATGTGCTAGAAGCATATACATTATAATATATATCCTCTGTTGAGGCGGTATTCTGCCATGACAGCGTTTTTCCGCCTGTAAGTGAAAGTTGGGTAGGTGGTAATGGCGCTTTACTATTGGTCCAAGTCATTGGCGGAACCAAAGCAAGCGTTGCATTGTGTGCCAAGGTAAAATTGTAAATACCCTTGGTATTGTCTGTGAAAAATTTGCTTCTGAAGAAGGCGTGCCCCATGCCGTATTGGCGGAGCACGTTCATTTCGCGCGAGATGACGTCAAGCTCCCAGTCTTTCTCGCGGGGTGAAAGGAAGTAAATACCCAATCCCGGAGTTACTATTCGGCCGTAGTTGTTTTCGCTCCAGTCTATAGCAAAGGGGTAGAACTGGCGTCCCTGAAAGTACATCATTGGGAATAGTTGGTCCATCAGTCCGTCGCGCAACCATCCTTGTGCATCTTGGCATACTCGGGTGTAGGCGTTCCATCCGTAACTAGAGTAGCGCGTTAGGTCGTCAGACTTACCTATGGGGGCGCAACTCATTTTTACATAAGGTTTAATGGCTTTTATGCGCCGGTTTATGGTGCTTACTATGCGGGTGATATGTTGGCGGCCTTGCTCTCGGGGTACTTTGATATTCCAAGTTTCGGGGTATCGTATGTAGTCCAGGTGAATACCGTCTACATCGTAGTTCCTGACTATCTCTTCGCATATATTGGCCACGTAGTTGGCAGTCTGAGCCTTTTCGGGGTTCATGTATCCCTCGTCGCCAATCTTTTTAAGCAGATCTGGAATACGCTTGCGCAAATGGCGGCAACCTGCTCCGTTCCATTTTCCAACAGGTATGGTAACCACCCAAGCGTGAATTTCCATACCCCGACGATGACATTCTTTTACGGCAAAGTCAAGGGCATCGTACCCCGGACTTTTTCCAGGATTGCCACTTAGACATCCGTCCCATGGTTCGTATATAGAAGGGTAGATGGTGGTAGCACGGATGCGCGTCTGTAGCAATACCTGGTTGATGCCAGCCCGCTGTAGCTGGTTGAGTATTGTAATAAGTTCGTGTTTTTGCTTCTCTATAGAGGTGCTGCTTTGCGCATAAGAGTGAGGCCAGTCTATGCCGCCAATGGTGGTGAGCCATACTGCGCGGGCTTCGTATTTGGGCGCGGGCTGGATACACTGCGCAAGAAGCGGAGTATATATGGATATCAGAATATAGAGAAGAAATAATCTAATTTTCATCGTTCTGTTTTGCGCGCAAAGGTACTTAAAGTTTTTTGTATTAAGTTTGTGAATGGAATAAAAAACCATTAACTTTGTACCAAATTAGCACCTTTTAATATATAGGCGGCTGACGTTATTTTAATGTCTCTATTTATTGATATTTTATACATTTATAAATTTGTAAGAAACAAGAGAATTATGAAGAAGATAATTTTATCATTGACACTTCTTGTCATCACGCTTACTGCTAGCGCACAGTTTCAGCAGGGAAAGGGATATCTTGGCGCATCACTTACAGGTCTCAATATGTCGTATAATGGCGAGAACGGACTCAACCTAGGCGTGCAAGCTAAGGCGGGCTATCTATTTGAAGATGACTGGATGTTGTTGGGAGAGGTTGGTTATGAACATTATGGTAAGAACAATATAGCCGATAAAGCTTCTGTTGGTGTGGGCTTCCGTTATTACATTGAACAGAATGGATTGTTTCTTGGAGCCAACTGTAGTTTTGTACATGGCGGTCATAAGTATAACGATGTAATGCCCGGTGCTGAGGTGGGTTATGCATTCTTTGTAAACCGTTCGGTTACGGTAGAACCATCGGTATATTACAAACATTCGTTCAAGGGTAGCGATTATTCAACCGTAGGTCTGAAAGTAGGCATAGGCATTTACCTTTTTGACGATTAAGTGCTGTGGAGCAACAATATCCGTCGGCACTATTAGAGAGGGCCGTTTCAGAGTTTTCAAAACTGCCAGGAATAGGTCGTAAAACAGCCCTAAAGCTAGTTCTTCATCTGTTGCGGCAGAGTGAAGAGAGTGTAGACGGTTTTGCCGGGGCTATAGGTACTTTGCGGCACGATGTAAAATACTGCCGTGTATGTCATAATATAAGTGATACCGATGTTTGTCCCATTTGTTCTGATACACGCCGCGATATCCATACTATCTGTGTTGTAGAGAATATACGTGATGTGATGGCGGTAGAAAATACCCAACAATATCGCGGCTTGTATCATGTGCTGGGCGGAATAATTTCGCCTATGGATGGAATTGCGCCCGGCGATATAGAAATAGCTTCATTGGTAGAGCGGGTAGAAAGCGGAAGTATAGACGAAGTTATCTTGGCACTAAGTCCTACAATGGAGGGCGATACTACTAATTTCTATATTTCCAGAAAATTGGCGCATACGGGTGTAACCATCAGTGTAATAGCTCGTGGTATATCGGTAGGTGATGAGTTGGAGTATGCCGATGAGGTTACTCTTGGCCGCTCAATCTTGAACCGTATTCCCTTTAATAAGTAACTATAACAATGAGAACAATACATAGAAGACTGCAGATTACCTTTTGGAGTGCCATAGTTATATCTGTTGTTATCTTGATTTTAGGCGAATTCGACATTATTCCCAATGGTGTTCTTGTGGGCGAAAATCAAGCAGACTTTGTAATTATGTCGGTAATGGAACTGCTTACCATAATGGCTATACCAGTAGCTCTAAAAATGTTTAAGTTTAAGCCTATAGCCCGCCAACTCGCGTCTGTTAACTCGTTGAAGGCGCTTAATGGTTGGGGGCAGTTGCGCTTGCTTTTGCTAGGTGTGCCTATGGTTGTCAATCTAGTATGTTATTACCTGTTTATGAAAGTAGGGTTTAGTTATCTAGCCATTATATTGTTTCTAAGTCTATTCTTCGTTTATCCGTCATTGTCGCGTTGTAACAATGAAACTGACAGTAGTAATAGTTAATTACAATGTAAAATACTATGTAGAGCAGTGTCTACACTCTCTAGAAAAAGCTCTTGCGGGGATAAAGGCTCAAGTGTACGTAGTAGACAACTGCTCGGCCGACGATTCGGTGGAGTATCTGCAGGCGCGGTTTAAGAATATAACGATTATAGGGAACGCAGAGAATCTTGGGTTCTCGCGTGCCAATAATATAGCTATAAGATGTACGTCTAGCGAGTATGTGTTGCTACTTAATCCAGATACGTTGGTAAGCGAAGAGGCTATTCGGAGGTCGATGGAATTCATGGACACTCATCCCTCGGCGGGCGTGCTTGGTGTGCGTATGCTGAATACCGATGGGAGCGTGGCAAAAGAATCAAGACGAGGTGTGCCTTCGCCGGCTACGGCTTTCTACAAGATGTGCGGGTTGTGCGACCGTTTCCCACAAAACAAGACTTTTGCCCATTACTACATGAGTTATCTGCCATGGGATAAAGCTGAAAAGATAGAAATTGTAAGTGGAGCATTCTGTATGTTGCGTAGAGCAGCGCTAGAAGAAGCTGGCGGACTGGATGAAGACTTCTTTATGTATGGTGAAGATATAGACCTGTCATATCGTATAGGAAACAATGGATGGGATGTGTGGTATTATCCAGTAGACATATTACACTATAAAGGCGAAAGCACGCGGAAGACATCGTTTCGCTATGTGCATGTGTTCTATCAAGCCATGTCTATTTTCTTCAATAAGCATTATTCGCATCTTAGCATTCTATTCACTATACCTATTAAGTGCGCCATCTATTCAAAAGCCTTTCAGGCCCTAGTCAAAGCAAAGGTAGGTAGGTTATGCACTATGCTGAAAAACGAGAAACTAAGAGTTGTAGCTCCAAGTAAATATCTATTTGTTGTTGGCGAAGGGAATAGGGCGTTGTGTGAAGAGATTGTCTCTGCCAACGGGCTTTCAGTTGTAAATTATATTACCGACATAAGCGATATAGACTATGCGGCCCTTGAGGGGGCAGCTACTACCTTTGTTATATATGATACAGCGTCGTATAGTTTTGGCGATATATTTACCCAGGCTAGTGCTATAGTTCACCCTAAAGTAAAAATGGGCTTTTTCTGCCCTATGGCGCATACTATTATAACCGAAAAAAACGTGTTTCATGAATGATAATCTGCCAAAAATAAAACTTAGGGCGCTCGAGCCAGAAGACTTGGATTTCTTTTATAACATAGAGAACGACCCAGAACTTTGGGATATAAGCGACTATACTACGCCATATTCGCGCTATGCTTTGCATCATTTTATAGCCCATAGTACTTGTAATATCTACAAAGACGGACAGGTAAGATGGGTAATTGAAAGTGAGCAAGGAGATAGAGTTGGGTTGATAGATCTGTCTAACTTTGATCCGCATAATTCAAATGCCGAGTTGGGTATAGTTATAGCCAGGGAACATCGTGGACATAAATATGCCCTTGCAGCTATGCAGCAGCTTATAGTATATGCTACCGATGTGTTGCATCTGCACCAGTTGTATGCGCTTATTTTGTGTGATAATGAGATTTCAATAGCGGTGCACCAACAAGCCGGGTTTATCCAGAGTGGACTATTGAAAGGTTGGTTTAGAACATCTAAAGGATATTCAGATGCGTATATTATGCAGTTGGTTTTGAAAACCAATATTCAGTAAATACCATGTGGGTTAAGGATATAGAATGCGCTATAAAATATTTTTTTAAAAAACATATCCAACAATTTGGTAGATTGGAAAAATATTGCTACCTTTGCATTCGCAAATAAGAACAGGGCTTTGGTGCGTTAGTTCAGCTGGTTAGAATACATGCCTGTCACGCATGGGGTCACGGGT
>CAVKSZ010000033.1:0-20967 GCA_963659135.1 Bulleidia sp. | reverse complement strand
CGTTTCTTCCATTGGTCAATAACCTTATAGCTTGGGCAAAAGACAATATGGAAGATATTGTTAGAGACAGAGCCAAACATAGAAGTGAATCTTTTTGATGCTGAAGTTATTTACAATGATACAAATAATACTCTTTCTCATAGCCATCAATGTAGTGACATTCTTTACTTATGGCATAGACAAGTACAAGGCGAAGTACCGCAAGTGGTGCATATCAGAATCAACCATGCTTCTGCTTGCTGTTATAGGAGGAAGTATAGGGGCATGGTGTGGTATGAAGGTATGGCATCATAAGACGATGCACAAGAAATTCAAATATGATGTGCCCTTGATAATCGTTCTGCAAGTAGCTCTCTCCTTGTGGATTGTGTGCAAGATGGCACAAACGCCAATGGCGATATAAATGATAGGAATAGGATGTTTTAAAAGGTTATAAATAGTTAAAGAATAAGTGAAAAAGCCAAAGTTTAAGGCTAAAAATAAGATAAATTGTTAACTTTGTACCTCTAAATGTTATATTTAGCGTGAAAATTATAGAAGTGGTAAATGCCCTTGAACGATTCGCGCCTCTGCCTTTGCAGGAAGACTATGATAATGCCGGCTTGCAAATTGGATTGACAGAAGCGGAAATTTCAGGGGCATTATTGTGTCTTGACGTAACCGAGATGGTGATAGACGAGGCCATTCGTAAGGGATGTAATCTTATAGTGTCGCATCATCCTCTTATTTTTCGTCGTCTTTGCCGTATTGCTGGCGAAGATATGGTGCAGCGTGTAGTGGCTAAGGCTATTCAGAATGGGCTAGTCATTGTGTCAATGCATACCAATATGGATGCAGCGCAGGGTGGCGTTAACTTTAAAATAGCCGAGAAAATGGGCCTCGAGGGAGTACATTTTATTGGGAAAACCCGAAAGGTAGAGACTTGCTCTGAAAGCGGAATGTTTGATGCTGTGGTAGCTGGAGGCGAAGGCGTGATAGGGGAGTGGAGCGAGCCTATGGCAGCCGACGACTTTATAAAAATGCTCAAAAATACGTTTGGAGTTGAGTGTGTGATGGCCAACCAGTTGTTACGCCGGCCTATACGGAAGGTGGCGCTATGCGGTGGTGCTGGTGCTTTTATGCTAGACGAGGCTATAGCCCAGGGCGCAGATGCATTTATAACGGGTGAAATGAGTTATCATCAGTATTTCGGCCATGAACAGGAGATACAGATTGCGGTTATAGGGCATTATCAGAGTGAACAGTTTACAACAGAAATATTTAAAACAATAATAACGGAGCGGTGTAAGGGGGTGAAATGTGAAATTTCGGCCATTGATACCAATCCCATAATCTATTTATAACTATGGTAAAAAAATCACCTACAGAATTAACGGTAGAAGAGAAATTGCAGGCTCTCTATCAGTTGCAGGTAACTCTGTCGGCTATCGACGAAAAGCGCGCATTGCGCGGTGAACTGCCTTTGGAAGTACAGGACTTGGCAGATGAACTGGAGGGTCTGAAGACTCGTGTAGAGAAAATAGAAGGCGATATCAAGGAGTTTCAGAGTGCAGTAACTGCCAAGAAAGGCGAAATACTAAAAGCTCAGGCTGGTATCGAAAGATATAAAGAGCAACTCAATGATGTGAAAAACAATCGTGAGTATGATACGCTGACTAAAGAAATAGAATTTCAGACTCTTGAAGTAGAGCTTTGTAATAAAAAGATAAAAGATGCAGTGGTACGCATCGATGAGAAGAAAAAAGAACTGGAGCAGACCCAAGCCGTTATAGCCGATCGCACAGAGGCCTTGGCAGAGAAGCGTAGCGAACTGGATGAAATTATTCAGGAAACTCGTGACGAAGAGGAAAAACTGAAGGATAAAGCACGCGAATTGGAGGCAAAGATAGAGCCTCGTTTGCTTACCAGCTTTAAGCGTATACGTAAGAGTGCCCGTAATGGTCTTGGTATAACCGTAGAGCAGCGCGATGCTTGTGGTGGTTGCAATAACAAGATTCCACCACAGCGCCAGATAGATATTAAGATGCATAAGAAGATTATCGTGTGCGAATACTGTGGTCGTATCATGATCGATAGCGAACTCGCTGGTATTAAGAAAGAGGTAGAGGAGAAGCCCAAAAAGCGTGCTTCTCGCAAGAAGAAGGCCGAAGAGGCAGAGTAATCAACATCTTAATAATAAAAAGTAAATCCCTATCCATATGCATGTGGATAGGGATTTACTTTTATGTCTGCTTGTCTGTCTGTTATAGTACACGTGAAAGAGTTTACAGGTTTACAGCCTATAACTCGGTATAGTGAGGTATGTCTTTAAGGAAGATGTATTCTTGAGTATTTGGGTCCAGTTTACAACAGTAGTGGGAGAGGCCGTTGCTAACTACCAAATAGCAGGCTTTGAGCAAGAGATTGTATGCGCGAATTTGGTCAAAGGTATGCTGGGTTATTTTTATATGTGGTGCTTTGTATTCGATAATCATGCGTGGAGTAAGGGTTGTAGAGTAGAGTACACTATCGGCTCGCAGTATCTTTGAACCTATATGTAGCTTAACCTCGTTAGCCAGCAATGCAACAGGGTAGCCTTTTGTTTCGGTTAAGAAATGTATGAAGTGCTGTCGAACCCACTCTTCGGGTGTAAGCGCTACGTATTTCCGCCTGAGAATGTCGAATATGGTAGGGTGGTCTGGCGTTCCTCCAGTTCTGATGTCGAAAGGGGGCAAGTTAAGTTGCATATTTATAGGATTTCTAATATTTTATGTATTGATGATGGCGATAAAAACAAAACGTTTTGTTTTGAGTTGCGCCCGATTTGCATTATCTTTGCAGATAAATGAAGGCCCTACGTCTTTTGTACAAAGGTAGCTTAAACAGACCGAAAAACAAAGGAAATGGTTATTTATTTTATGGGCTAACCATAGCGCGGAAATGATACGATTTAGGGCTTTACTATGTGTAAGTTTTTATAATAATGAATCTGTAGAGGCTTCAGTTTGCCATCGTCAGGTTCTGAAATGACTGATTATGGCAACAAAGGAAATATGTATCACTTATGAATCTATAATGCGCGACTTGGTGGATCAGAAGTATGCGCCAGTCTATCTGCTTATGGGCGAAGAGCCTTATTTTATAGATAAAATTTCGTCGTATATAGAAGAAAATGTCCTACAGCCAGAGGAGAAAGACTTTAATCAAGTAGTGGTTTATGGAGCTGATGTTACGATTTCGCAAGTAATGGATATGGCTCGCGAATTTCCGTTGATGGCTACGAGGAGGATTGTTATTATTAAAGAAGCGCAGGCAATAAAGAACTGGGAAGGCATGGATAAATATCTATCTTCTCCAGTTCAAACTACTATCCTGGTGATATGTTATAAAGGCGGAAAGGCCGATAGAGGAGTAGTGGCGAAGGCCAAAAGTAGTGGGGTAGTCTTTGAAAGTAATAAAAAGCGCGACCGTGAATTGCCAGCTTTTGTTGAGAGCTATGTAAAAATGCAGAAAGCAGTAGTTGACCATAAGGCTGCCTCTATGATAGCTGAGCATGTGGGCTCAGATTTGTCGCGTCTTACATCAGAAGTTGATAAGGTACTTATCTCTTTGCCGAAGGACGATAGGCGGATAACTCCAGAGATTGTAGAAGAACAAATAGGCATCAGTAAGGATTTTAATGTTTACGAATTAAAAAAATCCGTGATAGAAAAAGATATTTTCAAGGCTAATCAAATTATGAATTATTTTGACAATAATCCAAAAGCTGGTTCGCTATATGCTGTAGTACCTTTACTATTCAATTATTTCCAAAATCTTATGATTGCCTACTATGCGCCTGAGCGTTATAATGAAAATTCGGTTGCAACAATACTCGGTTTAAAGAATACGTGGAGTGCCAAAGATTACATCACAGGTATGCGTAATTATACAGCTATGAAAGTGATGCAAATTATTCATATGATTAAAAGTATTGATGCGCGTAGCAAAGGATTGGGTAACATTTCTGCTACGACATCCGATTTGGCCAAAGAACTTATGTTTTTTATTTTGCACTAATTTCAGCATTGAAATAACCATATTTTGATGAAGAAAAGGAGGTTTTCCTCCTTTTTTTATGCTATTTTGGTCTGTATTTTTGTAATTTTTGGGGGATTAAAAGGTTATTTTTGCGGTTTTTACGCTTATTTTCGTAAGTTTTGAAAATGCTATTTTTTTTATTAAAGTTATTGGAGCATAGCTGTTTATGCAAAAATAACCTTCACACTACTCGCATAATTGCAACCAACCTTGCCGAAGGTTCAGAATATGCGAATTATCCGGATTTTACGCTTATATGGTAGCATCTAAACGCGGCATTAACTTTTATTATTATATTATTTTGTAAATTTACAAGCATAAACTTAATATAGGTTTAGAAGGTATTAATTTTTATAAATTATCAAATTTAGTAATATGAATATAAATGCGGATATAAATATAAATATTAAAATCTAAATATATTTAATATATAAATCTAATGTATATTTATACAAAGTGCAGACAGTTGAGATGTAGATTGAAAAACAATGGTTTATGAAGTACTATTAAAGATAATTATAGTGAATTCAAACAAAAAAGAGTATTCAGTATGCATTTCACCTGTTTAAGCACCAATATACGGTTATTTATTATATTGAAATCCAATATAATTACTATATTTGTTAAAGTTATATATAGGTGTGTAAATATTGTACTTATTATACATTTACAAATGTTGTATGGCATATTTATAATAATAAATTACGGATATAAAATATCGAATTACAATTTAAAAGTTATAATTATAAAATATAGTTTACTTTTGTTGTTTTTTAGAATGAAATACTTTAATTTTGTAAATAGTATATAAAATGCCATTTTATGCCACTTTAAACAGTATATAGAAAAATGAAGGATAGAATTAAGCAGATTATGGACTCTCAGCGGATGACCCAACAAGAGTTTGCCAACCACCTCTCGTTGTCTCCCGCATCACTTAGTAGTATCTTTAATGGTCGTACTAACCCAACCCTTAATATTGTTGAGGCTATTAAGAAGAAGTTTCCTGATATCTCTACAGATTGGTTGATGTTTGGTGTTGGATCTATGAATGCAGATAATGCCAATGCTAATAGCTCTGCCCAGAAAGCTATTTCAGACAGTGTAGAACAAGTTATAGATTTTGAAGAGCACGCTCAGGCTTCTCCTACCCCATTAGGTGATAGTAATGTTATGCAGCGAGGTAATCAGATGCATGTTGGGGTTATGAAAAATATTTACAAACAGCCTCGAAGTATTACTGAGATTCGTATATTTTATGATGACCAGACATGGGAAACTTTTGTGCCTAAAAAGTAACAGTTTGTAAAATAATAACTAATTTTGTATATATAATTATTAGGTACGCTTACGATATGTTTTATAATATCGGAGTGTATCGTAGTTTTTTTGCATGATTACTTTTACAAAACAATTATGAAGAAGGCTTGCTTGGACTTAATAGTAAGTTCTGTAGATTACCTTAATGAGAAATACGTTCTCATCAAATTGACATCGCCGTCAGCTTTGCCAAAGATGCTACCAGGGCAATTTGTCGAGGTGAAAGTAGAAAATTCCCCAAACACTTTTTTGCGACGGCCCATATCTATTCACAATTTTGATGTGACTACTAATACGTTATGGTTGCTTGTTGCCCAAATAGGCGAAGGAACCCGGCGGATGGGGCAGCTATGTAAGGGTGATATCTTGAATTGTGTTCTGCCCTTAGGTAATGGTTTTACCATGCCTGAAGGTGCAGACAAGCGTCTCTTGCTAGTTGGGGGTGGCGTAGGAGTTGCTCCTCTTCTTTATTTTGGAGCAGAGATAAAGAGAATGGGTGGTACTCCGTCTTTTCTTCTTGGTGCACGTACTAAGGCCGATTTGCTTCAACTTGATTTGTTTAAGCAACTTGGCGATGTGTATGTTACCACCGAAGATGGAAGCTATGGTGAACAAGGCTTTGTTACCAATCACTCTATATTACAGACTATGCAGATAGACCAGATTTCTTGTTGTGGTCCTAAGCCTATGATGAAGGCGGTTGCGACTTATGCTGCCAAACGCGATGTGTGCTGTGAGGTGTCGTTAGAGAATATGATGGCTTGTGGGCTTGGAGCCTGCTTGTGTTGTGTAGAAAAGACTATTAAGGGTAATCTGTGTGTATGTAAAGATGGTCCAGTATTTGATATCAAGAAATTATTATGGCAAGTCTAAATGTAAAAATCAATAATCTAGAACTCTCTAACCCCGTAATGACCGCATCAGGCACTTTTGGGTACGGATTGGAGTTTGCCGATTTAGTTCCTCTTAATGAGATTGGCGGCATTATAGTAAAAGGTACTACGCTGCATCCGCGTGAGGGGAACGACTATCCCAGAATGGCAGAAACAGCATCTGGAATGCTTAATTGTGTGGGTTTACAGAATAAGGGAGTTGATTATTTCTGCTCTAAGATATATCCGCAGATAAAAGACATTAACACTAAAGTGATTGTTAATGTAAGTGGAAGCTCGCCCGAGGATTATGCTGAATGTGCGGCTCGTATAGATGCTCTTAACAATATACCGGCCATAGAACTCAATATCTCGTGCCCTAATGTAAAAGATGGTGGCATGGCTTTCGGTGTAACTTGTGCGGGAGCTGCAAGTGTTGTGAAAGCCGTGAGAGAGAGTTATCACAAAACGCTAATAGTGAAACTTTCGCCCAATGTAACCGATATTGCTGAGATAGCTCGTGCTTGTGAGGCAGAGGGCGCAGATAGTGTGTCGCTTATCAATACTTTGATGGGAATGGCCATAGATATAGAGCGCAGATGCCCTGTACTTAGCATAGGTACAGGTGGACTTAGTGGACCGGCTGTAAAACCTGTAGCTCTTCGTATGGTGTGGCAAGTGGCTCGTGCGGTTAAGATACCCGTTATAGGTCTTGGCGGAATCTCATCTGCTAAAGATGCCATCGAATTTCTTATGGCTGGTGCTACGGCTATAGAGATAGGCACGGCCAACTTTATTGACCCTGCAATATCTTATAAGGTTAAGCAGGGTATTAACGAATGGTTAGACCAACATGGGTGTTCTTCTGTTCAAGAAATTATAGGAGCCGTAAATTCATAGTTCCCTTTTTTATGATAATTATTTAGAGCCGTGATGTTTATCACGGCTCTTTTTTAAGGGGGGGGTATAAAAATATTCACCCTATATATTAGCGAGAGTTTCTTCAAGCCATAATCTACAAGCGGCTCTTCTCTTCATTGCCGGCGCCCGTACCCTTGTACTTGCTCTTTGCGGTATTGAAGTTATATGATAAGGTCATTCCAATACAGCGCATATAGCCGTAACAATCTTTGGTCATTGTGGTATGGCTACCATGCATTGTCCAACGCTCCTTATCGGTCTTAAACAGGTCGTTGGCATAGATGCCTATCCTAAGAGCATCGTTCAGGAATGACTTGGTGAACTTCACGTCTACACGAGCAAACGATTTGGTACTTTGAAGGTCATTTAGTCTATCGGTCTTATATCTTATGTTGAGGAAAGCCTTAAGCGTAGGCGTGATGTTAAAACGGTTGTTTAGTCGGAAATTGAAGCAAGGGTTGTTCGATGGCCTATTGATATCGAAACCATTAATACCCAGGAACGACTGTGTGTAGTCGACTTCTATCATAGGATTATACCAACCGAAACGAGGCGAAGCCACTATCGATGCATACACATCCTGACTGTGGTTGAAATTTATATTGCGCAGAAAGGCGATGTCGTTGTCTTGATAGAGAGTGGCTACCCACACAATAGGCTTGTCTATATAGTTGTAGCCAGCATTTATCGACAACCAGTTGTATACTATATTCAGGTCTACATTATTTATTATACATGGACGAAGATAAGGATTTCCGCCCTCATAAGTATAACGATTGTCATATTGTACCTCATCACGCAGGCTGCTATAGCTTGGGCGCTGAGTCTTGCAGGTATAGGATAATTGGAGTACCCATTTGCCACTGTTCCACGACATAGACGCCGTAGGAAACCAATCGGAATATCTACGACTTGGTTCAGCCTGCCATTGACCGAACAAATAATAATCTGACTTGACATGCTCGTATCTTACGCCTATATTTACAGAGAAGCCTTCACCAAGCTTCAAGCCATACTCCGCAAAGCCAGCTATGTTTTGCTCATTAATCTTAGTGTTCGATGCATCTACATATTGTTCGGCGTTGATATATTCGCCACGAATATGTGAAGAGGTAAATTCAGAACCAATATTTAGTGTTCCTTTCCAAACGGGGTATGATAAAATGAGTTTGGCTGCAGCCATATTACTATGCTGCCCATTGCGGGTATTAACATCTCGACTCTCAATGTCTACACTATTTTCTTTAGTTGCCATCGTCCTGCCATTCTTTTGCCAAAAATAAGTGGCGTTGAAGTCTACATTCAATTTGCCTATTTTACCTATATAATAGGCATTGGCATTATGCTTCGGACTAAAATTGTCGATCACGCTAATTTCTTCGTGTATGAATGCTGTCTGCCTTCCGTCTTCCATAACATTCTGGTAAGAGTCTTTCGAATTCCCTTTGCCCGAACCATATTGATATTCATAACTCAATCCAAAAGTATTGTCGTTATTTATAGAGTAAGCATATCCTACTTTTGCTCCTGCACCCTTTGAGCGATATTTAATAGGTGCCGCCTGTTCGATAAATATGTTTTTTGAGCCATTGATTTCGTTAGTCAACACATTATCCTCGCCACTAGGTGTTGTTGACCCCCATAGTTCGCCAAACACTTCTGCTTTGTTAGTGCGATATGTTGACGATATGTATTGCGAACCACCCCACCATTTGTTGAACTTTGTTGTAGTATAGTTTTCGCCACTCCATCCTTCGCCTTGGCGGCGTATAGTTCTGATACGTATTACCGACTTGACAGATGCATCGTATTTGGCACCAGGGGCGGTTATAATCTCAACATTCTTAATATTATCCGACTTTAGTTGAGGAAGCTCGTTCATATCTCTTACCTGCCGGTTGTTGATATAGATAAGTGGCGAACCTTTTGCAAATACACTTACCGCTCCATCTGAACTTACATCTACGCGAGGCATTTCACGCAATACATCGGTTGCAGTGCCAATCTTGTTAAGGTCTGAGTGTTCTATATCTACAACCATTCCCTCTTGGCCCATTTTTATGTTTTTGCGCATAGCTTTTACTTCCACTACTTTCAGGTTTATTGTGTTCTTTGGCAGTATGATAGCTCCTATCATACCCGTGTTGAATGTACGGAATATAGTCTGATAGCCCACGCAGCTTATTCTTACAATAGCCCTCTTGGCTTCGCAGGGAATCACGAATTGTCCGTTCTCATTGGTTACACCGCCATTTATCAATGACGAATCGTTCATGTTAAGTAGCGCCACATTAACAAAGTCTATTGGCCTATTCTTACTGTCTACTATGCGACCAATCATTTTTGTGGCTATTTTCTGCGTACATTCTACCATGATGTTATTCTCTACCTGCGTCATCTTGATAGGATAAAACCCTATGAGTTGCATAATGGCATCGGGAATACTCATGTTATGAATGCTTTTGGTTACCTTAAAGTCTTCCAGCTCGTCGTACACAAAGTTGATAGTGTATTTATCTTGACAGGCATTTATATCCTTCAACGCAGCAGAGAACGATACATTATTATATTGTCGGGTGATGCGCTGAGCAAATGACTGCTGAACAAAAGCAAGCAATAGTAGGCAGATGGTTATATAACCACCTTTTATTTTATTTCTCATAATACTTTCTCCCTTCTTATTCCACCTTTAATGTACCTTCTGCGTATTTTATCTGTATGCGGTCGAAAGTATTCAGAATTTTCACGTTCTGCTCCAAGGTATTCTTCTTGTTCCAATTGAAGAAGAGTCGCACGTGCTGAGCGTTGGCATTAGCATATTCTACCTTGACGTGATAGAACTCTGCCATTTGGGTAAGAATTGTACCCAATTCGGCATTGTCGAATACCACGGGTTTCATGTTGAGTGTATCTTTCTGTTCTGCAGTCGTAACTTTTAGGCTATCGTTGGCCGATGGCTTTGATTTTACAGTTTGTTCGGTAGTAGGTTTGTTTGTAGTAGTTAGCTTAAACCAACCGATATGTACTGCCGCCAAAGCTATACCAGAAAGGAATATTATACCTGTGAAAGATGCAGCAATCTTTATGCGGTTGCGATAAATACTGGGTGTTTTCTTCTGTTTTGTTGACAGATTGTTGTGTGTTTCTACAAATTCTTGCCAAGCCTTGTCTACATTAATCTTCTTTGGCTTGGCTTTCTTGCCAGCCATTTTTGCCATAGCCATGTTGTGTAGAAACTTCTTCACGTCTTCATCGGCAAGCAAGCGTTCTATCTGCTCATCGGTATAATTCTCGGGATGCACATGCATGTCAAAGAGCATCTGTCGCTTCTCGTCTTTATTCATGTTTGTCATTGTTTTGCTCATTTTAATTGTTCTTTAATCCAGTCCATTGCTTTAGAAAGATGATTGAACACCGTAACCTTGCTCACATCCACCTCATTGGCTATCTCTTGATACGATTTGTCTTGCAGATAGCGCAGACGGAAAATCTGCTTACGGATAGGAGGTTCAAGATGGTCAATGAGTAATAATAGCTGGTCAAGACGCTCGTCTGTATCTTCCGATAGTATCATGTTGGCATCATCTAGCAACAACTTTGCCACCTTTTCCTTTATACTCTTATGAGCTATTAGGTTGAGGCAACGGTTGCGAACGCTCCGCATCAAATAGCATTCCTCACTTTCTGGCAATAGGACTATATTATCGGCAAGAATTGTGGAAAATACTTCGCTCACCACATCCTTACTTTCGTCGTCATCAGAGAGTATGTATCTGGCCAGATTGTACATCTTCTCGTAATGACTACGAAACATTTTTTCTATGTCCCTTTTTTGCTCCATACACTATCTATACAGTTAAGCCAAGCAAAAAGCTAAGCAAAACAATAACTTTTTTTTAAAAAAAATCCGCAGCCTGTATAATATACTCCACGGTTTTGATATAATAGGGCACGGCTCTTTCATTTTAAAAATGCTTTGAAATTTCAATTTTTGTGACTGATAGGAATTTAGAAGCAGCCCAACGTCACTATTGCCACAACATGACCTAAATGCTACGTGTCTTTGTTGGTGTAAATCTACACAATCAGTGGTTATCAGTTCGCTCTGAGTTTTACGTGACATAAGTTTGTATTTGGATGACTACTTTGTCTTCTTCTGATTAAAGTTTAATTTAGGATTTATATACTGCCCACGGCCGTAAGCAAGTTGGTTGATGGCCGTCGCCCAATTGGCTGACGAATGTAAACTTTATTGTTGACGGCCGTCGGCAATATAGAAAACATTATTTGCTTAACAGCAATAATAACCATAGCCCCCCTAAATATGTTGAAGAATAGCTATATCGGAGATAAGTGTGGTATTTTAAATCTTTATCTGCGTATTAGGTAATGTACTCAATCTTACAATGGCATCATAATCAGTAGCACCGGTATAAGTTGTGGTTATGATACGCAGGTGCTTTCCTTCGGCGGTAAACTTTTTTAGGCTATTCCAAAGCAGGTTTAAGCCACTTGTTTTGATAAACGATACCACCCAATAAATTTCATCAGAACAGAGAATTTCTCTATTCAGTTCGCTTTCCATATCGGCCGTGCCGCTACCGCCAAAGAACAATTCGCAGTGACTCAAGGATGTAACGGGAGTAATGGAGCGCAGATATTGTTCTATATCAGGATATGCGCAGTTTGCGCGGTCTACTACAGCTGTAAGTATATTCTTTTGAGCGTCAATAAGGTCGAGTTCTGTATCTTCAATATTAAATTCTCTTCCGAGCGTTATGATAACAGAATTGATAAATTCTGTATATTTATCGGTATTCTCCTCGTCAGATGTACCTGTGAAAGCCATTTCAATGAGGTGTTGCAAATACTTGCACAATATATTTACCGCATCACTTTTTGATATGGCTTTCTTTCCAATGTAGAAACGTTTGGTGTCAACCCTGTCGAGTTTCAGTTTGATAAGTCGGTTTATTATCTGTTGGTATACTCCTGTTTCTATCATTGCTTATTTGATTTTAGTTCTACAAAAAGAGGATTAATACTACACCAGATGTAAGCTACTTGAGTATTTCGAGAATACAACCAAAAGCTATCTTATTCGTAATCATCAATTACGGCATTCATCATATCCATCATTGGTTTTGCCGCCTCAAAATACTTGAGCAACTGGCGTGACCAGCCTGGGGCATCAAACAGCGAATCTGGAATCCGCATCCAACAGCAATAGTCTTTCATGCGCAGATAGTCTATAAAGGCATAGTCGCGTGGGAATCCCTTAGGTGAAGTCTTGAGCATAGAAATACCAAAACCACGCTCACTCATCTCTTCATCGTTCATTTTTCCCTCACCAGGATAACCATAATAGCTTATAAACGTACCTGACTCAACAGCCCTACGCCAAAGCTCGATATTAGCCATAATCTCATTGCGGCACGAAGTAAGAATGTTGGTGGGAAGCCAGTAAGAACCTACGGCTATAAAACAATTGCCTGGCTGCAAATGGATATAGTAACCACCCCGAAGTGCCTTACGCCCTTTTGCACAGATATAAGCTCCGAAATGACGTTTATAAGGCGATTTATCTGGACTGAAACGTGTATCGCGGTTAAAGCGGTAGATACAATCCTTGGGGGTAAGATGGGCTATCTCTGGGTCAATAGTGGCAATGTCGGCTATAGCCTTTGTAATGTCGGCCTCAAAATCGGCTTTACATATATTATATTCGTCTTTATGCTCGGCAAACCAAGCACGGTTATTGTTGTGGGCTATAGCATCGAGAAATTTCAAAATACGTTGTGCATCCATAATTATAATTTTGAATTGTCAAATCGTTTGGGACAGAAAGAATCAAAAGGACATTCACTGCAAAGCGGACGATTGCTACGGCAAATATACCTACCATGAAGCAATAGCCAATGATGAGCATCGGGGATATCGGTTGCGGGAATATGCCGAATTAGATGTTCCTCTACTTTTACAGGTGTATTGGCACTGCGGGGCACAAGTCCTAGTCGGTGACTTACACGATATACATGGGTATCTACTGCCATAGTAGGCTTTCCAAACCATACAGCCTGAATAACATTAGCTGTCTTACGACCTACACCGGGCAATGTCATAAGCAGATTCCGGTCTGAAGGAACCTCACCAGCAAAGTCGTCTACCAATTTCTTTGCCATAGCCACAAGATGGGTAGCTTTGGCATTGGGGTAACTTACCGAACTAATATACTGAAGTACATCATCAACTTCGGCTTGAGCCATTTCGCGGGCAGAAGGGTAGTGGGCAAAGAGTGCGGGCGTAACCTGATTAATGCGCTTGTCGGTACACTGAGCACTAAGTAAGGTTGCCACTAACAACTGGAAAACCGAACCAAAATGGAGCTCGGTAGTAGCTTTGGGCATAGCTTTACGATAATGGTCAAGTACTTGGTTATATCGTTGCTGGGTGTTCATAAATTGGTATTAATTGTATTGGGAAAAACAAACGGAGCATGCAGAACTCTCTCGCTTAAGAGCGGCGGTTTCTACATACTCCGTTTGGAATTATGGGATGAGTCCTGCTGACACGCCCCGTTCTATAAAAAATCTATTTCTTCTCTTCTGTAGCTTGCTTTGTAGCCGCTGTAGGCTTGTAAGCCTTGTTAAGACCAGCTACAACATCGGCAGTAATATCGTAAGCCTTATCAGCATACAACAAATTGTCGCCAGCCTTGCTCAAGATAAGGCTATATTTCTTGTCCTTATTGTAAGCAGCAAGGAAATGCTGGATAGAATCGCGCAAGGCAGTGTTGTACTTGTCAGTTTCTACTTGGAACTCATTGGTAAGACGGCGGTTGAGTGCATCTAGGTCTGCACTTTGCTTCTGTAGGCCAGCCTGAATGCCCTCAGCTTGCTCGCGTGTATAAGCATTCTGCTGAACTTTCTGCTGGAAATTTGCGGCAGCTGCCTGCAACTGCTGTTGCTTGGCGGCAAGGGTGTTCTGGATATTCTGACCTTTCTTTTGGAGAATAAGCGAATAGTCTTTGCAGAACTTATACTGTGACATAATAGAGTCTACCTCTACATAGGCTATCTTCAGACTACCCGAAGCCACTGGCTGAGCTTTGGTTTCTTCGTTGGCACCACTCTTATTGCAAGAGGTCATGGCAACTGTCAATACTGTGGCAGCCACCAGTGTTTTCATAAGATTTTTCTTCATATCTGTTATACTTTTATTTACATTATTATATTTGACAAATAAAGGGTCAATATGCTTTCCCCTTCTGTCTAGCCTCGCGGTCTTGATCTATCACACAGTGTATGCCGCGTGAACGCATGGCCTTGCTATCATGGATATGCTGCGAAGAAAACTCTCCATTTCTGCGGAAAAGCAGCTTCACACATAATAATGCCATAGCAATAGCAATTATTAACACGCTTAATAGTAGAGTTTCTGCCATTTTATATAATTTTGCAGTATCACTTTGACACTTTAATGATGACAAAGGTAGCGTTTTTAGATTAAAGGACAAAAAAAATATTCATAAAAATGAGTAACGTACAATTAAAACCTGCTCGTGTATTTGAGCAGTTTGCCAAAATCAATCAAATCCCCCGTCCCTCTAAGCATGAGGAAAAGATGATTGAGTATCTGAAAGAGTTCGGCCAAAGCCACGGATACGAAACTTTTGTCGACGAAACAGGAAACGTACTGATACGCAAACCCGCCACAAAGGGGTTAGAAAATCGCAAGACCGTAATCTTGCAGAGCCATATGGATATGGTGTGCGATAAACTGGTAGACGTAGATTTCGATTTTGAGAAAGATGCCATACAAACATATATTGACGGCGAATGGTTGCGTGCCAAAGGAACCACATTGGGTGCCGATGACGGTATTGGTTGCGCTATAGAATTGGCTATACTTGATAGCAACGATATAGAACACGGTCCTATTGAATGTGTGTTCACCCGCGACGAAGAAACCCAGCTTACTGGAGCAATGGGAATGAAGGCCGGATTTATGAATGGTGACTACCTTATAAATTTGGACTCAGAAGACGAGGGACAATTCTTTGTAAGTTGCGCTGGCGGTCGTAGCACTATCGCCACATTTAATATAGAACGCGAAGATGCACCTGCGGGCTACTTCTTCATGGAGGCTTCTCTTAAAGGATTGGTTGGTGGTCACTCTGGCGACGATATTAATAAGAAGCGCGCCAATGCCATCAAACTGCTCACGCGTTTCATCTATAACGAAATGCAGAAGACCAATGTACGTTTGGCATCATTCAACAGTGGTAAACTGCACAACGCCATTCCACGCGATGGAAAAGTAGTATTCGCCGTACCAACAGCCGACAAAGAAACCGTAAAGGCCGACTTCAACGTGTTTGTATCTCAAGCAGAAGATGAATTCTATGTTACCGATACTACTATAGAGTTTGCCCTTCGCAGTACCGAATCACTGCCCGTAATAACCGAAAGTACAGCCCAGAATATTATCTACGCCCTGCAAGCTGTAGACAATGGTGTGTTCGCTATGTGCCAAGACGAAGCACTTGATTGGCTGGTAGAGACATCAAGCAACGTGGCATCGGTAAAAACTACCGATACTGAGGTAGAAATTCTGTCATCACAACGTTCTTGCGTAATGAGCAACCTTGACAATATGTGCAATACCGTTGCCGCCACTTACCGTCTTGCTGGTGCACAGGTTGTAACCACCGATGGCTATCCTGCATGGAAGATGAACCCACAAAGCAAATTAGTTGACATTACCGTAGATACATACAAGAAACTCTTTGGTAAAGAGCCTAAGGTGCTAGGTATACACGCTGGTTTGGAATGTGGTCTCTTCTCAGAGCGCTATCCTAACCTTGATATGGTAAGTTTTGGTCCTACCTTGCGTTTTGTACACACCCCCGATGAGCGTCTGCTTATTCCCACTGTACAAATGGTATGGGATCATCTGCTAGAGATACTCAAGAATATTCCCGAATAAACATAACCTATTACAAATGGTATGGGATCATCTGCTAGAGATACTCAAGAATATTCCCGAATAAACATAACCTATTACAAATGGTATGGGATCATCTGCTA
Organism: Bulleidia sp.; assembly: GCA_963659135.1. Lineage (GTDB taxonomy): Bacteria > Bacteroidota > Bacteroidia > Bacteroidales > Bacteroidaceae > Prevotella. Next base: position 4,706 of record CAVKSZ010000033.1, on the reverse strand, counting down.
GAGATACTCAAGAATATTCCCGAATAAACATAACCTATATAACCTTTTGCCCGAAGCTATACATTATGAGCTTCGGGCTTTTTTATGTATAGAGAGAGGCATATAGACTACAAACAAAAAGAGACAAAAAACTCACACTGCCCATAACAGACAGTGTGAGAAGAATATCATTTTATAAATCTATTTTATTGCATAGAATAAACCACATCCATTAGTTTCTTTCCCAGCGCATCGGCATCGGCCATAGTTGAAGCCTCGCTATACAAACGAATGATAGGCTCGGTATTGCTCTTACGCAGGTGTACCCAACGGTCGGGGAAGTCAAGTTTTACACCATCGATATCGGTAACCTGTACGCCTTCTTCTTTTCCGTAAAGTTCTTTCACCTTAACAAGAATGGCATCAACATCGGTATCAGGGGTAAGGTCAATACGATTCTTGGCGATATAATATGTTGGGAAAGTGGTACGCAACTGACTTATCGTAAGTCGTTTCTGAGCTAACGATGACAGGAACAAAGCTATGCCAACCAGCGCGTCACGACCATAATGACTATCTGGATAGATTACTCCGCCATTGCCTTCTCCGCCAATAACAGCTCCTACCTCTTTCATTTTGGTAGTTACATTCACTTCGCCTACGGCAGAAGCATAATAGCTGCATCCGTGGCGCTCGGTAACATCGCGCAGGGCGCGGGTAGAACTCAAGTTGCTTACCGTAGCACCTTTTACATGGTCAAGAATATAATCGGCCACAGTAACTAGAGTGTACTCTTCGCCATACATCTTGCCATCTTCCTGTATAAAGGCCAAACGGTCTACATCGGGATCTACTACGATACCCAAATCATAACCACCCTTAGCTACCTCGCTCATTATACCACCAAGGTTCTTCTCAAGTGGTTCTGGGTTGTGGGCAAAATCTCCAGTAGGCTCTCCGTTGAGCATGGTGTATTCTACTCCTAAAGCATTGAGCAATTTAGGAAGGATAACGCCACCAACCGAATTAACCGCATCTACAACAACACGGAAATGGGCATTTTTGATGGCTTCGCGGTCAACTAACTGCAATGACAGTACACTCTCTATATGGCGGTCGTCGAAACTGCTATCGCTTATATAACTACCTAAGTGGTCTACATCGCCATAATCAAATGCCTCGGCACTGGCTATGGCCAACACTTCGGCTCCATCTGCAGCCGTGAGGAACTCGCCCTCGGCATTAAGCAATTTCAGGGCATTCCACTGGCGCGGATTATGACTTGCGGTAATAATAATACCACCATCGGCACCGCTCATACGTACTGCCAACTCAGTTGTTGGGGTGGTAGCCAGACCTATATCAACTACATCGAATCCCATTCCCATCAGCGTACCGCATACTATACGGTTGACCATAGGGCCAGAGATACGTGCATCGCGTCCTACTACTATCTTGTTGCTTTTTCTGGTTTTGCTTATAAATGTGGCATAAGCCGTGGTAAACTTGACAATATCCAGTGGATTAAGAGTGTCACCCGGATGTCCACCTATGGTTCCACGTATTCCTGAAATAGATTTTATAAGTGTCATGTTTTTCAAAAATTATCTTCCGCGTTTATATGTTATATCGTACAGACAGGGATAAACCGTCTGCACGGCGTAAGTCTGTCCTTGGGCTGCAGGAACAATAAGGCGTACTTTGGCTATCTCCTCGTTTTCATTCTCCGGACGACCTAAATTAACATAGGTAAACGGCACAAGCCATCCGCTGGGAACCGATGTGCTACCATAAGCCTGGTACATTAAGCACTTTTGGGTGTCGAACGACGCTGTAAAGGTGCCCGATGTATTGGTAACAGACATTTTGTCATAATAATCGGAATAATACAATATATTATTGGTAAGTTGTATCGAGTCGGTAAGCATGTTGCGCTCAGTAAAGCGGCAGAGTACATAGGCAGTCTCACCGTCCTTAAGTTTTTCGCCACATCCTTGTCGTACAATCTGCATATATACGCCATTACTCTCGAATAGCACAAATTCGTTTTTACTCAAGTCTGTTTTATAGCCATTGGCCTTGAATTGGGCTTCACTGATTACCGTAACCGCAGAATCGGCAATATATTTGTTTATAACGCTGCGCTCCCTTGCCTTTTTCTCGGCATAGGTCTCGGTGTCATTGCACGACCATAAAAAACTAAGTCCCAAAAACAAAAAAATAATATACTGAATACGCTTCATCAGATTGTAAACTGTTGTTTGTTATTACACATTTAACTTTATAATGTCTGCCATACATAAATATACAGACACGCAAAAATAAGTCTCATAGGCGCGAGGCTCAAAGCTTCGCAAAGTTAAGCAAAAATATAGGAACAACACTTATTTTCTACATAATTTTCAATTAGGGACAACTATTTTCATTTTTTTTATCATATCACAATGCCGCCATTTTCCAAATTCTAGGATAAACAAATAGGGCTGGATTCCAAGTGAGGAGTCCATCCCTATTATTTTTATGGTCAGTAAGCTTCTGTGTATACGCTATTAGAATCTCATTTTTACTACTACGGGGTAGTGGTCTGATGGGGTGCGACGTACTCCATTTTGAGGATAATAACTCATAGGAGCGTTAGGGTCTAACTTTGAATCATACATATTCAAATCGTCCCAATAACCGTCAGTGCGTATTGCATAACGGTCTACTTTGAAGCTCTTGCTTACAAAGATATGGTCAATACGGCTTGGGGTACAGTTGAGTGGGTCAAAATCATTGAATGTGCCATTTGGGGCAAATCGATATTGGCTTGCGGTATAGCAGTCGTTTAAGAACCCTGAGTTTACAAATATATCGTATGGCTCGCTACGCTGGTCTACGTTGAAGTCACCGGTAAGTATTACGGGGTCGTTCTTCTTCATCAGTTCGCGCATTTTGCTTACTATCAGTTTAGCACCTTCGCGTCGTGCGGTTACGCCTATATGGTCCATGTGGGTGTTAAAGAAGTAGAAGGTATGCTTGGTCTTTAGGTCTTTGAAGTGTCCCCATGAGCATACACGCTTGCAGACGGCATCCCATCCCAGTTCGGGTTTTGTTGGGTCTTCAGCCAACCAAAATGTGCCGCTTTCCAATAGTTTGTAGCGGTCTTTCTTGTAGAATATGGGTGAAAATTCGCCTGCCTCTACACCGTCGTCGCGTCCTACTCCAACATAGGCGTATTCGGGCATTAGCCGTAGCATATCGTCTATCTGCTCTTTCTTTACTTCTTGGCATCCGAATATTCCAGGGTCTTCAAACTGTATTTGTTTACACATAAATACCGAACGCTTCTCCCAACCATTTCCGTTCTTGCTGTCGCCACGATTGGTGTTGCGAATGTTGTAGCTACAAATAACCAAGTCTTGTGCCGAAGCTATGAGGGCCATCATCAAGCACATGACAATTAAAATGTTTTTTTTCATTGTTATTGATTTATAAGTTTATATTGTTACATCTAATAAAGGTGTTGTCCATTTATTTTTTACCTTTTACATAGACAAGCGCAGCACCGATGGCGGTGCAGAATTCGCTGTATTCGGGTATGATAAACCTTACGCCGTATAGTTTTTCCATTGATGGGAATACTATTCTACATTGGGGTAGTAGGGTAAGGTTACCTATAAGTACATATTCTTTGATGCCGCTGCCCAGCGATGATAATATGGTGGTAGAACCTATGGTTTGCAGCACGGTAGTGATAATGCCCAGGGCTATATCTTCGCGCGAGGCATTGCTTTTGGCATTACCAAACAAACTTGCTGTAGCGTTTTTGGGTAGGCCGGGTAACGGATACGGACTAATGTCGCCTATCTGTACATCTATGTTTTTCAAATCGCCTTCAGAGGCCAGTTTGTTGATGGTATGAATATCGTCGGTCTGGAGCATTATACGCGATAGGCCCATCAGCGTACCGCCGCCCACACCTATGCCGCCAATGTGGCGAATGTCGTTGCCTATACATTGTACCAGTGAAGTACCAGTGCCCATTGAAACTACAATCATACGTTCTAAATCGGTTTCGTAGAAGGCTCCCAGTCCATCGGCTATAAATTCGTCGGCCTTACCTGTAGACAAACCGTATATAGGCGAGTCTATATATGCCGCACCTACGCCTGTTATCATAACCTGTTCTACATCTTCCAGGCTTATTTTGTTGTCGTACAGATATTTACCAAAAGCACCATAGAGCGAGGCTACGGGGTCGGTAGCCTTTATTCGCTTGGGCGATATTACTTGTCCGTTGTCGTTTATTCCTACAATCTTAGTGGTACTTATGCCCACGTCTATTCCTATTACTATTGCCATGAAAGGGTTAATAATGATTATTGCTGCAAAAATAGTCAAAAAAGCTGGATAACACCCCCATAATGGTGGTAAAAAAATAATTGGACAGAATAAAACTAGCAGCGATTCGCTTCCTATCTGCATACCTTTGGGGTAGATTAGGAGAACTTGTGGGGCGAAAACGACACTGCCTAGAGTGGTGAGACTCTAGGCAGTAAGGGTAGGTGATTGTGCGATGAAGGGCTATACCTGTATGGCAACGTTCTCTTTGCCTGTGCTGAAAACTTATTTTACAATCTTCTTTCCGTTTATGATATACACTCCATTTGGCATATTGTTGAGATTGTTTGTATTTATCGTGGGATGACTACTTGGTCTTCTTTCGATAAAGTTTAATTTAGGTT
>CAVKSZ010000032.1:0-21324 GCA_963659135.1 Bulleidia sp. | reverse complement strand
CTAGTTGCTGACGGCCAACGCCCAATATGCTGACGGCCGTCAACACGTAGGCGGGTGGCCGTGGGCAACTCTGCTGACGGCCGTCAACCATCTAGAAAACTTATCTGAGTGTTTTGCAAATATATGCACTTGAAATTTAGATTATAGAAGAAAAACACTCTCAAATAAAAGAGCAGCTATAACTGTCCTTTGTTTTTCCACTAATTATTTAGGACTATAATGAGTTTTTTTGTATTTTTGCATTTGAAATTATTAATAAAGACTAATGAGCATGCATTTGATGCGCTATATATTTATATCCATTCTTTTGCTAGTTTGTGCTTTAAGCGTAGCTCAAACTACTGCATGGCAAGACCAGTACAAAGCAAAGAAGAAAGATACCGTTTATGGAATTGCCCATAAGTATGGTCTTACGGTAGAGCAATTGGTGGCTGCTAATCCACAAATGCAGCAAGAGGGATATCAACTCAAGAAAGGTGATATCGTATTTATTCCTTTTGCAACAAAACAAACAGTAGCAAAGTCGCAGACATCAACAGAGAAGCCCATCAAAAAAGAGGATATACGTTTACGTGAAGTTAGGGTAGGAGTGATGTTGCCCCTACATCAAGTAGATGGCGATGGTAAGCGTATGACAGAGTATTATCGTGGTTTTCTGTTAGCTTGTGAAGACTTGAAGAGCCAAGGTATATCAGTAAAAGTGCATGCTTGGAATGTTGCTATCGATGCCGACATACGCCAAGTATTGCTTGATAAGGCAGCACAGCAATGCGATGTGATCTTCGGGCCATTGTACACACCTCAGGTAAAGTATCTTGCCGATTTTTGCAAGACTCACCAGATTAAAATGGTTATTCCATTCTCAATTTCGAGCGATGAAGTGCAGCGTAATAACCAGATATTTCAAGTATACCAATCGCAAGAACGTCTTAATGGTAAGGCAATCAATGCTTTTATAGAACGTTTCCCCGATTGCCATCCTATATTTGTAGATTGTAACGACTCAACAAGTAGAAAGGGTGCTTTCACTTTTGGACTAAGAAAGCAACTTGAGGCCAAGGGTATTAAATACAGCATAACCAATATCAAGTCTACAGAAAGTCAGTTTGCCAAGGCTTTTAGTACTACTCAGCCCAATGTTGTTGTACTTAATACTGGTCGTTCGCCCGAACTTAATGTAGTTTTTGCTAAGTTGAATGGGCTGAAGACCTTGTCGCCCAATCTTCAAATATCCTTGTTTGGTTATACCGAGTGGTTGATGTATACCAAGTATAATTTGGCTAATTATTACCGTTTTGATACATACATTCCAACCACATTCTATTATAATTCTTTGTCTGCTGCGACTCAGCGGGTTGAGGGTGCCTATAGACAATGGTTTAAGACAGAAACATTGCAAGCCCTTCCAAGATTTGCGCTTACTGGTTACGACCATGCTATGTATTTTATTGGTGGCTTACACAAATATGGTACAACTTTTTCGGGGACAAAGAAGCAAGTAGTATCTACTCCCGTGCAAACAGTATTGTATTTCGACAAAATTTCAGGAGGAGGCGTTGAGAATGCGTGCTTCCAGTTGATTCATTATAAAAATAATCAAACGATAGAATCGGTAACATATTAATGAGAAAGCTATTTTTGATTTTAAGTTTGGTTTTGACACCTTTCGTAACCGTTATGTCGCAGATTGGCGAACATCGTAACGACTTTACGTTGGGTGTCAACGGCGGTTATATATTAAGTAATGTAAGTTTTAACCCAAAAGTTCCTCAAGGGTATCATGGCGGTCTTACAGGTGGATTGTCTATGCGCTATGTTTGTGAGAAATATTTTAAGACGATAGCTTCTGTTTATGCAGAAATTAATTACTCACAGCTTGGTTGGAAAGAAGATATATTAGACCGTCAGAATCAACCTGTAATTAATGGTATAACAGGATTGGCTGAAAATTATAGCCGTACAATCAATTATGTTCAGATTCCCATTTTTGCCCATTTGGCTTGGGGACGTGAGTATAAAGGTTTGAACTTCTTTGTTAATCTTGGTCCGCAGTTTGGTATTTACCTTAGTGAGAAAACAAAGACAAACTTTAATATAAACGAATGCAACACCACAGACCGTGTTTCATCGGTAGTAGCTCAAGATACAATGGCTGTTGAGAATAAGTTTGATTACGGTATTGCGGTAGGTGCAGGCTTGGAATATTCGCTTCCTCATGTAGGGCATTTTCTTATAGAAGCCCGGTATTATTATGGGCTTGGTAATATATATGGCGATACTAAGCGCGATTATTTTGGCAGTTCCAATTATGGTAATATAGTGATCAAGGCTGCCTATCTGTTTGATATAACCAAAACTAAAAGATAATTATTATGTTTGAAGGACAACCCAAAGGACTCTATGCGTTGGCATTGGCCAACACCGGTGAGCGGTTTGGTTATTATACCATGCTTGCCATTTTTACCTTGTTTATGCAGGCTAAGTTCGGATGGACCGAATCGCAGGCTGGTCAGGTTTATGCCATTTTCTTGGCGGTAGTTTATTTCGCCCCATTGTTTGGTGGAATGATAGCCGATAAGATAGGTTATGGCAAGTGTGTAACCATTGGTTTTGCAACCATGTTTTTGGGATATCTTGGCTTGGCATTCCCAACTGGTGCCGATGCCGTTGGAAAAATCTCAATGTTTGCAGGTCTTGCTTGCGTTTCTCTGGGTACAGGGTTGTTCAAGGGTAATTTACAGGTATTGGTAGGTAATCTGTACGACGATCCTAAATATTCGTCACGCCGCGATGCCGCGTTCAGCTTGTTCTATATGGCTATCAATATTGGTGCCATGTTTGCCCCATCTATGGCTAAATGGATAACCAACCTTTATTTGGGTCAATATGGCTTTACTTATGATGCAGCCTGTACAGATCCAAAGTATCTTACAGCACTTTACGGGGCGTATGGTCTCTGTTTCGGTGTGGCATGTGTATCTTTGATAATCTCTGCGGTTATCTATTTTGCCTTCCGTGGATGGTTTAAACATGCCGACGTAACCGCAAAACAAGCCAAGGAACAGTCTGCCGATGTAGAAGAACTTACTCCTAAGCAGACTAAAGATCGTATTGTAGCATTGCTTTTGGTGTTTGCGGTGGTTATCTTCTTCTGGATGGCGTTCCATCAAAATGGTTCAGCTCTTACCTTCTTTGCCAAGAAGTATACTAATCTTACTATTGAGGGCCCTATGCGTATAGGCTTTAATATATTCAGTTTAGCACTCATTGCTATTGCTGTATATACAGGCTTTGCCACTTTCCAGTCGAAGATTGCGCGCAACCGTGTTGTTTGCGGTGTATGCACTGTTCTGCTTCTTGCTGGCGCATATACACTATATGCTTTGATGGACAATCCTATATATGCTCAGCCATCAGATTTCCAGCAATTCAATCCGTTCTTTGTAGTTGCACTTACTCCGTTTAGTATGGCATTTTTCGGTGCTTTGGCTAATCGAGGTAATGAGGTGAGTGCACCTACACGTATCGCTTGGGGTATGCTTGTGGCTGCTCTCGGATTTGGTGTGATAACTTTGGCGTCTACCGATTTGATTTCACCTATGTCACTGGGTAACGATACTCAAAGCATATTGTCGCCAGGCTGGCTTATATCTACTTATTTCACTCTTACATTGGCAGAATTATTACTTTCTCCAATGGGAATATCGTTTGTTTCTAAGGTTGCCCCTCCAAAGTATAAGGGTCTAATGATGGGTGGCTGGTTTGTAGCTACAGCTATTGGTAACTATTTAAGTTCAATTCCATCAATGCTTTGGAATAGAATTCCTTTGATGTACAATTGGGGCATTCTAATTGCTCTCTGCTTGATTAGTGCCCTTGTGATGTTTGCCCTACTAAAGAAGCTAAAAGCTATGACCGCTTAAGAGTAATGAGACTATGCTGTATTAGTATACGTGTAGTAATACAAAATAAAAGATGGCGCAGAGTATATCTGCGCCATCTTCATATATTATAGGTAGGGTAATTGGTTGGATTTAGCCTACATTTCCTTTGCCTACCCAATCATGAATATTATAACTCTATGATACCACACTTGAACCATTGGTTGGCAAGTTCTTTGGCATCTTTTAAGGCAACGTCGTAACTAACCTCATACTGTTCTGTAAGGTGATTTGCCATATCTTCAACGGTAAAGTCCTTTTTCTCAACACATTCCCAAAGGTATGCCGATGTGGCATTCATGCTTATTATATCGCTAAAGTCGATATTCTCGATGCCATCAGCCAATAATATTTTTTCTCCGCATATCTCACGGAGTTTAAATCCTTTCTTTGTCTTCATATTTACTTGTTGTATATTAAATGGGTTTGAAAATTTTTAGCCAAATGCGACGGTAGAAAGCTAGTAAATATCTACGGCACGGGCGTAACAACATCCAGATTATTGAGTAAGTTCCCCATTTTAGTCCGTTTGTCTTGTCTATGGTAGTGTGCCCTTTCCGGTAGAAACCAACAGCGAAACCTATGATATCGCTACGCATACAATGCTCGGGAGTAAGGTTGCCATCGCCTAAAAGAGTAATCTCGTTTCCTTTGATTTTTACAATTCTATGAAGTACGTATCCTCCTTGCGGAATTTTTGCCAAAACGGCATCGCCAATAGCTAAATGGTCGGCCTTGATAAGTAACGCTTTGTCGCGATTGTCCTCAAGAAAAGGGCGCATACTATATCCGCGTAATTGTAGGGTAACAGTATGGCCTTCGTTAAGAAGTACCTCTATTTGTGGAAGAAGCATTACATTTGGAAACGAACGGTTAGCCTTGCTATGAGATGATGGCAAACTACTAAACTCTTTATTGTGGTGAGCGTAGTATTGCCATAATATACTGAAAGGAGACCGAACACTATCGCTGTGTTGATTTTGATATTTCTGTAGTATCTCTTCTCTGTCTGATTTGAACTGAAGTTTCCATTTGTTGAAAGCTCTTCTGGCTTTGATAACTGCCATAAAATCTCCCCAACTACGATTAAGTATAAGCATTACAAAAGCCGAAAGATAATCTAACCACCATCTTACCCGCATTACATGGTTGATTTCCTGTTCTGGAAGATTCTTGTATAGCATGGTAAGGTTATTGCGGAAGTTAAGAAAAGTCTTTCTTGGATTGCTCTTTGCAAGGGTTCCGCCGCCAACATGAAATACTTTACTCTGGGGAATACAGTAAAGTTTTCTTCCCATTAGTCGTAATCGCCAACATAAGTCTATCTCTTCGTTATGAGCAAAGAATCTACCATCTAAGCCACCAGCTGCCCAATAATCGCTACTTCTAACCAACATGCAAGCCCCTGTGGTCCATTGAATTTCCATGGGACTATCGTATTGGCCATTGTCATATTCTACAGTGTCGAATATGCGTCCTCGGCAATAGGGATATCCGTATCTATCAATGAAACCTCCACAAGCGCCCGCATATTCAAAGCTTTTCCGGTCGTATACAGAGAGTATCTTTGGTTGGCAAGCGGCTACATCGGTATTGTTTTCCATAAACCATAGCATGGGGGACAACCAATCTGGTGCCACCTCTACATCTGAATTTAGTAACAGGTAGTATTCTGCTTCTATCTGTTTAAGAGCCCTATTGTAACCTTCTGCAAATCCGTAATTTTGATCGAGCAATATAGTGCGTACACTTGGGAATGAATCTGTTAAAAGTGTAAGTGAGTCATCGGTCGAAGCATTGTCGGCAACATATACTTCACTGTCTGGAACTGTATTTGCTAACAATGTAGGCAAATAGTGGTTCAGCATATCACGCCCGTTCCAATTTAATATTACGATGGCAAGTTTCATAGCACTTCTGCTTTTAATGCCGATTTATCATAATTGAAATCGCCCAACCTAACTCTTAAAATTTGGTTATCGTATTCGGGGTGTGCATTAGAGGCCGAGAGTTCTACTCTAATGTAATTCTCGGTGAAGCCGTGCATGGTTTTTCCTTTAGTTGATTTCTCAAATAGTACATCGGCTTCTTTTCCAATATGTTGCTGATAAAATTCGTGAGTCTTTTTATCACTCAGTTCCAGCAGTTTGTTACAACGAGCCTTCTTTTCTGTCTCATCTACTATATAAGGAATAGATAGTGCAGATGTTCCAGGACGTTCTGAATATGGGAATACATGCAGTTGAGTAACATCCAGACCCTCAAGAAAAGTATAGCATTCCTCGAAATGTTCGGGATGCTCCCCTCGGCAACCAACCATTACATCTACTCCGATAAAGGCATCGGGCATAAGTTGCTTAATAAGCTCTATTTTATGGGCAAAGAGTGCTTTGCCATAGCGGCGATGCATAAGGCGTAGTACGTGGTCTGATCCGCTTTGCAGAGGGATATGAAAATGAGGCATAAATGCCCTGCTATTTGCACAATACTCTATCAACTCGTCATCTAGCAAGTCTGGTTCCAAACTGCTGATACGGTATCTTTTTATATCTTCTATCTCATCAAGAGCCTTTACTAAGTCTATGAATCGTTCTTTTGTGGTTGCGCCAAAGTCACCAATATTTACACCTGTTAGTACTATCTCTTTACCGCCTTCAGCTGCAGCTTGTTGGGCTTGTTCTACTAGTGATGCAATTGATGGATTACGTGAAAATCCACGGGCATAGGGTATGGTGCAATAGGTACAAAAGTAATTGCATCCATCTTGTACTTTTAGGAAATATCGCGTTCTGTTTCCGCGTGAGCAAGAGTGTTGAAACGTATTTATTTCCTTAGTTTTAACAGAATGATAGATATGCAGATGGTTGTTGTCGCTTTTCTTGCTCCAAGCGTCTGATAGGAATTGGATAAGGCTTGCTTTCTCGTTGCTGCCCAAAACTAAATCAACTCCTTCAATGTCTGCCACCTTTTTTGATTCAAGTTGTGCATAACATCCTGTTACTACCACAAATGCATTTGGGTTTTCTCTGGCCATGCGCCGTATGGCTGTGCGGCATTTGCGGTCGGCAACTTCGGTTACCGAGCAAGTATTTATTAGGCAGATGTCTGCATTCTCACCTTCAGAAACGCTACTTACCCCCATTTCTTGGAGTGTTTTGGCAAAGGTTGAAGTCTCAGAAAAATTCAACTTACAACCCAATGTGCAGTAAGCGGCTTTTTTTCCTTGAAAAGCAGATGTATCTATCATGTAATTATTTGTTAAGTTTTCTGTTAAATATTTTATTTATACTGTTTCAGAGATACAATGGTAATCTTTATGATGCTTGTTTCATCCCAACGACTATTCCAATATTTTGGTCATGTTAAATGAACTGATAAGGTTGTTAGAATCTACTTTAGCTTTGATTAGATATTTGGCATGTTTCTCTTTGGTATCATCGCTACGAGTGATGTCTTGTGATACAGAGAATTGTACGTTATATTCGTATTCATTGTCACCAACCTCTTTCTTTTCTATATTGAAATCATCGCCTAAGTGCCAATTCATGTTGCTAATGTCGTCTTTGTATATTTTCTTCATGAATGTTACTACATCAGAAGGCGAGGCGTCTGTTTTACCCAAGAACGACTCAATAAATACGGCTACGGTACTTCTAAGCCCGTCTTCATTTTTTGAGTTGATACTTTGAAAGAAATGACGGAATAATGTTACGATAGCGTTTTTTTCTTGGGGCATAACCGTCTTTGCCTGGGTATCTTTAAGTGCCTCGGTAGCTTCGTCTATGTGCTCACCATTGGCATGGGCTTCTGTATATGCTTGATAAGCCTCTACCGTGTTTAGACGTTGCGCTTTTGCCCAGTCTATTGAGTCGATATAGTGTAATGCTTCTTGTTGATGCACCCCATCGGGATGTGCTTTAAGATATGCTTCGATAGCCTCTTTTGATCCACTCACTACAGCGTCGCGCCACTCTGCGTCAGAAAGCTGTAATTTCTCCAATCTTGCAGATATAGAGTCGCGGTGTTCAGCCGGAGCACTTGCATATTTATTTAGGTAACTCTGTAAGACTTCAGGGTCATCGCTCGTTATGGCATAAGTATATGCCTCTTCCTCTTTTCCACTTTGAGCCTGATACCATACAAATATACCACCAACGACTATAACCAGCGCAAAGAGAAACGAATATAGTATTTTCTTATTGCTTTTCTTCTTGGGTTGTATGTTGGGTGTCTCAGTGGTTGTCTGTACTGAGGGTGAAACAGGAGCAACTGTCATTGGATTCTTGCAGTGGCAAGAAGGACAACAGGGTTGATTTTTAAAATAGATGGTGCTGCATTGTGGGCAGGTTATAATGTGTTCTGCAATTTCTATGCCACATGATGGACATACTGGAGCCTTGTCACTTATTTCTCGACCGCACTCCGGACATTTAATGATTGCCATAATCGTATGTGTTTAAATATTATCGGTGTCTGAATCTAATCTCTCTTAATCTATGATTGCCCATAAATCTGCTTTTATCTACATGACCGTTAACGCCGTTGATATGCCCTTTTCCAGTATATTGCCAAAGCGTTATGTCACGCCCGTCTGCCAATATAGGTTCACGTTGTGTATATTGGGCTATCATTATTTTGTATTCGCTTAGCTTTCCTGAAAAGTTGTGGTCGTAAAAGTTGGCTCCTGTATAAATAAGAGGCTTCTGCCGATAGGCACGCTCAACAAGTTGGAGAAATTTAAATACCGAGTCAACGAATTCTTCTACCGGAAGACTACTACGCGTTTCTATGTCAATCATGGGCAAAAGGTCTTGGTCTTCAGGTCTACATTGAGCCATGAAGTTTTGCAATTGTACTTCTTGTGGAATGCGTGCTCGATAGAAATGATAAGATCCTACTTTCAACCCATTTTGGTGGGCCAAATCTATATTTCTTCTGTATTTGTCATCTATGTTGTTACCCCCTTCTGTGGCTTTTAGATACACATAGGCCATCTTGGCATTTTCTCCTATTTGTTCCCAAAACACGTCGCCTTGATAATGACTCATGTCTATGCCGTGTATATGCTGACAGGTGTCTTCACATTCTGTTTGCGCTTGTGTCGATAATGCACAGAATATAAATAGTATATATAGCAATATGCGCTTCATAGATGCAAAGTTACTTTAATATGTAGAGACCGCAAAACAAAGTCTTTCTTTTTTGTTACCATGCTTCTTCGTTAGCCATATGCCATGCCGTAAGAAATGCAGCGCGAGTAATGTCAGCTAGTTTGGCATAATTGATAGTCAGTGCCTCGTCTGTTGGTTGGTTGTAATGTGGTTGTGCATCGGTATGGTACCATACTATTGGAATACCGTGCCGTGCGAACGAACTTTGATCACTGCCGCCTATCGGGTTATCCCATGGTTTGTAGTTGGGATGTAGATTAAATTGGTAAGTATTCAAGTCTTCTCTTAACCAATCGCCTATTCTAGGATGACTTTCAGTATAGAAATATACGAAATATTGAGGGTCATAGGCGCGGTTGTTCCCGCCAATCATGTCAAAATTAAGATAGCCTTTGATATGTCCGGCATCATTGAGCAGTTGAGTAAAATAGCGCGAACCGAGCAATCCCATCTCTTCGCCATCCCAAAAAGCAAAAATTATGGTGCAGCGTGGGGTAATCCCGCTTTTTACAAACGCTTGCATTATCTGTAATACGGCGCTTACACCCGACGCATTGTCATCAGCGCCATTATAGATGTTGTCTCCTACTAAAGTTGTAGAAATGCCTTCGTGGTCAAAATGTGCTCCTATTACAATTGTGTCAGTAGGCGATGAACCCGGAATGGTGGCAAGTACATTGGCTAATTGCAACTTGTGATGTGATGAACTAGATATTTTGACAATAGAGTCGGCCTCAACATAAAACCTCGGCATACGGTGTAATGCAGGCTTGGCTACTGCGGTAAATGGCTGTAGGTATGACCCTTCAAGATAGGGTTGTACCCCCAATCTTACCATGTGCGAGATAATATATTGTTGGGCTAGTTGTGCTCCACGTGTGCCTGCTTGTCTACCTTCCAGTAGGTCGTGTGCTAAAAAGCCTACATGTCCTCTTGCAGCTTCTTCGGTAATACTCTTAAGTCCTATAATCTTCTGCCTTTCTAGATATTCTGCGGCGGCAACTTTTTGATTTCGGCGAATGGCATATACGTCTTGTGTAAACCATAAGTTGCCTATGATACACAGAATACAGAATGTGCGGTTTAAAATATTCATAATAATATGATTTAATGAGCGATGTTATTTTTTGAGAAAGCCAATAATATTAACGGCCTATCTCGCTGAGTTCTAACCATCGCATACTCTTCTCGTCTATCTCTTCTTTGAGTTTGGGCAATAGCTTGCTTTTCTCTACTAGGTCGTCTACAGCCAACGTACCACTGCAGAGTTGTTGTTCTATCTCATGCTGTTGTTGTTCAAGTGCAGCAATATCTTTCTCCAATTGCTCAAACTCCAGTTTCTCTTTGTACGATAAACGACGCCGGGTGTCGTTGTGGTAATTCTTCTTCTCTTTCTGTACCGTCCCTGTTTTGGCATCTTCCTTACTTTGTAAAGCTGAGTATTGTCTGTATTGTGTATAGTTGCCAGGGAAATCGTCTATATCTCCATTGCCTTTAAATACCAGTATGTGGTCTACCACTTTATCCATGAAATATCGGTCGTGGCTAACTACAATTACACATCCCGGGAAATCTTGTAGATATTCTTCTAGCACTTGCAGTGTCTGGATGTCAAGATCATTGGTAGGCTCATCAAGTATCAAGAAGTTGGGGTTGTCCATCAATACGGTACATAGATAGAGTTTGCGCCGTTGTCCACCGCTTAGTTTGTATACATAGTCGTATTGTTCTTCGGGTGTAAATAGAAATCTTTGCAGGAATTGTGCTGCAGATAGATGCCTCCCTCCACCTATATCTATATATTCGGCTCGCTTGGTTATGACATCTATAACTCGCTCTTGCTCGTCAAACTGTAAACCTTCTTGCGAGTAGTAACCAAATTTTACGGTTTCACCAATGTCAAATTTACCATTGTCAGGACGCAATATACCCAAAAGCAATTTAATAAAGGTAGATTTGCCCGTTCCGTTGTTGCCCACAATGCCCATCTTTTCAAAGCGGGCAAAGTTGTAATAGAAGTTGTTAAGTATGGTTTTTCCGTCACCAAACTGCTTAGAAACATATTGACATTCAAATATCTTTGAGCCAATATATACGTTCGAGGCTTTAAGTCTAACTTGCCGGTCTTCTATACGTTGATGCACTTTCTCCTTGAGCTCGTAGAATGCGTCTTCGCGGTATTTTGCCTTGTGACCTCGTGCTTGGGGCATACGCCTCATCCATTCCAATTCGGTGCGATATAAGTTGGCGGCGCGGGCTTGCTCGGCACGGCGGTTGTCCAGTCGTTCTTGCCGTTTCTCTAGATAATAGGCGTAATTGCCTCGGTAGGTATATATCGAATGGTCGTCTAACTCTAGTATAACAGAGCATACACGATCTAAGAAATAACGGTCGTGTGTAACAATGAGTAACGACTTGTTTCCTCGTTGCAAATATCCTTCCAACCATTCTATCATTTCAAGGTCTAAGTGGTTGGTAGGCTCATCCAAAATCAAGAAGTCGGGTTCTGTAATAAGGGCATTGGCCAGAGCTACTCTTTTTCGCTGACCACCGCTGAGTTGCGACATGGGTTGCGCCAGGTCCGATATTTTGAGTTGGGTAAGTATCTGCTTGGCCTTTATTATCTTTTCGTCGTCGCCTTGATGGTTAAAGCAAGCATCTAGTACAGTGTCTTCCGCGTTGTATGCAGGTTCTTGCTCTAAGTATCCTACACGTATGCCATTGCGGTACACTATCATTCCCTCGTCTTGGCTCTCTTTACCGGTCAGAATTGACAATAGGGTAGATTTGCCAGTTCCGTTGCGCGCTATAAGACCAACTTTCTGCCCTTCAGCAATGCTAAAAGATAGATTCTCAAATAGTTGTCGTGCCCCAAAGCGTTTACTTATATTCTGTACATCAAGAATTGTATTCTGATTTGCCATCGTTTGTTTTTTATTATTCGTTGGCTGTCATCGTTTTGTTTATTTGCTCTATATAGTCTAACACGTCCTGTCTACCAGTTCGCTTCTCGCTGCTGGTTATGAAGTAAGGAGGCAGAGTCTCCCATGTGTCTTTTAAGCTTTCCATCCATTTCTCGGCATTTTGTCGAGCTTTAACCGGCCCTATCTTGTCTGCTTTGGTAAAGATAATGCTAAACGGTACATTGCTTAACCCTAACCAGTCAACAAATTCTCTATCTATCTTCTGCTGCTCGTGCCGAATGTCAATCAGCACAAATACGTTAACAAGTTGCTGGCGCTGAAGAATATATCCCGTTATCATGCGTTGCAACTGGTCTTGTACACTTTTTGAACGCTTGGCATACCCGTAGCCCGGCAAGTCTACAAGATACCATTCGCGGTTTACCAGAAATAGGTTTATTAGAAGTGTCTTGCCGGGTGTGGCACTGGTTTTTGCCAACCCCTTATGGTTGCAAAGCATATTGATGAGACTCGATTTGCCTACATTGCTTCGCCCTATAAAAGCATATTCGGCTTTATTGTCGTTGGGGCATTTATCTACCGTTGGGGCAGAAATAACAAATTGCGAATTCTTGATTTCCATATAGTCTATGTGATTGTATATGCAAAATTACTATTTTTTTGTAATATTTCTGCTTATAGGCTATACTAAGTGGCAATTTTTAGAACCACCCTATAAATATTCTAAAGTTGTTACCCTTGCCGGTATTCTTGTGGCGTACAACCTGTTAGGCGTTTGAAATATTTGCAGAAAAAACTGGGTGTAGCAAAATGTAATCGTTCGGAAATCTCGGCTATCTGAAAATTTTCGTGGCGCAGCATAACCTTGGCTGCGGTTATTACGGCACGGTCAATCCATTCTTTAGCGGTGATTCCGCTTGTTTGACGGATAACTGTGCCCAAGTATCGTTCTGTAAGACACAATTTATCAGCATAGAATGCTATTTGTCGTTGCTCTCTACAGTGTAGGTTTACTTGTTGTATAAATCTATCAAATGTATCTTTTCCTGTGGTGTTGGGTGATATTGTGACATCTTTGCGCTTCTCAAAAAGGTTATTATAATAATAGGTAATAGCGGCTATAAGATGATGTACGGTTGGCGTATATTCTTCACTGCTTGTCGAATTCTCCTTAATTTTTTCGTTTTGAGCATTGCCTTGTGTTGTGGCTATTTCGCTGAGTATTCGTAATAGTTGTTCAATAACTGCCCCTTCTTGCTTTGTGATAGTAAGAATCCCATGCTTTTGAGTGACGTTGTTGAATAGGCTTGGCAATCGTCCAGAGTGTGCTATATGAAACAAATCACTTTGTACTCCCATTCCTACGATGGTAAGGTCGCTACTGGCATCCTGTGGTTCTACTATTGTCCCTGGTGTTATAAATATAGCGTTTCCCGCTTTTATAGTGTATTCTTGTAGATTGATAATGCCGTGTAAATAACCCTTTTTAATGTATCCTAAGCGATAGTCTTCTAATAGATAAGGGCTCTGTATATTATAGATGAATGGTTGTAGAAGTTGGCTTATATTGATAACAATGCCCAGTCCTCCTTTTAAAAACGATACAGATGATAACTCGATTTTTTCGCTCAATATGTCAAACATATTTTGCATAGTCAGTAACTGTGGTTGTTTCATATTTGTTGGATTAAATGTTCTAATTGTTTGTTTGGGGTTGCAAATATACTTGTATTTTTTATATCAATGTTCTTTTTGTGCGGAAATCAAACAAATAGAGCATTTCTTCCTATTTTTTGATAACAACGGCTGTTGGTTATAGTCTTACCTTTGCGGTGTAATAAATAATCAAGTCAAAGTAATAATAACAAATAGCCAATGAAAACAAAAGTAATCTTATCGGTACTGTCAATTTTGGCAATGGCCACTACTGCGCAAGCTCTTACGCTAGGCGATGCCCGACAGATGGCTCATGATAACTATCCGGCTATCAAGCAATACCGTATGATAGAACAAAGTAGAGATTTTACCATAGGCAATATTAAAAAAGGTTGGTTGCCTAAGGTAAGTGCTTCTGCAGGAGCATATGCCTTCACCGATATTCTTAAGTCAAACCCCATAATGAATCAAGTGGGCGTGGATATTAAGAACTGGACAACCGGTGCATCGGTTGTGGTTAGCCAGAATGTGTATGACGGAGGCCAGACATCTGCTCAGCAACTTGTGGCCAAATTGCAAAGCGAAGTCCAGAAGAATCAACTTGATGTGTCGCTATATGCCATAAATGAGCGTGTTGACCAGCTGTACTTCGGTATTCTGCTGCTTGACGAACAGATTTCGCAGAACCTTTTGCTACAGGACGATTTGGCTACCAGTGAGAAAACTATAAGAACCATGATAACGGGTGGTGTGGCTAATCAAGGTGATTTGGAAAGCGTTTTGGTAGAAAAATTAAAGGTTGCCCAACAGTACGAAGCTCTCAGCGCATCGCGAAAGGCTTATGTAAGAATGCTTGAAATATTTATAGGACGAAAATTGCCTGTGGAGGAAACGCTTGAAAAACCAACCCTTTTGCCACCAGCAGAC
The DNA here is from genome assembly GCA_963659135.1 of Bulleidia sp. Lineage (GTDB taxonomy): Bacteria > Bacteroidota > Bacteroidia > Bacteroidales > Bacteroidaceae > Prevotella. The sequence goes on along the minus strand of CAVKSZ010000032.1, from coordinate 6,705 downwards.
AAAGGAAATGTATTACGCCCCGAACTTTCTTATTATTCCTCACAGAATAGGCTTGTTTCGGCCTTACGTAAGCAACTTGATACGCAACTTCTTCCCACGGTAAGTGTTTTTGGTATGGGGCAGATACATTCTCAGGTAAGTGATTTTCTACACAAAAGCATACTCTTTGGTGGCGTGACACTTTCATGGAATATAGGTGCGCTTTATACCCGGAAAAACGATATCCGCAAACTTGAGGTACAACAGGCATTGAACAACTCGCAGCGCGAAACGTTCTTGTTTCAAATAGCACTTCAAAACGAGCAATCGGATGGTGCAATTGATGCCTTGCGCAAACAGATAGCTCAAGACAACGAGATAGTAGCTCTGCGCGAGAGTATACGCAGCAAGAGTGAGCGTAAGGTTCAACTGGGTACAGAAAGTGTTAACGAATTGGTGCGCAACATCAATGCCGTAAGTATGGCACGGCTACAGAAAGCCTGTCATGAGGTAGAACTTCTTAAGGAGATATACAAACAGAAAAATAACAACAATAAGTAGATATCTATGAAACATAAAAATGTTAAGTATCTAATAGCTAATTTATCAGTTTCTTTACTTGCACTGGTATTAATGATATCTTGCGGTGAGCGTGTAACCGAGTATGATGCAACTGGTGTATTCGAGGCTACTGAAGTAACAGTATCTGCCGAGCAGAACGGAAAAATTATGCAGTTTAATGTAGATGAGGGTGATAGGGTAAGCAGGGGGTATCTTGTAGGGGCGATAGATACCACCCAACTCTATCTGAAGGCAAAGCAGATGGGGGTATCTAGGCAGGTATATGCAACACAGAGACCCGATATGAATAAACAGGTGGCTGCAATCCGCCAGCAATTAGTCAAAGCTCGTGAAGATTATAATCGTTATGCCGATTTGGTGAAAGCTGGAGCAGCTAATCGCAAGTGTCTTGACGATGCCCTTAGTCAAGTAAAAGTGCTCGAACGCCAACTTGACGCTCAACTATCTTCACTTACATCTTCCAATAACAGTCTAAATGCTCAGATGGGCAGCTTGGATATTCAGAAGCTGCAAGTGATAGACCAGTTGTCTAAATGCTATGTACATTCGCCAATATCAGGTATAGTACTCGAAAAGTATATGGAGCAGGGTGAGTTCGCTACCGTCGGAAAACCTCTGTTTAAAGTGGCGTATACAGACTATATGTATCTACGGGCATATATTACATCATCCCTATTAAAACGCATAAAGATAGGGCAGAGTGTTAAGGTTTTCGCCAACTATGGGGATGGTGAGAAAACGGCGTATTCTGGCCTGGTAACATGGATTTCTGCAAAGTCAGAATTTACGCCTAAAACCATATTAACAGACGATGAGCGAGCCGATTTGGTGTATGCGGTAAAAATTCGGGTGAAAAACGATGGATATATAAAAATAGGTATGTATGGCGAAGTTAAATTCTAGCATTTTTGAAAGTTATAATGGATAAAGCAATCATTATAGAGCATGTTTCTAAGCATTATGGCAAGGTTCTGGCTTTACATGATGTGAGCCTGTCGGTTAAAAAAGGCGATATTTTTGGTCTCATTGGTCCGGATGGCGCTGGTAAAACATCGCTTTTTAGAATACTTGCCACCCTGCTTCTTCCTGATTCAACTTCGCCAATAAATAAACAGACAAAGGTTCTTGTCGATGGCAATGATGCAATAAATCAGATAAAGGAAATACGCAAAAGAGTAGGTTATATGCCCGGCAAGTTCTCGTTGTATCAAGATCTCTCCGTCGAAGAAAATCTTCGGTTCTTCGCTACGCTCTTTGGAACTAACGTAGAGGCCGAATATAATCAGATAAAGGCTATATATTCGCAGATAGAACCTTTCCGTACTCGTAAAGCAGGTGACTTATCTGGAGGAATGAAGCAGAAGTTAGCTCTCTGCTGTGCGCTAGTTCACCGCCCAAGTATTCTTTTGCTCGATGAACCAACTACTGGCGTAGACCCCGTTAGTCGTAAAGAGTTTTGGGATGTACTTGAAACTCTTGGCGAACGGGGTATAACCATTGTTGTTTCTACTCCGTATATAGACGAGATACGCAAATGTCGTAATGTTGCCTTCCTCCAAGAAGGAAAGGTAATGGGCGTAGGTACTCCTAATGAAATGTTAGAAGAATTTAAAGAAGTGTTCATGCCCGATTCTGGTATTGCATCGCGCGTTGTACTTGATAACGTAAAACATTCTTCTGAATATTCTATTGAAGTATCTCATTTGGTGAAGGCATTTGGCTCATTTAGGGCAGTAGATGATATCTCATTCTCAGTGAAACGTGGAGAAATTTTTGGCTTCTTGGGCGCTAATGGAGCTGGTAAAAGTACGGCTATGCGTATTCTTACCGGACTTAGCCAACCTACATCTGGTACAGGGCGTGTTGCCGGATGTAATATCGTAACAGAATATGAAAAGATTAAGAAGCATATAGGATATATGAGCCAAAAATTCTCTCTTTACGAAGATTTGACGGTGCGTGAGAATATCCGCTTGTTTGCTGGTATCTACGGAATGAGCGAAAAGGAGATTAAGCGTAAGACTATAGAGTTGCTTGAACGACTTAACTTTGTGAGTCATGGCGACGATATTGTAAGCAGTCTTCCTATTGGGTGGAAACAGAAATTAGCTTTTTCAGTAAGTATTTTTCATGAACCAGAAATAGTGTTTCTCGATGAGCCAACGGGCGGTGTAGACCCTGCTACCCGCCGTAAGTTTTGGCAACTTATTTACGATGCCGCAGCTCGGGGTATCACGGTTTTTGTAACAACCCACTATATGGACGAGGCTGAATATTGTAACCGTATTTCTATTATGGTCGACGGGAAAATCAAGGCAATGGGAACTCCCGATGAACTTAAACTTAAATTGCATCAGTCCGATATGGATGGGGTGTTTACTCTTCTTGCCCGAAAATCATCAAGATTATGAAACAGTTCGTATCATTTGTTGTAAAAGAAGCAAAGCATATCTTGCGCGATAGGCGAACAATGCTTATCCTTTTTGGAATACCTATTGTGCAGATGCTTCTTTTCGGTTTTGCCATATCTACCGATGTGAAAAATGTAAGATGCGTTGTAGTCCTTTCCTCTGTTGACCATCAAACACAGGCATTGGTAGAGAAAATTGGAGCTAATGAGTACTTTAATATAATATACAAGGTGTATACCCCCAGTGAGGCAGAAAGTCTTATTCGTCACCAAAAAGCTGATATGGCTGTGGTTTTCGGAAGCAATTTCGCTTCAAAGCATTCGGGTATACAGGTAATAACTGATGGAGCTGACCCCAGCATGGCACAGATGTATGCCAATTATGTAATGCAGATATTAGCGCAATATTCTTCTGGAGCAATCCCCGTATCTACCAAGATGCTCTTCAACCCGCAGATGCGTAGTAGTTACAACTTTGTTCCGGGTATAATGGGAATTATTCTAATATTAATCTGTGCAATGATGACCAGTATCAGTATAGTAAGAGAGAAAGAACGCGGTACTATGGAAGTGTTGTTGGTAAGTCCTGTTAGTCCGCTGATGATAATCATAGCCAAGGCTGTGCCTTATCTTGTACTTGCCTTCGTAAGTCTTACTTCTATCTTGCTTATTGCCAAATTCATACTGCTAGTACCATTAGCCGGTAGTGTATTCTGGATATACGCAGTGTCTGGCATCTACATTCTTCTTGCTCTGTCATTAGGTTTACTTATTAGTACTATTGCCAAAACTCAGCTGGTGGCACTTATTGCTTCGGCTATGATGCTTATGATGCCCTGTATTCTGCTTAGCGGAATGATTTATCCTATAGAGAGCATGCCAGAGATATTACAATATATTTCTATGGTTATTCCTCCGCGGTATTATATATCGGCTATGCGTAAACTGCTGATTATGGGGGTAGGGGTAGATAAGGTGTTGCCAGAGATGTTGGTATTATTGACTATGATCTCTGTTGTGTTGACAACAGCTCTTGTCAAATTTAATAAGAGATTAGATGGATAGACTATGGCTATAAAATATTTGCTTCAAAAAGAGCTTCTCCAAATAAGTCGTAATGCATTCATTCTCCGTCTTATACTGATATTCCCAGTTCTGATTATGTGCGTAATGCCATGGGTAATGAATATGGAGATGAAAAATATTGTGGTCAATGTGGTCGACAATGATCGGTCTATGCTTTCATCCCAACTTGTGCATAGAATAGAGGCTAGTTCTTATTTTATTTTCGGAGGACAAAAGTCAAGCTATGCTTCTGCTTTGGAGGACGTTGAGCGCTCGGCCGATGTGATAGTTGAAATACCCCCTCATTTTGAACGGGATATGCAGAGAGGAGAAAAACCAAAGATTCTAGTAGCAGTCAATGCAGTTAATGGAACAAAGGGGAGTATGGGTAGTGTGTATATGGCCGAAATTATAACCTCTCATCTTGATGCGGGTAGAGTAGCTGCCGATGCATCCTCTTTTGTGTCGGTTCTCTACCTTTATAATAAACATCTCAATTACAAGATATTCATGATACCGGCGTTGATGGCGGTTCTTATTCTGTTGATGTGCGGATTTCTACCGGCCTTGAATATAGTGGGCGAAAAAGAAAGTGGTACTATAGAGGCTATTAATGTGACGCCAGTAAAGAAGTGGGAGTTTATTCTTGCCAAACTTATTCCCTATTGGATTATTGGTATGGTTGTGATGACGGTGTGTTTTGTTTTGGCTTGGATAGAATATGGCATTACCTCTGCGGGTAATATAGGCTTGGTTTATCTCCTTGCCATACTTCTTTCCTTTGTTGTAAGCGGATTGGGCTTGGTTATTTCTAATAGTAGCGATACTATGCAGCAAGCTGTTTTTGTTATGTGGTTCGTGGTAATGTGCTTATTGCTTTTAAGCGGGCTCTTTACCCCTGTACGCTCTATGCCACACTGGGCTTATCTTACTACATACGTTAATCCTATGCATTATTTTATTGACGCCATACGTACTGTGTTTGTTCGTGGGGGTAACTTTGGGTGCGTTTTTCATCAGGTGCTGGCCCTTATGGCATTTGCTGTGGCTACCAATCTTTGGGCTGTGGCTACTTATGTGAGGGTGAAAAAATAATTTTGAACACCTACTTATGATTAAAAAATAATAGCCATAGGCTTGTCGTTTGCCTATGGCTATTGTCTTGCTATTCTTTTACAAAAGCTATATTGTTTCCGTATTTCTTATCTATCTGATAAAGAGCACTTGGTACCATGGTGTACGATAATGGCTCGCCTTTTTGTTTGGCCTTGTATTTTACAACTATTTTGTTGCTGTGGTTCTTGATAGAGGTAATTTTAATTTCGGTATCACGGTTTGTTTCAGCCTCTATTATAGCTATGGCATTGTATTTGGTAAAGTCTATATTGGTGGGTGCTCCGTTCTTTCCCATAACGGGGGCTTTGCCGAAATACTGGTTTAGTTCTTCTTCTGATTGGATGAGTCGTGGAGAATGGTCTTTTACATCATTGCGTACAAAATAACGGTCTGCCTTTTTATAACTTACGGCATTCTCTGATGTGTGGCAAGATGATACACCTATTGTAGCTCCTATTAGAAGAGCAAATAATGTAGAATTGAGTTTCATATTCATTTTAATTGTTGATTCAAAAGGCAAATACGGTGTAGTGGTCATTCATTCCTTCTACACCGTATAGCGTTTGGTATTAGGGTTATTACTTGCTTACTGTAACATTGATAATGCCGGTTACTTTCTTGCTGTCGGTAACAGTGATAGTAGTGGTACCGGCCTTTACTCCTTTAATAGTAATGGTGGTATTTTCTACTGTTGCAGTTGCAATAGTGGCGTCTTTCACGGCTATAGTATATGGTGCTGTTCCAGACTTGATTGTTACACTCTCTGTCTTGTCGGCTGCAACAGAAACGTTAGTCTTGTCGAAAGCCAACATCTCTTTAACGGTTACGCTAATGTTGGCAGTCTGTTTGTTTGCGTCGGTTACAAGAATTGTAGTTGCTCCTGCCTTTACGCCTTTGATAGTGATAGTCGCTTTTTCGGTGGTTGCAGTAGCTGTAGCTTCATCGCTCGACTTTACTGTTAGTGGGGTTGTGCAGTTAGCAGCAGCAATAGTTTGGGTTGAATCTACTCCAAGTTCAACTTTTGATGCACTTAATTTTATTCCATCATTGTCATCATCGCTGCAAGAAGCTAAAATTGTTGAACCCAGGCATACGGCTGCCACCATCATAGTCTTGAAAACTGTCTTAATTTCCATTTTCTGTATTACTTTTTTTAATTTATACTTTATTCTATAGACTTGCATGGGTTGAAAGGGCTGCGCGCTTGCCTCTCTCTTTTGCTCGTCTGCCTATTAAATGCCTGTCTTTGTCAAACTTGCATGAAGAAATTCCTAAAAGATGTTAATGGGTTTATTTGGTATGCCATCTTGATGATTGTGATTGTTACCGGGAATTTAGATTGGTAAATGTCACCGTAATTGCTTTAATTTGCGGTGTTAACATTATTTTGCAATTTGAAATCCTTTGTATTTCAATAGTTTGCTAAAAAGTTACAAGATAGAATAAAAAAAAATACAAAAAAATGAACATGGTATTTAAAAAATATGTACCTTTGCAATGTTTTAATAAACAAATGATTGTTTTACAGATTTAAAAAGCAAAGAAAATGAAGA
>CAVKSZ010000031.1:0-21579 GCA_963659135.1 Bulleidia sp. | reverse complement strand
TGACTCTGTGAAAGAACCAATAGACCTTGGCTGTATCTCAAAATTGATAAGTCGTCTTAATATATATAATAATATTAAGGTAGAGGATATTCAGAATCAGGTAGAAGAAGCATTGATGGCTGAGGGCTACTATAAGGTGGCTAAATCGTTCATGCTATATCGCCAGCAACATACCGAAGACCGTGAAACTATAGAACGCTTAAAGTTCTTGACAGACTATATGCAGGCATCGAATGCGGCTACAGGTTCAAAATATGATGCCAATGCCAATGTAGAGCATAAAAATATAGCTACGCTCATTGGTGAATTGCCTAAGTCGAGCTTTATTAGGCTTAACCGCAAGTTGCTTACCGATCGTATAAAGAAGATGTACGGAAAGGAATTGGCTGATGAATACATTAATAAACTTACTCATCATTTTATTTATAAGAACGATGAAACATCTCTGGCCAATTATTGTGCTTCTATAACTATGTATCCCTGGTTGGTAGGTGGTACTACTTCGATAGGTGGCAATTCTACAGCTCCAACTAACCTCAAGTCGTTTTGCGGAGGTTTCATCAATATGGTATTCATGGTAAGTTCTATGCTTTCGGGCGCATGTGCTACACCAGAGTTCTTGATGTACATGAACTACTTTGTAGGGCTCGAGTTTGGCAAAGACTATTACCAGCGTGCTGATGAAGTTATAGATATGTCGTTGAAAAAGCGTACTATAGATAAGGTAATAACTGATTGCTTTGAGCAGATAGTATATTCGCTTAATCAGCCTACTGGTGCGCGCAACTATCAAGCAGTATTTTGGAATATCTCATATTACGACAAATATTACTTTGACAGTTTGTTTGGTAACTTCTATTTCCCCGATGGAAGTCAACCCGATTGGGAAGGATTGTCTTGGTTACAGAAGCGTTTTATGAAATGGTTTAACAAGGAGCGTACCAAGACCGTACTTACGTTCCCCGTAGAAACTATGGCCATGTTGACAGAAAATGGTGACTGTAAGGATAAGGATTGGGGAGAATTTGCGGCAGAAATGTATGCAGAGGGACATAGCTTCTTTACCTATCTGAGTGATAATGCCGACAGCCTAAGCTCTTGCTGTCGCTTGCGTAATGAAATACAAGACAACGGCTTCAGCTATACGCTGGGTGCAGGTGGGGTATCTACAGGCTCTAAGAGTGTACTTACCATTAATCTTAATCGTTGTGTTCAGTATGCGGTAAACCATGATGTAGATTATAAGGAATATCTTTCTAATGTTATAGACTTGTGCCATAAGGTTCAACTTGCTTACAATGAGAATCTAAAGGAGTTGCAGCAGAATGGTATGCTTCCACTATTTGATGCCGGCTATATCAATTTGGGTCGTCAGTATCTTACTATTGGTGTCAATGGATTAGTAGAGGCTGCAGAATTTATGGGTCTGAAGATTAGTGATAATCCCGAGTATCTACAGTTTGTACAAACCATATTGGGCTTGGTAGAAAAGTACAACAAACAATATCGTACCAAAGAAGTGATGTTCAATTGTGAAATGATTCCGGCCGAGAATGTGGGTGTAAAGCATGCTAAATGGGATAGGGAAGATGGATACTTTGTTCCTCGCGATTGCTATAACTCATATTTCTATGTGGTTGAAGATGAATCATTGAGCGTGATTGACAAATTCAAGCTTCATGGTGCTCCTTATATCGAGCATCTTACAGGTGGCTCGGCTTTGCATATGAATCTTGAAGAACATTTGAGTAAAGAACAATACCAACAATTGTTTAGGGTAGCTGCTAAAGAGGGATGCAACTATTTCACTTTTAATATACCTAATACGGTATGTAACGATTGTGGACATATAGACAAGCGATATCTTAAAGAGTGTCCAGTATGTAAAAGTAAGAATGTAGATTATCTTACGCGTATTATAGGTTATCTTAAGCGTGTAAGTAATTTCTCACAGGCCAGACAGGCTGAGGCAGAAAGGCGGTATTATGCTAAAGTACGTTAATACAGGTATTGTATTTCAGGAAATTCCAGACGAGGTGACATTGGCAATTAATATCAGTAATTGCCCATGTCATTGTCCTGGATGCCACAGTAAGTTCCTGTGGGATGATATTGGCGCACCGTTAACTACAGAAGTGTTGGACGAATTTATAGCTAAATTCGGTAGTAACATTACTTGTATCTGTTTTATGGGAGGCGATTCCGATCCGTCGTATGTGAGTCTGCTGGCTTCATATATACACACACGCTATCCTCGCTATCGGGTAGGGTGGTATAGCGGTCGACTTAGAATTCCGGCGCAGGCATCAAAGGCGGTATTTGACTATATCAAGGTGGGTCCATATATAGCTCATCTAGGTTCGCTTAAATGTAAAACCACCAATCAGAGACTATATAAACGGGACAATGCAGGGACAATGCAGGATATAACTTATCGTTTTTGGTCAAGATGAACTTGATAGAAGGAATAAAACCAACCATAGCAATAATAGATGGTAATACGTTGGCGGCAATAGGATTGAAGACTATTCTCCAACGTATTATGCCTATTGTTGATATTGAGATTTTTGGTACTTTCAATGAATTCAGTGTTTCATCCCCTGATAGATATTTCCATTTCTTTGTTTCGTTAAATGTAGTGCTTCAGCACCGGGCATTCTTTATGCAGTATGGTCGTAAGACAATAGTGCTTATAACTACTCCAGAAAGTCTTTCGGCTTTTCATTGTATCAATGTAAATGTTTCTGAAAGTAGTTTGGTAAAGTCGTTGCTTAAATTGGAACAATATGCTCATTCTAAAGGACGTAACCTACCGATGGCAATTTCTGCAGGAAGTAGTGGAATATTGACCGATAGGGAAATAGAAATTTTAGTTTTAATAGTAGAAGGCTATATCAATAAAGAAATTGCAGAAAAGTTGCATATAGGTTTAACCACAGTTATATCACACCGTAAGAATATTATGGATAAACTTGATGCAAAAAGTGTTTCAGCTCTTACAATATATGCAGTAACACACGGATATGTAGATATCGGTAGTATCTGACGGGCTCGGGTATATTTTTATATCACCCATTCTTATAAGAACGGTGATATAAGATGTCCTATCCACCCTTTGAACTTTTGCCATGGTGTTCGCCAAGTATCCCATTTCTTTTCATCCAAAAGGAAACTGTCTTTCTTGTAATTATCAAAAATACGATTTAGTTCGCTGCTTGTATTCTTGTCTGCAATTACGGCATTGGCCTCATAGTCCCAACTTAGACTGCGTGAATTAAGATTTGCGCTTCCTATAGTGCATATACTATTGTCTACAATGATAATCTTGGTATGATGAAAACCGGGTGTATACATCCATATTTTACAACCTTTTTTCATCAGTTTGTGGGCATTGTAGAAACCGCAGTCAGGTGTAAGTGGAATATCACTATGCGTAGATAGCATTATTTCTACTTTGACTCCACGCTTAACGGCATTCTTAAGAGCTTTCTTAAGTTTTCTGTTTAATGTAAAGTAGGGATTAATAAGCTTTATACTGTCTTTGGCGCAATTAATAACATTCTCGTAAAAACATCTAATTATGCCATTGCTTGTATGTGGCTCTCGATTAATTATTCCTACAGTTTTGTGGTTTCTGCTCTCAGTAGTATCAGGTTTTAGCCCGGTAAAATAGCTTGTGTCTATATAATCACCGTGATAGTATTGGGCTCCATGTACATTCTGCCCAGTAGTTTTATTCCACATCTTCAGAAAAATGCGCTGAAGGGTATTCACCTCCTCTCCTTCCAGGCGACAATGCATATCATGCCATGAGCCCACTTTCTTGTTCCCGTTAATATAATAGTCGGCAACATTCATACCACCAATATATGCGATACGCCCGTCTATAACAACTATTTTACGATGGTCTCTGGCTAAAACGTGGTTAATCCATGGAAAAACTATGGGATCGAATTTATAGATTTCGATACCATTGGTGCGTATAGAGTCTAAGTGTCTATTTTTGAGAGGACTGCTATTGGATGAGTTGCCGAAAGCATCAAACAATGCTCTTACTTCCACGCCCTGTTTTGCTTTCTTGTCTAAAAGTAGGAACAACTCACGTGCAATAGAGTCATTTCTGAAGTTGAAATATTCTAAATGTACCGAATGTTTAGCATTCTTTATGGCTTGAAACAAATCTTTAAACTTCTCCTTTCCCGTGGTAAGCAACGTGATAGAGTTGTTGTGAGAAAATTTGACGCCTTCTTCTCTAAGTCTATTTACAATAATAGAATCAGAAGTTTGGGCATCAGCACAAATGCAGGCAAGCAAAAATATTACAATTAAATATAAATGTTTCACAAATTTATATGGTTAAATCATGCAACTGTAATGGTCTACTACACCTAATAGTTTATTTTCCTTGTCTACTACCAATACTGTATGTACTTTATATTTGTGCATTATATTTTGAATCTCAGTAATTTTGGTTGAAGGCGATACTGATTTTGGAGTTCGTGTCATGATATCCCTCACTTTCTTGTCAAAGAATTTTTCGCGCCATTTCTCCATAGCTCGTCGTATGTCTCCGTCTGTGATAAGACCTATTACCTTGTTATCTTCTGTTGATACCCCAAGTCCTAATTTTCCTTTGCTTACCAAGATGATGGCATCGCCAAGGTTCATATTTTGGTCTATTACAGGCAAATCGTGACTAATCATAACATCGGCAGCTGTTGTTAACAGCCGTTTTCCCAGTTCGCCACCTGGATGGAATTGAGCAAAATCACGTGGCTCAAAGTGTCGCATTTCCATTAATGCAACAGCCAGCGCATCGCCCATGGCAAGGGCTGCGGTAGTACTACTTGTAGGTGCTAAATTTAGGGGACAAGCTTCCTTCTTTACCCACACTTTAATGTGGGCATTGCTATATTTTGCCAGTAGGGAGCGCTCGTTGCCAGTCATTGAAATTATGGGAATATGCATGTGCAATACCATAGGGATAAAGCGTAGCAATTCATCGGTTTGTCCAGAGTTGCTCAGTGCCAAAACTATATCATCTGCAGTCATAACCCCTAAATCGCCATGAAAAACATCCAAAGGATTAATGAAAAATGCAGGTGTTCCTGTAGATGAAAGGGTAGCTGCTATTTTCGCACCGATATGTCCACTTTTTCCGACACCCGTTACTATGATTTTTCCTTTGCAGTTGAACATCATGTTGACGGCTTTGTCAAAATTCTCGTCCAATTGGGGTATTAAGTCAAGTAATGCCTGAGCTTCGTCTTGTAGGCATTGCTTGGCATATTGGCGTATCTGTATGTGGCTTGTTGTCATAAGAGTTTAGAGATTAAGCTTTCCAATTTGTCTAAAGGTAGCATGTTTGGACCATCACTTAGACCCTTGTTGGGGTTGGGATGTACTTCAAAGAAGAAGCCGTTAGCTCCGAAAACTTTTGCAGCCAGTGCCATGGCGGGAATAAACTGGCGGTCTCCTCCGGTAGAGCCGTTTGCTGCGCCTGGTCGTTGTACGCTATGGGTGCAGTCCATGATTACCCGTGGTACAATTTCCTTCATATCGGGGATATTACGGAAATCAACAACAAGATTATTGTAGCCGAAACAGTTTCCTCTTTCGGTGAGCCATATTTCTGTTGCACCTGAATCCAAGGCTTTTTCAACGGGATAGCGCATATCTTTACCACTAAGAAATTGAGCTTTCTTTATATTGATGATTTTCCCGGTTTTGGCGGCAGATGTTAGTAGGTCGGTTTGGCGGCATAAGAAAGCCGGTATTTGTATTACATCTACTACTTCTCCTACGGGTTTTGCTTGCCAGCTTTCGTGGATGTCTGTAAGTATTCGTAGTCCGTATTTTGTTTTGATATCGTTGAGCATAGTTAGCCCCTTATCCAAACCAGGTCCTCTAAAAGAATGGATTGATGTTCGATTGGCTTTATCAAATGAGGCTTTGAATATAATTTCTGTTGATAGTGACTTATTGATGTGCACTAATGCTTCTGCTACTGTTTCCAGTAGTTCGGCGCTTTCTATAACGCAAGGGCCTGCTATGAATATTGGTTGCATTACTCGCTTGTATTTAGTTGACAGTATGGCTTGAATATCGTGGAACTTTTATGATTCTTTATTTTCTGCCCCAATGATATGTATATCTCTCTGTGGGAACGGAATCTCAATATTGTTATCTGTCAGAATATTATAGATAGTTTCCATTATTTCTCCCTTAGCGTAGGTGGCAGTAAGTACAGGAACCCAAACAATAAGTTTGAAATCAATACTATTATCTCCAAAATTAGAGAACACCATTTTAACGGGGCGCTTGGCATCTTTGCATTTTAGTTTATTTACAGCGTTGCATACCAAGTCGCGTACTGTATTGATATTAGTGCCATAGGCTACTCCAAATGGTATCGATGCCAATTCATAGCCATGGTTTCTTGTAAGATTCTTGTAGTTCTTTGTAAAGAGTTGTGAATTTTGGAAGGCAATTACACTACCATCGATAGTATCCATTAAAGTAGATGTATAGGATATTGAACTTACCGTTCCACGTATACCATCACATTCTATTAGGTCCCCAATCTTAATGCGACCAGTCATAAGTGATATTCCATAATAGATATTTTCAATGATATCTTTCATGGCGAAACCAATACCGGTAGACAAACCGCCTGAAATTACTACCAACCATGTATTGTTTACATGGAAAATGCTCAATACTAACAATAACCAAACGCCCCAAACTAATACTTGCAATACATTCTTACCCATAATGTTTTTGCTGGCGGCTGTGGTTGGGTCGGTCTTCTCGAAGTGCAGTTTTAAGAAATCCTTACTGGTTTTGTTAACATACGAGAAGATAATATATAGTATGGCTGCCATGAAAATGGACAGTATACTTATCTTAATATTGGCGGTATCTACAAAAGCTTTGGTATAAATATGTATGGTAGTATCGCTTAAATTGAATATATCTGCAGCCCAATAGATGGAGAATATTACAGAAACTACTCCCATAATGGGCAAAAATACAGTGTATACCAGTCTGTATACCCATGTTTGGGTTATAGGTTTCGCCAATATGTCGTTGCGTTTATCATAGGCTTTGACGATACCTTTTAAGCAAGTTATTGTAAGAATACAAGTAAGTTGCATAATCCACCATATCAGCAGTTCTACACTTAAAAGGGTATAACCTACCCATGAACAAACGGTTGCTCCTATGAAAACAATTAGCGAAAGATAGGTATAATAGACATCTGTTTTTGGGATGTTAGTGCCATGTCTCTTAATAACATTCCATTGCCACAATGTGCAGGCAAGTAGAATGGGAGGGAATATAAGATTTGTGAAAATGTTTGGTATCAGCACTATACGAAAACTGATAATGATAAAGTCTATAACTATCAGTGGCGAATATATGCGGAAACCACTTTTAATTTGGGATGTATTTAGGCGGATAAGCAGTGAGATTAGAATTACTCCCAATAGCCATGCATACTCTACAAGCAGATTGCATGCCATAATCAAAAAATTTTGGTCGGCTACAAGTCTTATTGCTGCCAATACTATGGCAAAGGTTATTACGGTAGCTGCCAATGTAATACAAGTGCGTTTTCCAATAAAAGTATCGTGTACAGCAGCGACATTGTCGGTTCTCAGTAGGCGAGTAATTAGTTGTAGGGGGCGTTTTGATTTGAATAATCTAGTAATGGCTACTCTAAATAGTAGTACGTTGAGAGATATTGAGATAAATCCTCCGAAAAGGATGATAATTAATAGACCGAACATTAGTCGACTATCCCATTGCGATCTGCGTTTGGCTTGCGGCTTATATTTCTCGGAGAGTGTTTCTGTAGTTTCATTGACATTCGAGTTAAGATGTCTGAGAATACTGAAATAGCTATCTCCTGCATTGTTGAAGATGCTTGCTTGAATATCTCCATAGCGCTTGAGAGCATAGTCATTTAGACTACTCAACTGCCTTTCTGTGTTATGGTAGTAATTGATATACATACTCATCTGCTCATTGTTGCTCTTTAGAGTTCTAAGTATGTTGATAGACAACGTAAGACATACATTCTTGTCTGTCGCCGCGCGTTCGCTTAGTGTTCTGTCGCTCATTTGGCTTAGCACATTTACAAGAGAATCAAACCTTGCAATTTCGCTTGTTGAGCGAGCCATATAATTTTCAAATGGAATTACCGTTTTCTTGAATTCATGATACATCTCAGTAGCCTCATGGCAAGCATAGGTTAAATCGAAAATATATCCAGATTTCTGCGAATACAGCATCAGCGAATTTTGGCTACACTGGTTGATTATGGCATACATGTTCATAGTCATCTGGTCTTGTTGCTCTTTCATGAATCCAGTTTGCCTTTCCAATTCTATTCTGTATCCAGTAAGTTCTTGGCGTAGAATGGCTAAGGTGTTTGATAAATCTTTTTCTTTAAGTACTGCCATAGATGGCAAGGTCACCATAAGTAACAGTAACAAAGCAAATATTTTTGTTTTCATATAGTTCTTGTTTATACTTGCAAAATTACTCAAAAGAATCGAATTTGGTATTGATATTTTTATTAATTTTGTAATATGAAACCAAAAACGAACAACGATGATAATCATCTCAGATTGTGGTGGTACCAAAAGTGATTGGACTATAGTTTGTAATTCGGGGCGTGTTTACCATGTTCAGACTGATGGTATTAACCCTATTCATCAGAGTGAAGAGACAATTATCAATCATATTGACCCACTAGCTCGGTTGGTGTCCCAATTATATTCTTGTAAAGATTCCCTTATTTTTTATTTTTACGGTGCAGGTTGTAATGCAGTTGGTACCGAGATTGTCCGTAATATTCTGTTAAAAGTTTTCGGTCAATATACTCCTTCTTTACACATCTATTCCGATCTTTTGGGTGCCGCTCGCTCTTTGTGCTTGTATGGTGAGGGAATTGCGTGTATATTGGGTACAGGCTCTAATTCATGTCTTTACGATGGAAAGGAAGTAGTGGCCAACACTCCTCCTTTAGGTTATATTTTAGGTGATGAGGGTAGCGGTGCTGATTTGGGCAAACACTTTCTTCACGACCTATTGAAAGGACAATTGCCGGTACAACTTAAAGAAGAATTTTACGATACTTTTAAGATTACTTACCCCCAGCTTATCCAGCGTATTTATCAGCAGCCTCAGACTAATAGTTTTATGGCTTCTATCGCTCCGTTCATTCATTCTCATTTAGAATGTCAGGCGGTTTCAGATATTGTTCGTAATCGTTTTCGGGCGTTCTTAAATTATAATATTAAGCCTTATCAACGTCCTGAACTTGCGATAAATTTTGTAGGGAGTGTAGCTTATTATTTCCGTGATTTATTGGCTCAAGCAGTAGAACGAGAAGCTTTGACAATGGGTAAGGTAGAACGCACACCGATGTTAGGATTAATGTCCTATCATAAAGTTGCCAACTCTAGGGATTGAGATATGAGATTATAAAGAATACCCCGAAATCCAGTGTTGTGGTTTCGGGGTAAATTATTATTGTGTTAAAGCATTTCTGATTAGAATTCAGAAGTGAAGTGGAATTTGATATGTTCAAAGTCCTGTTGTGCCATAGATAATACATAGCCGCTGTCGGCAAGGAAAACATCTCTACCTTCGGTATCTTTAGCCATATATTGGTATTTACGTTTCTTAAAGTTCTCGTATTCTTTTTCGTTATCGCTTTCTATCCAGCATGCTTTATAAAGATGTACTGGTTCCCAACGGCATTTGGCATTATATTCGTTTTCCAATCGGTATTGAATAACTTCAAACTGCAATTGTCCTACGGTTCCTACAATTCGGCGGTTATTAAACTGGTTGACAAACAACTGTGCTACACCCTCGTCCATTAATTGTTCCAATCCTTTGTTAAACTGTTTTGATTTCATAGGGTCATCATTCTCTATGTATTTGAACAGTTCGGGTGAAAAGCTGGGAAGACCTCTGAAATGAATCAGTTCTCCTTCTGTCAAAGTGTCTCCAATCTTAAAGATGCCATTGTCGGGTAAACCTACGATGTCTCCAGGATATGCCTCTTCGATAGTAGATTTGCGTTGAGCCATAAATTGTGTAGGTGATGAAAATCTTACAGTTTTCCCTAAGCGTACATGGGTATATGGCATATTACGTTGGAATTTTCCTGAACATACCTTACAGAAGGCTATGCAAGAACGATGATTGGGGTCAATATTGGCAGTGATTTTAAAGATGAATCCAGTGAATTTTGGTTCTGTAGGTTCTACCATACGTTCTTCTGCTTTAGTAGGACGTGGACTTGGAGCTATCTGTACAAAGCAGTCAAGTAGCTCTTGTACACCGAAGTTATTTAAGGCACTACCAAAGAATACAGGTGCCACCTCGCCATTTCGGTATGTTTCTACATTAAATTCGGGATATACACCATCAACCAACTCCAGATCGTCACGCAACTGGTTAGCTTCGCGTTCTCCTACATGTTTGTTAAGTTCATCGCTAGATATTTCTACAGCTACTTTTTCGGTAACGCGTTGCTTATTGGGTGTAAATAGGTTTAATTGTTGCTCAAAGATATTATATACACCTTTAAATCTCAGTCCTTGACCGATAGGCCATGATAGGGGGCGCACATGGATATGTAGTTCTTGCTCCAATTCGTCCAATAGGTCGAATGGGTCTCGCCCCTCGCGGTCCATCTTGTTGACAAAGATAATAACGGGAGTATTGCGCATCCGGCATACCTCCATTAACTTTCGGGTTTGTGCTTCTACACCCTTAGCCGAGTCAACAACTATAATAGCCGAATCAACAGCGGTAAGTGTGCGATAAGTATCTTCGGCAAAATCTTGGTGACCAGGGGTATCAAGGATATTAACCTTGTAATCATTGTAATCAAATTCCATGACGGAGGTAGAGACAGATATACCCCTTTGTTTCTCGATATCCATCCAGTCTGATGTGGCTGTTTTTCTTATCTTATTGCTTTTTACGGCACCAGCTACCTGAATCTGTCCACCAAAGAGCAAAAACTTCTCTGTAAGAGTTGTCTTACCAGCGTCAGGGTGTGAGATAATAGCAAAGGTTCTTCTACGTTCTATTTCGTTCATCATGTTATGTATTTTGCAGTTTGTTGATACACTCTTCTAGACTTTCTTCCCAATAGGGTATGTCTATATTGTAAGTGTTTTTAATCTTGGTTTTATCCAGCACGCTATAGTGTGGCCGATTTGCGGGAGTAGGGTATTCTTCTGTATGAAGAGGATTTACTTTACATCCCTTGATATGAGCAATGCGGTGGATGGCTTTGGTAAAATCGTACCAGCTTATAACTCCTTCATTGCTGAAATGATATATACCCGGAATGACTCCTTGGTTTATAGCCGTCATAATGGCTTTTGCGAGGTCGCGTGCGTAGGTTGGTGTTCCTATTTGGTCGAAGATTACCCCGAGACTGTCTTGAGTTTGACCTAACTTTATCATCGTCTTGACAAAATTGTTGCCAAAGGTAGAATAGAGCCAAGCGGTACGGATAATCATTGTGCGTGTACAGTTTTCTATGCAAGCTTTTTCTCCAGCCAACTTAGTGCATCCGTATATGCTGTTAGGGCATGTTTCGTCGGTTTCGGTGTATGGGGTATGTTTGGTTCCGTCAAAAACATAATCGGTAGAAATCTGTATTAAGAACCCTTTTCTACTTTCTATAGCTTCGGCAAGATATGCGGGTGCTTGCGCATTGAGTAATGTACATAATTCCTCGTTACTCTCAGCTTTGTCTACGGCTGTGTATGCAGCGCAGTTTACAATGCCGTCAATCTTGTGTTCTTCTACAAAATTTTTGATAGCTTCTTTGTCGGTGATGTCTAAATCGGCAACATCTGTATTAAAGAATGTATAGTTAGGGTAGGCTACTTCCAGTTGTTGAATCTCGTTACCCAACTGCCCGTTACATCCTGTTACAAGTATATTCATAATCAGTCGTCCTCAAATTTAAGTCCTTCTGTGTTGTCTTTAATATAATAGTCTGAGAGCATGCCTATCAAAGTGGTTATTTCTTTGATCGCTTTTTCTGTCTCTTCTGATATGGTCTTTTTCTGTAGACGTAACATCATGATACCGTAAAGGGCATCAAGGCAAGTTTCTATTTCATTTACGTCTTTATCGCCTTTATTACGCAATTCAACAATAAAGGGTAGAGCCTTATAGTAGGCAGCGTTGTAAAATGGGAATTTGGAAGATTTCAATAATCTATGGTGCAAGTCGCATACATCTTTAAGAAGTACCTCGTTAATCTGTAGATGACCGTATTCGCGTTTGCCCTCTTCGTTCATCATCCTGATAAGATTACCAATCCAGTCTAATTCTTCTTCTTGCTGTTCTTCGGTGAAGTTGAATTTGCTGAGATATTCGCGTTTGATTACGGGTAAAGAACATCCATAGACGCGGAGAATGTCTTCCATCTGCCACATATATAGAAGATATTCGGCTATCGAATTCTTCCTTAATTCTTTTGCAACAAACATTTTGTCAGTAACTGATTGTATAGAGATTGAAAATAGTACCGATGAGTACCAACAATGAGAAGGCAATCACCAAGCTTCCTATTACCTTATTTATTATAAGAATACCATTGTCGTCAAATTTACCCCTTATCTTGTTTACAAGCCAAGTCAAGCCGAACCACCATGCCAAGGCTCCCAACATAATGCTGATATAGCCTAACGACATCTCGAATGGATGATTGGGGATAACAAAAGCGAATTGGGCGAATGTACCCATGAAAAGAAATATAATAAGAGGGTTGGATAGGGTCACTAAGAATGCTGTTATACCATTATGTAACAATGAGCCTTTCTTAGTACCACTATGGTGAATGTTGCGAGTAGGGTTGGCCCTGAAACAATAAATACCGAATGCCAGCAATATGGCACTTCCGCTTATTTGGAGCCAAAATTTGTTGGTGGGATTGGTGATCAAATCCATGATAAAACTCATACCGAATCCCGATAATAGCGCATAGATGATATCGCTTATCGAAGCACCTACGCCTGTTACAAATCCATACCAACGACCTTTGTTGAGTGTACGCTGAATGCAGAGCACGCCAACAGGACCCATTGGCGCCGATGCAATGACACCAATAAGAACCCCTTTTAGAATCATTCCCAATATGTCTATCTGAAACGGAAATGGCATAGTGGATGCAAAGTTAGCAAATTAACTCGAAAGAAAAAACCATACATTGTAAAAATGTCCTGCATTACTAAAAAAACCAATGTTTTTCTTGTAGTTTCTTATAAATTAATTTACCTTTGTCTGATAGAACAAACTCAATAACTAAAGATAAGTATAAAATGGATGTACAGAATGAATTAAAACCGTATGTTATCGGTTTAGACTTGGGGGGTACTAACTCGGTATTTGGTATTGTTGATAGTCGTGGAGATATTAAAGTTACTACCGCTATCAAGACTCAAGCATATGATAATGTTAACGATTATGTAGCAGCAGCAGTTGATGCTCTTCAAATAATTATCGACCAAGTAGGTGGTATCGAAAATATCAAGGCTATGGGTATTGGAGCACCTAATGGTAATTATTATAATGGTACTATCGAGTTTGCTCCTAATTTGAAGTGGGGACATTCAGGTGTAGTGCCATTGGCAAAACTTTTCTCAGATGCTTTAGGTATCCCAGTTGCTCTTACCAACGATGCCAATGCAGCTGCCATTGGTGAAATGACTTATGGTGTAGCTCGTGGTATGAAGAACTTTATTGTTATAACTCTTGGCACAGGTGTAGGTTCAGGTATCGTGGTAAACGGACAGTTGGTTTATGGATGCGATGGTTTTGCAGGCGAACTTGGTCATGCTATTGTTCGTGTTGATGGTCGGCTCTGTGGTTGTGGTCGTTGTGGTTGTCTTGAAACCTATTGTTCGGCTACAGGTGTGGCCCGTTCAGCACGCGAGTTCCTTGCAACGCGTGGTGATGCTTCGTTGTTGCGTGAACTAAACCCAGACGACATTACATCGCTTGATGTAGCTATTGCTGCCGGGAAAGGTGACAAACTTGCCAAAGAAATTTTTGACTATACAGGTGAATTACTGGGTGAGGCTTGTGCTAATTTCGCTACATTCTCTTCACCAGAAGCATTTATCTTCTTTGGCGGTCTTACTAAGGCTGGCGACTTGTTGATGAATCCTATCGTTCAAAGCTACAACGACCATATCCTTAATATCTTTAAGGGTAAGGCTAAATTCCTTGTTAGTGGACTTGATGGTTCTTCGGCTGCAGTTCTTGGAGCTTCTGCCGTAGGATGGGATATTTAATGGATAGAACACATTGTTATAGAACCAACCTTTATTAAATTGTATATTAAAAGCCCGAGGCATTAGCTTCGGGCTTTTAAATGTGGTTGTTGTTGGAAAAAAAAGAATTTCCTGATGTTGAATAGCTATCTCCAATGTCTTACTTTTCTATTAGGTGGTAATTTTTAGAACCACCCTTAGTTTATTATAATTTTCTTACCCTCAAGAATATATACGCCCTTGGGCAATCCAGTCAGCGCAGTGGCTCGTTGTACGTTGCGGCGTATGGCTATTCCTGTGATAGAGTATACGGTAACGGTTTTCTGTCGTTCCGTAGCTGTTGTGTTTATGCCATTGGTCTGTGTGCGTCGGTAGAGCATAATATTTTGTTGGCTTCCTGTATAGCAAGCAAATCGTGGATTGCTTGTGTTGAATTGTATTTCTCGTTTGGGCCAGTTCTTGTTTGTTATATGGCTATATCCGCCATTCACGCTGATTGCCCATTTGGTCTTATTGCTTGATACGGTTTCTGTGGTATATAGTTTGTTTTCATCATCAGTCAGTGTAAGATATACTTTTTCTTTGGTGTCGTAGATAGTATATTCTCCCTGGCTTCCGCCTAAAAGCAATTGGTGGGGCATATTCTTCTCATCAACATTAGATGTTATATTGTCGTTGTTTCCCAATGTCACCTCTGCGCTGGTATAGTAGTTCTTGCCACTAGTAAGGTCAGACAGGGCGCAAGAATTTACTTTTGAGTTTCCTTCGTATACCATAATATAATATGCACCTGTATTAATGTCCGACTCTGTTTTTACTTTGGTGAAAGTAATTCCATTCGTGTCAGGATTTGTGTCAGGATTTGTGTCAGGATTTGTGTCAGGATTTGTGTCAGGATTAGGGTCGGGGTCAGGGTCAGGAGTGGTATTTCCATCGTAGTCATCATAGCTGAATGATACGTTCTGCTTGTCGCCCCATACATATTGTTCCAGTCCAGGGTAGTCAACAAATGGATTACGATTCTGCTGACAGTTATATACGGCGTTATTTCTATCTATTTCTTTTTGGCTTACGGGGTCTTGTTTGGCCCATCTCAATAACATGTTGATAAACCATGTTTTGTAGGCAGGATACTTGTTTCCGGCAAAAACTGCGGTATTGCTCCACGATGCAATTTTATCTTCATAACAGGTAGCCATGTAGAAGTAGATGCGTGCAAAGTCGCCTTTGTATTCATCGTTTGGTTCGAATACAGTACCCGAGTAGCCTTCGGTAGAGCAGGGGCCAACTTTACTGAAGTTGTTATTTGATTTGTAGGTAGGGTTGTTGGTTTCTCCAAAGGGATAATTACTTCTTCTGTTATTTACATATCCGTCTGTGGGTACTACATGTACAATATCCGATTTCATGGGCGAGGCCTGGCTGAACCAACTTTGGGGTACCGAGTGCTCACGGTTCCAGTAGTCTCCCTCCTTTTTGTATGCTCCATTGCAGTCTTTGAAGCTATAGTTGGTAGTATTTGAGTACATATCCCATAGCTTTCCGTCGGTTCGCTTGTCAGTTTGCTCATAACAACTTATCAAGCCATCGTAGCTTATAGTTTTGTGGTTTTTGATAATGGTATAGAGGGCTGTCTTCAGAGCCGAACCCTTCTTGCCGTTTGCTGCTTGGTAGTATGTACCACTATTGTTTGGCCCTTGTGCAAAGGCGTGTAATACAAGTGCAAGTAGGATTATTGCACATGACAATTTTCTTGAATTTTGCATTCTTCGTTAATTATTGTGTTCTTTAACTGCCGCAAAGGTAGTAATAATATTATAAAATATTGTTAATTGAAATAACCTTTTATCGTTACTTAGCATGTATGCTAACAAGCTGTATAGTGTAACGCACTAACCTAGTTACTCAGCTGAGAAATCGGCTACCATTTTGCGGTACATTGAGTACATGCGTGTACGGTCTATGTATCCTACCAAGTGGTTGTTTACGTCTATTACGGGTAAATATTGTGCATTGGTTTTTTCAAATTTTCGCATGGCTTCGTCCATAGGGTCGTTTTCGCCTATCTTTGCTGGACATTCAGACATGAGTTGTTCTACTATGAACCTGTTGTATAGTTCGGTTCTGAAGATGATATGCCTATTTTGGGTCATGTTAACCTCGCCCAAAAGTGTGCCGCCTTTGTCTAGCACGGGCAAGAAACTGGTATGGCTATCGCTATATGCTCTTACCAACTTGTTAAGAGGCATATCAGGAGTAACCGATGTATATTCGCGCTCAATGAGATTGTCAAGTCGCATGAGGGTAAGAATAGACTTGTCTATATGGTGGGTAAGTAGTTTGCCTTGTCTTGCCAAACGCATGGCATAAATACTGTGTGGCTCAAAAATGCTGATGGTTAGGGTTGAAACAATGCTTACAATAATAAGAGGCATAAAAAGTTGGTAGCCGCCTGTGAGTTCGGCAATGAGGAATATGCCCGTAAGCGGAGCGTGCATTACACCCGCCATTACTCCCGCCATGCCCAGCAAAGTAAAGTTCTTCTCTGGAGCGTAAGCGCCCATTTGGTTTATGTTCCATAATCTGGCGAAGAAGAAGCCACTGAATCCGCCAATGAATAGCGAGGGCGCAAAAGTACCACCGCAACCACCTCCACCATTGGTGGCCGATGTGGCAAATACCTTGGTTAATAATACTAATCCCACATAAACTACAAGCAGATTGTTATGACCATAGAATAACGAGTTGTTCATAACATGGTTCCACTCGTCAGGAGTGGTGCCGTTAAGCAGTATGTTGATGGCACTATAACCCTCGCCATAGAGCGATGGAAACAAGAATATTAGCGGACTCAATACCATTCCGCCTACCAATAGTCGTAGATAAGGCCGTTTGGCCAATTGGGCAAAGCAATTCTCACATGCAGTCATCGTACGCATAAAATACAGACTTATAAGTCCACAGAAAATACCCAACACAATATATGGCGGTACTCTGTCAAGTACCCACATGCTGTCAAGATGAAAGTTGAATAGAGCTTCGCTTCCCATAAAGATATACGAGAAGCATGTGGCTGTAACACACGCTGTAAGAATAGGTAATAGCGAAGCCATAGAAAGGTCTACCATAAGTACCTCAAGAGTGAATACCAGTCCGGCTATAGGCGCCTTGAATATAGCGGCAATAGCAGCTGCAGCACCGCATCCTACAAGCAATAGTAGACTCTTTTTCCCTAAATGAAAAATCTGCCCCAGATTACTGCCAATGGCAGAACCTGTAAGTACGATAGGGGCTTCGGCTCCTACAGAACCACCAAATCCGATAGTGATGGCCGATGCTGCTACAGACGACCAGCAATTATGCGATTTTAGATGGCTGTTTTTGGTAGATATGGCGTAGAGTACGCGGGTTATACCATGCGATATATTGTCTTTAACTACATATTTTACAAATAGCGATGTAAGATAGATACCTATTACAGGGAATAGCAAGTAGAGCCAGTTATAACTGGTAATAGTGAATCCCGTAGTGAGTAGAAGTTGTATTTCCTTAATAAGAGTGTGTAGAATATAGGCTGCAATAGCGGCAAAGAATCCGATAAAGAACGACAGGATTAGTGTGCATTGCTTGTCGGATAAATGCTGCTTATTCCACTTCACTATTTTGGATATCAAGGAAGTGCTATCTATTTCGGTATCAATGGTAGTCATTGTTTTTAATAACTCATTTTCTTATTATCTTCACTTCGCCGTCAAGAGCTAGTTTGATAATGCTTGATGGGGTGTGTGGCTTGTGTTCTTGGCGGCGCGAGAAGCATACATAGTCTACTGCGTCTATAATTTCTTGCGATATATCGCAATAGTTAGATGCCGCAGGCTGACCGCTGATATTGGCACTTGTGCTTACCAATGCCTTTTGGAATCGGTAACAAAGTTCTTTTGAAAACTCCTCGCGGGTAATGCGCATGGCTATTGACCCGTCGTCGGCAATTAAGTTGGGTGCCAAGTTTACCGCCCCGTCAAGTATAACGGTGGTTGGCTTGTCGGCCAGTTCCAGTAGGTCCCAAGCTACATCGGGTACTTCACGGACGTAGCGCTGCAAACGTGCGTCAGAGTCTACTAGACAAATCAAGGCTTTCGAATCGTCACGTTGTTTTATTTTGTATACTCGTGCCACAGCTTCGCTGTTGGTAGCGTCGCAACCAATACCCCATACTGTATCGGTAGGGTATAGTATTACGCCTCCGCGGCGCAGAACTTCAACTGCGTTTTTAATGTCTTCAGATTGTTTCATATTCCCTTGATTATGGCATGATATTCGTCTATTGTGCGCATACCGTTAAGAAAAGAGCATGCGTCCATTCGCTTCTTTCCCGAAATTTGCAAATTGATAATTTCTATCCATTCATCGGCACAAGCTATGTATAACCGCTTGCCTTCTGCCATTATAGTGCCGGCCTTCTCTGTGGCTTTTTTACCGGTCTTTGCGGTTTTAAATACTTTTAGTGTCAATGTATTTGCAGGCGTGTTAGCCTGTAGCGATGTTAGCGTAGTCCATGTGCCAGGATATGGAGAAAGTCCGCGTATGAAATCGTATACCTGTTTAGCTGGTTTACTCCAATTAATTTCGCATGTTTCTTTAAATATTTTAGGCGCAGCTTTTAAGTTGTCGCTTTCCTGCTGTGGCATAGAGGGTACTTCTCCGTTACAGTCAATAATACGGTCAATGGTTTCAAGGCATAGTTGTGCACCGAGGGTCATTAATCCGTTGTATACATATTCTGCATCGGCTGTATCGGGTATATCGAATGTCTTTTTGTCAATAATCCTACCGGTGTCAATATCTTTGTCCAAAAAGAATGTGGTAACTCCCGTCTGTGTTTCTCCATTGATTATAGCCCAGTTAATGGGGGCTGCTCCACGATATTGTGGCAGTAGGGCCGCATGTACATTGAAAGTGCCAAACCTTGGCATTGCCCATACAACTTCTGGTAACATGCGAAAAGCAACGACAGCCTGAACGTCAGCCTTAAATTCCTGCAACTGTGCTATAAACTCAGCGTCTTTCATTTTAACTGGTTGCAGAACGGGAATATTGTGTTGCAGGGCGTATTCTTTTACGGGTGGAGCTTGTAGTGAGTCTTGATGGCGCCCTACGGGTTTATCGGGCTGAGTCACTACGCCCACCACATTGTATCCCCCTTCTACCAATGTGTGCAAAGACTCTACGGCAAATTCGGGGGTGCCCATAAAAACAATTCTTAATGAACTTTTGTCTATCATTGTGTGTAGTTTGAATGACAAAGTTATAAAAAATAACTTGGATTATAGTTGTAAACGCTATGAAAAATCAATGAAAACTCCACGGCTTATTCATTTCTTGACATAGCGTTAAGTAAGACTTTATAATTCTAACCCTTATGTGTTAAAAGCTTTGTGTTTGTGGTGTCGAGTGTAGGGTTGCTGTTTGCTGATGGCCATCGTCCAAGTTGCCCATGGCCGTGGGACAAATGGCTTACGACCGTAAACAACTCTGCTTACGGCCGTAAGCACCTCGGAAAATACCAATTCCGTGCGATTTTCTTCAATCTTGCCACTTGTTATAGGATAATAGTTGGTGAAAAGTGATTTTTTGTCGCATTTAAATATTACCTTTGTGCATGATAGATTAGAATATATTTCTTACATTGACCGTGTTGTCGGTGCATAAGGTATATTTGGTGTCGTCAAGCATAACAATGCCCAAACCATGAACCTGTCAAGTCAAGATAATAACCGCCGGATAGCCAAGAATACACTCGCCTTGAGTGCACGTATGTTCTTGACTATTTTTGTAGGTGTGTATTCCTGCAGACTTGTGCTTCAAGCTTTGGGTGTGGTAGATTATGGCATTTATAGCGTAGTAGGTGGCGTGGTGACGTTTTTCGTATTTATCAATGCATCGCTAACCAATGCTACACAACGGTTTCTCAATTATTATATGGGAAAGGGCGATGATACCATGGTTAGCCGAGTGTTTTCTACCAGTAGGCGTGTATTTATGCTGTTGGCACTTATAATATTTGTATTGGGCGAAATTATAGGTGTAGTTTTTGTTAATTATGTTCTTGATATTCCACCTGAAAGATTAGTGGCAGCCAATGTGGTGTGTCAGTTTACGGTTATTTCTGCCGTTATCGATGTACTTAGTTTGCCGTATAATGCGCTCATTGTCTCTAACGAGCGTATGGTGGTTTTTGCCTATATCTCGGTAGTGCAGTCGCTTGCACAGTTGGGCGTGGCGTTCTTGTTGCTAGTTTGGGGTGGCGATAGGCTTATAGCTTATGCGGCAATGCTATGCTTGATACAGATTGCCGTTAGACTCTACTACGGGTATTTCTGTAAGAAAAATTTTGGTTTACAGATGAATTGCCAGCAGATGGACAGACCGTTACTTGCTGATATGCTGAGATTTTCGGGATGGTCATTGACGGGGGCTTTTGCTTATGTTATGTATACCCAAGGCATCCCCGTGCTATTCAATCTGTTTTTCGGTCCAATAGTTAATGCTGCCAATGCGCTTGTACAGCAGGTAAATGCTTCGCTCTCTACATTTGGCGCCAATTTTATGATGGCGTCAAAACCTCAAATAACCAAGTATTACGCTGAGGGCGATGGTAGGGCAATGAGCCAGTTGGTATTTTATAGTTCTAAGTTGTCTGTAGCTATCATGCTTGTGGTGTCGTTACCATTTATGGTTATGCCCGATTATTTGCTTGGTATATGGTTGGTTGATGTGCCCACGGGTACTTCAGCATTGTTGCGAATGATGCTTTGGGCCACATTGGTTAATGCCTTGTCGGCCCCGGTGAATACGGCTATACAGGCTACGGGTACAGTGAAGAGTTATCAATTAGCTGAAGCCCTAACGCTGTTATTGGTGTTGCCAGTAGCAGCTATTGTTTTATATGTGGGCAATGCGGCAGAAAGTGCCTATTTTGTATTGGCTGTGGTTTTCGGCGTGACTCAAATAGTGCGTGTTGTCTATCTTCATAGTAAGTTAGGCATACGTTATTGTGATTATATTCAAAAGGTGCTGGTAGGCTCGGTATTGCTTACAGTATTTTCGTATGCGGTAGTGAGTAGCCTGCATAGATTCGTTGGCGATTCTATAGCAGGTTTGTCTATAGTTCTGTTATCGGCAGTACTATCGGTTTTCGTGTTTTTCATGTTGGTGTGCGTTGGTGGGACAGATCGTAGACGATTGTGTGCTG
>CAVKSZ010000030.1:0-22685 GCA_963659135.1 Bulleidia sp. | reverse complement strand
ATTGTATATTATGCTGAATACCAAGAAATATATATAAAAAAAATATTCAATGTGGTAATTTTAACCAAAAATAGTGAGTCTGAACAAGCTAATTTTGTCTTGCTTCTTCTTTACTGATGCTGTTAGGCATTTCATTTTTTGATTTTACATCCTCAATGTCGTGATACGAACATGCAACTATCATAAAAAGTGTTGCAATGAAGAATAGTTTTTGTTTCATTTTAAGTGTTAATTTAGATGATATTTTAATAGTGTTTATATTGTAGAGACGTCCTTTTATATTAGCGTTGCTTATGCGTTAATCTATTTACAAAGATATTGTATATTTTACTGAATACCAAGATATATATAAAAAATATTCAATGTGGTAATTTTAAGGTAAAAATAGTGAGTCTGAACAAGCTATATCAATAGAAATGCCATATAATATATTTGTGTATTGTTGAAAAAAAATCCCGATACTCTTATGATGAGCATCGGGATTTTATAATTAATGTAGTTATCTCTTTAGAAGAACAAGTAGCGGTTGTCTACCACCTTAGCATTAGCGTAAAGCTCGTTCATGTAGCCACCTGCCATCTGCATAGCTCTCTGGCTAAGCTTAGCCTCTTGGGCTTTTACGTCAAGTTTACCGGGACGCATAGTCTTGGTGGTTACGCTGAAGAGATAAACACCAGCGTTACCCTTTACAGGGTTCTTGCAGAACTTGCCTTTGGCAGTAGCTGCGATAGCTCCACTAAGAGCAGGCTCAGACGAACCGGTTGCAGCTACGAATACCGGTGCAGCGAATGTGGTCTGGTTTATTGGGGCTACATTGGCACCCTTAGCTTTGGCTTCGTTAACAGATTTTACTCCCTTTACTTTTGCCATCAGCATTTCGGCTTTCTTATCCTTAATCACCTCGGCCTTTACCATTTCCATTACCTGTGTATCGTCGAGTCCGCGATAACCTTTCGTGTGAATCTTGTCCAAAACAGCTACAAGAAGATGGTTGTTATCACCACATTCGTACATAGGAGAAACTTCTTTTTCTTTAGCTTCGAACAACCACTTCATAGCTTCGCGTGTACTGTGTATGCCAGCCAAATTGTGCTGAGCAGTAGTTACATCGTTAGCTTCTCTTACTGTATAACCGCTCTTGGTAGCATTCTTCAGAATTTTCTCTTCGGTATCGTTGGCACTTACAAATGTGCTGAACTTGTTGTAAGCTGCGCTATAAGTGTCTTTAGAGAAGTCGATAGTCTTCTTTACAACGGCAGCAAGATACTT
This sequence comes from Bulleidia sp., assembly GCA_963659135.1. Classification (GTDB taxonomy): domain Bacteria; phylum Bacteroidota; class Bacteroidia; order Bacteroidales; family Bacteroidaceae; genus Prevotella. Next base: position 21,416 of record CAVKSZ010000030.1, on the reverse strand, counting down.
GTCTACCATGGCCTTGCGGTCTACAACCTGCAGTACTACGCTTCCCTGTGTGAAGTTAACCACCTTGGTTTCGTTTACAGAAAGCGAGTTAAGTGTATTGATAAAGTTCTTCGAATCGTTGTCGATAGAGGGCGCCGACTGATACTGAGCAGTTGTTGCCCAAGCTTTGTCACCAGTCTGGTTGTACTTCTTGGCCAGAGCTTCAAAGTCGGCACCAGCCAATAGAGCGTTGTAGATAGAATCTGCAGTAGCTTTGCTTGCTTCTGGAGTTTCACCAGCTACTTGTATTTGGCGATACTGGATAGAGTCAGGCATCTGAGTCTTTGCAACCAACTTAATAATATTCAGAGTGTTGTCTTGAGCACTATTGAATACGGCGGAGGTCTGACCTACTGCCATAGAGTCAAGGCGTGCTGCAATGTCTGTAGGGAATGCTGTCTTGGTAACGGGCAGACCTAAATAAGAAACGAGTGAAGCGCTTTTGCGTACTACTTCGGCAGGATCGGTAGCGGTAAGCATTGAGTTGCGATAGCCCTCAAAATCTTTTTGAATAGCGGCTTTGTCAGCGGCTGAAGCTTCAACTACAATGTCGATATACTTGATGTCGCGGCTCTCTACAAACTGCTCGAAGCGGGGCTTAAGTTCGTTGTATTTGGCCTTGAGGTCTGACTTTTCAACTGTTACTTTGCTATCTTCTATTGAAGAGTAGGGCAGAGCAGCGAGCATAATCTGTGCCTCTTCGTTTTCTTCCTTGAATGAAGCCTTTGCCTCAATAGGGTTAGAGAGGAAACAACTTGCTAAAAGAGCCTGATATTTCTGTGCGAGTGTCTGCTGGCGAAGAGTTTTCTCAATGAAACTCCAATATTTGTACAAACTCTGGTATTGCTGAGCCAACTGTGGGTTAGCACTCTGCTGAGTTTTGTATTCGGCAAGGAATTTCTGCAGCTGATTAACATCAAAGCGACCTGTTTGCTGATTGATAAACGGAGTCTGCATAAGCAGAGGGTTTGTACCTTGCTTGAGAATGTTCTGCAACTCGTTATCGGTAACGGTAAGACCTAATGCAGAGGCTTCTTTCTCTATCATTTTGGTCTGAACATAAGAGTTCCAAACCATGTCCTTTACTTGGTTGAGCTGGTCTTCGTTCAGGTTCTCGGCACCCTGTTGCATCTTGATGACGTCTGTATATTCGTCAACGAGCTTTTGGAAATCCTGAAAGTTTATTTTCTCTCCCAATACTTCACCAACCTGCTGTCGCTGGTTGTTTTTTGTGGTTTCGCACGAACGAACCATTTCTTCGGCGATGAATGCAAAAAGACCCAATGCTATAATTGCTATGAGCAGAGCGCCTTTGCTTCTGATTTTTCCTAATGCTGCCATTATTTTTATTGATTTATTATTATTGTTTCTTGTATTGCTTCCTTGTATTTCCTAAATGCGTACAAAAATAGTAAAAAGATGTCAAACCACGATGTTTTTTACTGAAAAATTGCAGTTATGCGTTAACTTTTAGCTGTACAAGGATTATTTTGGTCATTGTATTCTTGATAATCTTGAAATCGAACTTTTCTATTGTTACAGTCTCATTGAGCTTGGGGAAGCTTTCGTAATAATGCAGAATCAGACCGCCAATAGTCATGTATTCGTCGCTTTCGGGTAGCCCCAAGTTGAACATCTCGTTTACTTTGTCTATCTCTAAACGGGCCGACAGCAGGTACTCACCATTGTCCAATTGCTTGGCGATATACTTGGTGTTGTCGTGCTCGTCTTCTATATCCCCGAATATTTCTTCTACTATATCTTCTAAGGCTACTATACCGCTGGTTCCCCCAAACTCATCTACAACTACACCCAACGATTTTTTTTCCTGTAGAAAGGTCTTCATAAGCTTTTGTGCAGCCATGCTTTCTGGCACGAATGGCATCTTGCGTATATGCTCTTTCCACTGGGCGGCATTTCGAAAGAGTTCAAGAGAGTGAATGTAGCCGATGATATTATCTATATCATCGCGATAAACAATGATTTTAGAATTGCCACTCTCTATGAACTTCTGTTGCAGTTCTTCTATGCTGCAATCTATGCTTACTGCATTAATCTCGGTACGAGGTACCATGCAGTCGCGTACACGAATATCAGAAAAGTCGAGGGCATTTTGGAATATCTTTACTTCATCATCAATTTGGCCATTATCGTCGCTATTGTCTATCGATGAGTGTACCAAATAGTCTAAGTCTACTTTAGAGAAACCTTCGTCATCGTCTTCGTTTTTTATGCGTTTTCCTACCAGTCTGAGTAGCCATTTTGTGATGAAAGTAGCAAAACGGCTGATAGGCCAAAGAATGATAAAAAAGAAATATGCTATGGGCGAAAATAGCATAAGTAGCTTGTTGGCATTGTTCTTAAACAATGTTTTGGGCAAGAATTCGCCGGTAAACAAGATTACGATGGTAGAGAGAATGGTGTCTGCAGCCACGCGCATACCTGGGTCAAGCGAACAAAATAGCGTTTCATCAAAAAACTTGGCAAACAGAATACCATATATTACCAGTACAATATTGTTTCCCACTAGCATGGTGCTAACGAAACCATTTGGGTGGCTGTAGAATGTAGAAACGAGCTTTTGGGTAAGTATATTCTTCCCTTTCTCCATCTCTACACGCATTCTGTTGCTCGAAACAAACGCTATCTCCATGCCCGAGAAAAACGCTGAAAGCACCATAGATATAAGTATGCCTATAAGCAGGGGTATGTCTATATTGCTACTCATGGTTAATGCATTAAGGGTATTGTAGTGTTGCGACGTTGGGGCATAGGTGCTGGACGCAACTGTGGATTAATGGTATCGCTTGAAGTGGGCAACGTAGTGGAAGTGGTGTCGTTGCTATTGTCAAAGTCGCCCTTTACAAAAGCTCCCTTACTATTAGAAATGTAGTATTTGGTCATCTTCTCGTCGCTACGGAAATAGCTTCCTTCTATTTCGCGTTCGGGGGTAACTAATTTAGAGTATACGTGCGAGTAGAGCTCATGGCTAAGTTCGTCCCAAAATAGTTGTTCGCTGGTGAAGCGCAGCCCGTCTTTAGTAAGGATATGCACTCTGCCGCGAAGTTCCCACAGGCGCTTCTCGTCATAATAATAAGCGGTGTCGCACTGTATATACGACTCTACATGGAAACGCTGGTCAAACTGCTCCAAGAACAAACCTTTGTCAAATATCCATCTTGATGGGTTGCGGTTTTGGTTGATTTCCCATCGCTCGGTGACAATGCGATACTTGATAACACCCGAATCGGATATCAGTGTATTTACCCCATACGAAACCATCATGGCTACCGAATCGCGCGGATTGATAGCGGGTGCAGTATGCTCTTGTTGCTCTTGGCACGAAGCGAAGAGCAGGCTTGTTAACAAGGAAAAGAGAAATAAGCGTTTAAACACCAGTAATGTCTTTATACCTTATATTAATCTACCTTCCACTTGGCAAACCAACGCTCGTTGAAAGTGAGTCCTATGTTGATGCGGAAGATGTTTTCTTTGATATAACCCGGAGCAGTAGAACGAACCCATTGACCACTGATGTTCAAGAACGAACGGTTGTTGTACGCATTGACAATGGGTAGGCCAAAGCCAGCGCTTACACTTACCTCTTTAGGTCCGTCTTGACCATTGATGGTTACGTAAGGAGTAGCGTATGATACACCGGCACGATATTTTACGCGCTGGAAGAAGCTGCGTCCGTATTCGTTCTTGCAGTATTCGCCTCCCACGGTAATCTTTTGGCGGTCTTTCAGATTCTTTTTCAGTGTAAACTGTGGCGTGTTGTTAACAGAAGAGAATTCGGGGAACTCCAGGTTGCCCCATCTCTGCAGCGTGTAGTCTACACCTACCTTCCACTGGTTGTTGTGCTTGTAGGCCAATCCTACTCCAAACATATCGGGAATGGCAAGTCCATTTTTAATACTTAGGCTGGTGGTGTCGGCAACCGACTCTTGCGTATTGGTTGAGATAACCAGGCATTCGGGGTCGGCATTGAGTTTATGGCCGGGACTATAGGTTAAACCTAAAGTTACTACACCTTTCTTGCTTACGGGCAGTTCGCCCTGTATACCTATATCTAATTTATAGCTGCGTATGTCTGCCGAGAAATAGCGGGTAAGTGTATTGGCATACGAGTCACTGTACTGGTTTACCAGCGAGCGGTCGTAATTACCCCAAAGATACGAGATGTTGGCACCGATAGATAACCCCTTGATGGGTTGCCAGCCTGCACCTATATAGGCTTGATGTACGCCGCCGCTACCCGAATAGGTGTTCGACGATACTACCGTCATCTGATTGCCTACATACGACGATGTGCCGTAGTTATAGCCAACGGTGGTAAAGGGAATGATACCAAAGCTAACGCCTAAATGCTTGAAGGCACGGAAACCGGCAACTATATAATCTAGGTCGGCATTGTTGGCATTCTGCTTAGTGCCGTTCTCGTTGAAATTGGTTATCTGTCCACTTGCACCTACATCAAATATAAATGTCAGAGAGTCCAGTACAGAGTATGAAGCCGGGTTCAAGTAGTTTACCTGATTGTGCTCGCGCAAACCGAGTCCAAGTCCGTTCATACCGCGGTTGAAACCGCTTGACTGGTCGGCCAGCAGACCTAATCCGAACTGGCTATAAGGCGAGTTGGTACCGCTCTGTGCCGATATATTGAGTACGGCTAAGCCTACAAGGGCTATGCTCAGAAGTGTTCTTTTCATCATCCGTGTGTTGTATAGCGTGCAAAATTATTGAAAAAAAACGAAATTCAGAACGAAAAGTCCAAAAAACAAGCTATTTTTGCACTGTGAAACATTTTAATACATTTCGGGTTGTCTTGCTTTTGGCATTTTTAATGTCTTTAACAAGCACTACCAGTAGAGCCGCCCTTTCTTTAGACTCTGTAGATATATCTTTGCTCACTTGTGGACCGGGCCAAGAGGTTTATTCGCTCTATGGCCATACGGCTATTCGCTACGAAGATCATCGTACGGGCGAAGACGTGGTTATTAATTATGGTATGTTCTCTTTTCAGCAAGATTATTTTGTGTTGCGCTTTGTTTTTGGACTTACCGATTATCAGATGGGCATAACTTCGTTCTCCAATTTTATGGACGAATATAAGAGCGAGCTGCGATGGGTTTATCAGCAGACACTTGCCCTTACTCCCGACCAGAAAAAACGTATAGCCGATGCCCTTGCCCGTAATTATCTACCCGAAAACCGTACTTATCGTTATAATTTCTTTTACAATAATTGTACTACCAAGGCCCGTGATATGATAGTGGGCAACTTAGGGTGTACCGTAGTGTATCCCGCTCGTCGGCTTGAGGGTATTACTTTTCGTAGTATGCTTCACCAGTGGAATAGGTCTTACCCATGGAGCCGCTTAGGTAACGACCTTCTTCTTGGGGTTAATGCCGATAGACAGGTAACTATGGCCGAGCGGCAATTTCTGCCCGATAGTCTGCGTGAAGACTTTGATGGTGCCTATATGTTGTTGCCCTCAGGCGGTAAGCGTAAGCTGATTTCTAATAGTTGCATGTTATATGCACCGCCACTAGAACAAGTAAAAGTGGGGGATGACTCATCTTCGTTGCATAGAGATATTGTTGCGCCATGGATGGTTGCTATTTTGTGGTTGGCAGTGATAATTGTTGTCACACTGATAGAAAACCGTATCCGCAGAATATTATGGGGCGTAGACGCCTTGTGGTTGTTGGTCACCGGAGTTGCCGGACTTATACTTACGGCCATGATATTCTCGCAGCACCCGGCTGTAAGTGTTAATTTCCAGATACTTGCGCTATCGCCATTGTGCCTTGTGGCGTTGGGGCCAGTGCTTTGCAGACTGCGTAGTCATAGCTTTAGTAAATGGCTTGGCGTATTAGGCGCTTGTTTACTTTTGTCACTTTTTTTAGGTATTTGGCAAAAATATGATGCAATGATATGGATTTTGGCACTATCTTTGCTTTTTAGAATATCGGTACTATATTACTGGTGTAAAAAATATAAACAACCCACTGTATGAATAAGTGTTTGACAGCGATATTGCTCGCGCTTTCGACCTCTGCTTCGGCTCAGAAACTGCAGCCGGCACCTCGGCTTGTGGTAAATATTACCATAGACCAGTTGCGTACCGATTATATTCAGGCGTTTGCCCCTCTTTACGGCCAGGGCGGTTTTAAGAAGCTGCTGTCTGATGGGCGTGTGTACGAGGCTGCAAGTTACGATTTTGTACCCGTAGACCGTGCTTCGGCTATAGCTTCTATTAGTTCGGGTACCACACCTTATTATAATAATATAGTAAGTTCTCGATGGTTAGACCGTGCTACCCTTAGACCGGTATATTGCGTAGCTGATAGCAAGGTAGGCACTTCGCCCCGTTTACTATCAACCTCAACCATAGGCGACGAACTTAAAGTAGCCACGGGCGGCTCTGCCTTGGTCTATGCCTTTGCTGTAAGTAGAGATGCCGCAGTGCTCTCGGTAGGTCATGCAGCCGATGGCGCAGTATGGATAGACGATGCTACCGGAGTGCTCTCTACCTCGGCTTATTATCCTCAAAAAACTCAAAAATGGCTTAGTGCCTATAATGCCGTATATTCTCAGCGTGCCTCTGACGACCGTACCCGTAATCTGGCCGTGATACATGCTGCCCAGAGTTGTGTTACCGAGCAGGCGTTGGGTCGCGATGCTGTTACCGATTATCTGGCAGTAACTCTTTCTGCCAAAGGGCGCGGTGCTCTTGATTGGCAAACGGATATGGAGGGCGTGTATACAAAACTCGACCAAACCCTGTCAGATTTTATTGGGACTATAGAGACCGCCGTAGGTAAGGATCACGTGCTATTTATGGTAACCAGTACAGGCTATACCGATGAAGAGAATATAGACTACTCTAAATACAAGGTGCCTACGGGTACTTTCTATATCAATCGCACAGCCAATCTGCTTAACGTGTATCTCGGTGCCGTGTATGGACAAGGCAAGTACGTAGAAGCCTGCTATCACAACGAGATATATCTTAACCACAAGCTGATAGAACAGAAACGCATGAGTCTGAGCGAGGTGCTGGTACGTTGCCAAGAGTTCTTGATACAAAACTCTGGTGTGCGCGATGTATATACTACCAATAGTCTGCTTATGGGTGGTACTGATACACGTAAGATTCGCAATGGCCATCATCCCGCTATCAGTGGCGATATCATAGTTGAGGTGGCGTCTGGCTGGCAACTGTACAACGAGGACAATCAGGAACGGTATACATGTAGGGCATCATTTGTGCCGTTCCCCATTATATTTTATGGCGCTGGAACCCCAGCCCAGCATATCGAAGCTCCGGTAAGCGTAGAACATATTGCTCCTACCGTTGCCAAGATTATACGTATCCGCGCGCCAAATGCCTGCAAGGCAGAACCTCTGTTCTAATAGGTATCCTCTTAATTGTTGTACTATAGGTACCCAACGTTAGATTCTATTATTCTAAGACTTGCTTTTCTTGGTGCCAAGTAATGGTTTCTGGGGTTGCCCACGGCCGTCAACATTGTTGCCCACGGCCGTCGTACAGTGGGTTTGCGGCCGTCATCCACATGGCTCACGGCCGTAGACTATCAGAAACTCTTATCAAAGTGACAATAATAGTGAACTCGGTGCTCGGTAAGTACGCCCGTGGAAAGGATAATCGTGAACAGACTAAGCCTATTTTTATGAAAAAGCTTAACTATAAGCTATATAAATACAGTAAATAGTGCCTATGTGTACAAAAATATTAGTACCTTTGCACGTGATTATCAAGAAAATAAATAAAATAATATAAGCAATGAATTTCAACAAAATTCTCAAGTCGCTGTTTGGCGATAAATCAACCCGCGACATGAAACTTATTCAGCCTCTCGTAGAGAAAGTTAAAGAGGCTTACCCCGCTATCAAGGCATTGGGCAACGATGAGTTGCGCGCCAAGACCAAAGAAATACAGCAGTATGTGCAGGATTCTGCCAAGGCCGAGAACGAGCAGATAACCGAGCTTCGCGCCACTATCGAAAGCACTCCTATCGATGAGCGTGAGAAGATATTCAACAAGATTGACGATCTGGAGAAGGTGGCGCTCGATAAGCTAGAGAAAGCACTTAACGATGTAATGCCTGTAGCATTCAGCATAGTAAAAGATACTGCCCGCCGTTTTGCAGAGAATGCAGAGACCGTAGTTACTGCCAACGATTTCGACCGCGAATTGGCTGCCAATCCCGCTAACGACTTTATCACCATCGATGGCGACAAGGCTATCTATCACAATGAGTGGACAGCCGGTGGCAATAAGGTAAAATGGGATATGGTACACTATGATGTACAGATATTTGGCGGTATAGCTCTGCATCAAGGTAAGATAGCCGAGATGGCTACCGGTGAAGGTAAAACCCTTGTGGCTACACTCCCAGTATTCTTGAATGCCCTTACTGGTAACGGTGTACACATGGTTACGGTAAACGATTATTTGGCAAAGCGTGACTCTGAGTGGATGGGTCCTCTCTATATGTTCAATGGTTTGAGCGTAGACTGTATCGACAAGCATCAGCCTAACTCAGAGGCTCGCCGTAAGGCTTATCAGGCCGATATTACTTTTGGTACTAACAACGAGTTTGGTTTCGATTACTTGCGTGATAATATGGCGGTATCGCCTGCCGATTTGGTGCAGCGCCGTCATAACTACGCCATTGTCGACGAGGTTGACTCGGTGCTTATCGACGATGCCCGTACTCCGCTTATCATCTCAGGTCCTACTCCTAAGGGCGATGACCAGATGTTTGAGCAGTATCAACCTCTGGTAGAGCGTTTATATGAAGTACAGCGCAAGCAAGCTACCGAACTGTTGGCAGAAGCCCGTCAGAAGATTTCGGCTTCAGAAACCGAAACCGATAGTAAGAAAGCACAGGAGCTGCAGAGCGAAGGTTTCTTGGCTCTCTTCCGTTCGTTTAAAGCTCTGCCTAAGAATAAGGCTCTTATCAAATATCTTTCTGAAGATGGTATCAAGTCGGGCTTGCAGCGTACAGAAGAGATGTATATGGAGAATAACAACCGCCGTATGCCCGAAGCTGTAAAGCCTCTGTATTTTGTTGTTGACGAGAAGCTTAATAGTGCCGACCTTACCGATAAGGGTACCGCTTGGCTTGCCAATCAGGTTAACGATGATAAACTTTTCGTGCTTCCCGATATTACTTCAGAAATGTCGGCTCTTGAAAGCGAAACCGGTATTAGCGACCAGGAACGTTTGGACAAGAAAGACGAAATGCTTTCGCACTACGCTCTGCAGAGCGAACGTGTGCATACCCTGCAGCAGTTGCTCAAGGCTTACACCATGTTTAATAAAGACGATGAGTATGTAGTTATCGACGGTCAGGTAAAGATTGTTGACGAACAGACGGGTCGTATTATGGAGGGTCGTCGTTGGAGCGATGGCTTGCACCAGGCAGTTGAGGCCAAAGAGCATGTGCGTGTTGAGGCAGCAACTCAGACCTTCGCCACCATTACTCTGCAGAACTACTTCCGTATGTACCACAAACTGTCGGGTATGACGGGTACTGCTTCTACTGAGGCAGGTGAGTTCTGGGATATCTATAAACTGGATGTTGTAGAGATACCTACCAACCGCCCCGTAGCCCGTATCGATATGAACGACCGTTTGTACAAAACCAACCGTGAGAAGTATCGTGCCGTTATCGAAGAGATAGAGGAAATGCGCAACGCTGGTCGCCCCTGTCTGGTAGGTACTACATCGGTAGAAATATCAGAGTTGCTGAGTCGTATGCTTACCCTGCGCAAGATTCCCCACGAGGTGCTTAATGCCAAGAACCACTTGCGCGAGGCACATATCGTAGCTCAAGCCGGACAGAGCATTAACGGTCTGGGTGCCGTAACCATTGCTACCAATATGGCAGGTCGTGGTACCGATATCAAACTGTCTGACGAAGTTAAGGCTGCCGGTGGTTTGGCCATTATTGGTACCGAGCGCCATGAGAGTCGCCGTGTAGACCGCCAGCTGCGTGGTCGTGCCGGTCGTCAGGGTGACCCCGGTTCTTCAGTATTCTATGTGTCGCTCGAAGATAAACTTATGCGTCTGTTCGCCTCTGAGCGTATAGCCAAGATAATGGACCGCATGAAGATAGAAGACGGTGAAAGAATAGAGTCGCCTATCATGTCGCGTGCCATAGAGTATGCACAGAAAAAGGTAGAAGAAAATAACTTCGGTATTCGTAAACATCTGTTGGAATACGACGATGTGATGAACAAGCAGCGTACCGTAATCTACGACAAGCGTCGTCATGCCCTGATGGGTGAGCGTATCGGTATGGATGTTGCCAATATTATTTGGGACCGCTGTGCTACCATAGTAGAACGCAACGATTATCAAGGCTGTAAAGAGGAGTTCCTTAAGGTTCTGGCTATGGAATGTCCGTTTACCGAAGACGAACTCATGGCAGGTAAATACAATGATCTGGCAGAGCGCGCTTTCCAGAACGCCATGGCTACTTTCAAGCGTAAGAACGAACGTATGCAGAGTGTGGCTTATACCGTAATCAGTTCGCTCTACGATACTCACGGCGACCGCATTGAGCGCATAGCTGTTCCGGTTACCGATGGTCGCAACGTATATCAGATACCATGCAACTTTAAGGCTGCTTACGAAACTGAGTGTAAAGAGGTTGTCAAAGAATTTGAGAAATATATTGTGCTTCATATTATCGACGACGAGTGGAAAGAGCATCTCCGTCAACTCGACGAACTGCGCCATAGCGTACAGAATGCCACTTACGAGCAGAAAGACCCGCTATTGGTATTCAAACTTGAAAGTGCAAAGCTGTGGGATTCAATGGTAGACGATATGAACAACCGTGTAGCCTCTATCCTTATGCGCGGTCAGGTTCCCGAGTTGCAGCAACCTGTACAAGAGGCTGCTCCCGAAGAGCGTACTCAGCGTTATAATGAACAAAAAATGGATCTCGATGAGCAGGCCCAGCGCAGCGCTGCCCAGCGCGATACACGCGAGGGTGCCGACCAGGTAAACCACACGCCTGTAGTGGCTAAGAAGATGCCTCGTCCTAACGACCCATGTCCATGTGGTTCGGGCAAGAAGTTCAAGAATTGCCACGGTCGCAATATTCGTTAACAAAGTATCAACATAAGTTGGTATAATACCCCCAATACTATATGATAGAAGTCAAGAATCTACAGAAACAGTTTGGCGAGAAAACCGCTATTGACATCCCTGATTTTGTTATCAACGATGGTGATGTTCTCGGACTTGTAGGTAATAACGGTGCCGGTAAGACTACGTTCTTCCGGCTCGTGCTTGACCTGCTCGATGCCAGTAGTGGCCAAGTGGCTATTGACGGTGTTAATCCCGCAGAGAGTGAAGATTGGAAAGCTCATGTAGGTTCGTATATCGACGAGGGTTTTCTGATAGATTTCCTTACGCCCGATGAGTATTTCGACTTTGTAGGCAAGGTTAATGGTATGAGCCGTGATCAGGTTTCTGCTCGTCTGGAAGTATTCGAAAAGTTTATGGCTGGCGAAGTGTTGGGACAGAAGAAATATATTCGCGACCTTTCTGCCGGTAACAAGCAGAAAGTGGGTATTGTATCGGCCTTGTTGGCAGCTCCTAAGACGGTAATTCTTGACGAGCCATTCAATTTTCTTGACCCATCGAGCCAGATACTGCTCAAAAAACTGCTTGTAGACTATGCCGAAACTGAACATGCTACAGTATTGGTAAGTAGTCATAATCTGCAGCATACCATTGATATTTCTACCCGTATTGCTTTGCTCGAGCACGGACAGATTATTAAGGATTTGCCCAATGTTAATGGAAGTGCTGAGCGCGAACTTGAAGCTTATTTCGAGGTAAGTTGATACTTATGAAGAAATAAAAAGAGAGATAAAAGTTAGAGGCCATCCCTAATACAATAGTTGTATTTGGGATGGCCTCACCAATTTATAGCGTTGTTGTAGGGCGTTAATAATCGTCTTCGGCTACGTCTTCGGCAGCCATATTCAGGTCTTCGGGGTCGGTGTCGAATGTGGTACGATAACTCTCTTCGGTAAGCTTGTCTTCATCGTAGCTATCATCATCGTCATCGTCATAATCGTTTACCATATCCTCGTTGTCGTTGTCCAAATCGTCGTCGTTGTCTTCATCCTCTTCGCTGTAGTTTCTAATCTTCTTGTCGTCTTCGTCGAATTCAGACTTGTAACGAGGTTTCTCCAATTCTGGTTTGGCCTTGGCAAAGATAGCTTCTATCCACGAGCCTTTGGTTATTTCAAGTACTTCGTAGCCATCGTTTACCTTCTTTTCGTACATACCGCCGGCTTTGTGTAAACGGTCGGCCGGTAGAGTAGTGGTGCTGATATCAAAACCGCTAAGTATAATATCTTGAATGCTTTGCGAAAGCGACTCCCAACCACCGCCAAAGTTTCTATCGAGTACCTCTATAAGCTTGGCAGCCGATATGTGGCGTATATTTTCATAAGTAAGGTCGGTAACACGGTTAATTGGACGCTTCTTTATGGCCAGTTTCACAGTGCGCTTTTCGTCGAGCTTTATCTGTCCGGTCTTAAAGTCGCGCTGTTCATACTTTTCTATTATTTTAGGATTGTCTATTTTTATTTCCTCTACCTCGAATCCACTCTTTATAATATCAAGATAGTGGTTGAAATTATCTCTGAAATCGGCTTCCTTTTCACCGCTTTCCAACAGGCGATAGATGTCATTTTCCTGTATTTCCCAAATGTTACTTTTGTTCAAGTATTTGAGTGTGAGAACTCTTTGGTCTTGCTTCATTATTTGTCTGTCGTTAGGAATTTTTAATCGGCTGCAAATGTATACAACAAATTCATAAGTTGCAAATTTTTATACTAAAAAAACGTATACGATATGAAAAATATCATTAACTTTGCAATGTTATGAGTGAACCGTTAGCAGAAAGAATGCGCCCTCGTACATTAGACGATTATGTAGGGCAAAAACATCTGGTAGGGGAGGGAGGAGTGCTCCGCAAGATGATAGATTCGGGGCATATTTCCTCGTTTATACTTTGGGGACCTCCCGGCGTGGGAAAAACTACTTTGGCTCAGATTGTGGCCAATAAGTTACAGACTCCTTTTTATACGCTCAGTGCCGTTACAAGTGGTGTTAAGGATGTGCGTGATGTGATAGAGCGCGCCAAGAGTGGTAGATTTTTTACCTCTGCCTCCCCCATTCTTTTTATCGATGAGATTCACCGTTTCTCAAAGTCCCAGCAAGATAGTCTACTTGGTGCCGTTGAGCGTGGTGTGGTAACTCTTATTGGAGCTACTACCGAGAATCCTTCGTTCGAGATTATCCGTCCGTTGCTATCGCGTTGTCAGCTGTATATACTCAAGTCTCTTGAGCGCGACGACTTGCTTGCTCTGCTTAACCGAGCCGTCACTCAAGATGCCGAACTTGCCAGTCGCCATGTGCAGTTGCAAGAAACTTCGGCATTGTTGCGCTATAGTGGTGGCGATGCCCGTAAACTACTCAACATTCTTGAACTGGTAGTAAATGCTACATCTGATGCTGGCGTGGTTATTACCGACCAAATGGTAGAAGAGCGGCTCCAGCAGAATCCATTGGCTTACGATAAAGATGGCGAGATGCACTATGATATCATTTCGGCCTTTATCAAGAGTATACGGGGCAGTGACCCCGATGCAGCGCTTTACTGGATGGCACGTATGATAGAGGGTGGCGAAGACCCTAAGTTCATTGCCCGCCGAGTGGTGATAAGTGCTGCCGAGGATGTAGGTTTGGCTAACCCCAATGCCCTGCTTATGGCCAATACTGCCTTTGATGTGGTTACAAAGATAGGTTGGCCCGAAGGGCGAATACCTTTGGCAGAGGCTGTGGTGTATCTTGCTACCAGTCCGAAGAGCAATTCGGCTTATCTTGCTATCGATTCTGCCCTTGCTACTGTACGCCAAACGGGTAATCTTCCAGTGCCGCTGCCTATCCGTAATGCCCCTACTGCGCTTATGAAAGAGTTGGGCTATCACGACGGTTATCTCTATCCCCATGATTATCCCGGCAATTTTGTACCTCAATCGTATTTGCCTACAGAGTTGGGTAATCAGCGCTTTTGGCATGCCCAGCATAGTCCGGCCGAGGAGAAACTCTATCAACGTATGCTGCAGTGTTGGGGCAAACGTTATAAAGAAGACAAATAATCAAGAACACTTGAGGAAGAATGAAAATAGTTTTATTAGATATGCAAATAGTATTGTTAGACGGCTATGCGTCGAACCCGGGCGACCTTACCTGGGCACCTCTGTCTGAGATGGGTGAGGCTATAGTTTACGATAGAACACAACCCGATGAAATTGTAGAGCGTGCACATGATGCCGAGATTATAGTGACCAATAAAGTAACGTTAACCAAAGATATTTTGGAACAACTGCCTAAGTTGAAGCTTATATGTGTGCTCGCCACTGGGTATAATACCATAGATACACTCTCTGCACGAGATCTGGGCATTACAGTTTGTAACGTGCCGGCTTACAGTACCGACAGTGTGGCTCAGATGGTATTTGCCCAGATACTTAACATGACTAATCGCGTGGCCTATTACGCCCGCCAGTCGCGCGAAGGTAAATGGTCGGCTGCGCCCGACTTCTGTTATTGGGATCAGCCCGTAAGCGAATTGACTGGCAAGACCCTTGGTATAGTGGGTCTTGGTCATATCGGCTCTAAAGTGGCATCCATTGCCCGTGAGTTTGGTATGGATATCTTTGCCTATACCAGCAAGAACTCTACCGATTTGCCCGATTATATACAGAAGACTACTCTTGAAGGACTTTTTGGCGTGAGCGATGTGTTAACCCTGCACTGTCCGCTAACCCCCGATACCTATGAACTTATTAATAGCCGCACCCTGATGCAGATGAAACGTGGTGCTCTGCTGGTAAATACTGGTCGTGGTCCATTGGTATGCGAGGCCGATGTAGCCGAAGCCCTGGCCTCTGGCCAACTAGGCGGATATGGGGCCGATGTAATGTGTAGCGAACCGCCCGCAGTAGATAATCCCCTCTTTGAGCAGCCCAATGCCTTTATTACGCCACATATAGCTTGGGCATCGGTAGAGGCACGCCAGCGATTACTCAACGCTACCTTCGAAAACATCCGTCGATATCTCGCAGGCAAACCCCGCAATGTAGTTAATCCCTAATGGGGCGTTAACAATAGTGGGTGGTTCTATAAATCAGTCAAAGCTAATTTATAGAACTACCATTACACAAGGCTCTTTTATTTAATATATCACGAATATCTCCGATAAAGCCATTCTTCTCTCTCTAATATTAAGGGGTTCTATGGTTATTATAATGGTTTCTATATTGTCGACGGCCGTCAGCAATAAAGTTTACATTCGTCAGCCGATTGTGCAACGGCCATCAACCAACTTGCTTACGGCCGTAGGCTATTTATAAACCCTAAATTAAACTTTAATTAAAAAATATCGAAAGAAGACTAAGTAGTCATCCCACGATAAATACAAACTTCTGTTACTGCTCTTTTATTTAAACTCAGAACAAACTGATAACCACTAGTTGGGTGGATTAATACCAACAAAGACACGTGGCATTTAGGTCGTGTTGTGTCAATAGTGACGTTGGGCTGCATCTAAATGCCTATCAGTCACAAAAAAAGAAATCTCAAAGCATTTTTATATGAAAGAGCCGTGACCATTACATAAAAGAGTAGCAAAAAAAGGTAATATAAATAAGGTAATTGCTTTTTTTTGTATAATTTTGCATGCTGAAAAGTTGCGAAAAGTAAAATAGACAAAATATGAAGAAGAAAATCCAGTTCAGTCTCGTATATAGAGATATGTGGCAGAGCTCTGGAAAGTTCCAGCCGCGCAAAGACCAGTTGGAGCGCATAGCTCCCGTAATCATCGAAATGGGCTGCTTCAGCCGCGTAGAAACCAACGGTGGTGCATTTGAGCAGGTAAACCTCTTGGCAGGTGAGAATCCTAACGATGCTGTACGCGCATTCTGCAAGCCCTTTAACGATGCTGGCATACAGACTCACATGCTGGACCGCGGTCTGAACGCACTGCGCATGTATCCCGTTCCCGATGATGTACGTGCACTGATGTATAAAGTAAAGGCAAAGCAAGGCACCAACATCACCCGTATATTTGATGGTCTGAACGATGTGCGCAATATCAAGCCATCTATCAAATGGGCCAAAGAGGGCGGTATGATTCCACAGTGCGCACTGTGTATTACCACATCGCCTGTACATACTCTGGAATACTATAGCAATATTGCCGACGAACTAATAGAAGCTGGCGCAGAAGAAATCTGCTTGAAAGACATGGCTGGTGTAGGTCAGCCCGCATTCCTGGGGCAACTCACCAAGATGATTAAGGACAAGCACCCCGAAATACTGATACAGTATCACGGCCACTCTGGCCCCGGTCTGTCGATGGCCAGCATCTTGGAAGTATGTAACAATGGTGCCGATATTATAGACGTAGCCATCGAACCTCTGTCATGGGGTAAGGTTCACCCAGATGTAATCTCGGTAATCAGCATGCTTAAGAACGAAGGCTTCGAAGTGCCCGAAATCAATATGAGTGCTTATATGCAGGCACGCGCTCTTACTCAAGAATTTATAGACGACTGGTTGGGCTACTTTATCAACCCCGCCAACAAGATTATGAGTTCGTTGCTATTGGGTTGCGGTCTGCCCGGCGGTATGATGGGTAGTATGATGGCCGACTTGGGCGGTATACGCCAGACCATCAACAACATTCGCAAGAAGAAAGGCGACGCTGAATTGTCTATGGACGACCTGCTGATAAAACTCTTCGATGAAGTAGAATATGTATGGCCACGCGTAGGATATCCACCACTGGTAACTCCATTTAGCCAGTATGTAAAGAACATCGCCCTAATGAACCTGCTCACCATAGAGCAAGGCAAGGGCCGCTTTGTAATGATGGACGAAGCTATGTGGGGAATGATACTTGGCAAAAGCGGAAAGATTCCAGGAACTATAGCTCCAGAGCTAGTTGAACTGGCCAAGAAGCAAGGTCGTGAGTTTACTGATGTAGATGCACACACACTGCTTACTGATGCACTTGACGACTTCCGCAAGGAAATGGACGAGAACGGATGGGAATATGGTCAGGACGACGAAGAACTCTTCGAACTGGCTATGCACCCCGAGCAGTATCGTACTTACAAGAGCGGACAGGCTAAGAAGAACTTCCTGGCCGACTTGCAGAAAGCCAAGGACGCTAAGTTGGGTACTCAGCTAAGCGCAGAACAGCTATCAGCCTTTAAGCACGCCAAAGCCGATGCTATAGTATGTCCTGTGAAGGGTCAGCTGTTCTGGGAATTCCAGGGCGATGGTGAAGCTGCTCCTGCCGTAGAACCATTTATCGGTAAAGAGTACAAAGAGGGCGATGCATTCTGCTACGTACAGGCTCCATGGGGTGAGTTTGTAGAAGTAAAGGCCGACCTAGGAGGCAAGTTGGTTGAAATCAACGCCAAGCAGGGTGATAAGGTTCGCAAGGGCGATGTAATAGCTTATATACAGCGTCCCGAAGCCGATGCATAACCAAATAATTGACAAATATTATCCTGAGGACAACGCCCTTAGGCATATACTCATCACGCACAGTACGCTTGTTATGGAGCGAGCTGTGCGTATTTGTGATGCCCATCCCGAACTGGGTATCAATCGGCAGTTTGTAATAGAGGCAGCTATGCTGCATGATATAGGGATATTCAAGTGTAATGCTCCGTCAATACACTGTACAGGCGATGCGCCATATATCTGTCACGGCCGTATAGGTGCAGAGTTGTTGCGCGCTGAGGGTTATCCCATGCACGCCCGTGTATGCGAGCGGCATACCGGTGCCGGACTTGCCAAGCAAGAGATAGTAAGTCAGCATCTACCACTACCCGAGCAGGATTTTCTGCCAGAAACTATCGAAGAAAAGCTTATCTGCTATGCTGATAAGTTCTATTCTAAAAGTCACCTTGAACACCAAAAGAGCATTGAAGAGGCTGTAAGAAGTCTACAGAAGTTTGGCGAAGAGGGCGTGTTGCGTTTCATGGAATGGAAAAAGATATTCGAATAGCGTTAAATTTAGGTAAACAGATAACATTTAACCATTAATTCCTTAACTTTGCAGTCTTAATGAGGACTAGGGCGCTTATAGTAATTTTTATGTTTGCCATCATGTTTGTGATGGCCGAAACTATCGTACCCGCAGGCCCTAAGAAACCCAAGAAAGTTAAGAAAAACGATAGCGTCGCCCTAAAAGATTCTATACCAAGCGATACCTTGGTGCTCGCACCTGCGATAGACACTACCAAGATGGACTCGCTGCAACTAGCTATATACCACCATAATAAAGCCATTGACGACTCTATACGACTGGACTCTATTAATAGGTCGAAGAAAAATGGTATAGATGCTCCAGTAAGTTATAAGGGTAACGACTCGCTGGTATACAATGCTACCACCAAGCGAGCCTATATCTACGGTGAGGCCAACGTAAAATACGAGAACATGGACCTTACTAGCGACCGTATAGACCTAAGTATGGACAGTAGTTTAGTTCATGCCGTAGGTACGCCAGACTCGTTGGTTAAAGGTGGTATTCGTAACAAGCCAGTATTCAGAATGGGCGAGACAGAATACCAAAGCGATACCATGGCCTTTAACTTCAAAACCAAAAAAGGCTTTATCAACAACGTAACTACTCATCAAGAAGAGGGATATCTTACCAGCGAACTCTCTAAACGTAACGACAAGGGCGAGATTTTCCTCAAACACGGTCGTTACACTACCTGCGATGCAGAACATCCCGACTTCTATATAGCTCTTTCGCGTGCTAAAGTACGTCCTAATAAAGATGTGGTGTTCGGTCCGGCCTATCTGGTAGTAGCCGATGTACCCTTACCTCTGGCTATTCCTTATGGTTTCTTTCCTTTTAGTAAAAGTTACTCGTCAGGATTTATTATGCCCAGTTACGGTGATGAGCAAGACCGCGGTTTCTACCTGCGCGATGGCGGTTACTACTTTGCTATGAGCGATAAGTGGGACCTCAAGCTACTTGGTGAAATATATACCAAAGGCTCGTGGGGAATTAGTGCAGCCTCTAACTATCGCAAGCGTTACAAGTATAGCGGTAGCTTCTTGGGAAGTTTCCAGGATACCCGTACGGGAGATAAAGGTATGCCCGACTACTCTCGTCAAACCAGTTTCAAAATACAATGGAGTCATAGGCAGGATTCCAAAGCCAATCCCTTCAGTTCGCTATCGGCCAGTGTAAACTTTGCTACCAGTAGTTACGAACGAAACAACCTGTACAGCATGTATAACCCACAGACCATGACGCAGAGTACACGTACATCATCGGTTAGCTGGAGCACTACATTCTCAAGTATAGGCATGAGTCTAAGTTCTACTATGAACTTGAGTCAGAACATGCGCGATACAACTATCGCCATGACGCTGCCCGACTTGAATATATCAATAAGTCGCTTTTACCCGTTCCGTAGAAAGAATGCAGCAGGAAAACAGCGTTGGTACGAGAAAATTTCGATGAGTTATACCGGTCATATTACCAATACTATCAATACGAAGGAAGACCTACTCATGTCGTCGAACTTGGCTAAAGACTGGCAAAACGGAATGCAGCACAGTATACCAATACAGGGAACATTCACCTTATTTAATTATATAAACGTAACACCATCGTTTAATTTTACCGACCGCACCTACCTACGCAAAATCAATAAGTCGTGGGATGAAACAACCGGTCAGGTAGTTAACGATACCATTAACGGTCTGCACAACGTATACAACTGGAACTTTGCTATGAGTGCCAACACTAAGTTGTATGGTTTCTATGTGCCTAGTCGTAAGATTTTCGGTGATAAGATACAAGCCATCCGGCACGTGTTAACCCCACAGATAGGTTTTAGTTATGCCCCCGACTTCAGCGCATCACGCTACGGGTATTATCAAACTTACCAACGCACCAATGCCGATGGCACTGTCGATCTGGTAGAATATTCTCCCTACGAAGGTTCTGTATTCGGATATCCTTCGCGAGGAAAGACCGGTAGTCTCTCGTTTAGCTTGGCTAACAACATAGAGATGAAAGTTAAAAGCGATAAAGACAGTACCGGATATAAAAAGGTTAGTATTATAGATAACTTTGGCTTGCAGATGTCGTATAATATGGCTGCCAAGGAGAAACCTTGGAGCGACTTGGGTATGGATATCCGACTGAAATGGTGGAAGAACTACACCTTCAACTTGCACGCCGTGTTCGCCACATACGCTTACGAACTTGATGCTAACGGTACACCCTATGTAGGCAACCATACCGAATGGGGATATGGTAGATTCGGCCGCTTCCAAGGTATGTCGCAGAACTTTTCGTTCACTCTTACCCCCGATAAGCTAAGAAAGCTATTTGGTGGAGGCGACGACAAGGACGACGATGACAAGAAAGACAAAGAAGGCATTGACACGGGTATTGAAAGCAATGTAGACGACGATATGATTGAGGGGCAGCGTGGTGCCAAGAAGCGTAAAGACAATGGTAAAGCCGAAACCGACGACGATGGTTACATGCTCTTCTCTATGCCCTGGTCGCTAACCATAGGCTATGGCGTAACTATGAGTGAGAACCGCGATATCAAGAAATTCAACTACGAAAAGATGCGCTATCCGTATAAGTTTACCCAGACGGTAAACATGAGTGGAAATCTGCGTATAAGCGATGGTTGGAATATAAGTTTCTCTTCTGGTTACGACTTTGAGAACCACAAGATAAGTATGACTACTGCTTCGTTGCAGCGCGACCTGCACTGCTTTAATATGAGTTGCCAAGTAGTGCTTGCACCATACACCAGCTATAATTTCTCTTTCCGTTGTAACGCCTCAACGCTTACCGATGCCTTGAAATACGACAAGCGTAGCGGATATAGCAACGCCGTACAGTGGTATTAAGTAATATAAATGGATTAATTCTTAAAGAATATAATCACATATAACATACAAAGTTGGAAATAATACCAAAATATTATATATTAGGCGTTATTTCCAACTTTTTTTTAAAAAAAATAGCTTATTTATATTAAGTAATAGAAATTTAAACTATTTTTGTAAATGAATTAACTAATTATATAACTATGACGAAAAAACTACTCCTTTTTACAACGCTTGCGCTATTCGCTACGCTATCGGTATTGGCTGGTCCGCGTACGTTTACACAGGCACAGAAGATTGCCGAGGCTAAAGCCAATAGCCTAGGTATAGTAATAGACGCTAAGGCTAAAGC
>CAVKSZ010000029.1:0-24064 GCA_963659135.1 Bulleidia sp. | reverse complement strand
TGCGCAATATGCGCTCGGCTATCTGTATCATCCAGTCCATACCACCAGAAGCCTGTAGCATACCGGCACAGGTCACGGCTGCTATAATAATGTAGATAACATCAGTCGGGGGATTACCTGGCTTCAATCCAAATCCGAATACCAAGATGGCAAGACCTATACCGGAAATTGCCCCGAGTGCCAAAGAGCCGTATCGGGCTCCAACCCATAGAGCTATCAATACTACGAGTAGCTCAACAATCATTAATAATGTCATATAAAATAAGCAATAGATTTTGTTTTCGGTGGCAAAACTATCGCTTTATTCTGAAAATAGCATTCGTTTTTCTTTAAATGACTTTCGTAAAATCGCAAACAATTGATAATCAATGTAGATATTGTAATCAAATATAGTGATAAATGCCGTTTAATCTATTGCTATCTGTCACGGTTCTTTCATATAAAATACCACAATTATCTCCGATAAGTAGGGTTCTTCAATATATTTGTGGGTTCTATGGCTATTATTGCTGTTAAGCAAATAATGTTTTTAATATTGCCGACGGCCGTCGGCAATAAAGTTGACGGTCGTCAGCCAATAGGTCGACGGCCATCAACCAACTTGCTTACGACCGTGGGCAGTATATAAAACCTAAATTCTAAATGCCTATCAGTCGCAAAAATTGAAATCTCAAAGCATTTTTAAATGAAAGAGCCGTGGCTACCTGTGAAATTTTAGAACATCTCAAGCGTGTTTTCTGGAAAAGATTTCGTAAAATTGCACTTGCTTATTAAATTCATAGGTTACGTTTATAATGATGTAATGGTTAAAAAACGTCAATACACGCAAGGTTTGGGTTGTTATTGTATTTAATAGTCAGAACAACAGAAAAAACTGAATGATATGAAAATGAAATTCCTTGGATTAAGCCTTTTGTTGGCAACCGCTTTATTGGGGTTGCAGTCGTGTAATGACGATGTAGATACAGGTAGTGACTATCTACCCAGTGCCGTGGTTACGCTGAAGACCAATGCCCAAACAGGCGCTTTCTATATGCAACTTAACGATTCGGTTACGCTGGTACCTACCAATGTTAAAACAGCACCATATAATGGAAAAGAGTTGCGTGCTTTGGTAAATTATAAGCAAGATGGTACTGAAGATAGTCATAGCTCTAAGTCGGTATACGTTAATTGGATAGATACTATACGTACTAAGTCGATGGCTCTACATACAGCCGATGATGATACAACCTTTGGTACCGACCCTATAGAAGTGGTAAATACTTGGACTACGGTGGTAGAAGATGGCTATTTTACACTGCAGTTTCGCACCCTGTTTGGCAACAAGGCCGTGCATGAAATTAATCTGCTTAAGGGAAGTAATCCCTATGAGGTAGAGATTCGGCATAATGCCCATGGCGATGTAGAGGGATATCCCGGCGATGGACTTATAGCTTTCCGCTTAGATCAGTTGCCCGATACAGAAGGAAAAACTGTAACGCTCACGGTAAAATGGAAGTCGTATAGTGGCGAGAAGAAAGCACAGTTTAAGTATTGCACCCGTAAATGACAGTGAATGCCCGTCAGGCCAGTTCTATAGATGAGAACAGAGGTAGACAATGCGGATGGGCGAATATAGGTATGCGATTGTATAAAGCAGATATTGAACAGCAAATAATACGGCAGTTTGGCCGGGGGGATGCCTCGGCCATGAGTCGACTATACAAAGAATTTGCCCCGTTGCTTGCTGGTGTCTGCTCGCGATACATTACTGATACCGATGAACGTAAAGATGTGTTGCAAGAAGCCTTTATCCAAATATATACCCATATAAATACATTCTCTTATCAAGGTATTGGCTCGCTGAAAGCGTGGATGGTACGCATAACGGTAAACCAAGCGCTGATGTCGCTACGCCGGAAAACCTCGTTTAATATGGTGGATAGTATGGCAGATATTCCCGATACTGCCGACGAAACGCCCGATGTAGACGAACTTAATGAAGATGAGATTATGTTGATGATAAGTAGGTTGCCCGATGGCTATCGTACCGTGTTCAATCTTTTTGCCATTGAGGGGAGAAGCCATAAAGAGATTGCTCAGATGTTGGGCATTAAGCCCGATTCGTCGGCTTCACAATTCAAGCGGGCTCGTACAATGCTCGCCAAGATGATAAAAGACTATAGAAAACAAGTATGACAATGAACGAAGAATGGATAAATAAAATACGTCAAAAGACGGAGCATTATGAGGCTGATGTTCCTGGTGGATTGTATGATGATATTCAACGGGAGATGATGCGTCGTGGCCTAAGTCCTATGGCCAACAATACCCGTAAGGCACGCATCTCGCCAGTATGGACTCGTCGTATGGTTATCTCGGTAGCTTCGGCAGCAGCCGTTGTTCTTACGGCCATACTTGTATTTACTATCCCTAATACCGAACGGCAGTCTATAGCCTCGCTGCCAACTACTGGTGATAAGCAACAATCTATAGATAACACTACTGTAAGAAGTGTAGAAGATAATGATATAGCAAGTCTAGTTGCGCAGAAAATTGATAGAGTGGTTGCCCAAAATACATACGCTACCACCAGCCCACTACTTGCTGATAATTATACCGAGACTTCACCTATATTATATAATAAAGATACCGAACCTGAGTGTGAAGTAGTTGAGCAAAAACACCCGTCTGCACCATCGGTAAATAGTAAGCCATCGCAGAAAGGTACAAAGAAAGGATATAGCAATCCCTCAGCTGCAGTAACACGAAGTTCGCATCAGATAGCTGTTGGTGCTTATGTGCAGGGTATGCAGGGAGACAATCAATATTCGGCAAGGGGATTTATGTGCTATGACAGTTCGAGCGATCCGGTATATGGTGATGAAACCAAGCTCGATCCCAATGCTAATATGCAGTTGCCTTCTACTCAAGCTACCGATAGAACTCATCATAAATTGCCTGTAAAGGGAGGTATTTCGTTGCGCTATGCTATCAATGATAGATGGAGTGTGCAGACGGGCATAAACTATAGTTACCATTCGTCTGAGTTAGAGAGGGGAAATCAGGAAATAGACCAGCGCTTGCACTTTATAGGCATACCCGTGGCAGTAGGTTATAACGTATGGTCTAACCGCAAAATTAATGTATATGTGGCTGCAGGTGGCGAGGTAGAAAAGATGGTTAAAGGCCGTCGGTCTATATCGTATACCGGACAGCATAGAGAAGAAGACGTGAAGATGAGTCGTCCGCAGTTGTCGGCTCAGTTGTCGGCTGGTGCTGAATACAGAGCCTCTAATGCCGTAAGTGTATATGTAGAGCCCAATGTATCATATCATTTTGACAATGGTAGCGATATCAGCACCATATACAAGGACAAGCCCTTGGAATTGGGGTTAAGTATGGGCGTGCGATTTACTATAGATAGATAACAACGTAATACCTGTGTTTTGACTGGTTGCGGTAAAATAATATTCGTTCGCTTTGCCTTGTTGCTGATTTTCATTAATTTTGTTGATTGGTTAGTTGGTAGATTACTTAATCTGCCCAATGTGTGAAAACGCAACAAGGTAAAGTATGGCGAATTTTAAGAAACTATTTCATATATCTTATTTATCGGTTGCCTTAGTACTGCTGGTTATAACAAGCTGTTCTGAAGAGCAGGCGGCACATGTATACGACACCCCCGAATACAAGCAGATAGATAGTACGCTTAATATGGTAGCCGATACTGTTGCGTTAAAGCATTGGCTAAAAGTGTATCAGCAGGCAGATAATAAGATAGGACAATCAATAACACTTAGACGACTTGGACGTGCGTATCGTGTAGATAATAAGTTTACGCAGTCTATTGAGGCCCACAAGCAAGGCTTGGCAATGGCCGAAGCTATCTGCGATACTATGGAGATAGTTAATACGCTCAACGAATTGGGTACTAACTATCGCCGTTTAGGTGCTATGTATCTGAGCGCAAGCAACCTTACCCTTGGTCTTACTTATTGTCATCAGTGGAGCGATACTACACGTCAGGCTTTTAAGAGTGAACTAAAGATTCTTAACGGATTGGGAAAGATATTCTTTGCCATTCATAACTATAAGATAGCCAACAAGTATTATCGCCAGTCGCTTGCCGGCGAAATTAAGCTGGGCAGCGCCTACGGTATGTCTCTTAACTATTCTGATTTAGGCCGTGTGTTCCAGGCCCAAGGTAATAACGATTCGGCTTTGGTGTATTACCAAAAGGCATTGGAGAAGAAACAACTTATGAAAGACGATTTGGGCGAGGCACTTATACATGTAGACTTTGGTGTTATATACGAAGATAAAGGCGAATATGAAAAAGCTACCGACGAGTACAACCAAGCCTATATCTCAATGGCAGAGTTCCCAGACCATTATCTGCGCTTAAAGCCCTGTGTGGCATTGGCTCGAATCTATGTGAAACGTCAAATGGTGGCAACCGCCATAGAATATCTGCAAGAGGCAAAAACTACTTCCACAGAAATTAATTCATCCGAATACTTAGCCCAAATAGCATTACTCTATTACCAGATTTACCGTAAATCGGGTAATACAGAAAAGGCTCTACAGGCATATATCGACTATAAGAAATGGAGCGATGCATTGACTAATCTACAAGAGGTAGGCGATATACAGAATGTGCAGATAGATGAACTTATGGCCCAAAATCAGAGACAGTTGGACTATAGGCATGACGATATGACTCGTATGCGAAAGGTGCAACACAGCGGATGGGTTATATTTGCCTTAATCATAATGGCTCTGGTTACAATCATAGGCTTCACCTATAATATTTTGCGAACCCGTACCCGAAGACTGCTTACGTATAAGAAATTCCGTGAAGCGCGTATCCGTTTTCTTGCTGCCATTTCTCACGAACTACTAACCCCACTAACCATTATACAGGCAGCTGGAGAATCTATAGTGGCCCAAACAGACAACAAGCGAATACATGAAGATGTGGGCAAAATGCAGAAAGCCAGCCAGAATCTATTGGGTATGATAAACAATGTGCTGGATGTTACCAAAATTAATTCTGAATTGCCCGTAGATACGCAGTGGTGCCATGATGATATTGTAGGATATATTCGGGTATTGGTCGAAGGCTATAAGAATGAAGCTGCAGAGCGGCAGATACGCATATTGGTGAACAGCAAGCGCAATAGAATAGACATGGATTTTGTGCCTGAGTATGTAGACAAGATAATGAACAACCTGTTAGAAAAGATGTTGCTATTAGCTTACGATAAGAGCGACATATATATAAGTTTGTCTATAGAAAAGCAGATGTTGCGACTTGAAATGAAAGACCATGGACACGGCCTATCGGCAGATGTACAAAAAGAATTGTTCAAGCCTTTCGAGTATGGAAATATCCCTGGCGATAAAATGCAAGTAGATTTGGCGTTTCAGGTGATATTGGCTTCGTTACAAGCTATGAAGGGCGATATAAAATTAAAAAGCAAGTTGGGCGAATATGCCCAGTTTATCATCACCATTCCGCTTAAGCATGGCACCGAAAAGTATCCCAGACTGATAGATATGAAAGCTGCCAATTTGCCCAATAAAGGTATTGAGGAGAAGACACGACGGGAAGAAGCTTCTGCCGTAGCCAGCGATTTACCTAGAATACTGATAGTAGAAAGATCGCAAGATGTGGCTCAGTATATAGCCGACCAGCTGAAAGATAACTACCAAGTATATTTTGCATCTAATGGCAAGGAAGGTCTACAGAAGATTAATGCCATACTTCCCGATCTTGTTATTACGGGC
Source organism: Bulleidia sp. (assembly GCA_963659135.1). Taxonomy (GTDB): domain Bacteria; phylum Bacteroidota; class Bacteroidia; order Bacteroidales; family Bacteroidaceae; genus Prevotella. Next base: position 18,289 of record CAVKSZ010000029.1, on the reverse strand, counting down.
GGTGGACTTCCAATTATGGACGGATACCAAATGTGCCAAGAGGTGCGCTCGCAGCCATCTATATGCCATATACCTATTATTATGGTATCGTCTAATACATCGGTACGCAATCGTATGCGCGGATTGCAGGTTGGTGCCGATGAGTATATGTCAAAGCCTTTCCGTGCCGATGAGTTGACTATACGTGTAAGACAACTGTTGGCACAGCGCCGTATGCTGCGCGAGAAATATGCGGCTACTGCTGGCGCAGTAACAGTAGACACTGAAACGGAGAAGCGGGCTCCCGATTTTCTGGATGACGTACAGCAGTATGTAGACAGCCATATAGCCGATGGTGATATCGATATTACCGATATGGCAACTCACTTTGGGTTGGTGCGTGCTACCTTTACGCGTAAGGTTAAGCAGTTTAGTGGGCTTACATCATCGGCCTACATTACCTCGCGCCGTATAAAGAAAGCCTGCCAATTGTTGCAAAGTTCAGAAATGTCGGTGGCGCAAGTGGGCTTGGCATGTGGCTTTAGCGATACGGCATACTTTATATTGGTGTTCAGAAAGAACATGGGCAAGACGCCTAAGCAGTATAAAGACGAATATACCAAGTTATAATCCAAGCATAAGGATTTCTTCCCCTAAAAATATTGTATACGCAGATACATATGAAAAAAAAATAGGATGGCAAGCGCAATTTAGTACTTGCCATCCTTATTTTTTTTACCAAGACCTTTTATGTATAGTTACGCTATAATCTCTTTGGCACGTTCAAGAGCCAAATTGATGTGGCTACATATGTTCTTCTTGCCCAATAGCTGGTAGAAACCGGCATGTTCGAGCACTTGTTCTACTTTCTCGTTTACTCCAGAAAGTACTATTTGTATGCCTTCTTTTCTACTCATTATACACAGGTTGGTAAGGTTGTGTATACCCGTAGAGTCAACAAACGGAACTTTACGCATACGAATGATACGAACCTTTGGGCGATCACCGAAATTGGCCATGATTTCCTCAAATTTATTACCTGCACCAAAGAAGTAAGGACCATTGATTTCGTATACCTCTACACCAGCAGGGATAGTAAGGTGTTCGTTGTTTTCAAGTTTTACATCAGTTTCATCGGTAAGGTCTATTTCGTCCATAACTACCTTAACATCGCTGGTCTCTGCCATACGCTTCATAAAGAGAAGACAGGCAATGATAAGACCTACTTCGATAGCTATAGTAAGGTCGAAAAGTATGGTGAGTACAAAGGTGATTAGCAGTACGCTGACATCGCTTTTGGGGTTTTTCATAAGCATGGCAAATGACCGCCAACCGCTCATGCCATACGATACTACCACCAGCACACCTGCCAAGCAGGCCATAGGTATGTATTTAGCTAAAGGCATAAGGAAGAGGAATATCAATAGCAGTACTATAGCATGTATGATACCGGCAACGGGGGTGCGGCCACCATTATTAATGTTGGTCATGGTGCGGGCTATAGCACCAGTTGCAGGAATACCACCGAATAGGGGCGATGCCAAGTTAGCAAGTCCCTGACCTATAAGTTCGGTGTTAGAGTCGTGGTGATGACCTATTACACCATCGGCAACTGTGGCTGAAAGCAAACTCTCGATAGCTCCGAGAATGGCAATGGTCAAAGCTGGCGAAACCAGACTCTTGATAACGTCCCACGAGAGGGCTGGAACAGTAGCACTGGGCAGTTCGCTATTTATGGAGAAACGGTCGCCAATAGTTTCAATGCTAGTTATACCATAATACTGCTTCAGTATAAGAACCATTATAGTCATTACGATAATGGCAACCAGCGAGCCTGGTATTTTCTTGCTAAATCGGGGAGTGATAGTGATAATAATTATGCTTGCTATGCCAACCAGGGCCGTCCACCAGTCTATTGTTCCGATAGATTGGGCATAGGCTATCCATTTCTCGGTAAAGTCAGATGGTACCGTAGTCATGGTAAGCCCCAGCAAGTCTTTAATCTGGGTGGTGAATATAGTTACGGCAATACCGCTTGTAAATCCTACAACAATGGGGTAGGGTATGTACTTAATAATAGTACCCAGTCTGAGTACACCAAAAAGTATCAAGAAAACACCTGCCATAAGCGTGGCTATGGTGAGTCCTTGCATGCCATATTGTTGTATTATTCCGTAGATAATAATGATAAAGGCTCCTGTAGGACCGCCTATCTGTACACGGCTTCCGCCAAAGGCCGATACTATAAATCCGGCTACTATGGCCGTAATGATACCCTTCTCTGGTGATACGCCCGAGGCAATACCGAAAGCTATGGCCAATGGCAGGGCTACAATGCCTACTATTATTCCGGCCATAAGGTCTTGCATAAACTTACTGTGGTTGTAATGCCTCATGGTAGAAAACAACTGGGGTTTAAATGTAAAAACTTGCATAAGTGTTGTCGCTGAAAACAATAAAATTATACTTTTTTAGAAAACGTTTGCAAAGGTAAAATATTCTATAGGCGTATCGATAAAATATGCTGATTTTCTTAGTTTTCTGCTTGTCTTATTGATTTGTATCAGTAGCTTACTGTGCATTATTGCTTTCCACCCATCTTGATAAGCAGAAGTCCGATACCCGTCCATACCAACTCGCGCAGTCTTACCAGCAATGCTACAAATATGGCGGCATTGGTAGTCATGCCCAGTGCTGTGGTAGACAGCAGAAAGCCTCCCTCGCGACCACCAAGTTGCAGGGGCATAAAAAATAGCAAATTGGCTAACAGCGAGGTGAACGCCAATATTAGAATACACGCTCCATAGTTGGCCGTAGGCGTAAGTACAAGTAGGATAAGATAAATCTCGAGTGCTGAGAATATGCGGCAAGATAGTTCCAGTATTACCGCTATGATAAAGGCTAATGGGCGCTGCCCGTGTAGAGCCTTTATTTGTGTATCTATGTTGTCTAATAAAGATTTATGAAACTCTATAAAGCTACTTATCCGCTTCTTTAACAGCGGGATATGTTGTAATAGAGCCGTAAGGCGATAGGCCAGACCGTACTTGTATCCGCAGATGAATAGGGCAATGCCTGCTAAGCAGAAAAAAGTTATTGTTGCCAGTAGTATGCCCATAGGTATGTCTACGGTATACATAGCAAGATAGAGCACTATAGACAATAACCAAAAGCATAGATGACTGAAGATGTGGGTCATGGTATATAATATCACCGACGACGATGCTCGCTCGGTACCTATTATGGGCGAAAGCTCCATAATGCGGTAAGGTTCGCCGCCCATAAGTCCGCCCGGAGTGGCATAGTTAAGGGCAAATCCTGATACTGCCACCTTGTATAGCCATGCAAATTTTACATTGCGCTTGTCGCCCTGCTGACTGCGGATGATGGTTAACCACGAGGCTGTATTAAACAGATATAAGAACGCCCATAATACTATTATAGCGGGAAAGCAATAGCCCGCCCGCTGTAGGCTACTCCATGCTTCGGCAAAGTCTAACTGTGACACCATAATGCCCAGTACGGCCAGTCCAAAGATAAGGAATATATTCTTATATCTGCTTTTCATTGCCGGTAGTTAAATAATAGGTCCGGTATTGTTTTGCGGATAGTGGTAACGTTAATTTGCCGGATTACTCTTACCCGTGTTGCTATGCTCATGTTTCTTGGGGATAGAGAATCTTACCTTCTCGCTCTCGTCGCGTTTCTCATGATACAGTTTAGGCAGCGGGTTTGCCATAGGCTCATCGTACGCCTGGCGGTTGCGCTGCGTATCGATAGCCAGGTATATAGCTTGGCGTAGTTGGTTTTCATTGGCTACGTTTTTGCCAGCTATAGCGTAAGCTGCATCTTGTACAGGTTGTACACACGCCATTGGTAGCCCAACAAGGGTTTCTACACCATCTTCGGGAAATACAGTTAGGAAACAGCTCTTGCCCAGGTCATTATTTAGGGCCAGTATGGCATCAAAGTGTTCGTACATGCTGTTGACAAACAGAGTCTCTGCGGTATAGGGGCCAAAGGCATTGGTCTTCTTGTCTGCCAATTGTTCTGTTACCTGCTTTATCATCTCGCTTTCTTCTGTAGATGGGGTGGTAGAGGATGATAGTATGGCTATGCGAGGATTAGAAAGACGGAAATCGCGCTTCAGTGTTAATGCCAATTGTTCTATCTTTGCCGTTAGCATTTCTTCGCTTATAGCATTGGCGCAGTTTTCTGCCGATTCGTTATCAGAAATAGATGCTACACGCATAAAGTTATTGGCAAGTATAGTCATGGTTTTACTCTGGTTACCCAAACATTCTGCCACATAGCTTAGTTGGTTCTTGTAGCTCTGTCTAGCCAGTTTTAGACTTTCTGCGTTAGCCGGAGCTGTAACCAAAACATCAACCAAATGGTCGTTAATGTCGGCTATAGCCCTGTTGATAGCTACGAGTGTAGCGCGCCCTGCATCAACGCTTGGCGCGCCGAAAGCTACTTGTACATCACTGTTGTCTACATTTAGCAGATTTAATCTTCCATCTTTTACTTGGTTAGCATTGGTAATTACAGCATAATTGATATCTGCGTCGAGTGCTTGGCGGTGAATGTCGGCAATCTTAGCCGAACCATATATTACGGGGGTACAAAGTTCAAACATCTCTTGTTGAGAGAATGCCTTAAATATCAGTTCGTACCCTATGCCGTTAGTGTCGCCTTGGGTTATGGCCACACGTATTTGTCTATTGTTGTTCATATATTTATTGTTGCTGTGTTTGTTCGTGTCTGGTTTCTTCTATCTGCTTTGATGTGCTAAGCAGTCCGCAGGCTGCGTATATGTCTTGTCCGCGACTTGCACGGATGGTGGTAAATACGCCGTGGGCGGTAAGGTAGTCTCTGAAAGCCTCCATGCGCTGGTCGTTAACTCCGCATAGGTTTACCTCTGGAATCTGATGGAAGCGTATCAAGTTGATACGGCAGTCTAATCCTTTGAGCAGAGTGATAATCTGCTGGGCGTGACTGTTGCTATCGTTTACCCCGTCGAACACAATGTATTCGAACGAGAGGCGGCGCTGGTGCGAGAAGTCGTAGTTGCGCAGTAGGTCTACTACATCTTCTATACCCATACCGCGTTCGGCAGGCATTAGCTGGCTACGCAGTTCGTGGTTGGGTGCATGCAGGCTGATAGCCACATGGCAGTCGCTCTCTTCTATAAATCGCTTGAGCTTATTGCGTACGCCTACCGAAGATACGGTTATACGTTTAGGGCTCCAAGCATATCCATAGTCGGCAGTAAGTATCTGGGTGGCTCGTAGCACATTGTCAAGGTTGTCCATAGGTTCGCCCTGTCCCATAAATACAATATTGGTAAGGGTATCTCTTTCAGGCAGCGAATATATCTGATTAAGAATGTCGGCAGCGGTAAGATTGCCTTCAAATCCCTGCTTGCCAGTTTGGCAGAATTTACAGTTCATCTTGCAGCCTACTTGTGACGATACGCATAGAGTGGCACGGTCTCGGTCGGGTATATATACCGTTTCTACAAACTTGCCACTGGCTGTGGGGAAGAGATATTTTACCGTGCCGTCTACCGAACGTTGTGCGTCGATAGGTTCGCGGGATCCAATCTGGTATGCTTCTGCCAGTTTTAGGCGGTTAGCCTTTGATATATCGGTCATCTCGTCTATGCTTTTTACCTGTCGCTGATAGAGCCATTTGGCCATTTGGCCACCAGTAAAAGCTGGCATACCCAACTGTTTGGCCACATCTTTGAGCTCTATTAGGGTCATGCCTAGAAGAGTAGTCTTTGCAATTTCCATGTCAATATATTGTTGTTAATGCAAAGTTACTACAAATCAAGGATATTACAAAACGGGACTTCTGTTTTTTACTGCTCAAGCTACGGCTTGTTGGCAAAATAAGGAGATAAAGTTGGTTCTAAAAATAACCGATAGCGCACCTGGCATAATCTTTTCTGTTTGCCCACGGCCACCAACCAATTTGCCCACGGCCGTAAACCAGTTGGCCTACGGCCGTAGACAAGTATGCTGACGGCCGTGGGCAACCTGCAAACCGCCATCTCTAATCAAGAAAAAACTACAAAGGTAATTTATAGAACCATTGTAGAATATAAAAAGCGTGCCGATGATAGATATTACTACCATCGGCACGCCCGGTGTCTGAATAAAAAAAGTAGGGCTTATTTGCCGTAAATTTCTTTAAGTTTGTTCAGTAGATCATCACCACGAAGATCGGATGCAACGATATTGCCCTTGGGGTCAACAAGAATATTGCAAGGGATAGAGTTTACACCATATACTTCGCTGGCAGCACACTTCCAACCCTTGAGGTCAGACATTTGGGGCCATTCCATGCCTAGTTGCTTAACAGCATCTTTCCAACTCTCGGCTTTGCTGTCGAACGAAACGCCTACAACATTGAAACCATTGCTTGCATGGTAACGCTTGTAAGCTTCTACCACGGTAGGCATCTCGCGGCGGCAAGGACCACACCATGAAGCCCAGAAGTCTACCAATACATACTGTCCCTGGCCAACCCATTGGCTAAGTTTTACGGTCTTTCCATCCATGTCTTGCATTACAAGTTCCTGGAAGGGCTGACCAGCATGGCGCTTTTCAATTCCGGCCAATAGTTTTTTTGCTTGAACCATGGCGGGGTGGTTGTAGTAGGCGGTAGTAGAGTCGCAGAACTCTTTCAGATGATCGTAGTCTAAAGAGTAAGCGTACTCAAGAGCCAATACTACGGGTGCCAAATTGTTGCGATTGTCGCGGTAGAAACTGAACATTACCTCATCGCTCTCTTCGTCAAGCTGGGCCAGCTTATTCTCTATTTCTTGTTTGCGAGCATCGGTAGTGTTTGCATTCTTGAACTCTGCGGCAAGAGCGTTAGCCTTGCCCATGTTGTCATTCATATATTGCCAGAATTTGGCTAATTTCTCGTTAAGAGACGAACCTTTAATTTCGTTCTTGGCAAAATCTACACTAAGTGGTGTGCCATCGTTCAAGAAGAACATCAGGTTGCGGTTATCTTTGGTAAAAGCAGCCACGGCTAAAATAGCATTGGCAGAAGCTTTACCATTAAATGCGAATTTTCCGCCAGCGCAAACACTATCGGTATATATTTGCTTGCCTCTGCCATATTCGCCAGCCATAGCTTTGACGGTGCCTTGAGGCACTACGCCAGATATTTTATACTCTACATCTTGCGCCAAGGCTGCTGTGGTGCATACAAAAGCAGCCGTAAGGGCCATTATAGTCTTTTTCATTTTCTTTCTAGTTTAGAGTAATTTTATAAGACTTTATTTTCTATTTTAAGGGGTATGCAAGTCTATCTGTCAGACAGGCGTAAGTTACACCTTATATTATTCTGCAGAAGCTTCGGTTTCTTCGCTCTCTGCGGGGGCAAATGTAGCCTCGAAGTCGGTTATGCCGTAGTTTACAAGAATATCGTACCACTGTATAAGCTTGCGTATATCGCTATCGTGTACGCGCTCTTCATCGTAGTTGGGCAGTACTTCAGCAAAATAGGCCCGAAGCTCTTTACCGGTAGCCTTCTTGTAGTGTATAGAGCAAGGTTTGCTTTGCTCTTTCTCGCCAAGGTTCTTCAGCACCTTCCAAAGTGGAATGTCCTCGGCATCGGTGTACATGGCTATATCGGTAAGACTGGTCACCCTGTCGGTGGCAAAAGCCGGCATGCGGCGGTGATTGCTGTCAAGAGTTTCTACTATCAAATTCATTTTGCCGCGTGAAACCAGTTTGTAGAGTCCTGGTTTTCCTGAAATCGAAAGAATTGTTTCCATTGTTTCTTTTTATAATCTGTTTAAAATGTTTTTAATCTGTATGTCTGTATCTTGTATACCATCGTTAACGATAATATAGTCACTCTTTTCTTCAATGCTTTGTTGTGGCATCTGCCGGTGTATCCACTCCAGCGCTTTATCGCTGCTTATACCATCGCGCATGGTTATGCGCTCTATTCTTATGGCTTCTGGTGCCGAAACGCATATTACGTGGTCGAAGTTAATACGGCGGTCGAATCCGCTTTCAAAGAGTATGGCGCTCTCCAACCATTCGTAGTCTGATGCCATAAAGTGGGCGGCCACTGCAGGATGTACTATTTCGTTTATCTTTTGTTTGTTGGCTTCGCTCTGTAATAGAAACTGTGCCAAAATGCTTTTTTGTAGTTCGTGGTGGTGATACACCTGTGGCCCCACGAGATTAATAAGTCCGCTACGTATGTCGTCCGATTGGTGCATTAGCCGTTTGGCAACTTCGTCGCAGTCGTATACCTTAATGCCATACTTTTCCAATTGCTGGCAGATGTACGATTTTCCGCTACCTATACCTCCTGTAATGGCAATTTTCATTGTTGTTCTATCAAGTAGTCTACCTTCTGGTTTTCCAGACTGCAGTGTGCTACGTTGGGTGGATATACTTTAAGATGCAGCGTGCATTTGTCTTGTGGATGGGCAGAGAGTTCCAAATAGTCGGCCACAACTTTAAACTGTTCGGGTTTTACATTGCGGTACATGCTTGCTCCGATAGAAAATCTTACCAAAGCCTTTGATGGGAATGTGCGCAATACCTTGCCCTCGGGCATATTGATGGCAGTAATAGGCACCTCTACAGTTCGTTCGGTAAGTATGTCGGGATATAGCATTATCTTGACGGTTGAGGGTACCGTTTTTATACCTTGGGTTTGCTTTAGTGTTACCTCTTTGACTACGGTGTCACTAAAGTTTACTATATTCAAATCGGTGGTGGTAACATACCGTATGCTGTCGAGTATGCTTTTGCGGGCATATACGGTAACCTTAGCTGGAGTAATTCTCTTTCCTGCCAGGTAGTACATTTTTTCGGGCATTATAGTACCCGTCAGTCGTACCGGAACTTGTTTAGATTCGCCATAATTGAAGAAATATTCTATATGGTCGGGTTTTACTCCTGAAATACGTGACGAACCGAATAGCTGGGCGTATGTGGCTTTGATAATGTCGGTAGAAGAGACTACGCCTTTACCAGTTGTTTTGTTGGCAAATGTCTCAAAGTTGAAGTTTGCCGACTGTTGCTTGTTGGTGATATAGGCCAACAGTGAAAAGCCTTTGTCCTTAACAGTAATAGTAATTGTGTCAGTACTCTGCGATGTGATAATTACATTTTGGGGTATATTGGTTAAAAACACGGGAATCTTTAGCTCTTTCTCGTAGGTTTCGTTGAGTGTCATCAGCAGCCAAAATATGCCGCTGAGTACGAGAAAGAACAAAAAAATCAAGAACTCTTTGTTGACGAATCTGAACAAAAAGTTCTTGATATATGCTATATCGCGGTTCAGGTTCGCCATTTAAGCCTGACGCATTGGAGAATTTGCATCGGCAAACACGTAGCCTTTGTCTACCGTGATGTTTACACCGCGTGCAATTTCTACCTCAACGGTGTTTTTTTCTAAATTAATGCTCTTAACTGTGCCGTAGATGCCGCCACCGGTTACTACGTGGTCGCCAGCCTGCAGCGAGTTTTGGAAGTTGCGTATTTCTTTCTGCTTTTTCTGTTGTGGACGTATCATAAAGAACCACATGATAGCAAACATAAGAACCAACATGACAATCATGGTCCAACCGCCTCCAGCTCCTTGTGCTTGGGCTGCTAAAATAAGTGTACTCATAATCAGTTTATTGTTTAATTGTTAATTTTCGGTTTATTTCTTTTCGTTATTATTCTGTTGTCTGGGTGGCATAGGCTTGAGCAACTTACCAGAGTTAACTAGATGGCGTGCTATAGCGTCGAGCATACCGTTGATGTAGCCACCGCTCTTGCGGGTGCTATAGAGTTTGGCAAGGTCTACAAACTCGTTAATGGTAACGCTGATAGGTATATTGGGGAACGTCATCATTTCGGCAATGGCTATCTGCATGATTACTACATCCATATATGCTAATCGTGAGAAATCCCAGTTTCTGCTGGCTTCGCTCATATAGCGCTGGTAGGTATCGGCATTGAGAATAGTAGCTCTGAAAAGTTTGCGGGCAAACTCGCGGTCTTCCTCATCCTTGTATTCGGGCAACAAATCTTGATTGGCTTTGTTGTTTGCTTCAAATCGCTTGATGGTTTTTAGAACAAATGTATCTACTATTTCTTTGTCATCGTTCCAATAGAGACTCTTCTCTTCTAGAATGGCATCAAGCTCATCGTTGTTTTGGATGAGTAGTTTGTATATCTTACGCCATATTTCGCGGTCGGCTTCATACGAGTCGTCATCGCTCTCCATATATTCCTTATATATTTCGCTTTGCTCTATCTGGTTGCATTTGCTCTTGATAAATTCTTTGTCATTCTCCCAAGTAAGTTTCTTGTCTTCCAAGAATGCGTTTAACATCTTGTTCTCTTCAAGCTGGATGGCAAATTTATTGCAAGCAAACTTGTTGGATGGCTTTTCTGTTTCTTCGCGCTCAGCACGTGCTGTAAGAATGTCGAAACGGCGTCTTTCTTCGCGCGAGATTTCAACAATTAGCAATAGCAAATAGTTATAAAGGTCGTAAGCCTTAGATAAGCTGAACAACAACTCTTTTTCTGCATTCTCCATGTTTTTGTTGCCGTTCTGGTAATAGGCGTAGGTTAACTGAACTACCTTAATTCTAATTAATTCTCTGTTTATCATTCTCTAATAATAATTTGTGTTCCTTTAAATTCGATACAAAAATAGACAAAAACCACGTTTCGTGCAATAAAAATGCAGAAAATAACAATATCATTTTGATTTTTTTATGAAATATCATGAAAATTGAGCATCTGGCGATAGGTTACAGATGTTCATCTTATACTTATAAATAAGTAGAATTCGTGCAAATATTTTGAAAATGAACTATTTTTTTTGAAAAATCTTTGCACAGTACGTTGAAAAAGAGTATCTTTGCACCGCTTTTCGCATCTCAGTGTGATGGCGAATTAATAAATAATTTAGAGTAACACATTATGAAAGAGATTAATGTAGCAGGTCAGAAGCGTACAGACCTTGGCAAAAAAGCTTCTAAACAACTTCGTAAGCAGGGCTTTGTTCCTTGTAATCTTTATGGCGAGGCCGTACAAGATGGCAAACCCGTAGCAATGTCTTTCGCAGTAGCTATGAGCGATCTGCGCAAGATAGTTTACACTCCCCACGTTTATGTAATCAACTTGGTTATCGATGGCGAATCTCATACCGCTATTCTGAAAGAACTTCAGTTTGATCCCGTTACCGATGCAGTACTGCACGTAGACTTCCTTGAAGTTAACGATCAGAAGCCTATTACAATAGGTATCCCTGTACATCTCGTAGGTTTGGCTCAGGGTGTACGTGATGGTGGTCGTATGAATCTATCTATGCGTAAGCTTAACGTTACCGCTCCTTATCAGCAGATTCCAGAGCATCTTGATGTAGATGTTACCGCTTTGAAGATAGGTAAGAGCATCAAGGTAGGCGAACTGAGCTTCGAAGGTCTTGAGATAGCTAATCCCAAAGAGGTTATCGTATGCTCTATTAAGATGACACGCCAGGCTGCCGCTGCCGCTGCTGCTCAGGCATAATCATAGGGAATGGACAAATTTTTGATCTGTGGATTAGGTAATCCTGGTGCAGAATATCAGGATACCCGACACAATACAGGTTTTATGGTATTGGACGCTTTTGCAAAGGCGTCCAATATTGTTTTTGAGGATAAACGTTATGGTTTTGTGGCCGAAACATCGCTCAAGGGTAGAAAAGTATTTCTGCTAAAGCCTACAACGTTTATGAACCTTAGTGGAAATGCAGTGCGTTATTGGCTTAATAAAGAAAATATAGACCAGAAGCGACTGCTTGTTATCTCTGACGATGTGGCCTTGCCCGTAGGTGCTTTCCGTCTTAAGGGTAGTGGTAGTAATGGCGGCCACAATGGGTTGGGGCATATCCAGCAACTTATAGGTCAGAACTATCCCCGTCTGCGTATGGGTATAGGTGGCGATTACCCCCATGGCGGGCAGATAGATTGGGTGCTTGGGCACTTCTCTGCAGAAGATATGGAAAAACTAACCCCCAGCATAGATGTGGCGGTAGATATTATCAAGAGTTTTGTGTTGGCAGGTATCGACATTACAATGAATCAATATAATAAATTGGGTAAGAAATGAAAACCGAGGCGCGTATAGATAAATGGCTTTGGGCCGCGCGTATCTACAAGACGCGCAGCATGGCTGTAGATGCCATTAAAAATGGGCGTATAACTATAGGTGGCGTCAATGTAAAACCTGCCCGAATGGTTAAGGCTGGTGATGTGGTTTTGGTGCGCAAAGCTCCTATTACCTATTCGTTCAAGATACTTCAACCTATAGAACAGCGGGTTGGTGCCAAGCTTATTTCTGAAGTCTACGAGAATGTTACTCCTGCCTGTCAGTACGAATTGTTGGAGATGAGTCGTATCAGTGGCTTTGTTGATAGAGCTAGGGGTACGGGGCGTCCTACAAAGAAAGACCGAAGGGCAATGGATGCTTTTGTAGATCCTACCCTATTCGGGGTAGATGATATTGGCGACCTGGAAGAATGGGACGGTGATGAAGAAGCATAATCTTGCAATTTTTGTTTCGGGTAGTGGTACCAATTGTGAGAATATTATCCGCTATTTTTCCAGTCATCCTACTATACAAGTGTCGCTGGTTGTAAGCAGTAGTTTTAAGGCTGCAGCTCTGGGGCGTATAAAACCTTATGGTGTGCCATATCGTGTGGTTGATAAGAATATGCTCTCAAGTACGCAGTTTGTAGACATGCTGCAAACCGATTATCATATTACCTTTATAGTTCTTGCAGGTTTTCTTTTACGGGTTCCAGATTTACTGGTTAGTGCCTATTCTCACCACATTATTAATATACACCCTTCTCTCTTGCCACGGCATGGTGGAAAAGGTATGTATGGTCGACATGTACACGAGGCTGTCAAGGCTTGTGGAGATACCACAACGGGAATGACTATACACTGGGTAAGTAACGAGATTGATGGCGGTGCTATTATCAGTCAGTTTTCTACTCCAGTACTGTCTGCGGATACAGTAGATGATATCGCTTATAAAGAGCATCAACTTGAGATGCAACATTTTCCAAGTGAAATAGAACGTATACTTATTACTCTTAATTCGTAAAGAATGATGTTAAATAGTATCGAACTTCTTTTGCTCGCCATAGCCTTGGCTATGGACTGTTTTACAGTTTCTACCGTATGTGGGGTTATTCTTGGTCAGCGCCGGTGGCGGTCTATTGTGTCTACAGCTATTTTCTTTGGCGCTTTTCAAGCCTTTATGCCTTTGTTGGGATGGCTTGGAACTTTGTTGTTTGCTCGCCAAATAGAGGCTTACGACCATTGGATAGCCTTCTTATTACTATTGTTCTTAGGAGGAAAGATGATACGTGAGTCGTTTCTTCCCGAAGAGCGTCAGAATTTTAATCCCGTGTTGTTGCGTACTCAGCTGTTGTTGGCTGTAGCAACCAGTATCGATGCCCTTGCCATAGGTATCTCGTTTGCTTGTACGGGATATAATAGGGTGGCCGATTTGACTGTACCTCTTTTTGTTATCGGCATAGTTTCGTCGGCTTTCTCTATTGTGGGCTATCTACTAGGAATACGTTTTGGTTCTGCTATTACTCGCCGTGTAAAACCTGAACTTTTCGGAGGCATAATACTTGTAGCAATAGGCATTAAGGTGCTATTAAATCATCTTTTAGGATGGTAATGTTTGTACTGTTTTAGTAGTCATAAACTAAGAGGGGGGCTGTACTTTCGATATTTGAAGTGCAGCCCCCTCTTGGGTTGTATCTATTAGAATGGACGGCCACCGCCAGGATGTCCTCCACCAGGAGGTGGACCACCGAATCCGCCACGGTCATGCATCCGTCCTCCATCAGGAGGCATGTCGCCAGGTTGATGGTCGCCATTACGGCGCATTCCCTTACGGGCATCTTTTCCGCCAAACATATTGAAGCGATATACTACGTGCAGCATGGCATAGCTGTTAATACTATTGTACCAAGTATCACTACGCTGGAAAGCACTGATGGTACGGCTGAAATTGCTCTGCTGGTGCAGTAGATCGTAGAACTGTAGCATAACGGTGAGTGGTTTGCCTTTGAGAAAACCTTGTGATATTTGGGCGTTCCATATCAGTTCGTTGGTATTCATCGAATTGTCGTTATATCCGCGTCTGCTATTCTCGCTTATATTTGTAGAGAGCGCAGTGCCCCAAGGTGTGTTCAGACTGAAGGTGGCTCCATAGCTAAACTGCCAAGTGTCAAGGTTGCTTTGGCTCTGAAGCTGGTTGCGGCCATGCAGATAGTTAACAGAACCATTGAGTTCTATAGCTACCCATCCATCGCGGAAACCTACGTTAAGTTGTTCGCGTAGATTAAGTGTGCGTGTACGGTTCTTCTGTACCCCAGTGGTGCGGTCAAGCGTAAGATAACCCACATCGTTGGTAAATTTGGCATCGGTACTGGTATTGGTATACCATGTTCCAGTAGAATCGATAGATGTATTGTAGAGGAAACCTCCGTCTATACTCCAGTTACCGTTGATATTCTCAGGACGCGTGGTGCGACCGCCTGTTACATCGTCGTAAGTTACCATATTGCTGATAGAGTTACGAGTGGTTTGGAACGATAGATTGGCATTGATAAACTGTGCCCGTTTAGAAATAAAGTTGTTGTAGAACAAGTTGAAGTTGTTGGTGAACGATGGCTTTAACCCGGGGTTACCTTTTGAGATATCCAGAGGGTTGCTATCATCTGTAATATCAAGCAATTGAGTCATGCTGGGCTGACTTGTAGTACCACGGTAGCGTATGCGTAGCTGATGCTGACGGTTAAACCGGTAACGTAAATCAAAGGTAGGCGAGAAGTTGGTTACAGTACGTACCGTGTCTACATGTAATCCCTGATAGTCCTGTACGTATTTCGAACGTTGAGGCTGTACCATGAAGCCTGCATTAAGTTGGTATTTATTACGTATAAGACGGAATGTAACATTAATTTCGTGCAAGTAGTTGTCGTACTCAGAATATCGACTTAAGTCTTGATCACGATAGTCGGTCAAACTACCAGGAAGTAAGTTCAGATAGCTTCCCCAACCGCGGTATACGGGTGCAATACCATCAAAATAGCTACTTCCTATCTGGCTAAAATCGTATGTAGCACGGTCGCTTTTACTATGGCTGTATTTGAAGTTATATCTAAATTGCAGGAATGCTCCTTTGAATAGTGGTTCGGTATAGGTGGCCGACAGTCTGTAGTTGTAGTTGTCTGTCGGGGTAGTGTTGTAGCGATTGGTCTGATAGGTAGAGTCCATTCCGGCTGCCGTCTTCATGAGCCATAGCTTGGTTGCGTTCATCGATAGATTCTCGCTATCGCTCTTGCTGTATCCGCCACTGGCACCAAAGGTAATGCTTCGTCCACGCGAATTGAGTTTGCGGTTTATTTGTAGCGTACCGCTAAAGTCCTTACTCGAACTATAGCTTATAGAGTTAGCCTTCTGCGAGTTTACTACAAGACTATCTTTGCCCATCTCTTCCATTTCGGCATCGTCTAGCGGGTTGGTAGAGTAGAGGTATGGGTCGGCGTTGAATGTGGCAGATGTTGATGCCGTGCGCCCATCGTTTTTTGACCAAGCCAGCGATGGCCTGAACATGATATTGGTCATTGTGTCGGGCTGCCATTCCAGTCTTCCTTGTATATTCCAACTGTCGCTACGCGAGTAGTTCTGCTGTATACTGTTCGAGAAAGCTCCCGTAGTACTTACAAAGTTCTCAGAAGAGTTGCGTGTAAAGGCATCGCCATCGTTATGTTGCCAAAAACCACTTAGGTCTATCTTTAGTTTCTTTACTATTTCGTAGTTGTAGTTTATACCCAGCATCTTTGCAGCGTTAAGACCTTGTCTGCCCGCACCGAATCGGCCTCTTCCGCCACCGGGAAATCCGGTATCGTTTACATTGTTGGCGCTACCAAATACCATGAATCTGTTCTTGTCATCAAAGTATGCGCCCATTCCTTTTTCTGAGTATCGGCTGTGGTTACCTATGCCCAAGTCTATATTGGCAAAAGTTCCTCGGTTCATGCCTTTTTTTAGTCCGAAGTCGAGCACGGTAGTTTCTTCACCGTCGTCAACACCGGTGATACGAGCCAAGTCGCTCTTTTCATCGTAAGCCTTAACCTTTTCTACTATAGATGTAGGCAGATTCTTCATGGCAATCTTGGTATCGCCAGTCATAAATTCCTTACCGTCAACCAAAATCTTCTTTACCTGCTTACCGTTGTGGGTTATCTTTCCACTTTCGTCTACCTCTACGCCCGGTAGTTGCTTTACCAGTTCTTCAATGGTAGACCCCTCGGGGGTGCGGTAGGCTGCACTATTATATATAAAGGTGTCTTCCTTAACAGTTACTTTTACGGCTTTGCCTATCACTTGGGTTTCTTTTAGCACTACGGCATCGGCTTTCATGTCGAGTTTTCCAAGGGTAAGATTCTTGCCGTCGCTTATTCTGATGCGTTTTACTATGGTCTGATAGCCCACGCTTGATATGCGCAATTTGTACAGACCGTCTTTCTTTACCGAGAGTTTGAATACACCCTGCCCGTTGCTCAGCGTACCGCCTATATAGGTACTGTCAGCGCTGTACAGTTGTACAGATGCTTGCTCTACAGGCTCTTTACTTTCGGTGTCGAATAGCTGTCCGGTTACAAGTCTGTCCTGGGCTGTTGCTGCCAGCGATGCCATGAGACACGCTAGCAGCAACAATGTTTTTGTTTTTATCTTCATCTTAATATGGTATAATGTTTCGTAATCGATATTTTTTTGACGCACGTCACCCCTTAAAGGTTTAATTCTATTAAATATCAATTTTTTATTGCACATCGTAAGCTAGTGTGCGCAAATGTGGCCATTCTTTTATTAAAAACTCTTAATAAATATCATGTTGATAGATACGTGTTCTTACTTTTTTCTATATTTGCCACGCTATACACAAGTATTATGTTATGAATCTTACCCCCATGCAAACCAACTCACATCAGAAGGTAATACTTACCGAAAATCTTGAACGCGATCTTACAATGGCAATGATCGAATGCGAGCACGACCGTGTGTTTATACTCACAGACAGCAATACATGTAATTGTTGTTTGCCCGCTATAAGTCATTTTCTATGTCTGCGTAATGCACATGTGATAACTATTCCTGCTACCGATACGCATAAGAATCTTGATACGCTATCTACTGTATGGACCGAACTCCAGCAACATAAAGCTACCCGCCATTCGCTGTTAATATGCTTGGGTGGGGGAGTGGTTACCGATCTTGGCGGATTTGCAGCTTCAACCTTTAAGCGGGGAATTAATTTTATTAATATTCCTACCACGCTGCTGGGTATGGTAGATGCCGCAGTAGGAGGTAAAACAGGCGTGAATTTCGGTGGACTTAAGAATGAAATAGGTGTATTTGCCGAGGCACGTTATGTGTTGCTATGTGCCGATTTCCTGTCTACTCTTGATAGCGAGAACTTGCGCTCAGGCTATGCCGAAATGCTCAAACATGCCCTTATCTCTACTACTAAGGAATGGGCAGAACTGCTAAACTTTGACCTTGATGCTCCCGATTATGCTATACTCGGGCAGATGGTGGCTCGTTCGGTTCAGGTTAAAGAGCGTATAGTGGCTCAAGACCCCCATGAGCGTGGTATACGTAAAGCCCTTAATCTTGGCCATACCGTAGGGCATGCCATAGAGAGTCTGCTACTGCAGCGTTCGCCCGTTCTGCATGGTTATGCTGTGGCTTACGGGTTGGTAGCCGAACTCTATCTCAGCGCCATTCGCACCAGTTTCCCTACCGATAAACTCCGTCAAACATTCCACTATGTACGCCAGTATTATGGTGCGCCTGCTATTACTTGCGATGATTATCCCCAGTTGATAGAAATGATGCATCACGATAAGAAAAATACGGGTAACGACATCAATGTAACTCTGCTTGGCGATATAGGCGACATACGTATCAATCAGATTGCTACCGAACAAGAGATAAGCGAAGCTCTTGATTTCTTGAGAGAAGGGTAGGCATCAGAATTGGTGAATGTATTGCTGATAACCAGTCTGCAAGCTGCGTAGTAACAGCTTTTAATTTTTTTCAGTGGTAAATGGCAAGTAAATGGTATATCTTTCAAATTGAAAGCAGGTGCTTGGGGTGGTTATAAATATTTAACGAAACCCTTAATAATATAGTTAATGGATGTTATACTGTTGGCTGATTTCGGCCGATTTTATTTTTGGA
>CAVKSZ010000028.1:0-24152 GCA_963659135.1 Bulleidia sp. | reverse complement strand
CTCCGTATGGTACAACAGAACGAAAGTATATATAAAACAAAAAAGTCCTAAGGAAACCTTAGAACTTTCAGCGCTTCAAGATGGGCTTGAACCAACGACCCCCTGATTAACAGTCAGGTGCTCTAACCAACTGAGCTATTGAAGCAAGTGTTTGCATCATTTCTGATTGCGAGTGCAAAGGTAGAGAGTTTTTTGTAAACGTGCAAATAATTTCGTGATTTTTTTCAAAAAAATATTTCTGTGCCGTATTGTTCGGGGTTACTTAGGTTCTGAATACGACTCTTATAGGTAATGCTATGGCTTGTTTTTTACACCTTTTATAATATAAATGTGGGCATTGGGTAGAATTTTTCGCCACTTGTATGCCCTTATGTGGCGTGTTATTAGTACTTTTGCATATTATGAAGAAGATATTCATGCTAATTCTGATGGCGGTAAGCGTAGCTGCTTCTGCCCAGGACAAAGACCACAATCTGGAGGTGGCAAAGAACTTGGAGGTATTCAATGCCTTATACAAGAATCTAGATTTGCTCTATGTAGATACGCTTGATGCCAAGCAGGTAGTAGGCAATGCTATCAATGGCATGCTGCGTAGTCTGGACCCCTATACCGTATATTACTCTGAAGACAAAACGGCCGAACTGCGCACCATGCTTACGGGTAAGTATGCCGGCATTGGCTCTATTATACGATGGAATTCGCAGATAAGCAATTCGGTAATAGAAGAACCCTACGAGGGAATGCCTGCTGCCGAGGTCGGCTTGCGTAAAGGCGATATAATATTAAGTATCGACGGCCAATCGATGAAGGGTAAAGACAATGCCTATGTGAGCGAGCATCTGCGTGGCGATGCCGGAACAACATTCGAACTGAAGATACGTCGCCCCTCAACAGGTAAAGAGATGCGATTCAAGATAACTCGCCGCTCTATACAAATGCCAGCCGTGCCATATTACGGAGTGCAGCAAGGCGGGATAGGGTATATACGTCTAACCGAATTTACCGAGAATTGTGCCAAGATAGTACGCAACGCCTTTATAGAAATGCGTCATCAGCAGATAAAGGGGCTGGTACTTGACTTGCGCAACAACGTTGGCGGATCAGAGATGGAGGCTGTAAACGTGCTCAACCTGTTTGTACCCAAAGGCGTTACCGTGGTATCTAACCGTGGTAAACTAAAGCAAGCCAATCACGACTATAAGACCACCAGCGAACCCATAGATACCGTTATACCTATAGTAGTGCTGGTTAACGGAAACTCGGCATCGTCGGCAGAAATTGTAACAGGAGCCATACAAGACCTAGATAGAGGCGTAGTATTAGGCACTAAGACCTATGGCAAGGGACTGGTACAAATGCCTATCGACTTGCCTTATAACGGTGAAGCAAAGATAACCACTAGTAAATATTACATACCCAGTGGTCGCTGCATCCAGTCTCGTACCTATCGGCATGCCAACGGTGGAAAGACCGAAGAGATTGCCGATTCGGTAAAGCGTAAGTTCTATACCCGCAACGGGCGAGAAGTTCTCGATGCAGGCGGTATTACCCCCGATGTAGTAGTTGAGGCCGACTCGCTACCCAATATAGCTTACTATTTGGCAGCGGCAAGAGATTCTAACGAAGTACTGCTCAACTACGAAGTAGAGTATATAGCCAAACATCCTACAGTGGCTGCTCCAGCCGACTTTGAACTCTCTGACGAAGATTATGCAGATTTCAAGCAACGTGTGCTCGCCTCGGGTTTCACTTACGACCGTACCAGCGAGAAATTCTTGAAAGAATTGGAACAGGTTACTCGCTTTGAGGGTTACTACGATGATGCCAAGCCAGAGCTTGAAGCTCTCAAGAAGAAGCTTAGTCATAATGTGGCTAAAGACTTGGATATTAACAAGCAGGCAATTAAGAACATTATAGCCGACGACCTAATGACGGCGTATTACTATCAGCGTGGAGCTACGCAGAACGCCCTGCGCCACGATCCGCAGATGGACGAGGCCGTGAAACTGATAACCGATGCGGCTCGCTATAATAAGATACTCAATCCCAATACCAAATAGTACGGTAGTCAGTATAGCAACAACATGGCAGAAACGCTGAAACAAAAAACTGCAGGAGCCATTGTGTGGAATCTGTTAGACCGTGGCGGTCAGCAGATACTGCAAATGGCTATGGTAGTGATTGTTGCCAATATCCTCTGCCCTGACGATTATGCTCTTGTAGCTATGCTTGCCATTTTTACAGCCGTAGGTAATCTGGTGGTAGAGAGTGGCTTTGGTGCAGCTCTTGTGCAACGACAAGATGCCGATGATAGGCATTATTCGTCGGTATTCTGGTTTAATCTGGTAATGAGTATGCTGCTCTACCTGCTGTTGTTAGCCGTTTCGCCGTGGATAGCTCGCTATTTTAGAGAGCCACAGTTGGTGTCTGTATCGGCGGTAGTATTCTTGGCAATTCCCGTTAACGCCACCATGCTTATACAGACTACCTTGCTCAACAAGCAGATACGTTTTCGCACACTGGCTAAGGTAAATCTTGCGGCAATGCTTGTATCATCGGCGTCGGCCGTAGCTATGGCTCTTGCTGGTTGGGGCGTGTGGACTTTGGCATGGCAACCCGTGATATTGGCAGGTATGAAGAGCTTGTTGTTATGGATAGTAAGCCGATGGCGTCCACGGTTGTATTTTAGTTTTGCTATAATACGCCAACTGTTTGGCTTTGCATCCAGTTTGCTACTTTCAGGACTGCTCAATGTAGTTTTTATCAATGTATACTCGCTGGTTATTCCGCGCTTGTATCCCAAACGCGAACTGGGACTGCTTACCCAGGGTAACAAGATATGCGACCCAATTGTAAGTCTAGTCTATGGCAGCATACAGAATGCCACTTACCCCATTTTCTGCAATATTCAGAACCAGCATAGCCGTCTAATTAACGCCTATCGCAAGTCGATACGTTTTACATCGTTTCTTACTTTCCCGTTTCTTATAGGCGGTATGATGGTAGCACCGGCTCTTTTCCATCTATTGTTTAAGAGTCAGTGGTGGGACGCCATTCCCTTTTTTCAGTTGCTTTGCTTGGGTGGATGCTTTACCGTGCTCACTGCCGTTAATAACAATTTTATTAAGGTTAGTGGACGCTCGTCGGGTATATTGTGGATAGAGATAGTCAAGATAATTCTAACCATTGTGGCTATAGCCTTGCTCTATCAGTGTGGCGTGCTGGTTATGGTGGCAGGATTGATGGGCGTTAGAGCCTTGGTATATATTATTAATATATGTGCTACCCAGAGCTATACAGGCTATAAGGCATGGCCGCAACTGCGCGATACAATTCCCTACGCTCTGTTGTCTGTAGTAATGGCAGTAGCCGTATGGACAATGGGTATGATAACCAGCGTGGCATGGTTGCAACTACTCTTGCAGGTGGCTACGGGTGTTGTGGTTTATACCCTGTTGGCTTATCTTGCCGGTAGTGCCATTTTAAAAGAAACCATAGGCTTATTGTTAAAGAAGAAACTATGAATAGAGATATCAAGGTAAGTGTGCTTATGCTCGCTTACAATCAGTTGCAATATATAGACGATGCCATACGCAGTGTGGTTCTGCAACAAACCAATTTCGACTATGAACTTATTATAGGCGACGATGGTTCTACCGATGGCACTATGGCCCGTTGCCGCGAGTGGCAGCAACGTTACCCTAACTGTATACGTGTGCTCGACCATCGAGAGAATGTAGGGCTGGCGCGCAACTTTGTTCGCACTTACAACCAAGCTAACGGCAAGTATATAGCTATATGCGAGGCTGACGATTTTTGGACCGACCGGCATAAACTACAAATACAAGTCGACTTTCTAGATAGTCACCCCGAGTATGCCATGTGTTTCCACCGCGTGGTAAACTATTACCAGGCCGATGGAAGCAAGAGTCTGAGTAACGGAGGCCAAAAGCCCGTGATGACTATTAACGACGTGGCCCTTTGTAACTATATTACCAACGTCTCTGTGTGTTACCGCGGTGGCCGCGATTTAATACCTTTGCCAGCCTGGATGGACCAGGTTACCAGCTACGACCTTGTTATGCATCTTCTATCGCTCCAGCATGGCAAGGTGTACTATATGCGCCGCGTGATGGCGGTATACCGAAAGTTGGAAACAAGCATTTGGACTGGCGGCGATAGAGTTCGCCGTTCGGTGATATCTCGCAAGAATCGCGACCTGCTTATGGCATATTTCAAAGGCAAGAACCAAGAGGTTTACGATATTCTGCGCCGGTCTAATGCACGCAACTGCCTGGATATGGCCAATTATATGGAGGCCGAAGGCAAGCACAGCGAGATGGAAGAATATATAACTAAAGCCCGAGAGTATCAACCCGCTTGGACCGATGATGATATAGCCCGCGAACGTAAATTGTTGCTACATACCGATACGCAATCGCCACTACACCAGTGTATTTCGGCTTGCCGGCGCATTGTATCAAGATTTATACCCTTACCCCGAATAAGATGACAACACAGAAAAAGCATATAATACTGGTTCCCTACGGTGGATTGGGTAACCGCCTAAAAGCCGTGGCTGCCGGCATACGCATAGCCCAGCAGTATAACTACGATATAGATATCTACTGGTTTCAAGACAAGGGCTTGGCTAGTCGCTTTGACCAACTCTTCTTGCCTATCAATATGCCTGGCGTGCGCATGATAGAAGGCACAAAACGTGATGCTTACTATTATAATCGTCCACGCACACCCAATCTTCGTCTATCGCGCTATTGGCTACGGTCGCAGGGCTACCGTATGTTTGTAGATATAAATGATACTACAAAATTAGAGCCATGCCTAGTTGACAGTAACACTGATAAGGTATGGATATCCAGCTGCTATTATTTTATAGATGAAAAAAATGTGCCCGTAGATGCCTACGACATATTCAAACCCATACCATCGATACAGGCCGACATTGATGCTATAGCTGCCAACTTTGGCGATAATACCGTAGGCATACATGTGCGTCGAACCGACAACCAGCAATCTAAAGACAATAGCAAGACCGAGGATTTCTTGGAATGTATGGAGTTGCAACCCGCTGATACTCGCTTCTATCTGGCTACCGACGAGAGCGATATCAAGCTTCTCTTTACCCGCCTATTTGGTAACCGGATTACCACAATGGCTGCCGAGGCTTGCCGCAGCACTACTGCCGGCATACGCGATGCCGTGATAGAAATGTTTGTTCTTTCGCGTACCAAGCGTATTTTTGGTTCTCACGGTTCTACTTTCTCGGTTGCTTCGGCTTGCATAAGTAGAATACCCTATCAGGATGCCGATATTCACACTGCCGATACGTTAGAACCAGCCGCGCCAGTAGCCCAAAAGATTCTGGCAATTATAGTTTCGTATAACTTTATGCCCTGGATGGATCATTGCTTAGGCTCGCTAGAAAAGTCGGAAACACCGGTAGATATTATGGTTGTAGATAATAAGTCTACCGATGGAACTCCCGATGCAGTAGAGCAGCGTTATCCCCAAGTAATGGTTATAAGAAACAATGATAATCTTGGGTTTGGCAGAGCCAATAATATAGGTATGCAGTATGCTATTGATAACGGCTACGATGCCGTGTTGCTACTTAATCAAGATGCATGGGTAGACCCCACCGCTATAGGCCAGTTGGCTGAAGCCAGCAGGCGCCATCCGCGTTACGGCATACTGTCGCCCGTACATCTTACCGGTAGTGGTGATAATATAGAATACGGCTTCTCTGTATATACCGGTGTGAAGAGCAAAGAGGCTCAACCCTCAGCCCCGCTGGTACAAGTGCCGTTTATCAATGCCGCTATATGGTATATGCCCGTAGCAGCCCTAAAACAAGTAGGACTCTTTGCCAAGATTTACCAGCATTATGGTGAAGACAAAGATATGGCTAACCGTATGGCTTACCATAACTACCGTATAGGATTCTTGCCTCGGGTGTATGGCTGCCACGACCGCGAACATCGCGAGGTAACTCCTCCAGCTTTCCGTCGGGCCGAATTGGTTTATCATCTGTCAGAGCTTACCAATCCCTGTAAATCATTGCTCAGAGTTGGTGCGCGCACCATGATGGAAGTAGCATGGAAACTTGCCAAAGCCATTCTAACGCTTAATTGGTCGAAGATAAAATGCTATTTCCGCGTTTCGTGGGAACTTATAAAAAATGTTTTCGCTATATGCCGAACCCGGAAACAGTCTGGTAAGGTAGATATAAATAATTACAAATAATGGAAAAAGCCCCAGTAGTACTATTGGCATACAACCGGCCCGAACATCTGCGTAGGGCAGTGGCCACGCTACAGTCTAACGAAGAAGCCAAGCATACCCCCCTGTATATATATTGCGACGGGGCTAAAACTCCGGCCGACTTACCGCAGGTAGAAAGCGTAAGAGCCATAGCCCAAAGTGTAAACGGATTTAAGAGCGTAAACCTTGTGATGCGCCAGCACAATATGGGGTTGGCCAATAATGTGATAGACAGCGTTACTCATGTATTAGACATCTACGGCCGAGTGATAGTGGTAGAAGACGACTTAGAGGTTTCGCCCTACTTTCTGCGCTTTATGAACGATGCCCTTGAAACATACAAAGACGAAGAGCGAGTAGGGCACATTCAGGCTTGCGATTTTACCCATGCACCCCTGCCCGATACGTTCCTTATCCAGTGGACGGGCAGCTGGGGATGGGCTACCTGGAAGCGTGCTTGGCAACATTTCAATCCCGATGGCAAGGCATTGCTTGCCCAACTGCGTAGTCGAGGGCTTACCCATAGATTCGATTTTAACGGCAAATATGGCTTTACCCGCATGTTGCGCCGCCAAACCCAAGGTAAGAACGATTCGTGGGCCATACGCTGGAACGCCTCGCTCTTTCTCGAAGGCATACTCTCGCTTAATGTGGGGCGTTCGTTGGTGGCTAATAGGGGCTTCGACGGTAGCGGAACCAACTGTGGTGGAGGCGGACTTTACGGCTCGCAACTCTGGATGCAGCCCCTGCCAGTAGAGAAGATACAGCCTATAGAAGAAAATATGGAAGCGCGCCGCCAGTACCAACGCTATTATGCCCGTACCAATTCGTTTTGGGTCAAAGCGCGCCGTCGCATTGTGCGCACGCTGCATGGCGACTTTGGTGCTTGATAATTTGGTTTTGGCTAACAGATAATTTGGTTTTGGCTAACCTTAACTGCTGACTGCCGTCAGGGTATTTTGAGGGATGCTCACGGCCGTAAACCTTATTGTTGACGGCCGTCGGCAATCCTGCTTACGGCCGCCAGCCACTTGGTCTACGGCCGTCAGCAATCCATAAACCAATGCTTGGTGGGTAATAAGTAGATGTCTCAAGGTACAATAGGTACGTTTTGTAAATAGCCAATTCTAAACACCGGCACCGCCATGCGTGTTTTTTATAAAATGTTTATCGTGTTTCGGCATTTTTTTAGTAAGTTTGCAATCTATGACATATAATAACAATACGTTGCAGAATGTAGGCCGCGTGTTGGCACTATTGGTGACTCCGCTAAAGACCAACGCGCTGTTCTTTATAGCCATGTACCTTTTGGGGGTGTTGGGCGAGTGGCTCACACTGCCTAACACTAAGGGTGCGCACCTATACGGCAACCTGTATATGGAACTCTTTTTCGACCTGTATCTGGTCTGCGCTCTGCTTACAGTACTCCCTAAAAAGCTACGCCTATGGGTGCGCCGCATAGTGTATATCCTGGTATATGCAGTGGCTATTATCGATGTGTATTGTTTTTGGAAATTCCGCTCAACTATAACCCCTACCATGCTACTCCTGGTCGATGAGACCGACTCGCGCGAAGCAGGCGAATTTATAAGCTCATACCTTTCGCCCGACGTGGTGTTCAGTCCGGTAGGATGGATATTGCTCTTGATACTGCTACATGCTTTGGCGGCATGGAAATACCGCTGGATAGTAGCCAAGATAGGTGCGTATCTGCAGCGATATGTGCCCGCTATTGGGGGCGTAGCCTTGGTAATATTTTGCTGCGCTACAGTATCGAGCTGGCACAACAAGGCTGCGCTGGTAAAACTCTTTTCGGCTCGCACCATAGGTCAGGTAGAGCATACCCTTACCAACCCGCAGCACGCCGTACTCTATACACCCCTGTGGCGACTCACCTTCAGTGTATACGCCAATTCGCTGGCTGCCCAGCAGATAAACCGCTTGGTAGAGAATATTGACAAGATACAGGTAGATAGTTGCTCGTTCCGTTCGCCCGATATTGTGCTGATTATAGGCGAAAGTTTCGGTCGCCATCACTCGTCGCAGTATGGCTATCCGTTGCCTACCACTCCGCGCCAGACGGCTCGCGAACAGCGAGGCAGACTGGTGAAGTTTACCGATGTGGTATCGCCCTGGAATCTTACCAGCTTTGTGTTTAAGAATACCTTTTCGCTGCATGTGATAGGACAGAAAGGCGAGTGGTGCGATTATCCGCTTTTCCCTGAGGTATTCCGCCGTGCCGGCTATCATGTAACATTCCTTACCAATCAGTTCTTGCCCAAAGCCAAAGAGGCTGTATACGATTTCAGCGGTGGTTTCTTCTTGAACAATCCTAAACTGAGTGCCGCCCAGTTTGATACCCGCAACACCGAGGTTCATAAGTACGACGAAGGACTGCTGGAAGACTACGATAATGTGATAGATACCGCTACCCAGAGGCGTGGCAATCTGTATATCTTCCATCTGTTGGGGCAGCATGTGGCTTATCGCGACCGCTATCCACACAAGCGTACACACTTCTATGCATCAAACTACGAGGAAATGCGCCCCGAACTTACCGCCAAACAGCGCAAGATGGTAAGTTATTACGATAATGCCGTGCTCTACAACGATTCTATAGTTGACCAGATATGTCATCGCTTTGACAGTCGCGATGCCATTGTTATCTATATGCCCGACCATGGCGAAGAGTGTTACGAAGAAAATCGTGGCATAATCTGTCGTAACCATTCGGCAAAGATAGATTACGGATTGGCTAAGTACGAATTTGAAATACCATTCTGGATATACTGCAGCCATCGTTACGCCGTGCGCCATCCAGAGATATTCAAGCAGATAGTTGAGGCTAAAAAGCGACCTTATATGACCGATGCTCTGCCGCATCTATTGCTCTATCTGGCAGGTATATCTACGCCGTATTACAATGCTCGCTACAATGTACTGAGCAATGATTACGATACTCAGCGCCCGCGATTGCTCAAAGGTAATACCGACTACGACCGTCTTACTCCGCCCGCTGGGCAGCATACTGCAGTACCTACACCCTATAAATAAACCCTAAATTATGGCTTCTGTATCATATACACAACCTCTGCTTAGCCGGGCAGAGTGCAATATATTAAGAGGTGTTGCCATTATAGGCATATTTCTGCACAACTATTGTCATTGGTTGGCACCTATTGTGAAAGAGAACGAGTATACCTTCTCTTCGCACAACGTAAGGGTGCTTAATCAGGTGTTGTCGCACCCCGATATCTATCTGCCCGTACACCTGATGTCGTTCTTTGGTCATTATGGCGTGCCCGTTTTTCTCTTTCTTAGCGCCTACGGACTGGTGTGTAAGTACGAGAATCCTTCGGCTACTGCCGTGACTTCTCCGGCGGTAGGAGCCCTACGCTTTCTACGCTACCATTACTTGAAACTGCTAAAGATGATGATAGCCGGCTTCGTGGCTTTTGTATGTATCGATGCCATTACGCTTGGGCGCTGGCATTATACGGTTACTCAGGTGGTGGCGCAGTTGGGTATGTTTAATAATCTTCTGCCCGACCCCGATCATCAGATATGGCCCGGTCCGTACTGGTTCTTCGGGTTAATGCTTCAGTTGTATATTGTTTACAGATTGTTGCTCTACCGCCGGCATTGGGCTGTTACGGTGGCGCTGATGGCGGTATGCGTGGCACTGCAGTTGATTCTGTTGCCCGATGGCGATGCCATTAACCGTTACCGTTACAACTTTATGGGCGGTATGTTGCCCTTCGGGCTGGGTCTGCTCTATGCCCGTTATGGTCAACGGCTGCGGCAGTATAACCGCGGTACATGGTTTTGGGCTGTGGGGTTCATTGCCTCGTGCCTGTTGGTTTACCTCTGCAGTCTGCAGTTTGTGTTGTGGACAGTAGTACCTGCCATTATCTGCGTAGGGGCAGTATGTATGGTTAAGTGGATAGGCGGTTTTACGCCCGCCGTGGGTCAGCCCGTAGGCAATACACTCGAGTGGATGGGGCATATATCAGCAGCACTCTTTGTAAGTCACCCTATAGTGCGCAAGGTGCTTATCCCCATTAGTCATGGGGGCGATATCTATGCCGGGTTGTTGCTCTATTTGGTAGCGGCAATATGCGTGGCATGGCTGTTCCGCCTGTTGATGAACAAGATACCTAACCCTAAACTCTGAACTATGGAAGAAAGAAAGATAGAATGGACCCGCCTGTCGCAGTATCGTGGTGTGCTTATGGGCATAGCTATCATTATGATAGTGCTCTTTCATGTGGCTCTTCCGCGAAGCAGTGCCTTTTTTGGCGTGAAGCGCATGGGCAATATGGGAGTCGATATCTTCTTCTTTCTCAGTGGTATCGGCTTGTGGTTTGCTTGGGTTAAGCGGTCAGAGGTATTGCATTTCTACCGTCGCCGCTTGTTGCGTATTCTGCCGGCGTGGTTGCTATTCTCTACATTATTCTATCTGCCTGATTATTTGGGAGGGCAACGTTTCTCGTCGTCATTGGTCGACTTGATAGGCGATATTACCATAAACTGGGATTTCTGGTTGCACGACGAACTAACGTTTTGGTATATCCCAGCTACACTTATGCTCTATCTGTGGGCACCCTGGTATATGCGATTGTTACAAAGCAACCGCTCGTGGGCCTATATGCCAGTGCTACTTATGTGCTGGTGTGTGGCGGTACAGTATATTTCACCCATACATCAAGCCGTAGGGCATATTGAGATATTCTGGAGTCGTGTACCCATATTCTTTATAGGTATAGTAGCGGGGCAATGGGTGAAAGATGGGCGCACACTTTCAGCAGACGCACTGCCTGTAGTTAATATCGTAGTGTTGGCTCTATTGGCGCAGTGTATTGCTCTTGAGCAGACGGCACACGGGCAATTTCCTTTATTCATCGAGCGTATGATATATATACCCTTGGTAGTGGCACTGCTGCTTTGGCTATGCCATTTTATGCACCGCCTACCGGCACGGATACTCTCGGCACTTACCTTTGTAGGGGGCATAAGTCTGGAGATATATCTTATACACTGCCACTTTGTGCTGAAGTATATAGAGCCGCTGGCGCTGGGCTATCTGCCTACCGCGGTGCTGTGTATAGTCATTACCATACCCGTGGCATGGGTTGTACACCAATTGTTAAATGTAGTAATTAAAGCCTTGCATCTATGAAAACCAAATTATTGGGCGCTCTGCGCATCATACGCATACGCCAGTGGGTGAAGAACTTCTTTGTACTCATCCCGGTATTCTTTGGTGGAGCCATGTTTGATGTCGGTCAGATTGTTGCCGGCATCCTTACCATGCTTGCCTTTTGTTTCGCAGCCTCGGCAGTATACTGCCTGAACGATGTGATAGATGTTGAGGCCGATAGAGCCCATCCGATAAAGCGGTTCCGCCCCGTGGCAAGTGGCGAGGTAACGGTGTTGGAAGCATTCATACTGATGGGCGTCATGGTAGTATTCTCTATGGCCATGTTGTCGCTGCTTACCGAGTGGCGGACAGTTGGCGGAATTGTAGTGTTTTACTTGATACTCAATGTGTTGTACTGTATCCGGCTGAAAGACCTTGCCATAGTCGACGTATGCGTAGTGGCATTTGGGTTCGTACTGCGTATTCTGGCCGGAGGTCTGGCTGCCGACATACAGCTTAGCAAGTGGATTGTACTGATGACCTTTCTGCTTACACTCTTTCTTAGTTTTGCCAAGCGGCGCGACGATGTGCTGCGAATGGAAGCCACTGGCGTTGCCCCACGTAAGAATACCATTCGATATAACCTCACTTTTATCAATCAGGCCATCACTATCACTGGCACGGTTATGTTGGTGTGCTACATTATGTACACGGTGTCGCCCGAGACGCTCGCCAATTTTCATAATGATTATCTCTATCTTACTAGTGTATTTGTATTGTTGGGCTTGCTGCGGTATATACAGATAGCCGTGGTTGACAAGAAAAGTGGCGACCCTACCAAGGTAATTCTCAAAGACCGCGCTATCCAGCTGATAGTGGCTGCGTGGTTCTTGGCATTCCTCTTTATAATATATATATAGGTATAGGCTATGCAGCAAGTTTATGCTTTCGATTTCGATGGTACCCTTACCCGTAGCGATACACTATTGGCATTTATCCGCTATGCGTGTGGGCGATGGGCAATGCTATGGGGATTTCTGTGTTGTTCGCCGTGGATAGTACTAATGATAGCACGGCTCTATCCTAATTATAAAGCCAAGCAGCGGTTGTTTGCCCATTTCTTCCGCGGATGGTCGTTAGAACGCTTTGATACGGTTTGTAGCGAATTTGCGCGTACCCACCGCCATCTACTTAGACCCGGGGGAGAAGTCGCGTTACGCCAGGCACTTTCCCGGGGAGCCCATGTAGCCATAGTAAGTGCCAGTATTGACAACTGGGTGAAGCCTTTCTTTACTGAGATTATCCGGGGCGGTGCGTCGTTGATAGTTTTGGGCACCAAGATAGAAACTGTAAATGGAATAGTTACCGGCCGATTTGCAACGCCTAACTGCTATGGGGCAGAGAAGGTACACCGTATAACCCAGGTGTTCCCCAATAGGGCAGACTATCATCTTACTGCTTTTGGTGATAGTCGGGGGGATAAAGAAATGTTAGATTATGCAGACCAAAGATATTACAAACCCTTCAGATAACCATCGCTGCCGAACTATGGGCGAGGTAGTGCGCTTTGGCATTGTAGGATGTTTAGCCACGGCTATCCAATATGGTGTATATTGGTTGTTGCTCCGATGGCTTCACCCCACGGTGGCTATGACGTTGGCTTATGCGGTGAGTTTTGCATTTAACTTCTACGCCTCTACCCATTACACTTTCCGCGTCAAGGCAAGCGTGGGCCATGGTGCGGGTTTCGCCCTGTCGCACGGGGTAAACTATGTGTTGCAGATGATGGTACTTAATGCCGCCATTTGGATAGGTATAGATAAGCAGTGGGCTCCCATACCTATGTTTACCGTGTGTGTGCCGGTTAACTTTGTGTTGGTACGTTTCTTTCTTAAACGATGATATCATGCAGATACAGAATCTGACAGGCAATAATACCTCTGCGTGCATATCGCTGCGCCGTATGCTTACACTGCGCCGTGGCGAGTGGCCAATGATGGCGGTTGTGGCACTGCTGCTAATAGCCCTTAACGCCCTAACTATTATTCATTATTACGCCGACTTTACTCCGGTGGCCAATCATTATTGGAACTTGTTTATAGGTAAGTTTCATGTTTCGGGCTTCGACCCTATCTCTTACTATGTGGTATCCAACTGGGATGCGCGATATAATGTGTACCGCCATCCGTTGTTGGCCTTTATGATGTGGCTACCCTATATAATTAACCAGGGGCTGATTTGGGCTACGGGCATAAACTGTGCCCTGTTTATCATGAGCTTGATACAGATAGTTGCAGCTTGGTATGCCTTCTTGTTTCTATATAGACTGTTGAACGAAGTGATGGGATTATCCAAAGGCGATGCCCGGTTGCTCTCGTTCTTCTTTTATTCGTTTGCCTATATCATGGTGACGGCCATGGTACCCGATCACTTCATACTTTCGCTCTGTGTGCTGCTCTTTGTACTCTATTATTCGGGCATGCTTATAATCCGACGTATGCAGATGACGCTACCGGCGGCGGTAGTACTATTTGTACTTACGGCAGGCATATCGCTCAACAATGGATTAAAGGTGTTTCTCTCTTCGCTCTTTGTGAATGGCCGCCACTTCTTCCGTCCCAAATTCATATTGTTAGGCGTGCTGGCTCCGGCATTGCTGATATGGGTAGGTGCCCGATACGAATACCACTACCTGGTGGCTCCTGGCGAAAATGCGCGCCATGCTGCCATAGCCCGACATAAAGCTGAGCAGAAGCGTAAGGCATTGGCCGTAGCCCAGCAGACAACACAGCCCGACAAGAAACCAATAACTCAATCGCCAAAGAAAAAACGGCAGCCCAAACAAGGTAAACCATTTATGCAGGGCGAGTTTATGCGCTGGAGCGATAAAACATCGCCACGCATGGCATCGATAGTAGAAAATCTATTTGGCGAGTCTGTGCAACTACACCCTGACTATCTGTTGCAGGATGAAAGCAGATTTCGCCCCATGATAGTGAAATACCGCTGGACGGTAAACTATATAGTAGAAGGAATAATAGTAGCCCTCTTCCTGATGGGCATATGGATGGGCCGACGCAATAGCGTGATGTGGCTCTGCTTGTCGTGGTTCGGCCTGGATATGCTGCTCCATGTAGGCGTAGGCTTTGGGCTAAACGAGATTTATATCATGACGGCCCATTGGGCGTTTGTACTGCCAGTAGCTATGGCGTCCCTGCTGGTTAAGCCTACCCGTTGGCGTAACCTTTGCCGTGTACTTATAGGCGTGCTCACCCTGTGGCTCTATATATATAATGGTTATCATATAGTAAAATACATGCTATGCTGAAGATATTTAAGATAAATGCATCAGAACGCCCCGTAGCCATGGTGGCACTGATGTTTACGGTGCTGTTAAATGCGCTGGTTGTAGCCCATTACTTCCCCCAGCTATCTGCCGTAGGTGTAAATTATCACGATATGGCCCGCGATGTATTTCATATGTCGGGTTTTGATGCGTGGAGCTATTCGGTTGTTTCTGATTGGAATGGTTGGCAGTATAATATAATACGTCATCCACTGCTGGGCATATTCATGTTTGTTCCCAGTCTGGTTAATCAACTGCTAATTTGGCTTACCGGTGTAAACTGTGCCGTGCCTGTGGTGGCAGCAGTAGAAGTGTTTTTTGGGTTCTATGGGGCAATATTCTTCTTCAGAATAATGCGCCAGGTGGTGGGCGTAAGAAATGTAGATGCCTGGCTTTTGGCAGCCTTCTTCTACTCTATGGCTTATATTATGCTTACGCTGATGGTGCCCGACCATTTTAATCTTTCACTCTGTATGATGATGGTGGTGCTCTATGTGGCAGGCAGACAGATGCAGACTCATCGCCTGATGAAGGTATGGCAAACGGTGCTGATGTTCTTTCTTATGGCGGGTGTATCGCTCAACAATGGGGTCAAGGTGTTTCTCTCGGCTCTCTTTGTCAATGGCCGCCGGTTGTTCCGCCTGCGCTATATGCTGTTAGGCATAATAGTTCCATCGGCACTAATTTGGGGTGTTGCCAATTTGGAACACCAAATGTGGGAAGCACCGCGCGAAGCCGCTGCTGCAGCCAAACTCAAGGCAAAGGATAAAGCCTTTCGCGACAGTCTATATCAATCTTATGCCGATACAGCCTCTACCCACGACCCAAAAGTAATACAGCGCGAGGTTAACAAGATAATACGCCGACTGGCTATTGAGAAATATCGCCGTAACCACGCTAACCCTAAGATAGGCGACCCCATGTCGAAGAAAGGATTTATGGCATGGACCGACCGCAGTACCTCTCGCTGGGACAGTGTGGTAGAAAATCTCTTTGGAGAGTCTATTCAGCTGCACCGTAACGTATTGTTGCAAGATATATTGAAAGACAATCGCCCCATGATAGTGGCCTACGAACATTGGCACTACTATTGTATAGAGGCCTTGGTGGCCCTGCTCTTTGTGGTAGGTATATGGGCGGCACGGCGCAGTAAGTTTTTCTGGATGGCATTCTCGTGGTTCGCCTTCGATATGCTTATCCATGTAGTGTTAGGGTTCGGTATAAACGAAGTATATATTATGACTGCCCAGTGGGCGCTTATCCTGCCCCTCGCCATAGCCTATCTGCTTAAATCATCAACAGGACTTAGTGGTAGGGTAGTGCGCGCGGTAGTTGCACTGTTGGCCCTCTATCTGCTTATTTACAACGGTAGTCTGATTATAGGTTATCTCTGCTAAGTAGGCGATAGCGTTTCCTGGGTTGCCCACGGCCGTGGGCAGATTGGTTGACGGCCGCCGACCAATCTGCTGGCGGCCGTAGAACAATAAGCTGACGGCCGTGGGCAATTAGTAAAGGGTGGTTCAAAAAAAATACCACCATAAGTTTATTCCTGGTTAAGGGCTGCCGTTTTGTTATCTTTCGGTTTCTTTTTAGTTCAAATTACAAGTTCTCTCAGTTGACAGGCACTACCGAAAAGGGTGCAAAATAAAGTGGTATTTCCTTTGCTGTTTATCTGAATTTTAGTAACTTTGCAGCCGAAATGTACAATTTGGCACCTTTTAAAATCGACTTGAAAGGTTTGCAGGAGGGTTCAACAACGCTTGAATTCCAAATTACTGACGCCTTTTTCGAGGCCATTGAGGCCCCTGATATAAAGCGTGGTACGCTGGATTTGCGCTTGGATATAAACCGCAAGGCAGACTTCTTTGAGTTGATGTTTGATGTAAAGGGAGAGGTGACAGTACCTTGCGACCTTTGCTTAGACGATATGCTTCAGCCTGTTGTCTGTAGCGAGCGGCTCGTAGCCAAATTTGGGGACGAATACTCAGAAGACGATGACCTTGTGACGGTACCCGAGGACGAAGGAATACTCGATGTTGCATGGTTTGTTTACGAGTTTATAGCTCTTGCAATCCCTATCAGGCATGTGCATGCACCTGGAAAATGTAACCCTGCCATGATGAAGGTTCTTGATGGACTTTCCACCTCCCGAAGCGGTGAAGCGGATGAAGAACAAAGCGTAGACCCTCGCTGGGACGCCCTTAGAAAATTGAATATTAAAGAATAAAAACAAAAAATCAACAACAATGGCACATCCTAAAAGAAGACAGTCGAAGACTCGTACACTTAAGAGAAGAACTCACGATGGAGCAGTAGCTCCTACACTGGCACTATGTCCTAACTGTGGCGCTTACTATGTATACCATACCGTATGTAACACTTGCGGTTATTATCGTGGTAAAGTAGCTGTTGTTAAGGAAGTAGAAGAATAATAATGGAGAAGATAAACGCAGTTATCACAGGCATCGGTGGCTACGTGCCCGACTATGTTCTTACTAACGAAGAACTGTCGCGCATGGTAGATACCAGCGATGAATGGATAATGACCCGCGTAGGTATCAAGGAGCGCCGTATTCTGAAAGAAGAAGGTCTTGGCACAAGTTATTTGGCCCGCAAGGCTGCCAAAAATCTTATCGAAAAGACTGGCGTAGATCCCGATACCATTGATGCCCTAATAGTAACCACCACAACTCCTGACTATAAGTTCCCTTCTACGGCTTCTATCGTACTGGGCAAGTTAGGATTGAAAAATGCTTTCGCCTTCGACTTTGAGGCTGCTTGTTGCGGATTCTTGTATTCGCTTGATGTGGCTGCCTCTATGATTCAGAGCGGTCGCTATAAGAAAATTATAGTTATAGGTGCCGACAAGATGTCGTCGCTGGTTGACTATACCGACCGTCAGACATGCGTACTCTTTGGCGATGGAGCCGGAGCCGTACTGGTAGAGGCTACAACTGAAGAGGGTGTAGGTGTGCAGAATTCTTACCTGCGTACCGATGGTATAGGCTTGCCATACCTGCATATGAAGGCTGGTGGCTCGGTATGTCCTCCGTCTCATTACACCATAGACCACAAGATGCACTACCTCTACCAAGAGGGTCGCACCGTGTTCCGCTATGCTGTTACCAATATGAGCGACGATGTGCTTGAAATACTCAAGCGCAACGACCTTAAGGGTAGCGATATAGATTGGGTTGTACCGCACGAGGCTAATCTGCGCATTATAGAGGCTGTGGCAAAGCGTGCCGAACTGGATTTGAGCCACGTAATGATTAATATAGACCATTACGGTAATACCAGTGCAGCCACTATTCCATTGGCTCTTTGGGATAATGAGCATCTGCTCAAGAAGGGCGATAAAGTAGTGTTCACTGCTTTTGGTGCTGGCTTCGTACATGGTGCTTCGTACTACAAGTGGGCTTACAATGGTGCTGATGTAGCTAATCAGTAAACAAGTAGTTCTCAAGAGAACGGAAAAATATAAAAGCGTATCGGCAAGGCTATGTGGCTTTGCCGATACGCTTTTTAGGTATATGGGTGGTTCAAAAAAATAGCTTTGACTTTTGGGAGTTAGCTCTGTTTGGTTATGCCTCTTATCCAGCGGTCAAAGGTATGGGTTATTGCTTGCCATGTGTACTGGGTGGCGTCAATGCCCAATTGGGTTTTGCATGACTCAATAAGTTGGCCCATCTTTAGGGCCATATCTTCGGCATTGTCGGCTGTATAATATGTTCCCATATTGCCTAGCGTTGCCAAGGGTTCGCCTATGCGGCAGGTGATAATAGGTTTATTGTATGGCAGATACATATAGAGTTTGCTGGGACATCGGGCACGGTCTTGATCGGTATCTCGCATGGGCGAAAGAAAGTAATCGGACAAAGAGAAGTAGTAACTTATGTCTTCTTCGCACACAAATCCCTTTAGTTCTATGTGGTTAGTAAGGTCTAACTTATTAATCAATTGCTTAACCTCATTAATAGCCGGCCCGCTACCCAGCATAATGAGTAGGGCTTCGGGGTGACTATGGCGCAGATAGTTTATGGCATGGGTCATAGTAATGGCACCATAGCTATGGGTTATGCTGCCCAGGTAGCAGAATATCTTTCGGTTGGCATAGCGACCTTCTTCTGCTGTAGCTTGGTCTATGGGCAGTATGCGGCATATCTCGCTATTGTAGGCATAGGGTAGATGTATTGTGGATATATGGCGCAGTATTCGGTGCGACCTCACGGTGAATACGTTTATTAAGTATTGGCTAGCGCAAACCATGGCATCTGATAGGATAATAGACAACCACTCCATGGCGTAAGCCTTTATACGCGCCATGCCACGCACGTTGGCTATATGCGACATCAGTTCAGAATGTTCGGTTATGCGCAGGCATCCATGTGGGGCTTGTACCATATTGCGCACTACGGGGGCGCTGATATATAATATGTCGGGACAGATGTTGCTAATGATACGATTCTTGGCCCGTATTTCGCCTAAGGAAGAAGACGCTGAAAAGAAGATAACCGTTATCTCTTTGCTACATTCAATGGCTGCGCGATGACGGTTTTCTTCGGTATCTTGCATTAGGATATACACCCTCCATCCTATGACATTAAGCGGGTTGGCCATGCCAAGGGCACGCTTGGCGGTGGCGTTGATGCGAATGTCGCTCGTGGTAACGAAACATATTTTTGGTTGCATGGGTAGTATATTGTAATACACAAAGTTATCTCTTTTAGATTTATCAACCAAGCAAACACCCTATATTTTTCCTCTATGCGCATAAACTC
This sequence comes from Bulleidia sp., assembly GCA_963659135.1. Taxonomy (GTDB): domain Bacteria; phylum Bacteroidota; class Bacteroidia; order Bacteroidales; family Bacteroidaceae; genus Prevotella. The sequence continues at coordinate 4,603 of CAVKSZ010000028.1, read as the reverse complement.
ACAATATAGATATTACTTTTTTGCTGCTCAACACCTCAATGTCAGTATTTTTGGCTAATTTTGCAGTCTATTCGGATGTAATTATGCATAAAGCAGGATTTGTAAATATAGTAGGCAACCCCAATGTGGGCAAATCTACATTGATGAACCAACTGGTGGGCGAGCGTATAAGTATAGCCACATTTAAGGCGCAGACTACCCGTCATCGCATTATGGGAATAGTAAACGACGAAGAGTGCCAAATAGTATTCTCTGACACACCGGGAGTACTAAAACCCAATTACAAGATGCAGGAGATGATGTTGGCATTCTCTGAGTCTGCACTGGCCGATGCCGACGTGTTGCTCTATGTAACCGATGTGGTAGAGAACCCTGAAAAGAACGCCGACTTCTTGGCTAAGGTCTCTAAGATGACAATTCCCGTATTGCTGCTTATCAACAAGATAGACCAAAGCGACCAAAAGACACTAGGCGATATAGTAGAGCGTTGGCATACGTTACTGCCCAATGCAGAGATTCTGCCCATTTCGGCAAAAAACAAATTCGGTACCGATATACTGATGAAGCGTATCAAGGAGTTGCTGCCCGAGTCGCCCGCCTATTTCGATAAAGACCAACTTACCGACAAACCCGCCCGCTTCTTTGTGTCAGAGATTATCCGCGAGAAGATATTGCTATATTACGATAAGGAGATACCTTACTCGGTAGAGGTAGTAGTAGAGCGCTTCAAGGAAGATGAAGCCAAGATACATGTAAATGCCATAATCTATGTAGAACGCGACTCGCAGAAAGGCATTATTATAGGTCATCAGGGCGTGGCTCTGAAGAAGGTAAGCACCGAAGCCAGGAAAACTCTGGAGAAGTTCTTTGCCAAGAAGATATTCCTTGAGGTCTTTGTAAAGGTAGACAAAGACTGGCGCAACTCTCAGCGCGAATTACAACACTTCGGGTACGACCCCGAATAATAGATAGCTCCCCCCTGATGAGATGTAGGGGGCACTCTCGCCAACGTGTGGCGAGGGCCGGAGAATGTTAAACTTCAGCAAAACAAACAACAACAAAATGGCAAATTTAGTAGCTATTGTAGGCCGACCTAATGTAGGAAAGTCTACTTTATTCAACAGGCTCACCCAGAGCCGTCATGCCATAGTGAGCGATACAGCGGGCACTACCCGCGACCGCCAGTATGGTAAGTGTTCGTGGAATGGAAAAGAATTTTCGGTAGTAGATACCGGTGGATGGGTAGTAAATTCTGACGATATCTTTGAAGATGCTATCCGTAAGCAGGTACTCGTGGCTACAGAAGAGGCCGACTTGGTGCTCTTCTTGGTAGATGTAGAGACCGGGCTTACCGATTGGGATGAAGACGTGGCACTTATTCTGCGCAGGGCTAAACTGCCGGTAATACTAGTGGCCAATAAAGTAGACAACAGTGCTGAATATTATCAGGCAGCCGAATTCTATAGTCTGGGTCTTGGCGATCCCTTCTGTATAAGTGCTGCTACTGGCGGCGGAACGGGCGACTTGCTGGATACCATTATCAATAGGCTTCCGCTTGAAACCAAAGAAGATGTAGAAGACGATATTCCTCGCTTTGCCGTGGTAGGTCGTCCAAATGCCGGAAAGAGTAGTCTTATCAACGCCTTTATAGGTGAAGACCGCAATATAGTAACCGAGATAGCCGGAACTACTCGTGACAGTATCTATACGCGTTTCGATAAGTTTGGGTTCGACTTTTATCTAGTTGATACGGCAGGTATTCGTCGTAAGAACAAGGTGAACGAAGATCTGGAGTTCTATTCGGTAATGCGCTCAATACGCGCCATAGAGCATAGCGATGTGTGTATACTTATGATTGATGCTACGCGCGGTATAGAGTCGCAGGATATGAATATATTCCAGCTCATACAGCGTAATAATAAGTCGCTTGTGGTAGTGGTCAACAAGTGGGATTTGGTAGAGAATAAAGACCAAAAGGTAATAGATACCTTTACCGATGCCATACGCAAGCGCATGGCTCCATTTGTAGACTTCCCCATTATTTTTGCATCTGCTCTTACTAAACAGCGTATCTTCCGTGTATTGGAAACCGCTAAAGAGGTGTATCTAAACCGCAAGGCTCATGTAGGAACATCTAAGCTTAACGAGGTGATGCTGCCTATTATCGAGGCTACACCACCTCCATCTATTAAGGGTAAGTATATCAAGATTAAGTACTGCACGCAGTTGCCCAATACGCAGATTCCATCGTTTGTGTTCTATGCCAATCTGCCCCAGTATATCAAGGAGCCTTACCGTAGATTCTTAGAGAATAAGATACGTGAAAACTGGTCGATGCACGGATGTCCTATCAACGTGTTTATACGCCAGAAATAACAACCCATGTCTGCCGCCGATATATTATCGGTGGCGGATGCAATAATAAGAAACGTGCGCAAAATATCTATAATTGTCTCGGCCGTAATGGCTTTGCTCTTTGTGGCTTGCGGACAACAACCCAAGGCCGATGATGTAGTTGTCCAGACAGCTAAAGCCTATTACGACTATCTGCTGCGTGGCGAATATGCCAATTTTGTGGATGGTACTTACAGACCCGATAGTATCCCGGCTACATATAGAGAACAGTTGGTGGCCAATGCCAAGATGTATGTGGCTCAGCTGAACGAGGAACATGGCGGTATTAGTTCGGTTACGGCTGTTGGTGCTCAGGTAGATACCGCCCGTAATATGGCCAGTGCTTTCCTTATGTTTGCCTTTGGTGATAGTACTCGCGAGCAGGTAGTAGTGCCTATGGTTTGTTACCAGGGTGTATGGTATATGCGCTGAAGTTGGGATGAGTATTGTAATGGCTACGCCCCTTATTATGGAAAAATCATAATAGGGGGCGTAATTTATGGTAGAAAACCCCTTCTATTGATGGCAAAAAATGCTATCGCTTATATTTCTGCCAAGGGTAGTGTGTTGTCGTTATTATACGTTCTGTCGTTATAACTATTTTTGTATTTAATAAAGTGTTGGGACGTATTAATTTACACCTTAAATAGCAGCCCCGTGCATTATTTCTTTCTTCTGCTTGTAGAGACGGTGTGAAATAAGTAACTTTGCACTGTTTATGAAGAATTATACCGACGAAGAGCTAGCAGAACTGCTCAACAAAGACATATTCAAGACTATTGGACGCGTGGCCGACGGGTTGGGCGTAGACTGCTATGTGGTGGGCGGATATGTGCGCGACTTGTTTCTGCAACGCCCGTCTAACGATATTGATGTAGTAGTGATAGGTAGCGGCATACGCGTAGCCGAGCAACTAAAAGCCGAACTTGGGCGAAAGGCTCACCTTTCGGTATTCCGCAATTTCGGTACAGCACAAGTAAAATTTGGCAACCAAGAAGTAGAATTTGTAGGCGCACGAAAGGAAAGCTACAGTCACGACAGCCGGAAACCGCACGTAGAAGACGGCACGCTGGAAGACGACCAAAACCGACGCGACTTTACCGTAAATGCCATGGCTATATGTCTGAATAGTGACCGGTTCGGACAACTTGTAGACCCCTTTGATGGTGTATACGATATGGAAGACCGTATAATCCGCACGCCGCTCGACCCTGATATCACTTTCTCTGATGACCCGCTACGTATGCTGCGCTGCATAAGATTTGCCACCCAACTAAACTTCTTTATAGAAGACGAAACCTTCGATGCACTCGGTCGAAACGCTGAGCGCATAAAGATAATAAGCGGCGAGCGAGTAATGGAAGAACTCAATAAGATAATGGCTACCCCAACGCCTAGCAAGGGCTTTGTAGACCTGCAACGCTGCGGACTGCTACAGATTCTTATACCCGAACTAACCAATCTTGACATTGTAGAGACGCGCAACGGTAAGAAACACAAGAATAACTTCTACCACACGCTAGAAGTACTCGACAACGTGGCTCGCCATTCTGACAACATCTGGCTACGATGGGCTGCGCTGCTACATGACATAGGAAAACCCAAATCTAAGCGATGGGACCCACTGCAAGGATGGACGTTCCATAATCATAATTATATCGGGGCAAAGATGGTACAGCCTCTCTTTAGGCGACTAAAACTACCAATGGATGCTAAGATGAAATATGTACAAAAGTTGGTAGACCTTCACATGCGACCCATAGTAATAGCCGACGAAGAGGTAAGCGACAGTGCCGTAAGGCGGCTTCTTAACGATGCCGGCGACGATATAGACGACCTAATGATACTCTGCGAGGCCGATATTACCAGTAAGAATCAGGAGCGAAAGCAAAGGTTTCTTGATAACTTTGCTACCGTTCGCCAAAAGCTGGCCGACCTAAAAGAGCGCGACTACAAGCGGCTACTGCAGCCCTGCATAGACGGCAACGAGATAATGGAGATGTTTCACTTGAAGCCTTGCCGGGAAGTGGGCACACTGAAGCAGACGCTGAAGGATGCCGTACTTGACAATCAAGTACCCAACGAGCGTGAACCACTTATGGCGCTACTTATGAACAAAGCCAAACAAATGGGAATTATCTAAGGGCGGTTTATTAAAGTTTAATTTAGGTTTTGTATACTGCCCACGGCCGTAAGCAAGTTGGTTGAT
>CAVKSZ010000027.1:0-25104 GCA_963659135.1 Bulleidia sp. | reverse complement strand
GGGCAGTATATAAAACCTAAATTAAACTTATTGTCAATAGTGCCGTTGGGTTGTTAGAAGTCACAAAAAATGAAATCTCAAAGCATTTTTAAATGAAAGAGCCGTGTATGTTTATAAACCATATCATGAAATAATTTAGAAAAGCTGATTAATATCTGTTGCCGAATGACCGAATGGCAAAAAAAAGCAGTAATTTTGCTTTATATTAAAGCCGATTTATGAGAGTAGTTTATTTCGTTATAGCCATTCTTACCCTTATGGGGTGTAAGGGTGGAGCCAAGATACTATCTACAGATACGTTGATGGCGGCTCGAGGGGCTAATTCGGCCTCGGTAACCGCTGCTGCATCTGATACGTATTGGGCCGACCCTTCGTTGTGGTACGAGGGGAGCAGTAGACTTAATCATATAGACCCTACGCTACCCGATGTATTCTATTTTCTGCCTACTTGCGTAATGGATTGGACCGATAGTCTAGGCACTATACACCATAATGCCAATCCGCGCGACCCACGCCATGTATCGGCATGGAGATTGTCGGCGCAACTGGCTGATAGTATCTTTGCCACCCGTGCCAATCTGTTTCTGCCTTATTATAAGCAGGCTACGTTTGGCGGGCTACAAGGTTCTGCAGCCACTGTGGCAGGGCGTATGGCGGTAACCGATGCCCTACAGGCTTTCGATTATTATTTGAAACATTATAATGGCGGTCGCCCCTTTATTCTTGCCGGATACAGCCAGGGCGGACTTATGGTAAAAGAGACGCTTAAGCATATGGCAGACAGCACCTACCGCAGACTGGTGGCAGCTTATGTAGTAGGCTATAGCATTACCGCAGCCGATACCGTGGTTCAGAGGGGGCATGCCCTGTCGCATGTACGGTTGGCTACCGACTCGTTGTCGCGTGGTGTAACCATATGCTTTAATAGCGTAACCTCAGCTCAGGCTATATCGCCCTTATTGTGTGGCGGTAATGTGGCTTGTATTAATCCTGTGTCGTGGACTATAGATTCTACGCCAGCTACATTGCTATCGGTAGGAGCTACACCAGCGGCCAACGATGCCCGCTTTCCCTATGCTACGGCAGTAATGCCTAAAGATTCTACGCAGCCGGTAACGGTAAGCATAGATACCCAGCGCCATGTGCTTATGATAAGTGGGATAGATGCCAGTAAATATACCTTTGCTGGGCTGAAAGACTTCTTTCCCGAGGGAAACCTGCATCTGCAAGAACTCTTTTTCTATGCGCCATATCTGCGCCATAATGTACTCTTGCGCAGTGGGGTAGGGAGCAGATAAATTGTAAACCCAAACAATATATTATATATGAAGACATTGATTAAAACATTTGTAGCTTCGGCATTCGTTTCGTGCGCCCTGTCGGCTTCGGCACAAACTTTCCCGACTGCAAAACTTGACTCTAAGGCCTATGCACCTTTCGAGTTGGGCGAACTGAAGCCCGAAGGATGGCTTAAAGAGTGGGCACAGCGTGCCGCCAGCGGTATGACTAAGACTATTGGCGAAAACTATACCGAATTTGTGAAAGGATGGGCTTCGGCCGATGAACCCGGATGGTGGCATTACGAGCAGACGGGTTATTATACCGATGGTTTTGTGCGCTTGGCTTACCTACTTGGTGATAAAGAACTGATAGACCGCAGTCGTAAGGTTATGGAAGCCGTAGTGGCTCGTCAGAAACCTAATGGTTATATACTTTCTAATAATAAAGATTATGTGCAGACGTGGGGTAGTACAACTGCCGACCATGGACTGTATTGGAGTGAGGCCGTATTCTGCCGTGCGGCACTGGCATACTACAGCGCAACCAAAGACCAGCGAGTGCTGGAAATGCTGAAGAAAGTATATGCTAATTTCCCGCTGTTTGCTTTTGATAAGAACCGTGAAGAACCATTCGGAGGTTCAGATCTTGACTATCTGCGCAAGTTGGTTGGCGTAGAAAATATGTTCGAACTGTCGCGTATCACTGGCGATATGAGCTTTGCCAGCAGGGCTTTGCAAGTATTGGGCAACTACGACGATGCTTTTATAGAGACATGGGCTCGCCAGAAAGAGTTTCTGCGTACAGCCATCTGTCATGGCGTAAGTTGGAACGAGACTTGTAAGTTGCCAGCCATAGGTTATATATACAATGGCAATCCTGAATATTTGGCTGCATCGGTCAATAACTACGAGTTTCTGCAGCAGAACTCCATGTTGCCATCGGGTGTAAACTCGTCTAACGAGCATCTACATGGCATAGGAGCTTTCGAGGCTGCCGAGAGTTGTGATGTGTCAGACTTTATGTGGTCTAATATCTGGTTGGCACGCGCCACAGGCGATGCCCGCTACGGCGACCGTATAGAGCGTGATGCCTTTAACGCTCTGCCCGGTGCGGTAAACTCTACCTTCACCCAGTGTGTGTACACCCAAGCCCCCAACCGTATTCCCGGTTTCCACCTGCGTATACGCGACGACGGAGCTTACTATAAAGAGATGCACTGGCCTACCTGTTGCCCGTCGAATATCAACCGAGCCCTGCCTAATTATATTATGAATATGGCTATGGTAAATGGCAATGGCGAGATTATGTGGTTGGCCTATGGTCCGGCTCATTTGCAGACCCGTGATGGTCGCTTTGATATACAGTGTGATACAGAATATCCATTCCGCGATAAGATAACCTTTACGCTGAATACTATTCCACAGAAGCAAGTATTGCGCTTGCGTGTGCCCGAATGGTGTGCCGCTCCAGGTCTGACTATTAATGGTAAGAGCGTAAAATTCAAGGTTGCCAACGGCTTTATAGTTCTTGGCGGAAAATGGAAGCAGGGCGACAAGATACAACTTACCTTCCCCATGAAGGCTACGCTGGTAACCGGTTGCGAGAAGTTTCCTTATTACAAAGGCCAAAAAGCTCCGTCGTGGGGTATCATGGTGCCCAACAATGGTTATATGAAGCTTGATGGATTTATAGATCAGGGTCGCTGTGCATGGGTAAGCTATGGTCCGCTATTGTTTGCCATGTCAATGCAGCGAGCTAACCGCGATGTATTTGATATCAACGAAGAGTTGTGGACCGAATACCGATATGCCCTCACCCCCAACAGTCTGCAGGGTTGCACCGTAGATACAACCACCATAAACCATCCGTTTATCTGGAACCTTACTAGTGCGCCAATCACCCTGAGTGCTAAGGCCCAACTAGTAGACTGGAATCCAGACAAAGGCGACCCCGTAATGCCCCTCAAGGCTCCTGCTGTGTTGAAGAAGGATGTTGGTATCAAGCTTATCCCTTACGGATTCTTGGCTTATCGTATGTCTATGTTCCCGCTCGTAGGCGAATAAATAATAAAGGGTGGCTCTATATAAACTATGTATAGAGTCGCCCATATTCTAATTAACAAAGAAATAAAAGAATAAACCGTTTAAAATGAAAAAGATTACCTTATTGGCCGCTGCGGTGTTGGCCTTATCGCTATGCATCACCGGATGCAAGACCGCTACATCAAAACAAGTTAACGACTCTGTAGCCGCTGAGGCTGATACGCTGGCCGTAGATAGTATGGGCTTTCATGAGCAGCAAGACTCTACCGTAGAATGTACTATCTCGATAGACTGTCCGCAAGGCGATGATAGTCTGGCTTTGGCAGTAAAGAACTTTGTTGCTACCGAATTGGCTAAAGTGTATCTCCCCCGGAACAATGCCGATAGCGACGAGATGCTGCGCCGTTATCCCCTGTATACCGGCAATACTGCCGACTGTGCAAAGGTGCTCGACTTCTATGGCAAAGGCTCTATGCGCTATCTTATGGAGCAAAGAAAGGAGATGGCACAGTATTACCAATCGTCTGAACCTATGCCCGCACTGTATCTGAGTGTGGATGTAAGAAAAACCGAAGAAACCCCAACTTATGTAACCTACTGCGTTACGGATGAAACTTATCTTGGTGGTGCTCACGGGTCGTACACATTCTACTATGTAAATATAGATAAGAATACCTATAAACCAGTGTACAATACCGTTGACTCTACCCAGGTAAAAGCCATGCAACCCCTGTTGCGCAAAGGTGTGCTGTGGTGCCTTAAAGCAAGTGGAGTAGAGGGCGTTACCGATGCCAATATGAAAGACTTTATCATCTTGCCCGAAGATGGACTTATCCCTCTGCCGGCGCATGCGCCTTGGGTACAGAAAGATAGCTTGAACTTTGTGTACCAACAGTACGAAATAGCATCGTATGCCGTTGGTCCTATAGGGTTCAATATAGCCGTAAAAGATATAGAACCTTATCTTACCCCTGAGGTAAAAGCCATGCTGGGTAAGAAATAGCCAATAGTGGTAGATAAGTAGAAAAGAAATATAGTATATGGCAATCATCGAAACCATTATCCTAGCCTGTGCCTTCGCTATAGTGGCGTGGGTATTGGCCCGTAGAGGCAACGGCCGAATAGCTACCAGTAACATGCTGCTGCAGAAAGAGAACGAAACGCTAAAGGCTCAGACCGCCCAGCTACAGCAAGAAGCCGACAAGCTAAGGCAAGAGAATACTACGGCAGTAACTGAGCGCGAACGCTATGTTACCCAAGTTGAGGCTTGCTCTCGACAGGTAGAACAGTTGCAGGCGGCTAATGCTGCGCTGAAAGAGGAACATAAACAAGAAATGGATGCTCGAACAGAGAAGATGAATGCCGACTTTGCCCGACAAACCAGCGAATTGAAGTCGCTGTACGAGAAACAGCAGAAGGAACTCTCACAGCATTATGCCCAGCAACTGGAAGAACTGCGCCAGCAGCAAACCCGACAGTTGGAACAGCAGTCGGCCCTTATCAAAGAACAGATAAATACGGCATCAGAGGCTATTCTGAAGAAGCGGTCTGACGAACTCTCATCGAAGAACAGCGAACAACTATCGGCTATTCTCAATCCACTGCAAGAGAAACTTAAGCAGATGCGCGAAGCCGTTGAACGTACCGATCGTGATCAGGCCGACCGTATGGTGAAACTCGATGCCACCATCAAGGAGAACCTGCGCCAGGCACAAGAAGTGGGCGAGCGTGCCGACAAATTGGCACAAGCACTTACCAGCGAGAATAAAGTGCAGGGTAACTTTGGTGAACTGCAACTGCGCACGCTGCTTGAGAATATGGGCCTGGAAGAGGGTGTGCAGTTTGAAGAGCAAACTACCATGCGCGACGAGAACGGGCAGAGTATTTATGAAGACGAGAATGGTCACCGCATGATACCCGATGTTATTCTGCACTTCCCCGACAGTAGGGATGTGGTGATAGATGCCAAAATGTCGCTCAAAGCCTTTGAAGATTATCATAGCGCCGACACCGCCGAACAACGCGCCGATGCCTTGGAACGCCATATCCTCTCTGTGCGCAACCACGTAAAAGAACTGGCCGCCAAAAAGTACTATCAGTATACCCGTAAGGGTAAGGCCAAGCTCGATTTTGTGATGATGTATGTATTCAGCGAGAGTGCGCTGCAACTGGCGCTTACCAATGCGCCCGACTTGTGGAAGAGTGCCTATGACCAGGGCGTGATAATCTCAGGCAGTCAGACACTATATATGATGTTGCGCGTACTGGAAATGACATGGCGACAAGTGCGACAGGCTGAAAATCAAGAAGAGATTATGCAGACCGCCAACGAACTGGTTAACCGCGTGCAGATGTTCTACGAGCGTTTTCAGACTGCCGACGATATGCTTGCCCGTACACGCAAGGCTTTCGACGATGTTAAGACCACCACGGCACCTACCGGTAAGAGTATAGCCACCGCAGCCAACAAACTGCTTAAGATGGGGGCTAAAGAGAATACTAAGCGCAAGATGCGGTTGCCACAGCCCACTGCCGACGATGCAGTCGGCGCTGAAGAATCATCAGACGAATAAATAAGAGAAATGAACGAGGAAATCACTTTTTTAGGTACGGGTCATGCTACGGTAACCCGGTGCTACAACACTTGTTTTACGCTGCATACTGACAATACCGTGCTGCTGGTAGACGCAGGCGGAGGCAATGGAATACTTATAAGACTGCAACAAGCCGGCATAGCTATTGCCGACATTCACCATATGTATGTTACCCATGCCCATACCGACCATATACTGGGTACTATATGGGTGATACGTATGGTACTCTCTACGGCTGGCTATGAGGGACAGTTTTACGTTTACGGTCATGCCAAGGTGCTGCGGGTAATCAGCATGATATGCCAAGAAACTTTGTCGGCCAAGCACCGTAAGTTAATGCAAGAACGTATAGTGATGACCGAAGTTACCGATGGTATGACGTTCTCTGCCGGTGATATAAAGATGCAGGGCTTTGATATATACTCTAAAAAAGAACCGCAGTATGGTTTTCGTGCCATCATGCCAAGCGGTAAAGTGGTAGTATGCTTGGGCGATGAACCTTTCAACGAGCGTTGCCATAGTTATGCCGAAAATGCCGACTGGCTATTGAGTGAAGCCTTCTGTCTGCATGCCCATAGCGATAAATATCATCCCTACGAGAAGTGTCATAGTACGGCTCTCGATGCTGGGCGTGTGGCCAATAGCTTAGGTGCGCGCCATTTGGTGCTGTATCATACCGAGGACGACCACTTAAGTACTCGTCGAGAGGAGTATACTGTCGAGGCTGCCACCCAATATCAGGGCAAGATATATGTGCCCGACGATGGCGAAGTGATAACCCTCTGATAAGGCTAATATGCAAGAAGCCCCGTGTCCTTTAGTTATTTAAGGGAACGGGGCTTCTTGCTGTCTTCTTCGAAACCGAATGCGGCATCGCTCTCGCCACGCATCGATTCGCGTAAGTCTTGCCAATTCTGAAAGCCGGCCAACAGTGCAAGCCTGTCAAGGGTTTTGTCTGATGGGCGGTGACCGCTACCCATCAACTTCCATAAACGGCGGGCATCTACATGGTGTACTATGCCCGACTCTAAGCCTCTTAAGAGAGACTCCATTTCGCGTCTCATAACATATAGTTAAGTATAGTTTTTGATAAGCAATAGGTTGCTTCAAGTGGTTGAGGCCCAACCTTTGCTTTATGCGTACAAAATTACGAAAAAAAGACAGTATGGTGGCCCGTAGGTGTAGTCTTTTTTTCGTAATTTTGCAATATCTAAAACTCATAAGATGAAAGAACTTGCACTAAAGTACGGGTGTAATCCCAATCAGAAGCCTTCACGCATCTTCATGGACGAAGGCGAACTGCCCCTTGAGGTACTCAACGGCCGTCCTGGCTATATCAATTTTCTTGATGCGCTCAACTCTTGGCAGTTGGTACGCGAACTGAAAGCAGCCACAGGCATGCCCGCTGCAGCCTCGTTCAAGCATGTAAGTCCGGCTGGTGCTGCCATTGGTCTGCCGCTGAGCGATACACTGCGCCGTATCTATTTTGTAGACGATGTCGACTTTGAACTCTCGCCTTTGGCTTGTGCCTATGCCCGTGCCCGCGGTGCCGACCGTATGTGCTCTTATGGCGACTTTGTGGCGCTGAGCGATGTATGCGATAAAGCAACTGCTCTGCTTATCAAGCGCGAAGTTAGCGATGGAGTGATAGCTCCGGGTTATACAGATGAGGCTCTTGCCGTACTCCGCGACAAACGCAAGGGAACTTATAACGTAATACAGATAGACCCCGAATACTGCCCGGCTCCCGTAGAGCGCAAGCAGGTGTTTGGCATTACTTTCGAACAGGGCCGTAACGAGATTAACCTTAACGACCCCGCATTGTTTGAAAATATACCCACCCAAAACAAGACGTTTACCGATGAGGCTCGTCGCGACTTGGTGATAGCTCTTATTACCCTAAAGTATACCCAGAGCAATTCGGTATGCTATGTTAAGGATGGCCAGGCCATAGGTATAGGTGCCGGTCAGCAGAGTCGTATTCACTGTACCCGCCTGGCAGGTAGCAAGGCCGATACATGGTGGATGCGCCAGTGCCCAAAGGTGATGGCGCTGCCCTTTAAGCCAGGTATACGTCGGGCCGACCGCGATAATACCATAGATGTGTATATCTCTGACGAGTGGCGCGATGTATTGCGCGACGGTACATGGCAGATGTTCTTCACCGAATGTCCCGAGCCTATCACCGCAGAAGAGCGTGCCGACTGGTTGGCTCAGAACAAGGGTGTAGCGTTGGGAAGTGATGCTTTCTTCCCCTTTGGCGACAATATAGAACGCGCCCATAAGAGTGGCGTAGAATACATAGCCCAAGCTGGTGGTAGCATACGCGACGACAATGTTATTGATACCTGCGACAAGTATGGCATAGCTATGGCCTTTACCGGTGTGCGCCTGTTCCATCATTAATTGTTACCCATATCGCTATGGCAGATATCGATGATATAATAGAACAGGGTATGGTGTTTCGCAGTGCCCCTAAGGGCAACAGCGGTAACGACAGCAAGGTGAAGACCAAAGCCAAGAAGAAAAAATATATTACCGGAGCCCATGGTTCGGGTTCGGCTCGCCAAAAAGCCAAATACCGCGAACAGAGAGCCAATAGGCATAAGGGCAGAAAGTAATTTGTGGGATAATAATAGGGGTGATTTTATAAATAGGATAACACTGATTTATAAAATCACCCTTAATTATTGAAAGAACAAGCGCATTGTTCTCCTAAGTTTAGCTACCATGAATATTTATCCGTAATTTCCTGTTTTGCCGGCCTTGTTATTATTTGCCAGTTTTCTCTCTAAAACTTTGTTGCCGTAAAGATATACTTTAGCTGTCTAATGATTATCTCTAGCCGGCTAAAGACTATCTCTACAATCGTAGAGTTGACCTTTAGAATTCGTATGTAGGTCTTTATCAGATTTATACCCATTTTAGTGACGGTGAAAGATACAATCAATATTGATTTCGTGCCAAAATATGTCCGTATTTTTGCTTTTTGTAATTTTTCAAACCACCCTTGAGTCATGCCAACTGTGTAACAATTTGGTGTAACCATATTTCGCCGTTGTGTAGCCCCCCTATAAAACGGAAACAGGAGAAAAACCACATGGCTTTTCTCCTGTTTTTATAAAGAGCTATTCTTAATTAGAGGGCGAACTTGTAGCCTACAGTAATCTGGAATACGCTGTTCTTGCAGTCGACATTCTCATAATCATAAATCTTGGTAAGACCCCAGTTGTAGCGAGCGTCAACAACTACATTGTTGAACTGATAAGAAACGCCTACAGGGATAGAGAAGTCTACGGTCTTAGCGTCTACGTCGGTCTCTACAGATAAGCCACCTTCTGATACCTTAACTTGGCTATTGACGTTGAAACCGGGCTGAATACCCAATTTAACTGCTAAGCCTGGAGCTACGTATACGTTAGCAAGGATTGGAACATTAATGTAATCGGCCTTCAGAGTTGCGGTTACGCCATCTTCTTTACCTTTGGCACCTTGCATAGAGTAGAGAGCACCTACGCTCAAGCCGAACATATCGGTTACGCCATACTCCAATTCTGCACCAGCCACTACGCCTACGCGCATGTCTGAGTTATCGGCCTTCTGGAGATCGGCAAGGCTAACACCTACCTTAGGCATAAGGGTGAATTTTCCTACTTCGTTCTGTGCAAATGTTGCTACAGAAACCATTAGCATTACTGCTGCGAAAAATAACTTTTTCATTTCTTGGTTTATTTTACGTTAATTACTATTGGCAAGACCCATTCAGTTACGATATGGAGCACGCCAGTTACCTAGTTTACAATTGCAAATTGTATGCTTATATTAAATACCTACCAAATAAAATGCAAGATTTTTTTACGTTCTTTTACAAAATAGCGCGCAAATTGTTCTATTTTTCCTATAAGTGGAAGCTTACGGTTGATAATAAGGCGAAATAACACATATAATTTATGGGCAAGATAAGGTATATTTCTGTATTTTTGTCGTAAATTTGCAATTGCTATAATGGCACCGCTATTTAGGTACTATACCTATATATATTATATACGCATGCGTGTAATACATAAATATATCCTCAGCCTGTTGTTGGCTCTGCTTGCTGGCACTGCAGGGCGTGCTCAAGAGCGTAAGGTAGAAAATAGGCCTTATACCGACTTGCGCCCCTTTCACTTTGGTATACTTGTTGGTACCCACATGCAGGATATGGAGATGGTTAACATAGGGCCGCAGACTATTACTGCCGAAGATGGTACCCAGCAACAGGTGCTTATCTCGGCCGACCAGAACCGATGGGATGCCGGGCTAAACGTGGGAGTGCTAGGCGAATTCCGTCTGAACAAGAGTCTGCAGTTCCGTATAGCTCCGGCGTTGTATTTCGGTACGCGCCATATCACCTATCATCAGCACCAGCCCGAACCCACTACGGGTAATTCGGCCATGCGTTATCAAGACTTAAAGTCTATCTATGTTTCGTCGGCATTCGACTTGATATTTGCTGCCCAGCGGTTTAATAATCATCGCCCATACCTTATGGCGGGCATCAACCCCATGATAAATTTAAGCCATAACGACAACGATATAGTTTGCCTAAAGCGTTACGATACCTTCGCCGAGGTGGGTGTGGGTTGCGATTTCTATCTGCCGTATTTCAAGTTGCGTCCCGAGCTAAAGTTTATGTTCAGTCTTGTAAACAGTCTGGATACCTCGCACCCCGATAAACTGAAAGATGCCACACTGCAACCTTTTGCCCGCAGCGTAAGCGAAACCCGCACCAAGATGATAGTGCTAACATTCTACTTTGAATAGGCACAAGATATATAAAGAAAATTGTTAACTATTAAATATACAGACAAATGAAGATTAAACACATGGCAATGCTGGCGCTGGTATGGACTTTTGCCCTACAAGCCACGGCACAACAAGTAAAATGGATGAATCCCATGGACGGTGACGAACCCTATATTTGCGGTCGCGCATGGAACAAGGAGATTGGCAAGAGTTACCAGCGTCTGCCCAACCGCTTTGAGGCAACCATGCCCAAGAGCGTTTGGCAACTTCAGCGGCAATCGGCCGGACTGATAGTGCGCTTCGTATCTAACTCTAAGAATATACGTGTGCGCTATGGATGTCCTGATGCCAACTATAGCGGATTCAATATGAGTGGTATTGATAAGTCGGGCGTTGACCTATACGGCAAAAATACCGATGGCGATATACACTGGATAGCCACCCACATGAGTTGGAAGCTAAAACCAGATACAGCTATGATGGAGTGGAAGAATCTAACACTGAAAAGCAAGAACCGCGGTGCCGAATACACCCTGTATCTGCCTAACTACAATAGCATAAAATGGTTGGAAGTAGGCGTAGACAGCGCTGCCAGCTTCCAATTTATACACGAGTCGCCCGAAAGACCTATCGTAGTTTACGGTTCGTCTATCATCCAGGGTGCATCGCCTTCGCGCCCCGGTATGTCTATCACCAATATAGTAGAGCGCGAGATGGAATATCCCATAGTAAACCTAGGTTTCTCGGGCTCGGCACGCATGGAACCTGCTGTCTTTGATATGCTCAGCGAGATAGATGCCCGTGCCTATGTGATAGATGCCATGCCTAATAGTTTTAATCTGAAAGACCCAGAGATAATAAAGCGTGCCAAAGAGGGTGTGATGAAGCTGCGTGCCAAGAGCGATGCCCCTATCTTACTGTGTGAGTGTCATCCTACACCCGATAGCGTGTTCCGTGCCAACATTGCTGCCAAGTACAACCGGGGTAACGCCGCTCTGCGCAAGGCTTACAACGAGTTGAAAGCCGAGGGGGTAAAGGGACTTTACTATATGAGTAAAGATGAGATAGCCTTTGGTGAAGACTATATGATAGAGGGTTCGCACCCCAACGATTTAGGCTGTAGGGTATATGCCGATATCTATGAGAAGAAGTTGCGTGAGATGCTGGTGGAAGATAAACCTAATAAGGTGTTCCCGCCCGTTACTCAGCGCAGAGACGGATGTTATGAGTGGCGCGTGCGTCATAATCAGGTAGTAGAGCTAAACCATACTACCGATCCCGAGATACTGCTTATAGGCAACTCTATTACCCACTTCTGGGGTGGCAATCCTGTAAATGGTGTTAATAATGGCGGAGCTGCATGGGGCAAGACCTTTGGCAAACGCCGTGTAACCAATATGGGATTCGGTTGGGATCGTATAGAAAATGTATTCTGGCGTATCTATCATGGCGAGCTCGAGGGCTGTACACCTAAGCACATTTGCCTACTTATAGGTATCAATAACTATTACACCAATACCGAAGAAGAGATAGCCCAAGGTATAGTAGACCTTACTGCACTTATCCGTGAGCGTCAGCCACAAGCTAAGATTCATGTGTTGAAGGTATATCCAGCCAAGGGACGCGAAGAGAAGGTGGCACGCATCAACAGTCTGCTTGAACAGAAGTTTACTGCCGACGAAAAGACAGAGTTGGTAGACCTTACCCAGTGTCTGTTATTGCAAGATGGTTCGGGCAAAGTAGACCTTTCATGCTTCAAGAGCGATGGTCTGCATCCTAACGAAAAGGGATATACCCTGCTGGGTAAACAACTCAAAAAGCATTTGAAATAGAATTGTATAAGGTATAAATAGTAAGCCCCCGATACCGTACAGTATCGGGGGCTTATTGTAGATGATAAAGAGGTGAGCTTACTTGCGCTTTACCTTAATCTCTATCTTGCCAATATAAATACCGTGTTTGCCGTTTTGGTCAACCGGAACGCTACGGCCGTCAAGGTCTTTTACATAGTGTAGGTTGCGGAAGTAAGAGTGGCTATGGCCGCCCAAAACTAGGTCAATACCCCGTGTGTGGCTAATCATCTCTTGGTCGCTCATGCCGCTTTCGAGCCAGCCAAGGTGAGAGAGACATATTACCACATCGCAGTGCTCGCGGTTGCGCAGTGTGTTTACCATCTCGTTGGCAGTGGCTATGGGGTCCAGATATTCTACACCACCTATCTTGTTGTGGTCTACCAGCCCTTCCATCTCGGGGTCTATACCGAATACGCCTACGCGCACGCCCTTTACCTTATATATTTTATAGGGTTCCACTTTTCCTTCGAGCGCGGTGCCAGTAAAACGATAGTTGGCGCAGAGCACGGGGAAACTGGCCATATCAAACAAGCGAGCCATGTTGTCTACACCGAAGTCGAACTCGTGGTTACCTATCGTGGTGGCATCTACCTTCATGCGGTTCATTAGTCCAATCTCAACATCGCCTTTGAACAGCGTGTAGAAGGGCGACCCCTGCGAAAAGTCGCCACTGTCAAAGATTAAGAGGTCGGGGTCTTTCTGTCGTTCTTGTCGTAGCATTTCTATGCGACGTATATATCCGCCACGTCCGGCAATAGCAGTGTCGGCAAGGTTGGGATTGAGTGGACGTATGCAACTATGGGTGTCGTTGCTATGCAGAATGGTGATGGTAACTGTTTTGTCGGCACCCTTAGCCTGTGCCTTGGCTATATTTAGTGTGGTTGCAGCTATGATGGCTGCCAATATCATAATGCGTTTCATGTGTGTAGCCTCTCTTTTTAGTTATTTTACAACTATTCTTCCTTCGGTGGTGGCGTCTACAGTGCCTTTGGCGCGGAAGTAGTCCATGATGATATATCTTACGTTGTTGTTCTCTGTTTGTGGCGACAGCGTGTTGGTCTTGTTCTTAAAGGCCTCCAGTTTGTCGTTACCTTGTGCCAAATAGTCGAGTGTGGCTATGCGGTAAGAGGCGTTGGGGTCAATAGGCTTACCATTGACGGTGGCAGAAATTAGCTTATGATTGGCCGAGATAACAAGGTTTACACCATGGCTTACCCCTTCGCCTCCTACAGAAGCTATCTGCTGGAAGAGCTCGGTAACTTTGCTGCCAGAGAGGGTGAGCAGGCAGAGTTTGTTTTCAAAAGGAGCCACGTCAACTATATCGCCTACGGTAACATTACCTTTGGCTATGGCGGCGCGTATGCCGCCCATGTTGTACACGGCAAAGTCGGGTTTCTCGTTAAACCGTGCCGAACCCCAAACCAGAATGTCGCTCAGTAGGTTGGATAGCGCGCTTTCGGGCCGACGCGAATACATGTCGCGGGCGGCTTGTCCTACTACCGGACTCATAATAGAGTCAACCTTGTGGGCGTAAGGTTCAAGGAATTTTTGCGCTTGATTGTCAGCATTGTCGTACTTGCTGTCTATCAAGATGCGCGTGCGGGTGATACTGCTCACCTCGTAGTGCGACCGGCATCCAATCATTGCCAAGGTAAGTGGCAGGATAAATGCTAAAAGTGTTTTCTTCATATTTAGTCTTTGTTTGTTATTCTTTTCTTGTGGTTTTATTCGTTAGCTAACCGCTAAATAATAGCGGTGCAAAAGTATGAATTATTTTTGATTTACTTTTCGTTTCGTTTCCCTTTTTTATGTTCTATTATATGCCCAAAGCGTTGTGGGGGTGTAAGTTATATCATGTGTATGCTGCAATGCGTTTACAATAATCTGCTTATGATGATATGGCTACCGTAGCTAAGATGAAGCAGATTGTTCCTGAATATATAAGCAACCGCCCAAAGTACGAGGCGCTGGATCACGCAGTGGCAGAGTAATAATCTATTTTTGAAAATATACGTATCACCCCTCTTGCAACATTTGGTGCAAGAGGGGTGATACTTTTTAAGGAATCATCAGTTAAATGCGTAGTTAGAACAATTGTCAAGATGGTAGTAGGTGCGGTGTCCTCACCCTTGTAGTTGTCAACGAGATGCTGTGAGAGGATACGTCAACTACTGTGTTTCCTTGCTTGGCTTCTCACTATTGGTGCGCTTGGAGTATGAATAGAAATTAAACGATTGTGGGCATAATACTCTGTTTCTACCTATCTCTGTATTTAACGGAAGACCCGTTTAAAGGGTAAACTATGGTGGAAGCAGTTTTGCTTTATTAGATGCGAGTAACTATCTCAGTCAAAGATTTACGTTTCTTTTCTGCTACGGGGCAGTCGGCGGCTACATGACCAATGGGGATGATGGCTACCGGTTCCATAGAGCCTTGGGCAAAGAGGTTTTTGGCGAGTTCAACGTTGAAGTTACACACCCAACAAGTACCTAAGTTGCGCTCAGCAGCAGCTAGGCACAGATGCTCTATAGCAATGGCAAGGTCTATGTCGCCATGGGCATGGCTGTCTTCGGGGCGAATCCAATTTTCTTCGGTGTTTTTTAAGCAAACAATGTAGAGTGGGGCAGAGGTAAACCAACTGCGGTTATAGCATTGGTGTAATTTCTCTTTGGCCTCGCTACTTTCAACGATAATAAACTGCCAAGGTTGGCGATTGCATGCCGATGGTGCCATTCGTACACACTCCATTATGTAGTCTATATCGGTTTGCGATACGGGTTCCTCGCTATATTTGCGTACCGATTGTCTCTGCTGCGTAAGTTGTAGGAAGTTCATCATATAAGATAATAATGTAATAATAAGGCTGTGGTGGTAATTTGTAGAGCCACGCTATATAAAAACAAGCGGCATGCCCCAATTCGGAGAATGCCGCTGAAAATCGTTGTTTGTCTCTATGCGATTATTCGCCCAGGCTGATAGCCTCGTTGGGGCAAACACTTGCGCAAGTGCCGCACTCTGTACAAGCGTCGGGGTTGATAGAATACTTGTCGCCCTCAGAGATGGCGCCTACTGGACACTCGTCGATGCAAGTTCCGCATGCGATGCAATCGTCACCAATTACGTAAGCCATAATCTTAATTTATTTTATTGTTAATACTGTTTTTGTTTTCTATTATAGAATACCTATAAATGTTGGTTGCAAAGTTACTATTTAATTCCGATATACCTACAAATAGTGATGTTTTTTTTGTTTTATTTTATTTTTTCTTTCATGACATACAATTTTAGGTATGAGCATATCTCATATATTCCTGTTATTATAATGACTAAACACCCTACAGGTACATGCTGTGCGACCAGGTGTTTAGTAGATGATTCTAAATCAATGGACACGGTTCTTTTATTTAGAAATGCTTTGAGATTACAATTTTTGTGCCTCATAGGCATTTAGAAGCAGCCCAATATTACCATTTACACAACACGCCCTAAATGCCACGTGCCTTTGTTGGCGTAAATCCACACAATTATTGGTTGTCAGCTTGTTCTGGGCCTTAAATGAAAGAGCCGTGACCAATGTGTGTTTTTGCATCCTTAAAACTTGGTAGTTTGCCGATAATAGCGTAATTTTGTGGTTATAATGGTGCTAATACCTAAAATAGGGTAGTAGAAAATATTTAGTAACATGATTAGGGATTTGGGGCGGTAGTATGATGTGCTCACCTTATACCTTATTATATTATATAGTCATGGAAGAAAACGAAAACAGACAGTCTATGTCTCTGCAGTTGGATATCAAGCCCGACGTGGCAAGGGGCATTTACTCTAATTTGGTACTTATTAATCACTCCCCTGGTGATTTTGTGATAGATTTTGCCCAAATGTTCCCCGGTATGCAAAAGCCCGAGGTGGCAAGTCGAATGATTCTGTCGCCCGAGCATGCTAAACGCCTACTGTTGGCACTGCAAGAGAATGTGTATAAATACGAACAGGCTTTTGGGCGGATAAACATAGGTTCGGCAGAAGAAAGTATGCCCGTTCAGCCCTTTGCTCCCGGTAAAGGAGAGGCTTAATCTAAGGGGATAATTCATTTATTTTATCATTGGAGCATGCTCTTTTCGTGAGGAATAGGGTACCTCTTATGGTTTTTCATGCCCTGTTTGGGTGTGAAAAGAGCTTGGTTGGTGATTAAAAATCCGCTGACAAGGCTGAAAAATAAATAAAAAATACAACTAAATGTTAAATTTTAAGGACTTAAAGTGCTTTATAATATGTATAGTTAGGTGATTTGGTAAAAAAAGCGTAACTTTGCAGCCCGAAACGGCATGGTATATCCGGCCGAAATTGATTGATAATAACAAAAATAAATATATAAATTAAAAAGTAAAACTATGCCTACAATTCAACAATTGGTAAGAAAAGGCAGAAACGTGTTGGTAGACAAGAGTAAGTCTCCTGCGTTGGACAACTGTCCTCAGCGTCGTGGAGTTTGCGTTCGTGTCTATACTACAACACCTAAGAAGCCTAATTCGGCAATGCGTAAAGTTGCCCGTGTGCGTTTGACAAACCAGAAGGAAGTGAACTCTTACATTCCTGGAGAGGGTCACAACCTGCAGGAGCACTCAATCGTGCTAGTTCGTGGTGGTCGTGTAAAAGACTTACCTGGTGTACGTTATCACATCGTTCGTGGTACATTGGATACTGCTGGTGTTGCTAACCGTACTCAGCGCCGTTCTAAGTATGGTGCAAAGCGTCCAAAGGCTAAGAAGTAATCCTTTCTACGCATATGCCGAAGTTCACAGGCGGAGAGGCCTGGGGGCTTACGGCATGTAAAACAAAAACATTTTTTATCGTTTTGCTGGAGAATAAGTCAAGGTTGAGTAAATGCCAAAGAGATGGCGCTGAAGAACAAATGAACAGCCTCCGCAGAATAACAATTTAACAAAACAATGAGAAAAGCAAAACCAAAGAAGCGTGTGATCCTTCCCGATCCCGTGTTCAACGACCAGAAGGTCTCTAAGTTCGTGAATCATCTGATGTATGATGGCAAGAAAAATGCTTCATACGAAATTTTCTACAAAGCACTTGATGTAGTTAAGGAGAAGATGGCCAATGAAGAAAAGTCTCCAGTAGAGATTTGGAAGCAGGCTCTTGATAATATCACTCCCCAAGTAGAGGTTAAGAGTCGCCGTATCGGTGGTGCTACATTCCAGGTTCCTACCGAAATTCGTCCCGATCGCAAGGAGAGTATCTCTATGAAGAATCTTATCGCTTTCGCTCGCAAGCGTGGTGGTAAGACAATGGCCGATAAGTTGGCTGCCGAAATCATGGATGCATTCAACAACCAGGGTGGTGCTTACAAGCGTAAGGAAGATATGCACCGTATGGCCGAGGCTAACCGTGCATTCGCTCACTTTAGATTCTAATCGTTACATAATATAAGGAATAAAAGAAAATGGCAAACCGTGATTTACATTTGACTCGTAATATCGGTATTATGGCACACATCGATGCCGGTAAGACGACTACATCTGAGCGTATCCTGTTCTACACCGGAAAGACCCACAAGATAGGTGAGGTGCATGATGGTGCCGCAACAATGGACTGGATGGCACAGGAGCAAGAGCGTGGTATCACTATCACTTCTGCCGCCACCACTTGTAACTGGACTTGGAACAACAAGCAGTTCAAGATAAACCTTATCGATACTCCCGGACACGTTGACTTCACCGCAGAGGTAGAGCGCTCACTCCGCGTTCTTGATGGTGCTATCGCTACTTATTCTGCTGCCGATGGTGTACAACCACAGTCAGAAACTGTATGGCGCCAGGCAGACAAATACAATGTTCCCCGTATTGGTTATGTAAACAAGATGGACCGTTCGGGTGCAGACTTCTTCGAGACTGTTCAGCAGATGAAGGATATCTTGGGTGCCAATCCTTGTCCTATCCAGATTCCAATCGGTGCAGAGGAAAACTTCAAGGGTCTTGTAGACCTTATCAAGATGAAGGCTATCTTGTGGCACGATGAAACTATGGGTGCTGAGTACGATATAGAGGAAATCCCCGCCGACTTGGTAGACGAAGCCAACGAGTGGAGAGAGAAGATGATAGAAAATGCAGCAAGCTTCGATGATGACTTGATGGAGAAATATCTTGAGGGTCAGGATATTCCTGAAGAGCAGCTTATAGCAGCTATTCGTAAGGGTACTATCGCTATGGAGCTTACTCCAATGTTGCTCGGTTCTTCATATAAGAACAAGGGTGTACAGCCTCTGCTCGACTATACTTGCGCCTTCCTTCCTTCTCCTCTGGATACAGAAGCTATCGTAGGTACTAACCCCGATACCGATGAAGAGGAAGATCGTAAGCCTTCAGAGTCTGAGCCTACTTCGGCTTTGGCATTCAAGATTGCTACCGATCCATTTATGGGCCGTTTGGTATTCTTCCGTGTCTACTCAGGTAAGGTTACTGCTGGATCGTATGTTTACAATCCTCGTTCAGGCAAGAAAGAGCGTATCAGCCGTCTATTCCAGATGAACTCTAACAAGGAAATTCCTATGGAGTCTATCGACGCTGGTGATATCGGTGCTGGTGTAGGTTTCAAAGATATTCGTACAGGTGATACTCTCTGCGATGAGAACAAACCTATCGTATTAGAGTCAATGACCTTCCCCGATACTGTAATCTCTATTGCAGTTGAGCCTAAGAGCCAGGCCGACGTTGCTAAACTTGACAACGGTCTTGCAAAGTTGGCAGAGGAAGACCCAACCTTCACCGTACGTACCGATGAGCAGAGTGGTCAGACCATTATCTCGGGTATGGGTGAGCTTCACCTTGATATTATTATCGACCGTCTGAAGCGTGAGTTCAAGGTAGAATGTAACCAGGGTAAACCTCAGGTTAACTACAAAGAGGCTATCGTTGGCACTGCTCAGAGCCGTGAGACTTACAAGAAGCAGAGTGGTGGTCGTGGTAAGTTCGCTTGTATCGATGTAACTATCGGTCCTAAGGACGAAGATTACAAAGATGGCGACTTGCAGTTCATCAACGAGGTTAAGGGTGGTAACATTCCTAAGGAGTTCATTCCCTCTGTAGAGAAGGGCTTCAAAGATTGTTTGTCAAACGGTGTTCTCGGTGGCTTCCCAATGACCGGTTTGAAGATTACTCTTACCGATGGTAGTTTCCACCCCGTAGACTCTGACCAGTTGTCATTCGAACTCGTAGCTCACCAGGCATTCAAGGTGCTCTGCCCCAAGGCTAAACCAGTACTTATGGAGCCTATCATGCGCGTAGAAGTTGTAACTCCTGAAGAGAATATGGGTGACGTAATTGGTGACTTGAACAAGCGTCGTGGTATGGTTCAGGGTATGGAAGAAGCTCGTAGCGGTGCTCGTATCGTTAAGGCTATGGTTCCTCTGGCAGAAATGTTCGGTTATGTAACCGCCCTGCGTACTATTACCTCTGGTCGTGCAACAAGCTCAATGGAATATGATCACCATGCTCCTGTATCTACTGCCATTGCTAAGGCTGTGCTCGACGAGCAGAAAGGCCATTCAGAGTTGCTCTAAACAATAAGAAAATATGGGAAGAGAGACGCTGCTTAGCGAATGACTCTTAAGTAGCGTATCTCTCATCTTGTTTAATTACTAATTATATAACAAAGTAAAAGACAATGAGTCAAAAAATCAGAATTAAGCTGAAGTCTTACGACCACCAGTTGGTTGACAAGTCAGCAGAGAAAATCGTGAAGGCTGTAAAGGCTACAGGCGCTATCGTTAGCGGTCCTATTCCATTGCCAACACACAAGCGTATCTATACTGTTAACCGTAGTACATTCGTTAACAAGAAAGCTCGTGAGCAGTTCCAGCTCTCAGATTTCAAGCGCTTGATAGATATCTATAGTTCAACAGCTAAGACTGTTGATGCGCTGATGAAACTTGAATTGCCCAGTGGTGTTGAAGTAGAGATTAAAGTCTAATTTAGTTTAATTATTTATTCATTAAAGAAATGCCAGGATTATTAGGAAAAAAAATCGGAATGACATCCGTTTTCAGTGCCGACGGCAAGAATATTCCGTGCACTGTTATCGAAGCAGGTCCTTGTGTTGTAACCCAGGTTAAAACCGTAGAGAAAGATGGTTACAAGGCAGTTCAGTTGGGTTTCGCAGAGGCAAAGGAGAAGAATACAACCAAGCCTATGCAGGGACACTTCAAGAAAGCCGGCACAACACCAAAGAAGCACTTGGCCGAGTTCAAATTTGATGAGGAGTACAATCTCGGTGATACTATCACTGTAGAACTGTTCAATGACGCCAAATTTGTTGACGTAATCGGAACCTCTAAGGGTAAAGGTTTTCAGGGTGTTGTAAAACGCCATGGTTTTGGTGGTGTAGGCCAGTCTACACACGGTCAGGACGACCGCGCCCGCAAACCTGGATCTATCGGTGCTTGTTCTTATCCCGCAAAGGTGTTCAAGGGCATGCGCATGGGTGGCCAGATGGGAGGCGACAGAGTAACAACTCAGAACCTTCAGGTGTTAAAAGTAATTCCAGAACAGAACCTGCTTATTGTTAAGGGCTCTTTCGCTGGATGCAATGGTTCAACCGTTTTAATTGAGAAGTAAATGGAAGTTAGCGTATTAAATATCAACGGTCAGGAGACCGGACGAAAGGTAGTTCTCAATGATGCTATCTTTGGAATTGAGCCTAACGATCACGTTCTTTATCTTGATGTAAAGCAGTATCTTGCTAATCAGCGTCAGGGTACAGCCAAGTCAAAGGAAAGAAGCGAAATGAGCGGTTCTACTCGCAAGCTTGGACGTCAGAAAGGTGGTGGCGGTGCTCGCCGTGGTGATATCAACTCACCTGTACTCGTTGGTGGTGGTCGCGTATTTGGTCCTAAACCACGTGATTACCGTTTCAAACTGAACAAAAAAGTTAAGGTTCTCGCTCGTAAATCTGCCCTTTCTTACAAAGCTCAGGAAAGTGCACTTGTTGTAGTTGAAGACTTCACTTTTGAGGCACCAAAGACTAAAGATTTTATAAATATTACTAAAAATCTTAAAGTTGGGGATAAAAAAGTCCTTGTGGTTTTGCCAGAAAGTAATAAAAATGTATATTTGTCAGCTCGTAATTTGAAGGGGTCTGAAGTTATACTTGCTTCTGCTGTAAATTCTTACAAAGTTTTGAATGCAGATGTGCTTGTTATTACAGAAAACTCTCTCAAGGTTATCGATGAAATCTTAATGAAATAAGGAGAAATTAGAATATGGCATTTATTATCAAACCATTGGTTACTGAGAAGATGAACAGAATTACAGAGAAGAAGCCGAATCGTTTTGGTTTCGTAGTTCGTCCTGAGGCTAATAAACTCCAAATTAAGGCTGAAGTCGAGAGTCTGTATAATGTTACTGTAGAGGATGTAAATACATTCGTATATGCAGGTAAGCGCTCTGCCCGTTACACCAAGGCTGGCTTGGTTAAGGGACAGAAAAACTCGTTCAAGAAAGCTATCGTTACTCTGAAAGAAGGCGATACAATTGATTTTTATAGCAATATCTAAATAAAAAATGGCAGTACGTAAATTTAATCCCGTTACTCCGGGACAAAGACACAAAGTTATTGGCACGTTCGAAGAGATTACTGCATCCGTGCCAGAGAAGTCTCTCGTTTACGGTAAGCGTTCAACCGGTGGTCGTAACAATACCGGTAAGATGACAGTACGCTATATGGGCGGCGGTCACAAGAAAAAGTATCGTCTTATCGATTTCAAGCGTGAGAAAGATGGTGTTCCAGCAGTGGTTAAATCTATTGAGTACGATCCTAACAGATCAGCTCGTATAGCATTGCTGTATTACGCTGATGGTGAAAAGCGTTACATTGTTGCTCCTAACGGACTGAAAGTAGGTGCTACCGTAATGTCAGGTGCCGATGCCGCTCCTGAAATTGGTAATGCACTTCCTTTGGCAAACATCCCTGTAGGTACAGTAGTTCACAACCTTGAACTTCGTCCTGGTCAGGGTGCTCTGCTCGTTCGTTCGGCTGGTAATTTTGCTCAGTTGACTTCTCGTGAGGGCAGTTATTGTGTTATTAAGCTTCCTTCAGGCGAGACTCGTAAGATTCTCTCGGCTTGTAAGGCTACAGTAGGTAGTGTTGGAAACTCAGATCACGCACTCGAACAGTCAGGTAAGGCTGGTCGTACACGTTGGATGGGTCGTCGTCCTCACAACCGTGGTGTTGTTATGAACCCGCATGATCACCCAATGGGTGGTGGTGAAGGCCGTCAGTCAGGTGGTCACCCACGTTCACGTAAGGGTCTCTACGCTAAGGGTCTGAAGACACGCGCACCTAAGAAGCATTCTAACAAGTATATTATCGAAAGAGCTAATAAAAAATAAAGAGTAAATTATGAGTCGTTCTCTTAAAAAAGGTCCATATATCAACGTATCGCTCGAGAAGAAAATTCTTGCTATGAATGAAAGCGGTAAGAAAACAGTCGTAAAGACTTGGGCCAGAGCATCAATGATATCACCCGATTTCGTAGGGCATACCGTTGCTGTTCACAACGGAAATAAATTTATCCCTGTTTACATTACCGAGAATATGGTAGGTCATAAGCTTGGAGAATTCTCTCTGACACGTCGCTTTGGTGGCCACTCTGGTAATAGAAAGTAAATCAGGCAAACCATTTTAAAGAAAATAATAAATAATGGGAGCAAGAAAACATAACGCAGCTGAAAAACTTAAGGAAGCTCGCAAAAATTTGTATTTCGCTAAGCTGAATGGCGTGCCCTCATCACCACGTAAAATGCGCTATGTCGTAGATATGGTTCGTGGCATGGAGGTTAACCGCGCACTCGGCGTATTACAGTTCTCTAAAAAGCAAGCTGCCGCAGATGTTGCGAAACTTCTGCGCTCAGCTATCGCTAACTGGGAGAGCAAAAACGAACGCAAGGCTGAAGACGGAGAACTTTATATCAGTAAGGTTTTCGTAGACGAAGGTGTTACCATGAAGCGTATGAGACCTGCACCACAGGGTCGTGGTTACAGAATTCGTAAGCGTTCTAATCATGTGACTTTGTTTGTTGATGCCAAAACTAACGACGAAAAATAATTAATAGAATGGGACAGAAAGTTAATCCGATAAGTAACCGACTGGGTATTATCCGTGGTTGGGATTCAAATTGGTTTGGTGGCAAGAATTTCGGAGATAATTTGGTTGAAGACCGTAAAATCCGTAAATATCTTAATGAGCGTTTGGCTAAGGCCAACGTTTCTAAGGTAGTCATCGAACGTACATTGAAACTTGTTACCATTACTATTTGCACTGCTCGTCCAGGGCTCGTCATTGGTAAAGGTGGTCAAGACGTTGACAAACTTAAGGAAGAGTTGAAGAAACTCTACAAGAAAGATATTCAGATTAATATATTTGAAGTTAAGAAACCCGATTTGGATGCAACAATCGTTGGTAACAATATTGCCCGTCAGGTAGAAGGCAAGGTAGCTTACCGTCGTGCTATTAAGATGGCTATCCAGAATACAATGCGTGCAGGCGCTGAGGGTGTAAAGATTCAAATTACTGGACGTCTGAATGGTGCTGAAATGGCACGTAAGGAAATGTACAAAGAAGGACGTACTCCTCTGCATACATTCCGTGCCGATATTGATTACTGCCAAGCAGAAGCACTTACAAAGGTAGGTCTTCTCGGTATTAAAGTATGGATTTGTCGTGGTGAGGTTTATGGTAAGCGCGATCTTACTCCTAACTTTACACAGGAAAAGCAGAATGCCGGTCGCTCTAACAATGGCGGACGTGGACGTGGTAATCGCAGAAGAAACAATAACCGTTAAAACAAGAAGTTATCATGTTACAGCCTAAAAGAGTAAAATATAGAAGACCACAAGATGGACGTGGCAATAAAGGCAACGCTCATCGTGGTACACAATTGGCTTTCGGCTCATTTGGTATCAAGACCCTTGAAGCTAAATGGATTGATAGCCGCCAGATTGAAGCAGCTCGTGTGGCAGTAAACCGCCACATGAACCGTCAGGGACAGGTTTGGATTCGTATTTTCCCAGACAAACCTATTACACGCAAGCCTGCCGATGTACGTATGGGTAAAGGTAAGGGTGATCCTGCAGGATGGGTTGCACCTGTAACACCTGGCCGTGTCCTCTTTGAAGTAGAGGGAGTATCATTTGATATAGCAAAAGAGGCTCTTCGCCTTGCAGCTCAGAAACTCCCCGTAAAGACAAAATTTATTGTAAGACGTGATTACGACAAAAACGCTTAAACTATGAAGATTAATGAAGTAAACGAACTCGCTGACAAAGATTTGCGCGAGAAATTGGAGAATGCACAGGCTGCTCTTCAGCAGATGAAGCTCAACCATAGCGTTACTCCTCTTGAAAATCCATCACAGATTAAGGCTGCACGTCGTGATATAGCACGCATGAAGACAGTACTTCGCCAGAGAGAACTTAACAAATAACAATGGTCCAGATGGAAACAAGAAATTTAAGAAAAGTAAGACAGGGTGTCGTTATCAG
>CAVKSZ010000026.1:0-26070 GCA_963659135.1 Bulleidia sp. | reverse complement strand
CAAGAAACACAACAAGACTCCTTTCAATGCAATTCAAGCCTTATTTGAGGTTTGATGCCTCGTCATGCATCTACCGCTGAATAGTTACCTGTAAAATTGTAACTATTAATTTACGTTAAATAGAATGTTCTGAAGAATTGCATATTTGCGCACTAAGGTTAGGTTGTGGGCAAATACGCGATTTATAGAGACCTTTCTAGGGGGATAAAGACAAGCTTTGCAAGTGTAGAGTTATCCTTTAGTGCGCTAATGATGGTAGTTAGCCCCCGAAAAGACTATCTACAGCGTTGTGTAATTTAGAATGAAAATAACAGAATTTTGTACTGATTTAGCCAAGAACTGACTCGTTTAGTTAATTGCGCTGAAATGGAAATAGAAGCAAATGCAGATGAATGCAAAATTGGTAAAATCTACCCAGTTTCCTCCATTTTTTTAGGCGCATTTAGCAGATGCGCCATGAATAGTGTAAGTTGAAGGAGAATGCAAGAAACCATAGTAGTTGACGTGTCTCACGTCAACATCTTGTTAACAACTACAAGGGTGCAGTGAGAACACGGCACCTGCTACCATCTTGATAATTATTCTATCTACACATTTAACGGGAGCCCACATTTTTATCTGTTTTTTCAGGCCAAGAGTTGCTTGAAAATAGCAATAAATATAACATATCTTAACTAAAGTGTGCGTCTTTTAGTTAAATATTCTAAACGCGTTCATTCGGGTACTTACAATTTGAAAGTACCCTTTATGCCACCCTTTATTGTTTTAACCTGTACTGCTGTGGTGATATGCCCGTATGGGTACGAAAGTAGCGGGTAAGAGCACTCTGGTCGGCAAAGTTAAAGTCGTGGGCTATCTGCTTAAGACTGCGCTTGGTAATGCGCAGTGCCAGCTTGAGCTTTACCAGCACATACTCGTCAATGATGCGTTTGGGCGATACGCCCGTCTTGCCCGTTACTATAATGCCCAGGTATTTGCGCGAGATGTTAATGCGCTGGGCGTAGTAGTTTACCTCGCGCCCGGTGCGGTATTCGGCTTCCAAGAGTTCCATAAAGCGGTTGAATAACTCGTCGGTACGCTGTGTGCCCTTGGTGCGCATGTGCTCTTTAGGATTGGCCTGTAGGTAATCGTAGAAGCCTATGAAGAAAGCCTGCAGTTGCAGTGCCACTATACGGTCGGTTAGCGAATAGTGTTCTACGGTAAAGTAGAAGTTGAATATACTGAACATGCTACTTACCACATGCTCTATCAGCTCGGGATAGCCACACCTGCGGTCGGCTTTTAAGGCATCGTATACGGCGTGCTCTATGTTTAGACTTGCTGCACGCAAAATATCGCTGCTATAGGTTATTATTTCTGCCGAAAAGTTAGCGTTGGCCATTTCCCATTTTATCATATCTCCGGGGAAGAATATCAGTACACTCTGGTTCTCCATATCCCAGTGGTCGAAGTTTATACGTACCCGGGCTTTTCCCGTATGTGTATAGATGATAGCCCCATATTCTATGGGGGTAGCCTCGTAGTCAATGGTGGTGCAGTTTATGGTTTTAAGTGCCGTTTCGTTCATGCCGTAAAATTACGGGTTATTTCCCAAAATGCCAAATTCTGACGGAATTTTATTACCGCCCGTCATTATAATAGTGAGTACCTTTGCACCGAATTTCAAGAAAGGTATGAATAGAAGACTATTATGTGCGCTGGCCATGTGTGTGGCCGTTGCCATTACCGCCCATGCCCAGGGCGAGCGCAAGATGAGCATCGAAGAGATGTTTGGGCTGATAAGACAGAATAACAAGAGTATCAGGGTAAGCAAGACTATGATTAACGCCTCTACAGAAGGCGTAAAGGCAGCCCGCAGCCAGCGGTTGCCCGATATAGGTGCCCAGCTTAGTGCCAGCTACATAGGCAATGTGCTGCTTACCGACCGCAATTTCAGCAATGTCCAGGGTTGTAAGTCGCCCCACGTGGGTAACCAGTTTGTGCTGGATGCCCAACAGACCATCTATGCCGGTGGTGCTATAGATGCCAGTGTACGTCTGGCCGAACTGGCATCAGAGCAAGCCAAGGTAGAATACACGCTTAACGAGCAGAACCAGCGCTTCTTGGCTCTAGGGCAGTATCTGGACTTAGAGAAGATAGCCCACCGCGAACTGGTGATGAAAAAGAACATAACCCTTACCCAGCAACTCATAGACCATATCAAAGAGAAGCAGCAGCAGGGTGTGGCGCTGAAGAACGATATTACCCGTTACGAGCTGCAGATGGAAACACTGCGTCTGGGGTTGGTAAAACTGCAGAACACCCGTAAAATACTGAACCACCAGCTCTGTAACACCCTTGGACTGACAACTGCCTGTATGATAGAACCTACCGACGATGCCGCTACCGCTATGTTTGGCAAGGATGGCGAGGGCTACTGGCAGACTACAGCTGGCGTTACCAGTCCGCAACTGATGATAGCCGGTATAGGCGAACAGATGGCACGCCAGCAAGAGCGTATAGCCAAGAGCGCCTTGATGCCCAAGGTAGCCATTGTGGCACAGAATAACTTTAACGGTCCTATCACCTTCGAATTGCCACCCATTGACAAAAATCTTAATATATGGTATGTAGGCATAGGCGTACAGTATCAGCTGTCATCGCTCTTTAAGAGCAACAAGAAATTGGCTCAAGCCCGACTGGAAACTCAGGCTGCTACAGCCCGCAAGACCGTGGCTGCCGAACAACTAGACAACAATGTGCAGGCTGCCTATACCCAGTATATGCAGAGCTATGTAGAACTGGAAACCCAACAGAAAAGCGTAGAACTGGCACAGCGCAACTATCAGGTTATAAACGACCGCTATCTTAACCAGCTGGCTCTGATTACCGATATGGTAGACGCCAGCAATATGAAGCTTGATGCCGAACTGGGCGAGGTAGATGCACGTATCAACATAGCCTATGCTTATTATAAAATGAAATACATTGCAGGACAACTATAAACTATAAAACTTTACAGAAAATGAAGAATATAAAGAAATACGCTTACAATAGTGTAGTGATACTGTTGATAGCCATTGGAACCATAGTGGTAATTATGAATTTTGCCCATTTTGGCGATGTGGAATTTACGGATAACGCCCGCGTGCGCCAGCATGTAACCCCACAAAATACCCGTGTGCAGGGATTTGTAAAAGAGGTAAGATTCGAAGAGTTCCAGTCCGTAAAGAAAGGCGATACACTGGTAGTGATAGAGGATAGCGAGTTTCGTTTGCGTTTGGCTCAAGCCGAAGCCGATCTGGTTCGTGCCGAAGAGAGTGCCAAGGCATCGGGTAGCAGCATAGCTACCACCGATGCCGGCATACAGGTTACCGATGCCAGCATAGAAGAGGCAAGGGTAAATATGGAGAACGCCCGTAGAGAAGACGAGCGCTTTGAGGCTCTGCTTAAGAAAGACGCCGTAACGCGCCAACAGTACGACAACGTACATACAGCCTATCTAGGGGCTAAAGCACGCTATACCCAGGCTGCCCGTTCGCGTGCAACACAGACCAGTGTGAAGACCGAGCAGGGTCATCATCTGTCGGCATCTATCAGTTCGCTTAAATTGGCACGTGCCGCAGTAGAGTTGGCACGCTTGAATTTGTCGTACTGCTATATTATAGCCACCTGCGATGGAGTAGTGGGCAGCAAGGATATTCAGGAAGGAATGCTGGTACAGCCCGGACAGACTATGGTTAATATAGTAGACGCCAACAGCCTATGGGTAGAGGCCAACTACAAAGAGAGTCAGTTGCCTAATATACATGTAGGTTCGGCAGTAGAATTTACAGCCGATGCCGTACCCGGTGTAGAATATACGGGTAAGGTAGAGCGTATAAGTAGAGCTACGGGCAGTGCCTTCTCGCTCTTGCCGGTAGACAATGCTACGGGTAATTTTGTAAAGGTAGAGCAGCGCGTAACCGTACGCATATCGCTCAAGGGCAATAGTCAAGAGAAGCTTAGCAAACTGCGTGCTGGTTATAACGTAGAGTGTAAAGTGAAATATTAATAATCAGCGATAGATATGCAACAAATGTCTCCTCCACAGGGGCCACCCATGACCTTCTCTATGCCCATGTTTCACAACTGGGTACCGCAGGGGTTGCGGCCGTGGATATATGTGATATGCGTGTTCTGCATACAGTTCTCGGGCGGCATGTACTTGGGAGCACTTCAGGATATACAAGGGTCTACCAACTTTATGATAGAAGACCTTATGATGTTACTCTATGCCAATCTTGCCGGCATGGCCATCTATTTTCCCATGCTCTTCCGTATGAAGTTTCGCTTTACCAATCAGCAACTTATTATAGGTTCGGCCGTAGTGATAGCCGTATGCAATCTGATTACCATTCATTCTACGTTTATGCCGCTCTTGCTGGTGGTATGTTTTATAGAGGGAATGGCTAAGTTGCAGGGTACTTTTGAGCACATGAGTACTATACAGTTATGGATTACTCCGCGGCGCGACTTTGCCGTGTTCTTCCCCGTGCTGCATATAGTACTGCTTACCTCTATTCAGGGTAGTGCTTTTCTGGCAGCGTGGTTTGGTTACCATTTTACTTGGCAAATGATGCATGTATTCATTGTAGGAGCCATGTGTCTGGTACTTACAGTGCAGTTGGTAATGTGTAGACCGTTCTGCCCAATGCCTAACCGGATAAGTCTGCGAGGAATTGACTTTGGTAGCGGCCTGCTTATCAGTATGCTAATGCTGGTAGTATCGTATATTCTGGTATATGGCGACTATAGAATGTGGATGGATAGTAGTACGCTACGCATACTTTGCGGCGTAGCCTTGATAATGGCAGGAATAGTGATGCATCGGCTTATGCACGTTACTAATCCCTATGTAGACCTGCGCTTATTCCGCTTTCGCAATATAGTGCCTATTATGGTAGTGGTAACCGTTGGCGAGTTATTGTTAGGTTGCGAGCATACTCTAGAAGAAATACTCTATAGTCAAGTGTTGCAATTGGAAGAACATACCAAGGAAGAACTGCTTATGTGGACACTTCCAGGTATCTATTTGGGTATAGCGTTAGACCTGCTTTGGCTCAAGGTACTTAAGTGGAAAGTGTGGAAACTCTTTGCCATAGGCTTTGGACTTATTTCGGTATATGCCCTGCTTATGTATTTTACCCTGGATATGCAGGTAAATATCGAGCAGTTTAGGTTACCGCTCATCTGTCGTGGTGCATCGTATGCCATTCTTGCCGCTACGCTTATGTGGTCACTCGACGAGTCGGCCCCCAGTTTGGAAATGTTTTTTATGGGATTGTTTGTGTTTAATATCTTTCACATGTACTTGGGCGGAGCGGCAGGCTATGCAGTATATACCCACCTGTTCTCGCACTTTATGAACGATGATATGGTGCGTTATGGTCAGCAGATTACCCTTACCCATATCAATATATCGCAGTTTGATTTTCCGGCGTTCATGCAGCGGTATGTGCCCAGTATGATGAATGTAGCTTTAAAGCAGATATATGGTATTGTAATATGGGTAAGCGGTGTGATGACGCTATTCTTCCTTACTCTTGATATTCCCGCCGTACGTACCAATGTGCGTAAAGTTCCACTTTGGCCAGTGTATGGTATAGAATATTTAGGCAGATTGGTTCAGCGCATGCGACCACAAGCAAGAGCCTAAGGGGCACAAGCTTGCAGCTCAGGGTAACGCCCTGGGTATATTTGTTAACAGAGGATGCGCGCTGTAAGTACAAAAGCATTAATAATCAACTTGGTAATTTTGCTTTTGCAGCTTACAGAGCGGCAGTTGTATGAATCGTTTTTACCCGGGGCGTTGCCTCGGGTTGTTTGCTTTTGGGCTTGCAGCCCGCATTTGTGACATATTAAGTTTAAAACTTTATTAAAGTTCTGTTTTAGTGACGGGGAAAAAATAATTGGTATAATTTGCGGTTTATATCTTTGAGATGTTTTCAACTCTTGAAAAGGGAGCATAGCTGGCTATGTAACCGATGAAAGAGGCGAAAAAAGCCAGAAAGGTGAGCCGGATAAATATGCACATATCTTATAAATATACGATACAAATTGTACCAAGTTATTTTTTTATCGTCACTTAGAGGTAGAAAAACGGTGCTTTTGAATTTCTGCTGAATTGTTATAAAATAAAATGGATAAAATTTTGTTGGATACCTATATTATATATAACTTTGTGAAATACCATGAGTGTTATTGCATTTCTATATGAAATTTACGTGATGGTAGAAACTAACTAAAAACTGCACGAGCCTATGAAAACGAAATACGTTTTGTCAGCTTTAACTGTTTGTATTAGTATGGGTTGTCAACGTAAAACTATAGTTGACAACGAGTATAGCTCGATAGAGGATATACCGCAGCAAAAAATATTTTTTACGCGTGCCGGTACAAATTCTCATGTAACGGGTAGTGGTAGTTTTGTAGTTATTAAAGATACCGTTTTCTTAAATGATTATTATTATGATTATAATGACGATAAGGAATTGTCGGTTTTCAGCGTTAATCAGAAATGGAGAAAACGGCTGATAGAAAGGTATAAGTCTGGTCCAATAGAACTAAGTCTTAATAAGCGTAGATTATGCGTCTTTCGTAGAGCATGGAGAAGTTCTTATAGGGAATATCCATTAGATTCTATTTATGCCGGTAAGGTTGCTTGTTTAGATAGTATGTCAATACAGAATGTAGACCATATGCTAAAAATTGATAGTCTATATATGTGTGCCAAGATAGACGGCGGAGGGCCGCATCTTCTTGATTTGTATGATAAGAAATGCTGTCTTTTAGAGAGTGTAGATCCTTACAATGGTTTGTTGGATTCTATATCGGACCCGGTAAATCGATATGTTTTAGGTCAAGGACTTTTAGGCTATAATAAAGAAGGCCGATATGTGGTGTTTTCTTCAATATATTTGGGAATAATTAAACTATATAAGATAGAAAATAATAAACTAGAACTTAAAAAAGCAATTTATATTGGCGAGGGAATACCAGATGTACTTGAATTTCATGTAACCAACGGTACAGATGTTATTTCTGAAGCAATTTGTAATGATGACAGGTATGTCTATATTCTTTATAAGAAGAGTAAGGCGGCCGACAAGTCGAAATATAATTATATTTTAAGGTTGGATAAAGACGGGAATTTGGATTGTCTGAAAGTGAATCTTGATCTATTGCAGATTTATGCAGCCAATGGTAGACTGTATGGTATTGCCAAATATGGTAAATTGGGGAATGTGTTGGTAACGGCAAAACTGCCGAATAGTTAAAATGATTGTTGAACTACCTTAAATAATAATAACTATGAAACTATTTTATGTTATATTGGTAATGTTATCAGTAGGATGTGTTGTACCCGTGTCTGCACAAACTCATAGTAAGGTAAAGGTATGTAAGGTTGTTGGAACGGTGACGGATAAAGATACGGGAGAACCAGAGATTATGGCAACAGTCTGCATATCGCATAAGGGGTTTTCTGGTGGTGGTGTAAAGAAAATGTTGGCCGATACGCTTGGTCGTTTTGAAACGGTGTTGCCTATATTGTCTGGTGAATATACGGTAACGGCGATTATGGTAGGTAGAGTGGCAGTACCCCAACAATTTGTATTGACAGAAACTGATTCGGTAAAAAATATAGGAAACCTGTTAGTGACCGATGATGTTAAGATGTTGAAAGAAGTGCAAGTGGTGGCGCAGAAACCGCTGGTTACAATGGATGTAGATAAACTGACCTATGACGTGGCTTCTGACCCTGATGCGAAGACGCTCAAACTGTCGGAGATGATGGGCAAGGTGCCACTGATAAGTGTTGACGGCGATGGTAATATAGAAATGAATGGTACTAAAAAATTCTTAATACTGCAGAACGGACGTAAAACGGCCATTACCCGCAATCCAAAGGATGTGTTGCGTAGCTTGCCAGCCGAGATGGTTAAAAGCATCGAGGTGATAACATCGCCTGGAGCCAAATATGATTCCGAGGGTATAGGCGGCGTTATCAATATAGTGATGCGCTCGCAGTATGAGGGACATCTTACCACTCTGTTTGCCGATGTAGGTATAAGGGATTGTAGCGGCAGCGTGATGACGATGAGTAAAATAGGAAAGTTTGCCTTTGACGGCAATTTTAGTTATAACCGCCTGTTTCCGACTAAAGATAATACTACCCTGCTGCGCGATGGTTATGGCACAACCAGCGCAACGCAGCTAAGAAGTGTGGATAATAGTAAGCCACATGGAAATACCGAGTTTGCTATGATTAATGCCAGTTACGAGATAGATAGTGTGCAGATGATAACCTTCTCTTTGTCGGGTATGGGCAGTCTGCAACGCACAATGAGCGATGAGCGTACTGGGATGTGGAGTCCAGGGGGCAGTGAGGTCGCCTATTCGTATCTGCGTCATGGTAACTTGAAAAACTCAAGTCTTAATGGTACTATTAATTTAGACTATCAGCGGGTAGGACGACGTAATCCGCAACGTACTACCACATTGTCGTATCAGTTGAGTACCAGTCCGTCGCGCAATAAGGATATTACGCAGTATGCTGAAATTGTAACGGGTGGTGTGGTTAATTTGGTAGACCAACTGCAACTGTATGATAATCAGTCAGACCGTCATGACAAGACCAATGAGCACACACTTCAATATGACTTCTCAACTCCCCTTGGGAAACAGCATACTTTCGAAATAGGGGCCAAGTATATTCTGCGAAACAATGAGACCCAAAACGACCTGTATGAGAGCAAAACTCAAGGCGCTGAATGGGTACATAATGGTCAGCGGAGTAACCACTATAAGAATAGAAACGATATATTGGGCGGTTATCTGAGTTACACCTATCGTGGAAAGAAGATTTCGCTTATGCCAGGCTTGCGTTACGAGTATACTTATCAAGATGTGAAGTATTTGTCAGGTCCGGTAGGTGCAGAAGGTAACTATTCGAGCCATTATACCAATGTGGTACCTTCGATGAAAATAAATATGAAGTTGGGTAAGGCCCAATCGCTTAGGCTGGAGTATGGTAAACGACTATCGCGCCCAAGCATATATTATCTCAATCCATATTTCAACAACATAAATCCGCAAAACATAGTGCAGGGTAACAGTAATCTGGATGCAGAGAATAGCTATAATCTGGGTGCTACCTATGGATGGTTTACCCGCAAGACCAACCTTACCGTTAGTCTGAACTACCGCCATTTGAGCAATGGTATAGAAAGCTACAGCAGGATGATAGGCGAGGGTGGTGAGTATTTTGATGGCGGCAAGCACTATGCGTCGCCCGGTGCTATATATACAACCTATCTTAATGTAGGACGGGTGGAACGTACGGCTCTAGACATCTATTATAAATGGAACCTTACTTCCAAGCTCTGGATAACCCTGAATACAGGCGTGGCCTATGTAGACCTAAGAGCGCCTAGTAGGCAGCTGCAGAGCCATGGTTGGAGTGCCAATGCTGACCTGAGACTGTCATGGAGATTGCCTGCAGATTTCTCATTGTATGCCATCTTAAGTGGAGATACGAAGGAAATTACGCTGCAAGGCCATGTTGATGGGATAGTGTATAATTATTTTTCACTGTCGCGTTCGTTCTTGCGCAACAAGCGTCTAACGGTGTCGCTACGTGCAGCAGATCCATTCCACAAATGGCTCACACGTACTACCTACACTCATGATGCCAGTTATCAAAGCTATGTGGATAGAACATATACGCGCCAACAGTTTGGTATAGGTATAAGTTACCGTTTGGGCGATATGAAATATTCTAAGACCAAACGCTCTATGCACTCAATCTACAACAACGATTTGAAATCGGCACCAACAGGACGATAACAATATAAAACTGATAGATTTCGGCCTTGTACTGGTAGGTATTTGTTCTGCCCGTGCAAGGCCGAATGTGGTTGTGCGTTAAATACAATTAATTGTGGTAGAAAAAGTGGAAAAGGCTATCGGGAATGGATTTTTATTGCTAAATTTGCATGCAATAAATTTCAAAATACAATATGTCATCATTTGTTGCAGATAAAGTAGTGATGGACGGTCTTACTTTTGACGACGTCCTTTTGATTCCCGCTTATTCAGAAGTGTTGCCTAAAACGGTAGAGTTGAAAACCAAGTTTTCGCGTCATATAGAGCTTAATGTGCCCTTTGTGACAGCCGCTATGGACACTGTTACCGAATCGGCTATGGCCATAGCTATAGCTCGTGAGGGAGGTATCGGTGTAATACACAAGAATATGAGCATTGACGACCAGGCTCGCCAAGTGGCTATCGTAAAGCGTGCTGAGAATGGTATGATTTACGACCCCGTAACTATACTGAAAGGCAGAAAGGTAAAGGACGCACTGGCTATGATGCACGATTATCATATCGGTGGTATTCCTGTAGTAGACGAAGGTAATCATTTGGTAGGTATCGTAACCAATCGCGATCTTCGCTTTGAACGTAATCTAGACAAGACTGTAGACGAGGTGATGACCAGCGAAAATCTGGTAACAACCCATCAGCAGACCGACTTGGCTGCCGCTGCACAGATACTGCAAGAACATAAAATAGAAAAACTGCCGGTGGTAGATGTTGAGAACCACTTGGTAGGATTGATTACATACAAAGATATCACCAAGGCCAAGGATAAACCTATGGCTTGCAAAGACGAGAAGGGTCGTCTGCGTGTAGCTGCCGGTGTAGGTGTAACCAAAGATACTCTTGAGCGTGCCGCTGCATTGGTAGCAGCTGGAGCCGATGCTATAGTTATAGATACGGCTCACGGTCATTCGCTCGGCGTGATAGAAAAATTGCGTGAGGTAAAAGCCGCTTTCCCCAATATAGATATAGTAGTAGGTAATGTGGCTACTGGTGAAGCTGCCAAGTTGTTGGTAGACAATGGTGCCGATGCTATTAAAGTAGGTATAGGCCCGGGTTCTATTTGCACAACTCGCGTGGTAGCAGGTGTGGGCGTGCCTCAGTTGAGTGCTGTATACGACGTATATCTGGCTCTGCAGGGTACTGGCGTTCCATTGATAGCCGATGGCGGTCTGCGCTATTCGGGCGATATTGTAAAGGCTTTGGCAGCTGGTGGTTCAGCCGTAATGATAGGATCGCTTGTAGCTGGTACCGAGGAGAGTCCTGGCGATACCATTATCTTCAATGGTCGTAAGTTTAAGAGCTATCGCGGAATGGGCTCGCTTGAAGCCATGGAACAGAAGAATGGTTCGAAAGACCGTTACTTCCAATCAGATACTACCGATGTAAAGAAACTGGTACCCGAGGGTATAGCCGGTCGAGTACCTTACAAAGGCACAGTACAGGAAGTTATTTACCAACTTATAGGCGGTCTGCGTTCGGGAATGGGCTACTGCGGAGCAGGAACAATAGACTTGCTGCATAATGCTAAGTTT
Source organism: Bulleidia sp. (assembly GCA_963659135.1). Lineage (GTDB taxonomy): Bacteria > Bacteroidota > Bacteroidia > Bacteroidales > Bacteroidaceae > Prevotella. The sequence continues at coordinate 14,635 of CAVKSZ010000026.1, read as the reverse complement.
ACTCGTATTACTAATGCCGGCGTATTAGAGAGCCATCCACACGATATTACTATCACTAGCGAGGCTCCTAACTACAGTCGCCACGAATAATAGAATATAGATGAACAGAACAACAATACTGTTGATGGCTGCCACACTATGGTGGGGCAGCCCAATTCATGCTCAGACAGACCCTGTACTGATGACCGTAAACGGGAAACCAATAACACGGTCAGAGTTTGAATATTCGTACAACAAAAGTAACGGTGATAACGTAGTTGACCGTAAGAGCGTGAAAGAGTATGTAGATCTGTTCATTAACTATAAACTCAAGGTTGAGGCCGCACTTGATGCTAAACTTGATACGATGGAGTCGTTTCGTAAAGAGTTTGCCACTTGTCGCGACCAGCAAATCCGCCCATCGTTTGTAAACCAAAACGATGTGGAGGCTCAGGCTAAAAAGGTATATAACGATTACCGTCAGCGCGTTGATGGTAGCGGTGGACTGGTAAAACCAGCGCATATACTGGTAATGCTTCGACAAAAAACAGACAAGGCAAAGGTTGCAGCCGCCAAGGTTCGCATAGACTCTATCTACAATGCGCTGCAGGCAGGAGCTGACTTTGGTGACTTGGCTCGCAGATTGTCCGATGATAAAGGAACCGCTCAGCAGGGTGGTGAACTGCCTTGGATAGAAAAAGGGCAAACCTTTAAGGAATTCGAAACGCAAGCCTATTCGCTACAGAAAGGACAGATGAGCAAGCCGTTTGAGTCGCCAGCAGGTTGGCACATTATTCTGATGAAAGACCGTCGTATGTGTTTGCCATACGATTCGTTGCATGCCTCGATACTGCAATTTGTAGAGCGTCGCGGTATGATAGAGAAAATCATCAACCAGCGTATCGATTCAATAGCCAAGGATATGGGTGGTAATACTTCGAAAGAAGACGTACTGGAAAGTCGCTTGACTGAACTGGAGGCGCAGCAGCCCGAGTTGCGTTATCTTATACAGGAATATCATGATGGATTGTTGATTTTTGCTATAAGTAATCAAGCTGTATGGGAAAAAGCCCAAAATGATAAAGAAGGGCAGGAACAGTATTTCAAGGCTAATCGCAAACGATATAAATGGACCGAGCCCCACTATAAAGGCATAGCTTATCATACCCGTGACAAGGCCGATGTGGCTGCGGTGAAGAAAGCTGTTAAGGGATTACCTTTCAGTAAGTGGACCGACGTACTGCGTACCACATTCAATCAAGACAGTATTCTGCGTATACGCGTAGAAAAAGGTATATTTGTAAAAGGTGACAATAAAACTATAGACCGTATGGTATTCAAAACGGGTGAGGAGGAAAAGCCTTTCAAAGATTTCCCTTATGATGCAGTCTATGGCAAGAAACTCAAGGCTCCACAAGAGGCCAGTGACGTAAGCGCGTTGGTTCAGGCCGATTATCAGGAGTATTTGGAGAATAAATGGGTAGAGACACTCAGACAGAAATATACCGTAACGGTAAACGAAGACGTGGTACAAACAGTAAACAATCATTAGAGAATGAAGAATATATATAAAATAGGTATGAGCGCCGTAGTCCTTACACTGATAGCAGGGAGTAACGCTATGGCGGGAATGGGAAAGTCGGCAAAGAAGGATTCTCCCGTTAAAGACACCGTGAAGATAGATAAGGATGCTGAGGCAAAAGTTCCAGAGAGTGCCATAATAGACGAGGTAATTTGGGTTGTGGGCGATGAGCCAATCCTAAAGTCGGATGTTGAGGCTATGCGTCTGCAAGGACAAATGGAGGGTATGCAGTGGAATGGCGACCCCGACTGCGCTATCCCTGAGCGTATGGCCGTACAGAAACTCTTCTTGCATCAAGCTGAAATAGACTCTATCGAAGTTTCAGAGAGCGATGTTACCACAAGCATAGACCAACAGATAAACTACTGGATATCTATGGCTGGTTCGAAAGAGAAACTGGAAGAATATCGCAACCAAACCGTTGCTCAGATGCGTCAGCAGATGCGCGATGATTTTAAGAATCAACAGCGTATAGAAAAAATGCGCAAAGAACTAGTTAAGGATATCACCGTAACACCAAGCGAAGTGCGTAAGTATTTTGACAAACTACCTGCCGACAGTCTACCTTACGTGCCTGTAGAGGTAGAGGTTGAGATTATTACTCGCCAACCTAAGGCTACCCGTGAAGAGGTAAACAAGGTGAAAGAAGAATTGCGTAACTTTACCGATCGTGTAAATCGTGGTGAAACCTCGTTTGCTACTTTGGCTCGTCTTTATTCAGAAGACACCGAGTCGGCCCGTCGTGGTGGTGAACTCGACTATGTAGGTCGTGGTATGTTGGATCAGGCATTTGCTAATGTAGCCTTCAATCTTACCGATCCTAAGAAGATATCTAAGATAGTAGAGTCTGAATTCGGCTATCATATCATTCAACTTATAGATAAGCGTGGTGACCGTATCAAGGTGCGTCATATTCTGCGCCGACCCAAAGTGGATCAAGAGGTGATAGACAATACTCGACTGCGTCTTGACTCGGTAGCCGATGAGATACGCGAGGGCAAATATACGTTTGAAGATGCCGCTTCGTATATTTCTGATGACAAAGATACCCGTAACAATCACGGTTTGATGGCTACTAGTCAGGGTGAAGATGGTCGTACATCGCGCTTCCAAATGAAAGATCTGTCTACAGAGATAGCTCAGCAGGTAGAAGAAATGCAGGTAGGTGATGTGTCGAAAGCCTTTGAGATGATGAATGCTAAGGGTCAGAAGGTTTGTGCTATTATCAAACTCAAGTCGCGTATACCTGCACACCGTGCTACACTTACAGAAGACTATCAGTTGATGAAGAATGTAGTGCTCAATAATCTGCGTGAAAAGAAACTGCACGATTGGGTTGTTGACAAGATAAAACATACGTATGTATGGATGGCCGACAGGTATAAGAATTGTAATTTTGAATACCAAGGTTGGGTGAAATGATAACTGGACAACAAGTAAAAAAAAATATATCGGGGCATAGAATTGCATGTGTTGCAGTTCTATGCTTTTTTGCCATTTGCATGCAGTCCGTTGCCGCTATGCAGCAAAAAAACGGCAAAGCAAAGAAAAAAACTGACGAGAAAATCTATCTAATCCATTCAGATGAACTCAAATTCGATCATTTTGGCATTAACCCCGATGCGCAGATAGCCAAGGGTCATGTTCATTTTCGTCATCAGGGAGCCGAACTATGGTGCGATAGTGCTTATTTCTTTCAAGAGTCTAACTCGGTAAAAGCCTTTGGTAATGTGCGTTTTCGTCAGGGAGATACCCTTTCGCTAACTTCACGTTATGCTGACTACGATGGTGTAGAACAACGTATGGCGGCTCGTTATAATGTAGTACTTACTCATCGTAAGCAGATTCTAAAGACCGACAGTCTGAATTACGACCGACTATATAATTACGCCTATTTCATGGAAGGTGGTACCCTTGAGGACGGCAAAGATAAATTAGTGGCCGACTGGGGTAAGTACAATCTTGATACTCGCGAGGCTGTATTCTATTATAATGTGCGTATGCGTAGTGAAGATCGCAACATTGCCACCGATACCCTTTACTATGATACCCGTAAATCTATGGCTCATATCGTAGGCCCTGGTTCTACTATAAAAACCAAGGATGGGGTAGTGCTTACCACCGATGCTTACTATGATACCAAAACAGACAAGGCACAGCTTTTCAATCGTTCGCGTCTTGAAGATACCGAGAAAGTATTAGAGGGCGACAGTCTTTATTATGTAAAAGAAGGTGATAGCTATGGCTATGGCAACGTGGTGTATATAGACAAGAAAAACAAGAACTCGCTGGTATGTGATGAGTTGAAATATAACGAGAAGACGGGTGAAGGTTATGCTACCAAGCGGGCTTTGCTCAAGGATTATTCGCAGGGGCAAGATACTCTTTACGCTCATTCAGACTCTATCCATATTTATACTTTCAACATTAATACCGATTCGGTATACAGAAAAGTACACTGTTACCACCATGCCAGCATTTATCGTACCGATGTACAGGCTATCAGTGATTCGCTGGTGTTCAATAGTAAAGATTCGTGCATGACCATGTATCGTGACCCGGTAGTTTGGAATGGGGATCGCCAGTTGTTGGGCGAAGTTATCCGTGTGTACATGAACGATTCTACTATCCGTTTTGCTCAAGTCGACGGTCAGGCTTTCTCTGTAGAACAAATACCAGACAAGAAGCATTTTAATCAAGTGTCGTCGCGACTTATGAATGCTTATTTTACCGATGGTAATATTCGTAAGACCGAGGCAATAGGTAATGTGCGAACCGTGTATTATTATACCGACGATAAGGATAGCTCTTTAGTGGGACTCAATTATATGGAAACCGATACACTACGTATGTATCTTTCGCCCGACCGCAAACTGGAAAAGATATGGGCCAGTAAACCTCAAGGCACTATGTATCCCATGACACAGATACCTCCAGGGACAGAGAAATTGGATGTCTTTGTGTGGCTTGAAGATTTAAGACCACGCGATAAAGACGATATTTTCAATTGGCGAGGAAAGAAAACGGGCGAAGGACTTGTAGTGCGCAAACGTCAGGAAGTCCCTCTCCAATATCTTGACAACTAATGGGGTGGTTGAGCAGTACAAAGCCCAAAGGATTTCACCATACCTATATATATGTTGATGAGCGCCGTGAAGCTGTAAGACGTTCGCGGCAGAGTAGGGTGGAACGCGCAGATAATGGCGATGCTATTTTCGATAAGAAATCGATGGTTCCTCACACGCCGCTCTTTTCTTCGACCGAACAGCGGCGTATGGTGCAACGCTCGTCTATGAGTATGCTAGTGGCCATTATAGTTCCGCTGCTTATACTTTCCCTTGTTTTTACCATGTGTATGCTTCTTTTTTAGAATAGTTATTATGAGCGATATAATTCAATTACTTCCCGATTCGGTAGCCAACCAAATAGCAGCAGGCGAGGTGATACAACGCCCCGCCAGCGTAATTAAAGAGTTGGTAGAAAACTCTGTTGATGCTGGTGCAAGACGCATCCAAGTGCTGGTAACCGATGCCGGTCGCACGGCAATCCAAGTAATCGATGATGGTAAGGGCATGAGCGATACCGATGCCCGCCTTTCGTTTGAGCGGCATGCTACTTCTAAAATCAAGCAGGCTCAAGATCTTTTTGCTCTGACTACCATGGGCTTTCGAGGTGAGGCTTTGGCTTCTATTGCAGCGGTAGCACAGATTACGCTACGTACTCGCCAACAATCAGAAGAGTTGGGTACCTGTCTATCTATTTCAGGTTCGCGTTTCGGGAGACAAGAACCCTGCTCGTGTCCTGTTGGTAGCAACTTTTTAGTCGAGAATCTTTTTTATAATGTTCCCGCTAGACGTAAGTTCCTTAAGTCCAATTCTACCGAACTGTCCAATGTAGTTACCGCTTTCGAGCGTATCGCCCTGGTTTATCCCGATATTGCTTTCCAACTATCGTCAAATGGTTCCGAGATGTTCAATCTGCGGGCTGGTAATCTACGCCAGCGTATTGCCGATATCTTTGGCCGAAAGATGGATAGCGACCTAATCCCGGTGGAGGTAGAAACTACCGTGTGTAGCATAAAAGGCTACGTGGGGAAACCCGAAATATCAAGAAAGAAGGGTGCCCAGCAATATTTCTTTGTTAACGGACGCTATATGAAGCATCCGTATTTTAATAAGGCAGTTATGGTTCCTTTTGAACGACTTGTTCCTGCGGGCGAACAAGTGCCTTACTTTATTTATTTTACTGTAAATCCAGAGAATATAGATGTAAACATACATCCCACTAAGACCGAAATAAAGTTTGAGAACGAACAGGCTATTTGGCAGATACTCTCGGCTGCTGTTCGCGAGGCAATAGGCGTGTTCAATGATGTTCCCTCTATCGATTTCGATACATCCGATTGTCCTGATATACCTGTATTTAGCGAGAATCACAGCTCTCACGTAGATGCACCAAAGGTTAACTATAACCCTCAATACAATCCTTTCGCAGACGACGAACCTTCAAAGTCTTCATCGGTGCCTACAGATTGGCAACAGCTCTATTCTGGTGTTGCGCCAGCTGAGACAGAAGAATGTTGGGATGTGCCTGTAGAGAGTCAAGCGGGCAATATGCAGGCAGTAGACGACCGTTCGCCTATACATTATCAATATAAAGGGCGTTATATCATGACGGCAGTCAAGTCGGGACTGATGATAGTAGACCAGTGTCGTGCTCATTGCCGTATTTTGTTTGAGAAATATCTGCGACAGTTGGAAAATAAGCGAGGCGAATCGCAGCGTGTAGTGTTCCCAGAAGTGCTCCAACTGTCACCCGATGATGCCGCCACGCTGCAAGAGATAATGCCCGAACTGGTAGATATGGGTTTCGAACTTACCGACCTTGGTTCTAATAGTTATGCTGTTAACTCTGTACCAGCCGATGCCGATGGGATAAATGCCACTATGCTTATTACCGATATGCTGGCTGCCGCCCGAGAAAAATGCGGAGGAGTAAGAGATGATATCAATCACAAACTGGCACTGAGTATGGCTCGCCATGCCGCTATCCCTCAAGGACAAGTACTTAGTAATCCAGAAATGGAGAATATTATCAATCAGCTCTTTGCCTGCACCAATGTAAATTATACTCCTGATGGCAAGAATATCCTCTGTATCCTCAAACAACAAGAAATAGAAAAGCTAATGAACTAAGTTGCGATAAAAATAACTTGTTACAAGTTTGACCGTTACTGTGGGTGGTTCTATAAATAGGCAAATGCTAATTTATAGAACCACTCTTTTTGTATAAATACGGCAGTTATAAGCGTTTGCAATCCCGTTATTATGCATGTATAAGTTAGTACATAGCTTTTTATAGATGGTTATTGTGTGAAAAAATGTTTACTTATTCTAAATAAATCAAATAGTAAGGTTTTTTCTTCTTTCCAATATTCATTTTTTTGTGAAACTAATTTGAACTATAGAAAAAATAGTTAACTTTGCAACCAAGTAGCGTGCATAGGTACGCAAGTGCTATGTGTACATATTATATAAGAATTAAGACAATTTTAAGAATTATTGATTGTTTAATATAAAAGTTATGAAAAAATTATTGATTGTATTGGCTTTTGCCAGCGCATCAATGTGCTCATTCGCACAGGATGCAGATCCTACACTGAAGTATAGTGTAGCTACTAATTCTTTCTGGAGCAACTGGTTTATTCAGGTTGGTGCCGATTGGAATGCGTGGTATTCAGCTCAAGAGCATGGTTCAAATTACTCAAGCAGTCCTCTTAAGGGTTTCCGTGCTAACCCCGGTGCTTCGGTAGCTATTGGTAAGTGGTTTACTCCCGGTCTCGGTCTCCGTACAAAGGTACAGGGCATTTGGGGCAAGCAGGTTAACCACACACCTAATCGCAACGATGTAGGTAACAAGTATTGGGAGGCTAACGAGCAGGTATTGTTCAACCTCAGCAATATGTTGTTTGGTTACAATCCTAACCGTGTTTGGAATTTCATTCCATTCGTGGGTGCAGGTGTTGGCCGTTCTATGAGCTATGATAGATATGCTATGGGTCTTAGCGCAGGTATCTGGAACCAGTTCCGTGTAAGCCGTCACTTGGGTGTCAACTTCGAGGTTGGCTACAGCCGCTACGAGAATGATATTGATGGTTGTGCATCTACTTCTAATAATGGTCAATTTTGGGAAAGCCATGACAACCACATCTATGCAGAGGTTGGTTTGACCTTCAACTTGGGTAAGGCTTCTTGGGATAAGACTCCCGATGTTGACGCTATCAAGGCTCTTTCACAGTCACAGATCGATGCTCTCAATGCTCAGCTCAACGATGCTAATGCAGAGAACGCTCGTCTGAAGAAACTTTTGGCTGAGAAACCCACAGAGGTTACATCTAAGGAATATGTTCATACTCCTGTATCAGTATTCTTCAACATCAACAAGTCTACTATCGCTTCTAAGAAGGACCTCGTAAACGTTCAGGCTCTTGCTAAGTATGCTGCTGACAACAACGCTAAGTTGCTCGTTACTGGTTATGCTGACAACGCTACAGGTAAGGCTGAGTACAACCAGGCTTTGTCAGAGAAGCGTGCTGCTACTGTTGCTGACGAGTTGGTTAAGATGGGCGTAAGCCGCGACAACATTACTACTAAGGGTAATGGTGGTGTAGACGAACTGTCTCCAGTTTCATTCAACCGTCGTGCTACTGTAACTGTTGCTGAGTAATTAATTATTCACAATAAATCACTATAAGGGGAGTGCTTAGGCATTCCCCTTTTTTTAGTGCCTATATGTCGGTTACTTAGGGTCTGTAATTGATGTAGACTGGTCCTTGGTTTAGTGGGGAGTGTTGTACTGCTGCGCCAGTATTGAATTTTACTAATGCTGAAAAGGCTTTTTGGTGGAATGCTGACGGCCGTAAGCCGAATGGTTGCCATCCGTGAGCAATATTGCTGGCGGCCATGAACAGGATGGCTCACGGCCGTGGACAATCTAGAATAATACTGGTTGGTATTGCGTTGGTATTGGTATCGGCATGGGTATGGCTATTGTATTTTTTTTCAGTGGGATTATATGATATCTATATCTAATCTCGTATATAGCATATGGTATATAGTATATAGATAAAGATGAAGATGATGGCTTGGTATAGCTTAAAGCGGTACTGTGTTGTAGTAATCTTTACACGTTACGCTGATGATTGCAGGTTATGGCAGTTTCTTTTTTTATCATCGTTTAATCCGAATTTTAATGCGAAAGTTCGATTAATTTGAAAAAAAGTGGAGAAAAATTTGGAGGTATGAATAAATGTAGCTACCTTTGCATCCGCTTACAAGAAGTAAGGGCGTTTAGCTCAGCTGGTTTAGAGCATCTGCCTTACAAGCAGAGGGTCGGCGGTTCGAATCCGTCAACGCCCACTGGGGTGTTTTCCCGGTAGAGTTCTCTTCGGAGTCTTTGCCGGGATTTTTTTTGCTCATCAGTTAAATGTGTAGATAGCCCAATTATGGCTCGCAACCATTTTACCCCCCCCTTCATGCTTACCATAGGCAGAATATGCCGTGCACTGTGTGCGCTCACACTTATGTTTTGACATATATCAAAATTAAAAGCAATTTGTAAACTTTTTATATGTTTTTACTTGACAAATGTAAGCAAACTCATAACTTTGCATCAGAAAACAAGAATTACATGGTATTTCTGTTTAAGGTAAAATAAGATTAGGATAACATTTGCATTTAGACATAAGTGATTGTCATTAGGTATTAAGTTAGATATTAAGTTAGGTAATTTAGACAAAGACACAATGGTTCAGTCGTGATGATTGTCCGTTGTTTTTCAGGTAACAAACGAAATTTGAGAGAGAGAAGAAAGTGTAGAATACACTTACAAGAGAGGCGGTTCCCCGAAAGGAACCGCCTCTTCTTATTATCTATGGTTACAATATTACTTACCCAAGTCTCCCACTTTAACTAGATATTCGGCTATCTGCACAGCATTGAGCGCAGCGCCCTTGCGTATCTGGTCGCCAGTAAGCCAAAGGGTGATACCACAGTCGGATGCCAAATCGCGACGTACACGACCTACAAACACATCGTCTTTACCAGCACTCTCCAAAGGCATGGGGTACACGTAATTCTGCGGATCGTCCTCAAGCGTACAACCAGGGGCAGCGGCAATAGCACGGCGCACCTCATCGACAGTAAGCGGACTCTCTGTTTCTATCCATACCGACTCAGAGTGAGAACGCAGTGAAGACACGCGCACACAGGTAGCACTGGTACGTACATCGCTGTGCATTATCTTGCGCGTTTCGTTGTACATCTTCATCTCTTCTTTGGTATAATCAGTATCGGTCATTACGTCTATCTGCGGTATTACGTTGTAAGCCAACTGGTGGGGGAACTTCTTAATGGTCTCTACCTTACCCGTAGTTAGCATCTCGCGATACTGCTGTTCCAACTCTGCCATAGCGGCAGCACCGGCACCACTAGCGCTCTGATAAGAAGATACATGTATACGCCGTATATGGCTAAGCTGCTCTATAGGTTGCAGCACTACCACCATCATAATAGTAGTACAGTTAGGGTTGGCTATAATACCGCGGGGGCGGTTAAGGGCATCTTTGGCGTTAACTTCGGGCACTACCAGTGGCACATCTTGCTCCATACGGAAAGCGCTGGAGTTGTCTATCATCACAGCACCGTACTTGGTTATAGTTTCGGCAAACTCTTTAGAGGTGCCGCCACCTGCTGAAACAAAAGCCACATCTACATCACGGAAATCATCGTTATGGCAGAGCTCTTTTACCTGATACTCTTTACCCTTGAATGTATATTTAGTACCGGCACTGCGTTTAGACCCAAACAGCACCAAATCATCTACTGGGAAATCTCTCTCTGCAAGAATACGAAGAAACTCTTGTCCTACAGCGCCACTTGCGCCAACAATTGCCACTTTCATTTTGCTACAATATTTATCATTAATCTATTTAAGGGGCGACACTTTATTGTTGTCACCACATGTTAATACTTAAGGTAAAGGATGGCAGATGGCTATCTTAAGGCTTCTATTCCTAGAGAAGCTAATTCATAGCACCACCCTTAACTCTCTGCAAAATTACAATATTCGAGTCACTTATCTGTTAATTTTTAGGCTTTTTATCATCAAATGTGACATTTTTTTCAGACCTTTGCAATAAATTGAAATTTACAGATAACCATGTCTGACTTATCACAATATTTCCCCATAACCGACCCCACGATAATCTTTTTTGTCGTGCTGCTCATCATACTATTTGCCCCTATAGTAATGGGCAAACTGCGCATACCGCATATCATAGGTATGGTGTTGGCAGGTATGCTTATTGGCAGTCACGGACTTAACATTCTTACGCGCGATGCCTCGTTCGAACTCTTTGGCAAAGTGGGCATGTACTACATTATGTTCTTGGCTGCGCTTGAAATGGATATGGAGGGCGTAAAGCGAGCCAAGGGGCAGATGGGATTTTACGGCATACTTACCTTTATACTGCCGGCATTACTCACCTTTGCCGCCACACGCTGGATATTGGAATATCCTACAGAGACGAGTCTGCTGGTGGGTTGCTTGATGGCATCTAACACGCTGGTGGCCTACCCCATCGTAGGCCGATACGGACTGCAACGCAAGCCCAGCGTATCGCTGAGCGTGGGTTCGTCTATGCTCTCGCTCTTTATGGCACTGATGATGCTGGCAGCCATTGTTGGCATACACCACGGCAGTAGCAGCATTGGCTTCTGGCTATTGTTTGCCACTAAGACTGTAGGCTTATGCGTATTCTTGGCATTGGTCATACCCCGACTTACACGGTGGTTTCTGCGCCGGTATAGCGACTCGGTAATGCAGTTTATATTTGTATTGTCTATTCTGTTTATGAGTGCTGTACTATCGGGCTTGGCAGGACTGGAAGGCATTCTCGGTGCATTCCTTGCCGGATTAATTCTAAATAGATACATACCGCGTTTGTCGCCGCTGATGAACCGCATAGAGTTTATAGGCAACGCTCTGTTTATACCCTACTTCTTGATAGGTGTGGGTATGCTCATCAATGTGCGTCTGCTATTTAGCGGAAGTCATATTATATGGGTAGCAGCCATCATCACCATATTCGGCACACTGGGTAAGGCATTGGCCGCCTACACATCATCGCTTACCTTTAAGCTGCCGATAACCTCGGGCAACATGATGTTTGGTCTTACCTCGGCCCACGCCGCCGGGGCCATAGCCATGGTAATGATTGGCATGAAGCTTACCACTGCCGACGGCACACCTATGATAGACGACACGCTACTCAACGGAGTGGTGTTGATGATACTCTTCACTTGTGTGATATCGACCATTGTAACCGACAGAGCTGCCCAGCAGATAGTATTCCGCGATAAAGAGTATGCGCCCAAGACACCCAAGAAAGACCACGAGAAGATACTGGTGCCCGTAAAATATCCCGAATATGCCGACCATCTTACCACGATGGCCATCATGATGCGTAACCCCAAGCTAAAAACTCCACTCGTGGCACTCAATGTAGTGTACGATGATGACAAGGTTACACAGAGTCAAGAAGAGGGACAAAAACTATTAGAACATCTAGTACGCCACGCAGCTTCGGCCGATGTACAGATGGAAACACAAGTGCGCATAGCCGCCAACATAGCCAACGGTATAAAGCACGCTTTCAAGGAGTTTCAAGCTTCTGAGATACTCATTGGCATGCACATGCACGCCAATGAATCTAACAAGTTTTGGGGTAATTTCCACCAAAGTCTGTTCAACGGGCTTAACTGCCAAATCATCATGGCTCGCCTTAATCAGCCACTCTCCACGCTACGCCGCATACAGGTAGCAGTGCCATCAAGGGCGCAATACGAACCCGGCTTCTATCAATGGATGGAACGCCTGGCACGATTGGCAGACAATCTAGAATGTCGCATTACTTACCACGCTCGCGAAGACACCATGGACATGATTACTGAGTGGGTACACAACCAGCATCCGGCACTAAGAGCCGAATACATGACCATGAACCACTGGAACCAGTTGCCTCATCTGGCCACAACCATAGCCAACGACCATCTGTTTGTGGTAGTAACGGCGCGCAAGGGAACCATATCGTATAAGTCGGCACAAGAGAAGTTGCCCTACGAAATAGAGCATTACTTCAACGGAACCAATCTGATGATTATCTTCCCCGACCAATATGGTGGTACTATGGACGAAATAACATTCTCTCAACCACAGCACACAGAAGAGAAGAGCGCTTACGAGGCTCTACACGACTGGATAACCAAACATGTAAAGAAAGGTTCAGCAAATTAGCCTCACCACAAAAAAAACTGAATTAAAGACACACTATGATAGATATCAAAGGCATTACCAAGAGTTTCGGCTCACTACAAGTGCTAAAAGGCATAGACCTACACATCAACAAGGGCGAAATAGTGAGCATAGTTGGCCCCAGTGGAGCCGGCAAAACCACTCTACTACAGATAATAGGCACGCTAGACAAGGCCGACGAAGGTAAAGTAACAATAGACGGCACCGACACAAGCCACATGAAATCAGACAAGCTTAGCAACTTTCGCAATAAGCATATCGGTTTTGTATTCCAGTTTCACCAGTTGCTGCCCGAGTTTACCGCAATAGAGAACATTATGATTCCGGCGCTCATTGCCGGCACATCCAAGAGCGATGCGCGGCAGAAAGCCATAGAGCTATTGCAGTTTATGGGACTGGAAGACCGCGCTCAACATAAACCAGCCCAACTGTCGGGCGGTGAGAAGCAGCGCATAGCCGTGGCTCGCGCTCTGGTAAATAATCCAGATGTGATACTGGCAGATGAACCAAGCGGTTCGCTCGACAGCAAGAACAAGCAGGAACTGCACCAGCTATTCTTCGACCTAAGAGAGAAGATGGGGCAAACCTTTGTCATCGTAACCCACGACGAACAACTGGCCTCTATCACCGACCGCACCATTCATCTGAAAGACGGCATCATCACTCATACCGAAACGGCAAACAAGAGTGAAGCTATGCAACTGCAGAGTGAGAATTCATAGAACTACCTAAAAACAATGGCAGCTTAATGCCACTAAGACAAAAAACAATGGATAAAATATTACTAGGAGACTATAACCGGCTGAAAATAGTAAAAGAGGTAGACTTCGGTCTGTATCTCGATGGGGGTGACGAAGGCGAGATACTCTTGCCCAAGCGCTATGTACCCAAAGAATACAACATAGGCGATGAGATAGAAGTATTTCTCTATCTTGACCAGGAAGAAAGGCTGGTAGCTACCACAGAAAGACCATTGGCAAAGGCTGGCGACTTTGCTTTCTTGGAGTGCTCGTGGGTAAACGAATACGGAGCCTTTCTTAACTGGGGACTGATGAAAGATTTGTTCTGCCCCTTCCGTGAACAGAAACGGCGCATGGAAATAGGCTCGTTGTATATAGTATATGTAACGGTAGACGAAGAAAGCTACCGCATCATGGCATCAGCTAAGGTAGAAAAATTCCTCTGCAAAGACGTTGCACCCTACAAGCCCGGCGACGAAGTGGATATCATGATATGGCAGAAAACCGACCTCGGGTTTAAGGCCATCATTGGTAATGCCTATGCCGGACTGTTATACCGCGACCAGATATTCAAACATATACAAACGGGCGACCGCATGAAGGCCTACGTTACCAGCATACGTCCTGATGGGAAAATAGACTTGGCCCTACAACCTACCGGACGCAAACAGACACTTGATTTCTCTGAAACACTACTCCACTATCTGCGGCGCAACGGGGGCTATTGCAATCTAGGCGACAAGAGCGATGCCGAAGAGATAAAGGCACGCTTCGAAGTAAGCAAGAAAGTATATAAGAAAGCTGTGGGTGACCTATACCGCCGCAGGCTCATCACGATAACCGACAACGGTATACGCCTGGTAGAAGAAGACTAGGCCAAACCACACGACTCTTTCATTTAAAATACCATGCTTATCTCCGATAAGTAGGTGTTCTTCAACATATGTGCGGGTTCTATGGT
>CAVKSZ010000025.1:0-29137 GCA_963659135.1 Bulleidia sp. | reverse complement strand
GTGTAAAATATAAGGTTAATATTCTTGTTTACGGCTATTTATAAGTAACTTTGCAATAATTAGGGTACTTTTACTATAAAGTATACCCATATAACAAAGCCAATTGATACAACTACCCATATTTTTCTAAAAAAATGGAACAGACATTACTGATTTACAATACGCTTACACGCAAGAAAGAAGCGTTCAAACCCCTGCACGCCCCTAACGTGGGAATGTACGTTTGCGGTCCTACTGTATATGGCGACCCACATCTAGGTCATGCTCGGCCTGCCATTACTTTCGATATCCTCTTCAGATACCTAAAGCATTTAGGATATAAGGTGCGCTATGTGCGTAATATTACCGACGTAGGTCATCTGGAGCACGACGCCGACGAGGGCGACGATAAGATAGAGAAGAAGGCACGCTTAGAGCAACTGGAACCTATGGAGATAGCCCAATACTATACCAACCGCTATCATCAAGCTATGGATATGCTCAATGTATTGCCACCCTCTATTGAACCGCATGCTACGGGCCACATCATAGAGCAAGAAGAGCTGGTAAAGCAGATTCTTGACAATGGCTACGCTTATGTAAGCAACGGGTCGGTATACTTTGATGTAGAAAAATACAATAAAGACCACAAGTACGGCATTCTCTCGGGCAGAAATCTTGAAGATGTTATCAATCACTCGCGCGACTTGGCGGGAACAGAAGAGAAGCATAACCAGGTAGACTTTGCCCTATGGAAGAAAGCTCAGCCCGAACACATTATGCGTTGGCCAAGTCCGTGGAGCGACGGATTCCCCGGATGGCACTGCGAGTGTACCGCTATGGGCCGTAAGTACTTAGGCAACCACTTTGATATACACGGTGGAGGTATGGACTTGGTATTCCCGCATCACGAATGTGAGATAGCACAAGCCGTGGCCAGCCAGGGCGACCAGATGGTACACTACTGGATGCACAATAATATGATTACCATCAACGGACAGAAGATGGGTAAGTCGCTGGGCAACTTTATCACGCTAGAACAATTCTTCACCGGGCATCACCAGTCGCTCGACCAGGCTTACTCGCCCATGACCATTCGCTTCTTTATTCTCTCGGCCCACTATCGTGGCACGGTAGACTTCTCTAACGAAGCCCTGAAAGCATCAGAAAAAGGATTGGAGCGACTTACCAACGGTATAGCCGACATGAGCCGTATACAGACAGCTAAAGAAAGTAGCGCCGAGGTTCACACCTTTGTATCAGCCCTGCGCCAAAAATGCTACGACGCCATGAACGACGACTTTATGACACCGCTGGTAATAAGCTATCTCTTCGAGGCATGCCATATCATCAATACGCTGATAGACCACAAGGCCACCATATCTGAAGCCGATTTAACTGAACTATCGGCCACCATGCAGCTATTTGCCTTCGACCTGCTGGGACTGAAAGCCGAAAAAGGTGCCAACAACGACGCTCGCGAAGAAGCCTACGGCAAGGTAGTAGACATGGTACTGGAACTGCGCGCCAAGGCTAAAGCCAACAAAGACTGGGCCACAAGCGACAAGATACGCGACGAACTGGCAGCCGACGGGTTCGAGATAAAAGACACCAAAGATGGTGTTACATGGAAACTGAACAAGTAATCAAAACAGGATAACCATATGGAATACAACTTCAGAGAAATAGAGCAGAAGTGGCAGAAAAAATGGGTGGAAATGAACACTTACAAGGTAACCGAGGACAAGAACCGCGAAAAGTTCTACGTACTCAATATGTTTCCTTACCCATCGGGTGCCGGCCTGCACGTAGGTCACCCGCTGGGCTACATAGCTTCTGACATATTTGCGCGCTACAAGCGTCTGCAGGGCTACAATGTACTCAACCCTATGGGCTACGATGCCTACGGTTTGCCCGCAGAGCAGTATGCTATCCAAACCGGACAGCATCCTGCCATAACCACCGTTAATAACATAGCCCGTTATCGCGAACAGCTAGACAAGATAGGATTCTGTTTCGACTGGGATCGCGAAGTGCGTACCTGTGACCCCGGTTATTATCACTGGACTCAGTGGGCTTTCCAAAAAATGTTCAACTCTTATTATTCATACACACTACAAAAAGCTCAGCCTATAAGTAACCTTATAGAGCATTTCGAAGACAACGGTACGCTGGGTATGAATGTTGCCTGCACAGAAGAATTGATATTCTCGGCTCGCGACTGGAAGAGTATGAACGAGCACGAACAGCAGAAGATACTAATGAACTACCGTATAGCCTACCTAGGCGAAACTATGGTAAACTGGTGTGCCGGACTGGGCACCGTATTGGCCAACGACGAGGTAGTAGAAGGTGTAAGCGTGCGCGGTGGATACCCTGTAGTACAGAAGAAGATGCGCCAATGGTGTCTGCGAGTATCAGCGTATGCACAACGACTGCTCGACGGGCTGGAAACAGTAGACTGGACAGACTCTCTGAAAGAGACCCAGCGCAACTGGATAGGTCGATCTGAAGGAACCGAAGTAAAATTCAGCGTAAAAGACAGCAATGTAAAATTCACCATATTTACTACCCGTGCCGACACTATGTTTGGTGTAACCTTCATGGTACTGGCACCCGAAAGCGAATACGTAGCCCAGGTAACTACACCCGAGCAGAAGGCCGAGGTAGACGAATACTTGGCATATGTAAAGAAGCGCACCGAGCTGGAACGCATGTCAGACCGCAAGGTTACAGGTGTATTCTCAGGTTCGTACGCTATTAATCCACTCACAGGCGATGCCGTGCCAATATGGATTTCAGAATACGTGCTGGCTGGTTATGGCACTGGCGCCATTATGGCTGTACCTGCCCACGATTCACGCGACTATGCCTTTGCCAAGCACTTTAATCTGCCTATAATCCCACTGATAGAGGGAGCCGACGTAAGCGAGCAGAGTTACGATGCTAAAGAAGGTACGGTTTGTAATTCGCCCGTGGCTGGCAAGAATACCGAATTCTCACTCAACGGTCTTTCGGTAAAAGAAGCTATTGCAGCTACCAAGAAATATGTTACCGAGAAGGGACTGGGACGTGTAAAAGTAAACTATCGACTGCGCGACGCCATCTTCTCGCGTCAGCGTTACTGGGGCGAACCCTTCCCTGTATACTATAAGGACGATATGCCCTACATGATACCCGAGAAGTATCTGCCTATCGAACTGCCCGAAATAGATAAATACGAACCCACCGAAACGGGCGAACCGCCACTGGGTCGTGCTAAGAAGTGGGCTTGGGATACAGTTAACAACCAGATAGTTGATAAAGAGCAGGTTGATAACCAAACTATCTTCCCCATAGAGTTATATACCATGCCTGGTTTTGCTGGTTCAAGCGCATACTATCTGCGCTATATGGACCCTCATAACGATAGCGCACTGGTAAGCGCAGAGGCCAATGCCTACTGGCAGAATGTAGACCTATATGTAGGTGGTACCGAGCATGCTACTGGTCATCTTATCTACTCGCGCTTTTGGAATAAGTTCTTGCACGACTACAACGTAACCTGCAAAGAAGAACCCTTCCAAAAACTCATTAATCAGGGTATGATTCAGGGTCGGTCTAATTTTGTATACCGTATTAACAACGACGACCATAGTGCTGCACCCAAATTCGTTTCACTCGGTTTGAAAGACCAATACGATACCACAGCCATACACGTAGACGTAAACATAGTTAAGGGCGATGTACTGGATACAGAAGCCTTCAAGGCATGGCGACCTGAGTTTGCTAATGCCGAGTTTGTACTGGAAGACGGTAAGTATGTATGCGGTTGGGCCATAGAGAAGATGTCGAAGTCTATGTACAACGTGGTAAACCCAGACATGATAGTAAATCAGTATGGTGCCGATACACTACGCCTGTACGAAATGTTCTTGGGACCCGTAGAACAAAGCAAGCCCTGGGATACTAATGGCATAGACGGTTGTCACCGCTTCTTGAAAAAACTATGGAATCTATACTTCGACCCAAAGAGTGGTGAACTGCGTGTCAACGATAGCGAACCCACAAAGGAGAGTCTAAAGAGCGTACACCGCCTTATCAAGAAAGTTACTGGCGATATAGAGAACTTCTCGTACAATACTGCCGTATCGGCCTTCATGATATGCGTAAACGAACTGAGCCAACAAAAATGCTACAATCGTGAACTGCTTACTACGCTGGTAGTACTCATAGCTCCGTTTACTCCACATATAGCCGAAGAACTATGGAGTACACTCAATATGAAAGGCAGTATTTGCGATGCACAATGGCCAGTTTGCAACGAGCAGTATCTGGTAGAAAGCGAAATTCAACTTACCGTATCGTTCAACGGAAAGGCTCGCTTCCAAAAAACATTTGCAGCCGATGCTCAGGTACCGCAGATACAAGAAGAGACACTCGCCGACGAGCGTACACAGAAGTACACCGAAGGCAAAAACATAGTAAAAGTAATAGTGGTGCCTAAGAAGATTATAAACATAGTGCTTAAATAAATGACAATCAATCACCAAAGGTTATTGAACGAGGTCAAGGATTATATATTTATAACCCTTGGCCTTTTATTATATACTTTCGGATGGACAGTATTCCTCTTGCCCTACGAGATAGTTACGGGCGGTGTAACGGGTATGTCGGCGCTTATCTACTACGCTACAGGATTTAAGATAGAAAATACCTATCTTATCATCAACGTCACCCTGCTGCTTATGGCACTCAAGATATTGGGGTTGAGGTTTATGGTAAAGACTATCTATGCTATTGTGGCGCTGTACTTTATGCTCAAGTTTGCACAGATACTGATGACCGGAGCCGATGGACACTTTATACAGATACTTGGCCCCGACCAGAACTTTATGTCGCTCATCATAGGATGTATGCTTACGGGTACGGCACTGGCCATAGTATTTCTACACAACGGGTCTACCGGTGGCACTGATATCATAGCCGCCTGTGTAAACAAATACCATAATTTCTCGCTGGGGCAGGTACTTATAGGCGTAGACTTAATCATTATAGGAAGCTGTTTGTTTATCCCCGAATTTGGCGACGGTCTTAACCGTATCTACAAGGTAGTATTCGGATTGTGTACCATGGTGGTAGAGAATTTTATACTCGACTACGTGATGAACGCACGCAGAGAGTCGGTTCAGTTTATGATATTCTCAAAGAAATGGCAAGAAATAGCCGACGCTATTGGTACCAAGATGGATCACGGAGTAACCATTCTCGACGGCCACGGATGGTATACCGGACAGGATATGAAAGTACTATGTATACTGGCCAAGAAGACCGAAAGTGTAACTATGTTTCGCCTTATCAAGATGATAGACCCCAACGCCTTTGTATCGCAAAGTTCGGTAATTGGTGTATACGGTGAAGGTTTCGACGAAATGAAAGTAAAAATTCCAAAGAATGAAAAAGATAGTATTCGCTACAAACAATCCCAACAAAATACGTGAGATAAAAGAGATATTGGGCAGTGATTTCAATGTAGTGTCGCTTGCTGAAACAGGTTGCCATGACGATATACCCGAAACGGGCAGCACGCTGGAAGAAAACGCCATACAAAAAGCACAATACATACACAATAAGTTTGGCTTAGACTGCTTTGCCGACGATACTGGCCTAGAGGTTTATGCTCTTAACGGAGCTCCAGGTGTTCACTCGGCACGCTACGCCGTAGGCACCGACCATAATAGTGAAGCCAATATGCAACGACTATTGAGCGAGTTGCAGGGCGAAGCTAACCGATCGGCCCGATTCCGTACCGTTATTGCGCTTATTCTCGACGGCAAGCAATACCTGTTTGACGGCGTAGTTAATGGTCGTATAGACACAGAAAAACATGGTAATGGCGGATTTGGTTACGACCCTCTCTTTATTCCCGAAGGCTACGATAAAAGCTTTGCTGCATTGGGCGAAGATATCAAGAACCGCATATCGCATCGCGCAAGAGCAGTGGCTAAGTTGGCCGATTTTCTTAAAGGCGGCCGCTAATAATACCTGCGTAAAGGAATAATAACTGCAAATTTTCAAAAAACACACCCCTTGTAAATAATATACCCTACTATGAAGCGAATAATCATTGCCACACTCCTTATTATAACTACCCTTATAGCACATGCCGACAATAGCCTGTGGAAAGCCTATATGGCTTACCACGACATTACATGGATAGAAAAGGGGGGCAGTAAGCTATATGTTCTTGCTTCGGGTAATTTATTTACTTATAATACTACCGACAGCGAGGTACGTACCTTTGACAAGTGTAACGGCCTGAGCGACTGCGGTATAACTCACATAGCCTGGTGCCCACAGACCCAAAGTCTGCTTATAGTGTATAAGAACCAGAATATGGATATTATGAGCGGCCGAAACAACGACGATATTACCAATCTATCCGACTATTACCGCAAGACTATGACGGCCGACAAAACCGTTAACTACGTATATATAGACGGCTACTACGCCTATCTTGCCACTGGATTCGGTATAGTTAAGGTAAATCTGAAAGATGCCGAAATAAGCGAAACTTATAATATGAACGCTTCTGTGGCTTACTGCTATACCAAAGATGGCTATCTATATGCCGCACGCCGTGGCGACGGTACCTATCGCGCCGCTCTTTCAAGTAATATGATGAATCCAGTTAACTGGACACGATATGCCGATTATACTGAGATATCAGAAACACTAGACCAGCAACTATTAGACCAAGTAAAAGACCTGGACCGGGGCGGACTAAAGTACAATTACTTTAGTAATATGCGCTTCTATAACGGCAAACTGTATACCGTAGGTGGTGGATATACCGTAACACAAGACTTGCACCGGCCGGGATGTATACAGGTGTACAACGGCGATAGTTGGCTAACTTACGAAGACGATATAAAAGACCGTATAGGGGGCGACTACTTCGAAGATATCAGCTCTCTAGACATAGACCCACGCGATGAAAACCACGTATTTGCATCGGGCAAATCGGGCATATTCGAATTTAGTAACGCTAAGTTTATTAAGCACTACAGCTACGACAACAGCCAACTCAGACCTACCTTTACTGGCAATAAACAATATGTAGTAGTTCACGATGTAAAGTTTGACAGTGAGGGAAACCTATGGTGCCTTAATAGTATATCCAATGAGCGCAATATCATTAAGTTAGACAATAGCGGAGAATGGACCTCTTATTACAAGAGTGATGCCTCGGCACTTACTAATCTTAGTTGCATAACCTTTGATAGCCGTAACCTGATGTGGTTTGTCAATAACTCTTGGCAGAATACCGGATTGTTCTGTTATCAACCATCTAGCGATGGGATGAACAGTTTCAAATCGTTTGTTAACCAAGACGGAAGCACCGTAAACGTAGAATACGTACACTGCGTGGCCGAAGATAATGACAAGCAGATGTGGATTGGCACCAACGTGGGCCCACTCAGATTTTCTGCCAACCAGATTACAGCCACTGACCCCGTATTCGAACAGGTTAAAGTGCCTCGCAATGATGGTACTAACTATGCCGACTATCTGCTGGATGGCGTTAACGTAACGTGTATTGTAATAGACGGTGCCGGACGCAAATGGATGGGCACTCAAAACGATGGTGTTTATCTGATATCAGAAGACTGTATGGAGCAGTTAGAGCACTTTACCGAAGAAAACAGTAAACTGCTCTCTAATAACATTCTCTCTATGGCGCTCAACGCTACTACCGGCGAACTGTTTATAGGTACAGACGAGGGTCTTTGTTCGTACATAACCGGAGCTACAGCACCTGTAGAAACTATGAACAAAGACGTTACCTATGCCTATCCTAACCCCGTGAACCCCGATTATACCGGCCCTATAACCATAGTAGGCCTTACTTATAATGCCGATGTAAAGATTGTAACGGCAAGCGGCGTTCTGGTAGCCCAAGGTCGTAGTAACGGCGGCACCTTCCAGTGGAACGGATGCGATACCCACGGCCACCGCGTAGCCAGTGGCGTGTATATGGTACAAACGGCTACTGCCGATGGCAGTAAGGGTACGGTATGCAAAATAGCAGTAGTTAACTAACTACGCATTTATCAATCCTGTCACCACAAACGGGAGCGCCATATCGAAGTAGGTAATATCGTAAAGCGAGGTAAAAAGGGCTGTAAAATCGCCACGTAGCCACATATTGTGTACAAATACCAGTGCTACTATGCCTATTAACACTATGCCTGTAGAGAAGAAATAACGCTCTCTGCTGCGCCTTACTATCCCTGCTGCCACTACAAGCATAAATATGATAAGCAGTACATCCAATATATTTCCCTGACGGGTTTGTAGCACAAAGGGATTGAATTCAAACCACAATAGCTCATCGCTCCATAATAAGAAAGGAAGGAAAGTTAAGCCAAATACCAACAATACTATCAATGGAAAACCCACTTTCCTCTGCCAACTCAACCGCATATATTCGCCCACAAAAAATATAAATAGAGGCACTACTACGCTCAACCGCGTACTCAACAAGAGTCCA
This sequence comes from Bulleidia sp., assembly GCA_963659135.1. Taxonomy (GTDB): domain Bacteria; phylum Bacteroidota; class Bacteroidia; order Bacteroidales; family Bacteroidaceae; genus Prevotella. Next base: position 20,625 of record CAVKSZ010000025.1, on the reverse strand, counting down.
CAAACTATGGCTATGGCTACAAAGTGACGCTGTAACTCTACCTTATAATATATTGTATATTGTATAAGGGCAGAAACAAGCAGAAAATTGGCCATCAAATCGCTACGTACTGCCGATTCGTACCATACGGCCGGCGAAAGCAACAGAAGTATACCTGCACGCGCCATTACCTGACTACCCTGCCACTTATACAGCGAATGCAGATATAAACCAATACAAGCAAAAAGAGACAGCCCTACGTTGCCCAAAGCATAAAAGGGTAGATGCAACAACTGCCAAATGGGGAAGGGCGACCCATAGCCACCTAAATGAGTAGGTGCGGCATAGGGATACTTTCCCTGCAACAGATAAGAAAGAAAGTTGTGAATGGCCGACCACCTATCTACCTGTATACTGTAAGGATCTATAGCCATTTGTACGCCCAGCAGAGCTATAAATGCCGTTACGCAGCCTATCATCAGCCATCGGGGCAGTTTACCGGTAGAGGATATATATCTATGATACACCACATGCAGTATAGCCAAATAAACTATACATAGCCCAATAGCCCACTCACTGCCCAGTCTGCCCCCATATTTTAGCAGAAAGAGCAGGTTAACGCCCATATAGGCACCCAGGGCTATTGCCTTAGGCAAGGCCATACTTATATTCATGTTTTAGTGACATCTTATGAATATATTATACAAACCGTACCAAGTTATTTTTTTAAAGTAGGTGTTTATTTATATCTAATAATTTGAACACCTACTTATCGTCACTTAGCTTAGGCTCAGCATCTTTTCGATAGGTTTTACGGCCTGTTTTGCCGTGTCTGGGTCTATCTCTATGCTAGGCCAACCATATTTCAGCGTGTTGTAAATCTTGAGCAGCGTATTCTTCTTCATATATTCGCACTCGTTACAACTACAACCTACCCCCTCGGTTACTTCTGGCGGAACGGGATAGAATAGTTTATCGGGGCAGGTACGCTCCAATTCGTGCAGTATTCCAGCCTCTGTAGCCACAATAAACTCCTTGGCAGTACTCTTGCTGGCATAGTCTAACATGGCGGCTGTACTGCCCTTTACATCGGCCATAGCCAATACGGGTGCCTTACACTCCAGATGAGCCATCACTAAGGCCTCAGGGTGTTCTTTCTTAAGCTGAGCTATGCCTGCCACCGAGAATTTTTCGTGTACATGACAACCGCCGTTCCAAAGCAGCATGTTACGCCCTGTAACACTGTTTATATAGTTTCCAAGATTATAGTCGGGGCCAAATATTATCTTCTCGTCCTCGGGGAACGAATCTATCACTTTCTTGGCATTACCGCTGGTTACCACACAATCGGTAAGTGCCTTAACGGCAGCCGTGGTATTAACATACGATACCACTTTATATCCCGGGTGTTCTTCCTTATATTGTTTCAGGTCTTCAGCCCGGCAGCTATCGGCCAACGAGCATCCGGCGGTAAGGTCGGGGCAGAGCACTACCTTGTCTGGCGACAGTAGTTTACAGGTTTCAGCCATAAAGTGTACGCCACACATTACCATAATACGGGCATTGGTTTGGGCTGCCTTTCGCGCCAAAGCCAGCGAGTCGCCTACAAAGTCGGCTATATCCTGTATTTCGCCTACCGTATAATAATGCGCCAAGATTATAGCGTCTTTCTCTTTACACATACGGCGTATTTCGCTCTTCAGATCTATACCTTCGGCGGCGGGTTCATCTATATAGCCCTTCTCCTTCCACTCGTTTTTCACCATTATTTTTTATATTTTCTATTTCTTTCTTTTAAAGAAAAAATTTAAACTAAAACAATATAGGGTGTTGAAAAGTGGATAACTTTTATGGGGTTTCTTTGGTGTTTTGCTTTATCCACGTTTAGTGCGGTTTTATCCACATAGGTGTGTAATATTAATTAGCTGAATTACAACTGTAAATATAGTTATACACACTTTCCCTATATGCTGCAAAGTTAATAAGTTTATATCTTTTTATGGTATAAAAGTATGGAAAACTTGGTGAAAACTGTCTTATTTCTCTGTGGATATCCCCATATGAGTATGCCCTTGGCGTAGGGTGTGTATATCTATATAGTTTATCCACCCATTTATACCATGGTTATCCACATAGTTATCCACAGTTTGAAATATGGGAGTAGATTTATATTTTTCGATAAAAAGTTGTTGCCGTAGAGATAAACTCTGGCGCGCTAAAGACCAACTCTACAATTGTGGAGTTAGTCTTTAGAATAGTAGAGTTGGTCTTTATTCTATTTTTTTACCAAGTTTATGGTTCATCAGTTAAATGCATAGATAGAACAATTGTCAAGATGGTAGTAGGTGCTATGGTCTCACTGCACCATTTTATTTGTTAACGAGAGTGAGGATACATTAACTACTAAGATATCCTTGCTTGAGTGTTGTGCTGTGATAAACGTCGCCCATTATTGGTACGCTTGGAGTATATAGAGTCTATTGTCTTAGGGTGCAGCCATTTTCCTAAAAGACGGATAAAATTTATAGATGGTGCGTTACTTTTTTAGGTAACTCTGTATTTGCTGGCGCAGATATTGCTTGAAGTCGTTATTGCCCAAAACCTGGATATCGTTGTATAGTCCTAGTACAAATCTGCCTATACCCACATAGCTGCATACGTCTAACTCCAAGCTAAAATGGCGCTCGTCGTAGGGTTTCAGATTGGCGGCTGCCCGGGGTAGTTCTTCTCTCAGCAGGTTGGCAGAGAGTTGCCCAAGAATCATGCTAACTCTATATTTTTCTTCGCCGCTAAACATAAAGTCGTCCATAAACACCTGTTTGTGGCGGTCTTCGTATGCCCAAAGCATGTCTATGAGTTCTACATCGCCCATACGCGACACCTTGAATGTCTTGTTTTGTGCCGTAGCGGGCTCGTAGCAACGCACGTCCATATTATCGTTCATAAAGGCGAAGGGTTCTACTATACGGTTGGTAACGGTCTGACTATGGGGCGATGAGTATCGGCATATCTTCACCATCTGCTTGAACTTGATGGCTTGGTATAGTAGGTCTATGTTATGGGTAAGTTGTTTGTTGGCCTGTATGTCGGTAAGTATCTGCAGGTCGTAGAACTTGTCTAACTTATGGCGTATACTTTCTACCAGGGCATTGTTCTCGCCCGACCCGCTAACCAAGCGGCGCAGCAGTACGGCCTCTTGTTCGGTAAAGTCTATGCTCTCGTGTAGCTTACGGAAGAAGGGCGAGTGACGGTCTATGCGGTAGTAGTTGCCCGACTTAATGAGCTTAAACCCCGAGTAGCGCAAAAAGTCGAGATAATAATAAAGATTGCGTAGCGATATGCCCAGGCGGCTGCACAGTTGGGCAGCAGTATAGTTCTTGTTCTCGGTCATCAGCAGTATCAGGTCGAGTTCGCGTTGCAGTTTATCGTGTCTCATTTACTTTTTATGTTTCGGGGATGGTGATTAAGTATCTGTTCTCGCAGGGTGGTGGTGTCTATGTGGGTGTATATCTCTGTGGTGGCTATCTTCTCGTGGCCCAGCATATCTTGTATGGCTCTTAGGTCGGCTCCGCCTTGTAGCAGAGCGGTGGCAAAGCTGTGGCGCAGGGTGTGGGGCGATATAGTTTTTTGAATGCCAGCCTGCTCGGCGGCTTGCCTGATAACATAGAATACCATTACCCGTGTAAGATGTTTGCCGCGGCGCGATATGAAAACATAGTCTTCTTCGCCCGGCTTGATATTGATTTGACAGCGGTCGGCATACCATAGTTGCAGTTGCTTGAGTGCAGTGTCAGATATAGGTACAAGCCGTTCTTTCGACCCTTTGCCTGTAACGCGTACAAAGTGTTCTTTCTGGTATATCATTGATATGCGCAGGTTTACCAGCTCGCTTACACGTAGTCCGCACGAGAAGAGTACTTCTATAATAGCCTTGTTGCGTTGGCCTTCTGCTCGGCTCAGGTCTATGCTTGCCTCCATGCGGTCTACCTCTTGAATAGACAGTACTTCGGGTATACGTTCGCCCTGTTGAGGCGACTCTAATAGTTCGCTGGGGTCGCTGTCTAGATGACCGTCTAACTGTAGAAATCTGTAGAATGAGTGTATGGCACTGATAATCCGTGCCTGCGACGATGGGCCTATACCCATATCGTGCAGCGTACATACAAAGTTTTCCAGGTTCTCCAGTTGCATATCTTTTACGCCCACACCACACTCCAGGCTGTAAGTAACCAGATGGCCTATATCGGTAAGGTAAGCCAAAACGGTATTGGGCGAATAGTTTTTCTCCAGTTTCAGATATCTGCCGTAAGTCTTGACAAGCCCTGCCGATATCTGTGCCGATGTATGTATATGTTCTGTCATAAGGAAAATGCGTGGCAATATGGGCGCAGTAAGTAAAAAAGCAATTTATTTATTTTGTACTTAGCCCTATTTGCGCTAATTTTGCAGAGGGCGTGGCCTTTATGGTCAAGCCTGTTTGCAAAGTTAATATGAATAGCTGCGGTGTCAAAGAAAATAAATTACTTTTTCTGCTCAGCATTATAATTAAGATATTGTATATACAATGAAAATACAGATTATCAACGGTCCAAATCTTAATCTACTGGGCACACGTGAGCCTGATATCTATGGCAACCGTACTTTTGAGAGTTATCTGGAGTATCTGCGTTCTGTTTACCCAAAAGTAGAGATAGATTATTATCAGAGTAATGTAGAGGGATTTCTTATAGACCATATCCAGCAGACGGCAGGCAACTGCCAAGGCATAGTGCTCAATGCCGGAGCTTATACCCATACCAGTGTGGCTCTGTACGACTGTATACGCTCTATCCACACACCCGTAATAGAGGTGCATATCAGTAATCCGCAGCAGCGCGAAGAGTTTCGCCATCACTCTATGATATCGGCAGCATGCCGGGGCGTGATAGCTGGGTTTGGACTCGACTCTTACCGCTTGGCCATAGAAGCACTGTTGGCAAAATGACCATAGACCAATATATAGAAAACCATATAGACCCCGAGGGCGATTATCTATACCGCCTTTGGCGTGCCACCAATATTCATACTGTTCACGGGCGTATGGCGTCGGGCCATCTGCAGGGTAGATTACTTAAGATGCTTGTAGAGATGATACGCCCTAAACGCATATTAGAAGTGGGCACCTTTAGTGGGTACAGTGCTATCTGTATGGCCGAAGGACTCTCTGCCAATGGTAAAATATATACCTATGAGATAAACGACGAGATGGAAGATTTTACGCGGTCGTGGATAGAGGGTTCGCCCGTGGCCAGCCGCATAGACTTCCGTATAGGCGATGCCAACGTAGAAGCTCCCCGCTTAGGCGTAATGTTTGATATGGTATTTATAGATGGCGACAAGCGTACCTATAGTGAAACTTTCGATACGCTGCTGCCTATAGTAAACCACGGGGGATATATTATTGCCGACAATACACTGTGGGATGGACACGTAGTAGACCCCAACTATGCTGCCGACAGTCAGACCTGTGGTATCAATACGTTTAACGATTACATAGCTGCCGATAGCCGTGTAGAAAAAGTAATATTGCCTATACGCGATGGGCTTACTATTATACGAAAAAAATAAGGGTGGTTCTATTTTTTAACCACCCTTTATAGTATCTCTTGATTAATGTAAATTACAATTAAATAATTTTTGACTTTGGTAAAATATAAGTACTTTTGCCATTATGAAGACAAGATTCCGTATAATATCGTTGTTATTTCTGATAGCCGTGGCGCATAGTACAGTGGCTCAGACGGGTAAGTCTTCTAATATAAATCCAGAAGACAGACAGGTAGACATGAACAATCCTACCTTTGTGCCTATGGTAAAGGTGGGCAAGGTGCTACTTGGCACAGATTCGGTACAATATGTAGAACTTAATAATATCTATGTATATCCTAAGCCCGTATTCAGTAACGAGCGCCAGATGCGGGCTTACAACCGCTTGGTGTATAATATAAAGAAGGTGCTGCCTATAGCCAAAGAGTGCCGTGCCATTATCCTTGAAACATACGATTATCTGCAAACTTTGCCCGATAAGGAGGCCCGCGACCGCCATCTTAAACTGGTAGAGAAGAGTATTAAGCAAGAGTATACGCCCCGTATGAAGCGGCTTACCTATCAGCAGGGTAAGCTGCTTATCAAGCTTATATACCGTGAGTGCAACTCATCGTCGTACAATTTAATCCAATCGTTTTTTGGGCCAACTCGTGCCGGTGTATACCAAGCCTTTGCCTGGGTGTTTGGCGCCAGTCTGCGTAAGGGCTACGAACCTGAAGGCGTAGACCGTATAACCGAGCGTATAGTGCGCCAAGTAGAAAGCGGACAGATATAAGGGTGGTAATTTAATTTATAGAACCACCCTTAAAGTTAAGACTTATTTGTCTGTCATTATCTTGAGTACCATATCGTCTGTGGCACACATAGCTTCTTTGCCTATGCTGGTAAGATTGCGTATAGAGCGGTCTACATCGGCATCAATAATACCTTCGGCACTGGTTACAAACTTACCTTCGCGGGCTAGTAGTGCCGACAGTAATGCGGTAGATACTCCCGAGCAAATCTTAAGTGAACAACTGGGCTTGGCCCCATCGCATATCATACCGGTAAGGTTGGCTATCATATTTTTTACGGCATGACACAGGTCTTCGTAGTTGCCTCCCATAAGGTAGGTGATACCGCAACTCGAACCAATGCTTGCCACTACGCATCCGCAGAGAGCACTCAGTCTGCCCAGGTTTTGCTTGATGTATATGGCAGTAAGGTGGCTCAGCATAAGACCTCTTATCAATTCTTCTTCTGTATTTTCGTTTTCCTGGGCAAATACCGCCACGGGGTTAGTAGCGCATATACCCTGATTGCCCGACCCGCTATTGCTCATTACCGGAATCATGGCTCCGCCCATACGTGCATCGCATGCCAGTGCCGTCTTTGATATAATATGAGAGAACATAGTATTGCCAAAGATGCCATGACTAAGCGGGCGGTCCATAGTCTTGCCCAGACAGTGGCCGTAATTGCCTTTGATAGACTCTTCGGCAGCGCGCATATTCATGTCGCGCGTTTTTAGTATAAAGTGTATCTCGTCTATCGGTGTGGTAGTGGCAAATTCGTACACGGTATGTAGGTCGAGTGTAACCTCGCTGTCGTCACATTCGTCATTGCTCTTGGTGCGATGGTCTGTTATTACGCTACCGTTGTGCTCTTCGTATACTATGTTAGTATGCCCTCCGGCTATGATGGCTGTGGCGTGGTTATCACAAGTTTCGCATATAACTTCTATATAGAGCTTGTCGCATTCGCCCTGTTTAAGTTGTATGCTTATATGGTCGCCATCAAGATAGTTTTTGCCTTGTTCCAGTGTGGCAGGGGTAAGGTCTTTGAGTACTTCCAACTGATATTCAGACTTTCCGATAAGTGCGCCTAGAGCCACGGCTATAGGCAATCCTATCATGCCCGTTCCGGGAATACCTACGCCCATGGCGTTTTTCAGAATGTTGGCACTCAGAAAGAGGGTTATGCGCTCAGGCGTACGCCCTAATATCTCTGTTGCTCGTGCCACGCATAGCGCTACGGCCATAGGTTCTGTACAGCCTACGGCAGGTACCACTTCGCGCTGTATGAGCGCCAGAATCTTCTCCCTAACACTTTTTTCTATCATAATATATCTTATTTTTTTCTATTTGTTTACAGTCCGTTAATAGTCTTGAGTAGCTGGTCGCCTAAGCCTATGGTGTATCCGTGACTTTCGAATACTACGCGGTTAAAGGTGTCGCCCACAATAAAGAGGGGCAGCTGCGTATTTTCAGTGAGATGCATTCGGTTGGATAAGTCGGTAGCTATAGCTTTACCATTGTCTATACCAAATACTACGGTCGAGGGTAGTCCCTGTATGGGCGATTTTAGATAACTGTGATAATCTTCTTTAGAGGCAAAGAGCAACAATATGGTGCGTCCCCATTTTTCCAGTTCTGAGCGGCGCAGAGCTATGTCGCGCAGAGCATGGTTGGTAGGTTCCTGGCCTACACCCAGTATGCCCACTATAAAATATCCGCGCCCGGCGGTGAGCAGTATACTGCTTTTGGTATCCGTACGGGCAAGAGTGAATTTGGCTTCAGAGTTAACCGACCCTATTACGCTTACCTCGCTGGTTGCCCCTCTTATAATGAGAGGTTCTACTGCGGGCTTAGTGGCAATGTTGAAAAATTCGATATGCGCCTTTACGCTGCCGTTGGCCAAGCGTGTGCCCGTGGTAAGCATGTAATATCCAGGTTCTGTCTGTACACCTTCTTTCCATAATTGCGACCACCGTGTACCCTCATCGTAATTTAGCAGGGCAAAGCTTCCGTCAGATTGGTAACTACTTAGTGAGAAATGCGTGTAATATTCTGGGTCTGCCAGATGGCTTTGACTGGTAAAGGTGAGGGTTAATGGTGTGGTAGAATGGGTTTCTGTGGTTGTAGAGTTATCTACGGCAGTTGTAGAGATGATTGCCGTTGGCAGAGGGTTGTTCTTGTCTAGATTAACGGTAAATGTGGTATTGCCCTGCTTATAGTATACATTGCCGGTAACGGCGTCTACCCAAGCCTCTATACCCTGGGTGCGGCAGAGTGCGGTAAAAAATACTTTGAGCGATTGCATATCGGCCATGCGCGAGCGCAGTACGCCTAAGGGAGTAGTGTATGTGCCCGATGTAGTAAGCGAATCAACGCGCATAATGCTATCGCGACAGAAGGCTATAGTGGCTTGGGCATTGCCCCACTGTTTTGCCATTACTGGCCGAAGCACTTGTGTCAGCGTATGGCGGTAAGGCGTAAGTTTTTCGAGCATTACGCGTGGAGCCAATACATGCGCTACGCTGGCCGTAGGTGCTGTGTGGCCTATAACATCATAGAGTACTTCGGGGTCAATATCGCGCAGATCTTTATCGGTAAGCGTAGACAGCAGTTCGATGGCTCGGTCTACTCTTTTATTATTTTCGGCATCGACCAAGAACTGATATATGGTTTTCCAGTTGCCCTCGGCTTTTGTAATATATTCGTTGGCACTCTTGCCCCATCGCGTTTCTATATTGCCTATGCCCTGTCTGAAGGTGGCGCGATAGGCTGTGCGTATAGAGTCTTCGATAGCCATACGATGGTTATTGTTGTTTCTTTGCTGGGTACTTACTGCCGGTATGCGGGCATTCTCTACAGGCGGAACAATGTCAATATCGGCACTGTAATGTTTTCCTATCTTATGGTCAAGACGTATGTTTACGTTCTGCTGTTTACCAAAACTTACCTTACTATATCCAAAGCGGTTGCCCAGAGTAGCTGTAACCAGCATATCGCCCAGTCCGGCAGACAGCTGAGTGCGCCCAGCGGCATCAGAGGTCTGAACCGATACGGGGTAGAACTCAGCGTAGTTGTATATGCGATATTCTACGCGCGCCCCTTTTACAGGCTTACCTTTTTCGTTGGTTACGGTTACGGTGAGTGGGGCAGCGGTGGCATAGTTGCTTATCACGTTAATCTCGGTATAATTAGGTGTACGCCGCATTACCTCTTCTGTACCATTGTAGCGACCAAATACCTTGGTGTGCATCAGCATGCCTCTGCTGGCAGGGGCGTTAAACCATCCAAGATTAAGTACTGGCTCGGGTTCGCATGCCCCCAAAAAGTACCAACTACCGTCTACCCATGCTTCTACCCATGCGTGGTTATCGTCGGTATGAGCCCATCGGGGAGTATATACCTGGCGGGCGGGTATGCCTACCGATCGCAGGGCTGCCACTAGTAAGGTTGACTCTTCGCCACACCGTCCCCACGATGTGCGAACAGTAGCCAGGGGCGATGATGTGCGCCCGTCAGATGGTTGGTAGTTTACCTTTTCGTGGCACCAGTGGTTAACCTCTAACACGGCATCGTACAACTTCATACCGCTAACGCGTGGCAGCAGTTCGCGCTGGAACACCAGTCGGGCGGTGTCTAGATTCTCGTTGTTAACCCGTATAGGCAGTACAAAGTGATTGAATATATCATCGGGTATTTGCCAGGCCATTTGCTTTCTTACATTGAGCGTGGCCCGTACTTGGCTCAGAAAGAAATTGCCACTATAGTCGGCTATGTCGCCCGCGGGCATATAAGCGTAGAGAAACTGCATGGCACGGCGTTCATCACTGGACATAGATTGCGAGAATATATCGAACAGATGTCTATGGCTGAATAGCTGTTTGCGGGCATTAAAGTCGGCCATGGTATAGTTTGTCTGTGCGTTGGCCACCATGGGTAGGGCCATAAGCAGAGTAAGCAGCAGTCTTATCATATATGGTTATTTTTTGTTTAATAGCAAGGCTTGTATGGTGTTTTTTACGCGTCGCTGTGTAGTTATCATGCGTGTATACTCATCTTCATCGGCATTGCCCATCTTCACTTCGGTGTTACGAATTAACATGCTACTATTGATAGGTTCGCGGGCAGAGAAGTGAAATTCGCGGGCACCAGTTTCGCGTGCTATCTGGGCTATATTACCTTCGTTTACGCCGCATCCGGCCATGATAGCTATACGCCCGTTGGCCAGTTCTACCAACTGCTTAATCATAGAAGCACCCTGTAGTGCAGTGGGTTGCAGTCCTGATGTAAGTAGGCGGGATACGCCAAGGTCTATAAGTTGATGTAGGGCCTCCAGCGGTTGGCGACAGCGGTCGAAAGCACGATGAAAGGTTACGGGTATAGAGCCTGCATGGGCCATTATGCGTTGCATTACATCTATGTCTATATCGCCCTCGGCGGTAAGGGCACCCGCTACTATGCCGTCTACATGCAACGAGTGCATCATATCTATATCGGCAAGCATAGTTTCGAGCTCGGTGTTAGAATAAAGAAAGTCTCCACCCCGTGGACGTATTATCACATTTAGCTTGATATCTAACTTTTTGCGGGCTATGGCTATTTCGCCATACGATGGGGTAGTGCCTCCTTCGGGGATACCTGCGCATAGTTCTACACGGTGGGCTCCTCCCGCTTGTGCTGCCAAACAACTTTCTACCGAGTTGGCACACACTTCAAAAGTATATTTCTCTTGTGACATTATTATATAGGGTGGTTCTTATCAATAAAAAATAGGCCTGCAACGCAGTGCAGAGGGGTATGGCTTTGGCCCGATATGGATGTAAAGGTAGGTATAAAGGCGGTTATAGCCAAAGAATTTGCCGAAAAAGTAGAGCGATGGTTCTAAAAATACACGGCTCTTTCATTTAAAAATGCTTTGATATACTGCCCACGGCCGTAAGCAAGTTGGTTGATGGCCGTCAAACAATTGGCTGACGAATGTAAACTTTATTGTTGACGGCCGTGGGCAATATAGAAATTAGCACCTACTTAGTATTTAGGCGCGGTTATTTTACTTCCCAAGTATCGTTGGTTTCTAGTAGTTGTTCAAAGTTATGGTAAGTTTTCTTTGCCTTAACTTCCTGTATTTGCTGGTTTACACATTGGTCGTAGGTGGGTGCTTCTACATCGCGTATTACGCCCAGTGCCACGGGGAATCCGTGTTCCAAGTCCATCATGGCGAGCTTTAGCTGTAGGGTGTTGTCTTCGCAGTGGCTGTCGTGTATCAGTATATCGTCAATGGTATATCCGTCTTTGCCTATTTCTACTACTTTCAGTCCGAATCCTTCTTGTACCAGTCCGTATTCATGATTCTGGCCAAATACCAGTGGTTTGCCGTCTTCTACATAGATAGCATTGCGGCTACGGCCATCGCGGGTGTAAATGGGGTCGTAACATCCGTTGTTGAATATCATGCAGTTTTGCAGTATTTCGCATACCGATGCGCCCTGATGTTGATATGCCCGCTTAAGTATTTCTACGGTTGCAGGCCCATCGTTGGCTACGGCTCGGGCAAAGAAGTGTCCACGGGCACCGAAGCATAGTTCTGCTGGGCGGAAGGGGTCTTCTACGGTGCCGTAGGGCGACGATTTGGATACAAATCCGCGTGGCGACGTAGGGCTGTACTGCCCCTTGGTGAGACCGTAGATGCGATTGTTGAGCAGTATCATGTTGATGTCTATGTTACGGCGCATGGCGTGTATAAAGTGGTTACCACCTATGGCCAGTCCGTCGCCGTCGCCGCTTATTTGCCATACGGCAAGATTGGGGTTTACTATCTTTGCGCCTGTGGCTATGGCTGCAGCTCGCCCGTGTATGGTTTGCATAGCGTAGGTATTGACGTAGTAGGGCAGCCGACTTGAGCATCCTATGCCGCTTATCACGGCCGTTTGGTAGGGCGGTATGCCCAGTTCGGCCATGGCTTTTTGCAGACTTGCCAGGAAAAAGTGGTCGCCGCATCCGGGGCACCATCTGGGTTGTCCCTTTTTATAATCGTTGGCGGTATATTGGTTCATTTTATACAGAGTTATGTGTTATGATATGATATTGTTTTCGCGGTTGAAGCCTTGATTTACAGATCTGTTCTCCAAGAGTATCTTCTCGAACTTTTCTACCAGTTGACTTACCACGAAGGGTTGGCCGTTAACCTTATTATATTGATAAGGTGAGAAGTGGTTGACGCGTATACGCAGCAGACCCGCCAACTGTCCCAAGTTTTGTTCGGCCACTACCACTTTTGGATAACAGGTTAGCACCTGAGCAGTGTTTTTGGGTAGCGGGTTAATGTACTTAAACTGTGCCAGGGCTACCTTGTGTCCACGGCTGCGTAGCTCTTTAAGGGCAGAGAGCAGATGGCCATAGGTAGAACCGAAGCCTACAATAAGCAGTTGGGCATCTTCGCTGTCGCCCAGTACCTCAAGGTCGGGCACTTCTATGCGCGCTACTTTTTGAGCACGCAGGCGGTCCATCATATCGTGGTTTTCGGGTTCGGTAGAAATGCTTCCGGTCTTGCCGTCTTTCTCCAGTCCGCCTAAGATATGGGTATATCCCTCTTGTCCCGGTATAGCCCAGTAGCGTACGCGGGTATCGGCATCGCGCTGATAGGGTGTATAGCTGTATTTCTGACTGGCAGTGGCATAGTGAGGGTGTATCTCGGGCAGACTGTCCATAGTAGGCAGTCGCCATGCCGCCGACCCATTGGCTATAAAGGCGTCGGTGAGCAATACTACGGGTGTAAGGTGTTCTAGGGCAATCTTTGCAGCCATGTAGGCAGCCGAGAAGCAGTCGGCCGGGCTGGTGGCGGCTATAACGGGCATAGGACTCTCACCGTTGCGCCCGTATAGAACCTGCAATAGGTCGGTCTGTTCGCTCTTGGTAGGCAGTCCGGTACTTGGGCCGCCACGCTGTACATCAATGATAACAAGGGGTAGCTCGTCGATTACCGCCAGGTTGATGGCCTCGCTCTTTAGGCAGATGCCCGGACCCGATGTAGATGTAGCCGAGAGTGCACCGGCAAACGATGCCCCTATGGCGCTGGCACAGGCCGATATCTCGTCTTCGCACTGCACGGTAATTACTCCGCACGACTTATGCTTGGCCAGTTCGTGCAGTATATCGGTGGCGGGAGTAATGGGGTATGAACCTAAATAGAGTGTTAGTCCGGCTTTCTCGGCAGCGGCTATCAGTCCGTAGGCTGTGGCCTTGTTACCGGTTATATCCATATATCTGCCTGGAATCTTGTTGCGAGTCTCTATACGATATGTGGCGGGCACTCCGGCATGTACGTTACGAGCATAGTCGTAGCCAGCGTGTACGGTACGTATATTGGCTTGGGCCACGGCAGGTTTCTTGGCAAACTTGTGGTTAAGAAAGTCTTCTGCCAAACTAAGGTCGCGATTGAACAGCCAGCATACCATACCCAGGGCAAACATGTTGCGGCACTTTAGTATACTCTTGTTGTCCATGCCGGTATCTTCCAGACAGTGTTTTACCATAGTGGTTATAGGGCATGCCACTACGCAGTCGGGGTCAATGTCCATCTCGCCTAAATAGTCGTCGGTATCAAATCCGGCTTTGCGCAAATCGGATGGACCAAAACTGTCGGTATCTATAATTATGGTAGCTTGTGGGCGTGTGTACTTAAACTGCGTTTTCAGCGCAGCAGCATTCATGGCTACCAGCACATCGCAGCGGTCGCCCGGAGTATATACGGCACCGCTACCTATATGTACCTGAAAGCCCGATACACCCGTGAGCGACCCTTGCGGGGCTCGTATGTCGGCAGGATAGTCGGGCAGAGTACTAATGCCGTTGCCTACGGTGGCAGAGATGGTAGAGAAAATATTTCCGGCCAGCTGCATGCCGTCGCCAGAGTCGCCAGAGAATCTAACTACAATGTTGTCAATTTCTTTTATTTCAATGTCTTCTTCCATAATTATATGGGGGATATGATAAGTGGTGTATGTTATAACGGGGTGATGGGTAATTCTGAAAAACAGCGTTTAGTACTTAAACGAGCTTCCGCCAAGAAATTCGCGCAGCAAACTGGTTGGTGATAGCTGTTGATAGGAAATGGGGTGGAAGTAGCGCATAAACTTGAGCAGTCTGTGGGCTTCGGCATACTCTTCGCAATTTTCGGGAACCTGTTCAAGTAGAGGTTCGGCCTGCTGCTTGATAACCGCCAGTTCGTAGAGCATGGCACTGTTAAACATGGCGTCGGCATTCTCTTGATAGGGGAATATCCACTGCTCTTCGCCAGCCCTTACGCTGGGCCACCGGTGTATGGTTTCGCGGGCACTTACACCCCGGTATTTATAGTCGCGTATAATGCGGCGCAGCAGTCGGTTATCGGTAGTGGGTATGTAGTTGTGCTCGTCAAGCAGGATGGTGGTGAGTGCCGATACATATACGCGGAATTTCTGTGCCTCGGGTATCTTGGCGGTAAGTTCGGGGTTAAGTGCGTGTATGCCCTCTACTACTACTATATCGTTAGGGCCCAGGCGCAGACGCTTACCGCTCTTTTCGCTTTTCCCGGTTTGGAAGTTGTATTTGGGCAGTTCTATTTCTTCGCCCGCAAAGAGCGCCTTGAATTGCTGGTTGATAAGATCTATATTCAGCGAGTAAATGCTTTCGTAATCGTATTCACCGTTGGCATCAATGGGCGTTTTCTCTCGGTCAACAAAGTAATCGTCGAGCGATATTTGCAGTGGTTTCAGTCCGCAGGTAAGCAGTTGTATGCTAAGTCGTTTGCATGTAGTGGTCTTGCCCGATGATGAGGGTCCGGCAAGCAGTACCAGTCTTACATCTTTGCGGGCAGCTATCTGGTCGGCTATGTTGGCTATCTTCTTCTCTTGCAGTGCTTCGTTGATGTTAATGATATCGGTATCGAAGCCGCGGTCAACGGCATAGTTCAGATCGCCTACGGTACGCAGCCCTATGATATTCTGCCACTGGTGGTGCTCTTTGAATACGTCGAACATTTTTTGTTGGCGGGGCATAGGGCATAGTTCGGCGGGATTATCGCGTGAAGGCACGCGCAGCAACATTCCCTCGCTATAGGGTACAAGGTCGAAGAGTTTTGCCTCGGCGGTATTGGTAAGCAGCGCGCCATAGAAGTTGTCTACAAATCCGTCAATCTCGTAATATATAGTGTACAGTCGGCCTTGCCCTTTAAGTAGGCGTACCTTTGCTGTGTCGCCCTTTTCTTCGAATAGGCGTATTGCCTCTTCTGTGGGTACCATGTGGCGCTTTATGGGTATGTGGGCGTCTACTATCTGGTGCATGCGCTGTCGTATGCTGTCAATATCGGCAGGTGTAATGGGGTGTTCTGTCTTCAGGTTAACGTAGTATCCTTTAGATACGGGTATATCTATGCGTACCCCTATGTTGCCATAAAGGTCGTTGATGGCTTTGCAACATATAAAAAATAATGTACGCGTGTAGGTTCGTGAACCCGAGCCCGACCGCATATCCAAAAATTCTACGTCTTTATCGTTGTATAGGCGGTAGTGCATACCCTCTACCTTATTATTTACTTTGGCGCATATGGGGCCATAATCCATTTTTATGTCAGAAGCGGAAAAAACTTCAGAAAGTGTACTCCCTACATTGACCTTTAAAACTTTTTTATTATTTTTGCAACGTATTAGTAATGTCTGTTTCATGATAGAATGGACTTTTCTGATTTACAAGGCTAAATTAGCAATTATTATCGACTTCTTGCAACCGTTTTATACAAAAAAATATGTCGATTTGGATTTTTTTAAAGATTGCAGGTTCGCTGGCTCTTCTTATCTATGGTATGAAGGTAATGAGCGAAGCTTTGCAGAAAATGGCAGGTTCGCAGTTGCGCCACATCCTTGGTGCCATGACCACCAACCGTTTTACCGGAGTTCTTACCGGTATGTTTGTTACAGCCTCGGTACAGTCGTCTACAGCCACTACGGTGATGACCGTTTCGTTTGTCAACGCCGGCTTACTCACCCTGGCACAAGCCATCTCGGTGATAATGGGTGCCAACATTGGTACTACGTTTACGGCTTGGATTATGTCGCTCGGCTTTTCGTTCAACCTACTTGACGCTGTATTCCCGGCCTTTATTATTGCTATCTTCCTAATTTACACGCGTCGGCACCGCTATATAGGCGATTTTCTTTTTGGCGTAGCATTCATGTTTTTCTCTATTGCTCTGCTTTCGCAGACCGGAAAGGAGATGGACCTCTCGCACAACCATGATGTAATAGAGTTCTTCGGATCGTTCGATAAAGACAGTTATCTTACTATTTTCTCGTTCCTACTTATAGGAACCATTCTTACCTGTATTCTTCAGTCTTCGGCAGCCCTTATGGCTATCACTATGGTACTCTGCTCAAGTGGAGTGTTACCTATATATATGGGTATAGCTCTGGTGATGGGTGAGAATATAGGTACTACGCTTACAGCCAACCTGGCAGCTCTGGCAGCCAATACCCAAGCCCGCCGTGCGGCCTTCTCGCATTTGGTATTTAACGTAGCGGGAGTAATATGGGTGTTGGCAGTATTTTATCCGTTTATCGATGTAGTTTGCTCATTTGTAGGCTACGACCCTCATCAGGGCGGTATCGAACCCCAAAAACTTTCGGTAGTACTGGCAGCGTTCCATACATCATTTAATGTATGCAATACATTGCTTCTTATCTGGTTTATCCCTCAGATAGAAAAACTGGTATGCTATATCATCACTTCGCGCAAGAAAGATGAGGAAGAAGACTTCCGTCTGCGTTTTATTCAGAGTGGTATCATGAAGACTCCCGAACTCTCGGTACTCGAGGCTCAGAAAGAGATACAGAGCTATTCGGAGCGTATACAGCGTATGTTTGCTATGGTCAACGAGTTGCTCTACGAGAAAGACAGTGAGAAATTCAACAAGCTGTTTTCGCGTATAGAGAAGTACGAGAGTATATCTGATAATATGGAAATAGAGATAGGTAACTATCTTGACAATGTGAGCGATTCGCATCTTAGCGATGAAACTAAGGCCAAGATACGTGCCATGCTTCGCGAGATTAGCGAGATAGAGTCAATAGGCGACAGCTGTTACAATATAGCCCGTACGCTTAGCCGTAAGTTTAATGGCAAGGAAGACTTTACTGATTCGCAGTACGAGCATGCACATCAGATGTTCTCGCTTATCAATTCGGCACTTACCCAGATGAACTCTATGTTCAAGAATCATAAGGAAAACTTCGATCCCAATACTTCGTTTAATCTTGAGAATGAGATAAACAACTATCGTTCGCAACTCAAGACTCAGAATATAAACGATGTTAACGAGCATGTATACTCTTACGCCAGTGGTACTATGTATATGGATATTATCCAGGAGTGCGAAAAGCTGGGCGACTATGTAGTCAATGTAGTTGAGGCCCGTATGGGTGTACGTCAGCATGGAGCATAAGTAGAGTTGTAAGTTCTTTATAGAACTACCCTATAATAAAAAAGCGACCTCTTATTCCGACCAATCTCTCAATATAGAGAGAAGTCAAGGGATGAGAGGTCGCTTTTTTTGTGATTTCTACGGTATGGTTGCCACCTTTTTGGTAAATTTGCAACGGTATATCCTTATTATATTGAGTATGAATAGTAAGAAATCTCTTAGTCACAGTAGTCGGGTATGGTGGTTTGTAGCTACGGGCATAATTGTAGTGATAATAGCTTTACTGGCTTTTGCCGGCAACTATATGTTGCATTATTCGCTCTTCCCCAATATGCGTCATAGTCATAGTTTGTCGTGGCGACTTAATAATATTATAGATCAGAACCCGCAATTGCGCCCGTGGGTAGACAGCTTGAAACAAGCCCGTGCCCTGCGCGATACTTTCTTGGTAATGCGCTCGGGCGAGCGTCACCATGCTACCTATATTGTTGCCCCTCGCCCTACATGCCGTGTAGCTGTGGTGGTTCATGGTTATCGCGACAATGGTATGGGCATGATGCACATAGCCTCTATATACAACCGTATGGGATATAATGTACTATTGCCCGACCTGCATGCCCATGGCAAGAGTCAGGGCGAAGGTATACAGATGGGGTGGAAAGACCGCCTTGATGTAATGCAATGGATGGCACTGGCCGATAGTTTGTGGGGCGGTGCAGAGGGTAGTCAGATGGTGCTTCACGGCATATCTATGGGAGCCGCCACGGTAATGAGCGTATCGGGCGAGAAGTTACCTAAATATGTGCGATGCTTTGTAGAAGACTGCGGATATACCAGCGTATGGGACGAGTTTAGCCACGAACTTAAAGAGCAGTTTAATCTGCCACCTTTTCCGCTGCTTTATACTACCAGTTTGCAGTGTCAGTGGCGTTATGGATGGTCGTTTGGCGAGGCTTCGCCACTGAAGCAAGTGTCGCATTGCACTTTGCCAATGCTCTTTATTCATGGTTCTAAAGATACCTATGTACCCTATGCTATGCTGCGCCAGCTCTATAATGCCAAACCTCAGCCCAAAGCCATTTGGGTGGCTCCGGGCAGTATTCATGCCATGAGTTTTACCGACCATCCTATAGAATATACCCGTAAGGTAAGTAAGTTTGTAAACAGATATATTCCTGCCGAATAAATGTTGATATATGAAGAAATCTACAAACAATCACCCACCGCTCAGTGCACATTACTATACAGACTGCATAGAAGCCGGATGCGATGAAGCTGGTCGCGGTTGTCTTGCCGGTAGCGTATATGCCGCCGCAGTAATACTTCCGGCCGATTATAATAATCCACTGCTTAACGATTCGAAGCAGATAACTCTCAAACAGCGTCTTGAACTGCGCACCCAGATTATGAATGATGCTGTAGCGTGGGCAGTAGGTGTGGTAACACCCCAAGAGATAGATCATATCAATATACTCAACGCCAGCATATTGGCCATGCACCGTGCCCTGGATGCACTTAAGGTTCGCCCCGAGGCAGTAATAGTAGATGGCAATAGATTTAAGCCCTATGCCGACCTGCCTTACACTACCATAGTTAAGGGCGACGGAAAATATCAGGCCATAGCCGCTGCCAGCATACTGGCCAAAACTTTCCGCGATGATTATATGGATGCTCTTGATGCAGAATTTCCGCAGTACGGGTGGCGCCAGAACAAAGGTTATCCTACCCGCGAGCACCGCGCAGCCATACTCCACCACGGTATTACTCCATACCACCGTCGCAGCTACAATCTTACAGGTCAAGAACTGTCTCTACCCTTTGCCGAATAGATGTAATTGCACTACTAAAAAAGCATACTTTCTTCCTGTGATTGGCAAAAAGTTGTAAAACTAATAAGATAAACCACCGTATAGTAATGAGTAGTAATAATCTGGAGTATGTAGGCGGCGTATTGTACTTGCCATTCTATATGAGTATGTTCATATAATAAAAAAGTAGCAAAAAGTAGAGGAAAAGTGCAAAATACCAAGCAATTTGTTTGTAAGTATCAATAGAAAGCAGTAATTTTGCTTGGTTTACATTACGAAAATTCTTAATTATAAATGGAAAAAATAGATAAACTGGATAAGAAGATACTGGGTATTCTATCTACCAATGCCCGAATGCCTTTCAAAGACGTAGCTGCCGAGTGTGGTGTGTCGCGTGCAGCCGTGCATCAGCGTGTACAGCACCTTATTGACAATGGAGTGATTACAGGCAGTGGCTTCTATGTTAACCCCAAGAGCCTGGGTTACTCTACTTGTACCTACGTGGGTCTTAACCTAGAGCGTGGCAGCATGTATAAAGAGGTGGTATCGCGCCTGCGTGCCATACCCGAGATAGTAGAGTGCCACTTTACTACAGGTTCGTATACTATGCTTATCAAGTTGTATGCCCGCGACAACGAACAGCTTATGGACCTACTTAACAATCAGTTACAGACCATTTCTGGAGTAGTTTCTACCGAAACGCTCATCTCTCTTGAGCAAAGCATAAAGCGAGAGATAGGCATACTGCCAGCCGAAGAGTAGTAATACCCACACGGCTCTTTCATTTAAAAGTGCTTTTAGATTTCATTTTTTTGCCTTCTAGGCATTTAGAAACAGCCCAAGGGCACTATTGGCAATAAGTTTATTTAGGTTTATATACTGTCCACGGCCGTAAGCCGGTTGGTTGATGGCCGTAGCCCAATTGGCTGACGAATGTAAACTATATTGCCGACGGCCGACGGCAATATAGAAAGCATTACAATAATAACCATAGAACCCACAAATATGTTGAAGAATAGCTATATCG